>JBBQZR010000024.1:0-80644 GCA_038207515.1 Lysobacterales bacterium | reverse complement strand
CGCCGAGCGGTTTATCGCCGATCCGTTCAGTCGCGAACCCCTGGCACGCATGTACCGCACCGGCGACCTCGGGCGCTGGAACGGGCAGGGCCAGCTCGAGTTCTGCGGCCGCATCGATCATCAGATCAAGCTGCGCGGTTTTCGTATCGAACTCGGCGAGATCGAGGCACGACTGGCTGAGCTCGACGGCGTACGCGATGCGGTCGTGCTGCTGCAGGCCAGCGCCAGCGGTGACGGCCAGCTCGTGGCCTATGTCGTGGCCGACCCGGCTCAACTGGATCCGGAACAGTGCCGCACGCACCTGCAGACACGCCTGCCCGGCTACATGGTGCCGGCGGCGATCCAGCTGCTGGACAAACTGCCGCTGACCCCGAACGGAAAACTCGATCGCAAGGCGCTGGCGCTGCTGCACGTCGACGTGGCTGCCGCTGCGGTAGACGATGTAGCGCCGCGCGATGCGATCGAATCGCTGCTCGCTGCCCAATGGACCGAAGTGCTGGGCAGTGCACCCGCCGGCGTCCACAGCGATTTCTTCGCGAGCGGCGGTCATTCCCTTGCCGCGATGCGCTGGGTCGCGCGCATAGGCCGCGAGTTCGGCGTTGCGTTTTCGGTCGACCGCATCTTCGATCACCCGAACATTGCCTCGCTCGCGAACGTGCTGCGCAGCGCGCAATCCGGCCCGGTGCACGCGCTCGTGCCGCGCTACACGGGTGATCGCCGGCGCCTGCCGCTGCTTGCGGCGCAGCGCTCGCTGCTGCTGGTCGATCAGATCGAAGCCTCCGCACGCACGCTGTACAGCGTGGTGGTCCGCCTTGCCGTCGCGGAGTGCCTGGAAATTTCCGCGCTGCAGCGCGCCCTCGTGGCATTGCAGCAGCGCCACGAAGTGCTGCGCCTGCGCGTCGCCAGCGAGGCTGACGGCAGCGCCTGGCAATGTGTCGAGGACTCGGCCCCGGTGCCGCTGCGCGTCGACGACGTTGCCGCCGCCGATCCGCTCGCGCAGATCGAACGGATCGAACAGATCGCGTGCAGCGAACCGTTGCTGGCCTTCGACCTGCAGCAGGCACCGCTGCTGCGCGCGCACCTCGTTCAGCGCGGCGCAGCGGGCAGCGCGCTGCTGATCACCTTGCATCACCTGATCGTCGACGGCTGGTCGCTGAATATCTTCGCGCGTGAACTGCTCGCGCTGTATCGCGCCGAACAAACCGGCGAACCGGCCGCGCTGCCGCCGCTGCCGATCCAGTACGGCGACTATGCCGCGTGGCAGCACGACCACACCGATGCCGCCGCCGCGCAGGCCGCGACGGACTACTGGCGGGCGCAGCTCGCCGATCTGCCGGCCTGTCATGCCGTGCCACTGGACCGGCCGCGTCCGGCGCAGCAGAGCCACCGCGGCGGCAACGTCACGCTGCAGCTGCCGCCGTCGCTGACGCGCGAGCTCGAAACCGTCGGCCAGGGTGCGCAGGCGACGCTGTTCATGGTCCTGATCACGGCCTTCCAGGCCTTGCTCGCGCGCAGCAGCGGACAGCAGGACATCGTCATCGGCACGCCGGCCGCGAACCGGCCACGGGCCGAGCTGGAAGGACTGATCGGCTATTTCGTCAACACGCTCGTGCTGCGTGCGCAGATCGATCTGGGCGAGCGTTTCATCGATCTGCTGGTGCGCACGCGGGCGGGCACGCTCGCGGCGTTCCAGCACCAGGCGCTGCCGTTCGAACAAGTGGTGCAGGCGCTCAATCCCGAGCGCAGCACCAGCCATCATCCGCTGTTCCAGATCTTCCTCACGCTGGAGCGCGCCGAAGCATTGGCGGCCGGCGCGCGGCTGGATGTCGGCGGCGCGGCCGGTGCGCAGGACAGCCTGGCCAAGTTCGACCTTTCGCTGCAGATGCTTCAGGCGGACGAGGGCCTGAGCCTGACGCTCAACTACGCGAGCGACCTGTTCACGGCCGAACGCGCGCAGCAGCTGCTCGCGGCCTATGCGGGTCTGCTCCAGACGCTGGCCGCCGCGCCGACCGCGACCGCGGCGGAACTGCTGCAGCCGACACCGGCGCAGCGCAGCTGGCTGCTCGAGCATGGCCACGGACCGCAGATGGACGTCGCGGCGGAACTGCCGCACCGCCTGTTCGAGCGGCAGGCGGCACAGCATCCGCAGCGGCCGGCCGTGGTGTTCGCCGACGATGCGCTGAGCTATGCCGCGCTGAACGCGCAGGCCAATCGGCTGGCGCGGCATCTGCGCGCACTCGGCGTGGTGGCCGACAGCCGCGTAGCGCTGCTGCTGCCGCGTTCGACCGATCTGGTGCTCGCGATCGTCGCGACCTGGAAAGCCGGCGGCGCCTACGTACCGCTGGATCCGGCCTCGCCGCGCGAGCGGCTGGCCGAGCTGCTGGCCGAGGCCGCGCCGCACTGCGTTCTGACGCATCACGCCCTCGCTGCGGGGCTGGACCCGTCCGTCGCGGTGGTCTGCCTCGATCAGGCGCAGGACTGGCAGGCGCTGCCCGCGGACGACCTCGAGCCGCTACAGACGCTGGATCATCTCGCCTACCTGATCTACACCTCGGGTTCCACTGGCCGCCCCAAGGGCGTGGAGATCAGCCAGCGCGCGCTGCTGAACCTGCACGCCGCGCTGCGCGCCGCGCTCGGCCCCGACGCGGCCGAGGCGCCGCGTGTGTCGGTCAATGCACCGGCCGTGTTCGATGCATCGGTCAAGCAGATCGTCCAGCTGCTCAGCGGCGCGACGCTCTATCCGGTGCCCGAACCGGCGCGCGAGGACGTCGGCGCGCTCTGGCAGTTCCTGCAGCAGGCCCGCCTTGACGTATTCGACGTGACGCCGAGCCTGCTGCAGCTGCTCGGCGAAACCCTGACGCCGCAACATGTCGCGAGCCTGCCGCGGCGTCTGCTGATCGGTGGCGAACCGATCGGCGAGCGGCAATGGCGCGAACTGGCCGGCTGGCGCGAGCGCTACGGTGTAGAAAGCTTCAATGTATACGGTCCTACCGAATGCACGGTCGACACGACCGCAACGCTGATCACTCACGGCAGCGCACCCAGCATCGGCATGCCGCTGGCCAACGTGCGCGTCTACGTGCTCGACACGGCCGGCATGCCGGTCATGCCGGGCATGCCGGGCGAGCTGTGCATCGCCGGTGCCGGTCTCGCACGCGGCTATCGCAGTCGCGACGATCTCACCGCCGAACGCTTCGTGACGCTGGACGTGTTCGGGCGCAGCGAACGGGTTTACCGCAGCGGCGACTGGGTGCGGTTCCGTGCCGATGGTGCGCTGGAGTATTTCGGCCGCATCGATCAGCAGGTCAAGCTGCGTGGCTTCCGCATCGAACTCGGCGAGATCGAGGCGAAGCTGACCGAAATCGACGGCGTGCGCGATGCGGTCGTGCTCGTGCAGCCCGGTGCGGGCGGCGAAGGCCGGCTCGTCGCTTACGTGGTGCCCAGTGCGGCGTCGCTCGACGCCGAGCACTGCCGCGCGCACCTGCAGGCGCGCCTGCCGGGCTACATGGTGCCGGCGGCGTTCGTGCTGCTGGAGAAACTGCCGCTGACGCCGAACGGCAAGCTCGATCGCAAGGCGCTGACGCTGCTCGCCGCCGATGTCGTCGAAGCCTACGTCGCGCCGGCGACCGCAGCGGAAATCGAATGCGTGGCGCTGTGGCAGGACGTGCTGCAACTGATAGCACCGGTCAGCGTGCTCGCGAACTTCTTCGAACTCGGCGGCCATTCGCTGCTGGCCACGCGCATGTTGGGTCGGCTGCGCCAGGATTCCGGCGTGAGCGTGCCGCTGCGCACGCTTTTCGCGAGACCCGTACTGCGCGACTTCGCTGCGGCGCTGGCCGAACAGTCGCGGGCGGCGGAACTGCCGCCGATACGGCCGCGCGACCAGGACGGCGATCTGCCGCTCTCGTTCGCGCAGCAGCGCCTGTGGTTCGTCGACCAGCTCAGCGGCGGCAGCACGCACTACAACCTGCAGCGCAGTTTCAGCGTGCACGGCGTGCTGGACCGCAGCGCGCTGCAGCAGGCGCTCGATGCGCTGGTGCAGCGCCACGAGAGCCTGCGCACCGCGTTCGTGAGCGTCGACCAGGAGCCACGGCAGCGCATCGCGGCGCAGGCGGGCGTGACGCTGGGCTGGGAAACCCTGGCCGAACGTGACGAGGGCGCGCGCGCCGAGGCCGTGCAACGCCACGCCGAAGCCGAGGCAAACCGCCCGTTCGCGCTGGAGCAGGGCAGCCTGCTGCGCGTGCGCGTGCTGGAATTTTCCGCCACCGACCACGTGCTGCTGATCACGTTGCCGCATATCGTCGCCGACGGCTGGTCGCTGGGTCTGCTGGTGGCGGAGTTCGGTGCGCTGTATCGCGCGGCGGCGGCGGGTACGCCCGCGGCGCTGCCGGCGCTCAGCGTGCAGTACGGCGATTACGCGCTGTGGCAGCGCGAGTGGATGCAGGGCGCGGTGCTCGAACGCGAGCTGGCCTACTGGCAGCGTCAGCTGGAGGAATTGCCTCAGGTGCACCGGCTGCCGCTGGACCGGCCGCGCCCGGCTCAGCAGAGCACGGCCGGCGCCGCGCTGCACACGACCCTCGATACGGCCGCGACCCAGGCGTTCACACGCCTGTGCCGCGAGCAGGGCGCAACGCTGTTCATGGGTCTGCATGCGCTGTTTTCGCTGCTGCTCGCGCGCCACAGCGGCGAACGCGACATCGTCGTCGGCACGCCGATCGCGAATCGCGAACAGGCCGAGCTGGCACCGTTGATCGGCTGCTTCATCAACACCCTGGTGCTGCGCGCCGACATCGCGCCGGAACTGAATTTCCGCGCGCTGCTCGCGCGCAGCCGGCAGACCGCGCTGGACGCGTACGCGCATCAGCAGGTCCCGTTCGAAGTCCTGGTCGAGCGCCTGAAACCCGAGCGCAGCCTGGCTTATAGCCCGCTGTTCCAGGTCATGCTCGTATTGCAGAACGTCGATCAGGCCGCGCTGGATCTCGGCGGTCCCGACGTCGCCGTCTGTCGTGCCGCACGCAGCGATTCGGCCCAGTTCGAACTCACGCTGGATGTGCATGAGAGCAGCGGCGGCCTGCGCTTCAACTGGATCTACTGCACCGACCTGTTCGAGGCGGCGACGGTGGAACGCCTGGCCGGCCATTTCGGCCGGCTGCTGCAGGGCGTGCTCGCCGACGCCGATGCGGGGGTCTGGCAACTGTCGCTGCTCGGAGACGACGAACGCGCGCAACTGCGAGCATGGAACGACACCGCGGCGCCGTATCCGCAGCAGCGCTGCATCCATGAGCTGTTCGACGAGCAGGCCGCACGCGCGCCCGATGCGATCGCGCTGGAAGCCGACGACGCGACGCTGAGCTATGCGCAGCTGCAGGCCAGGGCCAACCGCCTGGCCCAGCTGTTGCGCCGGCGCGGCGTCGGCAGCGAGACCCTGGTCGGCGTGTGCCTGGACCGCAGCAGCGATCTGGTCGTCGCGCTGCTGGCCGTGCTCAAGGCGGGCGGCGCCTATGTGCCGCTGGACCCGGACTATCCGCCCGAGCGCCTGCAGCTGACCCTGGCCGACAGCCGCGCACCGGTCGTGCTGACCCAGCAGCGGCATCTGGCGAAGATCCGTGACGACAGCGCGCAGGTCATCGCGCTGGACGATCCGCTCATCGCCGCGGAATGCGCGGGTCTTCCCGCGCTGGCTCCGTCCGAGCTGCCGGGCCACGGCAGCGATTGCCTGGCCTACCTCATCTACACCTCCGGCTCCACCGGCGTGCCCAAGGGCGTGTGCATCGAGCACCGCCACGCCGCGGTGCTGATCGGCTGGGGCAGGGCGGCGTACCGCGACCATCTCGACGGCGTGCTCGCCGCAACCTCGGTCTGCTTCGATCTTTCCGTCTTCGAGCTGTTCGTGCCGCTCAGTGCCGGCGGCCGCATCGTGCTCGTCGACAATGCACTGGACTTCCCGCGCATCCGGCGCGCGCGCGACCTGCGTCTGATCAACACGGTGCCTTCGGCGATCAAGGCGCTGGTCGAGGAAGGCCTGGTCCCCGACGGCGTGGTGGTCAATCTCGCCGGCGAGGCGCTGACCCGCTCGGTCGTCGACGACATCTATCGGCTCACCGGAGCCACGGCGGTCTACAACCTCTACGGACCGTCCGAGGACACGACGTATTCGACCGGCGCGCTGATCCCGCGCGAGGACACCAGCCAGCCGCTTATCGGCGCATCGCTGCCCAACCGCAGCGTGCATGTGCTGGATCGCCATGGTCAGCCGGTGCCGGTCGGCGTGATCGGCGAAGTCCATGTCGGCGGCGCCGCCGTGGCACGCGGCTACTGGGACCGGCCTGAGCTGACGCGCGAGCGCTTCGTGCCGGACCCGTTCGCCGATTCGCCCGGCGCCCGGCTGTACCGCACCGGCGATCTGGCACGCTGGCGGCCTCAGGGCCAGCTCGAGTTCGCGGGCCGTGTCGACTACCAGATCAAGCTGCGCGGGTTCCGCATCGAGCTAGGCGAGATCGAGGCGCGGCTGACCGAACTGGATGGCGTGCGCGATGCGGTCGTGCTGCTGCAGCCCGGCGCGGCCGGTGACGGCCGGCTCGTGGCCTATGTCGTGGCCGACGCCGCGCAGCTCGACGCCGAGCAGTGCCGCAGCCACCTGCAGGCGCGCCTGCCGGGTTACATGGTGCCCGCGGCGATCCTGCTGCTGGAGAAACTGCCGCTGACCCCGAACGGCAAGCTCGATCGCAGGTTGCTCGCGCTGCTCGCGGTCGATGTCACCGACGTCTACGCGGAACCGGCAACACCGCAGGAGGCCGAGTGCGCGGCGCTGTGGCGGGACGTGCTGCAGCTGACCGAGCCGGTGAGCGCCGTGGCGAACTTCTTCGAACTCGGCGGTCATTCGCTGCTGGCCACGCGCATGCTCGGCCGGCTGCGCCAGGCTTCGGGCGTGACGGTGCCCCTGCGCACGCTGTTCGCCAAACCGGTGCTGCGCGACTTCGCGGCCGCGCTGGGCAGGCAGCCCGGCAGCAGCGAGCTGCCGCCGATACGGCCACGCGAACGCGACGGCGATCTGCCGTTGTCGTTCGCGCAGCAGCGCCTGTGGTTCGTCGACCAGCTCAGCGGCGGCAGTACGCACTACAACCTGCAACTCGGCTTCGTCGTGCGCGGCGCGCTGGAGCGCAGTGCGCTGCAGCAGGCGCTGAATGCGCTGGTGCAGCGCCACGAGAGCCTGCGCACGGCCTTCGTGAGCGTCGACCAGCAGCCGCGCCAGCGCATCGCGGCGCAGGCGGTCGCGGCGCTGGACTGGGAAATCCTGAGCGCAGGTGACGAGGACGCGCGTGCAACCGCGGCCGATGCCCGCACCGACGACGAATCGAGCGCACCCTTCTCGCTGGAGCAGGGCAACCTGCTGCGCGTGCGCGTGCTGGAATTTTCTGTCGATCACCACGTGCTGCTGATCACGCTGCCGCATATCGTCGCCGATGGCTGGTCGCTGGCCGTGCTCGTGCAGGAACTCGGCACGCTGTACCGCGCGGCGCGCGACGGCGCCGCGGCGACATTGCCGCGGCTAGTCGTGCAGTACGGCGACTACGCGCTGTGGCAGCGCGAGTGGATGCAGGGCGCGGTGCTTGAACGCGAGCTGGCGTACTGGCAGCAGCAGCTGGCCGGGCTGCCGCAGATCCATCGTCTGCCGCTGGACCGCCCGCGACCGCCGCAGCAGAGCACGGCCGGCGCGCGCGTGTTGTCGCGCCTGGATGCGACGACGACGACAGCGTTCACGCGCGTGTGCCGCGAGCAGGGCGCGACGCTGTTCATGGGCCTGCACGCGCTGTTCTCGCTGCTGCTCGCGCGCCACAGCGGTGAACGCGACATCGTTGTCGGCACACCGATCGCGAATCGCGAACAGGCCGAACTGGCGCCGCTGATCGGCTGCTTCGTCAACACGCTGGTGCTGCGCGCCGATCTCGCCGCGGATCTCACGTTCCGTCAGTTGCTCACGCACAGCCGGCAGACCGCGCTGGACGCCTACGCGCACCAGCAGGTGCCGTTCGAAGTCCTGGTCGAGCGCCTGAGGCCCGAGCGCAGCCTGAGCTACAGCCCGCTTTTCCAGGTCATGCTCGCGCTGCAGAACACGGCCCCGGCCGCGCTCGATCTGGGCGCTGTGCAGGTCACGCCCTGCGCAGCCGACAGCGCAGCCTCGGCCCAGTTCGAGCTGTCGCTGAGCGTGCACGAGAGCGACGCAGGCCTGGTCCTGCACTGGATCTACTGCACCGACCTGTTCGATGCCGCAACGCTGCAGCGCATGGCCGGTCATTTCGACGTGCTGCTCCGCGGCGTGCTGGCCGATGCCGATGCGCAGGTCTGGCATCTGCCGCTGCTCAGCGAGGCCGAAGTCGCCCAGCAGCTCGTGGACTGGAACGATACGGCAGCCGCGTACGCGCAGGATCGCTGTATCCACGACCTGTTCGACGAACAGGCCGCGCGCACGCCTGCGGCGGTCGCGGTCGAGGCCCACGACGCGGTGCTGACCTATGCGCAGCTGCAGGCCAGGGCCGATCGCCTGGCCCGGCTGCTGCAGCGGCACGGCGCGCAGGCCGGCAGCATCGTCGGCGTCTGCGCCGAGCGCAGCGCGGCGTTCGTCGTCGCGATCCTCGCCGCGCTCAAGGCCGGCGCGAGCTATCTGCCGCTGGATCCAAGCTATCCCACCGCACGCGTGGCGTACATGCTGCACGACTCCGGCGCGACCATCGTGCTGGCTCCGGCCGAATTGCACGCCGCGATCAGCGCGCCGGGCGCTCGCCTCATCGCGATCGACGCCGCGGAAACCGGCGCCGACGACGATGACGCGGCGGCCCCCGACGGATCGACCGCGTCAGATCCGGCCTACGTGATCTATACCTCGGGTTCGACCGGCCTGCCCAAGGGCACCCTGGTCAGCCACGCCGCGCTGGCCAACCTCTGCGCCTGGGACGCGCGCCGCTACGGCCTCGCACCCGGCACCAAGGCAACCTTCATCGCGAGCATCACGTTTGATGCCTCGGTCTGGGAAATCTGGCCGTCGCTGCTGGCCGGCGGCACGCTGGTCGCGGTCAGCGACTCGACCCGAACCGATCCGCAGCAGCTGCGTGAACTGCTGCAGACCCGCCAGGTGAGCCACTGCTTCGTGCCGACCGGCCTGCTCGAACTGATCGCCGACCCGCAGGTGTTCTCGAGCCCGGCGCTGCGCTATCTACGTGCCGGCGGTGATCGGCTGACCCGCAACTGGCTGCCGCACGGCTCGTCGGCGCTTCTGGTCAACCTGTATGGGCCGACCGAGGCTACAGTCATCGCCACGGCGGCCGAAGCCGCGGCCGGCGAACCACCACCGCCGATCGGCAGGCCGATCAGCAATGTCTTCGTGCGCGTGCTCGACGAACGGCGCCAACTGCTGCCGGTCGGTGCCGAAGGCGAACTCCATATCGGCGGTGCCGGTCTGGCGCAGGGTTATCTGGGCCGCCCGGAGCTGACCGCCGAGCGCTTCATCGCCGATCCGTTCCGCGCCGGGGCAAGGCTCTATCGCACCGGCGACCGTGCGCGCTACCGCAGCGACGGCAACCTCGAATACCTCGGCCGCTACGACGATCAGGTCAAGGTCCGCGGTGTGCGCATCGAACTCGGCGAGATCGAGAACTGCCTGCTGCGCCTGCCCGGCGTGCAGGCCGCGACCGTCATGCTGCGCGAGGATCTGCGCACGCCGCATACGTTGGTGGCCTACGTGGTCGCGCCGGCGGACGGCGTCGCGCCTACGGCCGACGCACTGCGCGCCGGACTGGCCGAGACGCTGGCCGACCCGATGATTCCGGCAAGCTTCGTATTGCTCGATGCGCTGCCGCTGACACCGAACGGCAAGGTCGACCGCAATGCGCTGCCGGCGCCCGCGGACACGCCGGAACAGGGCTACGCCGCCCCGGTCAGCGCGGCCGAGCAGCGTCTGGCGGCGGTCTGGTGCGAACTGCTCGTCGTGGACCGCGTCGGCATCGACGACAATTTCTTCGCGCTCGGCGGACATTCGCTGCTGATCACCCAGATGATTCACCGCCTCGCCGCCGACGGTGGCCCTGCGGTGTCGGTGCGCGACATCTTCACCCAGCCGACGATCCGCGCGCTGGCCGTGCTGCTCGAACGCAAAGACGCGGCAAGCCCGCAGGTCACGCACGAGGCGACCACCGCGACGACGCCGCTGTCGATGGCGCAGTTCCGCATCTGGTACGTCGAACAGCTGCGCGAGGTGCCGACCGGCGAACACAACATGCCTGTCGTACTCGCGCTGCGCGGCGAGGTGGAGCACGACGTGCTGCAGAGCGCCCTCGGCGTGCTCTGCACGAAGCACGAGGTGCTGCGCACGCGCCTGGTCATGAGCGGCGACACGCCGCTGCAGCGCGTGGAAGTGCCCGAACCGGTGATGCTGCCACTGCACGATCTGCGCAGCGTGCCCGCCGATCAGCGCATGGCGCACTGCAGCGACCTGCTGGAACAGCATGCGACGCGCCCGTTCGACCTCTACCACGAGCCGCCCGTCGCGGCCGTGCTGGTGCGGCTCGACGCGCAGGACTTCCGCCTGCAACTCAACTTCCACCACCTGGTCTTCGACGGCTGGTCGCTGCAGCGCTTCCAGGCCGAGCTGTTCGAGGCCTACGGCGTGCTGCTCGGCGGCGGCATACCCGACGTCTACGCGCAGGACTTCAGCTACGCCGACTACGTGCGCTGGCAGCAGCGCTGGCTCGACAGCGACGAGGCCGGCGCGCAGGCGGAATTCTGGCGCGACTACCTCGCGGACTGTTCCGAGCAGTTGCTGCTGCCGGCTGCCGTGCATTGGCCGCGCGACCCCGCCGGCTCGTCGCTGCGGGTCATCGGCCGTGTCGGCAGCGGCACGCACGAAGGTCTCAACCGCCTCGCGCGGCAGCATCGCGGCAGCCTGTTCGGACTGCTCTACGCGAGCTTCGCCCTGGTCCTCTCGCGTTGGTCGGGGCAGCAGGATCTGAACATTGGCATACCTGTCAGTGGCCGCCACATCGGCGGCACCGAGACGCTGCTGGGCAACTTCCTCAACAACCTGCCGGTTCGCACCCAGGTCGATGCGCAGCAGAGCTTCACCGGCTACCTCGACGCGCAGATCGCCAACATCGCGCGCGTGCTGTCGAACCAGGATTACCCGTTCGAGAAGATCCTCGAACTGGCGCCGCGCGCGCGCGGCCGCGACACGACACCGCTGTTCCAGGTGTTCTTCAACATGGTCAGCGTCCCGCGCGGCGAAGCGGCCGACACGCCGTTTACGGTCGAGATGGAATCGGCCGCACCGGTGCCGGCGAAGTTCGACCTCGTGCTGTACCTCGCCGACAGCGGCGACGGCGTCGACATCATCTGCCGCTACGATCCCGAGCGTTACGCGCACGGCGCGATGGAGGCGCTGACGCGCCAGTATCTGCACCTGCTCGATCAAGTGGCGCAGGATGCTACGCGACGCTGCGGCGATTACGCGCTGGGCACGCCGGCCGAGGCCGGATGGGAACCGGCGCGCTACTGGCCGGGTGCGGTGCAGGACATCTTCCGGCAGCAGGCGCTCGCTCATCCGGAGCGCATCGCAATCGTCGAAACCGGCCAGGAATGGCGCTACGGCGAGTTGCTGGAAGCATCGACGGCGCTCGCGGCGCATCTTCGCGAGCGCGGCGTGGGGCAGGGCGACGTGGTCGGCATCGTCGCGGCGCGCCGGGGCTGCCTCGTGGTGGCGGTGCTCGCGACGCTGCAATGCGGCGCAGCGTTCTCGCTGCTCAATCCTGAATACCCGATCGAGCGTGTCGCGCTGCTCAGTGAGATCCTGCAGCCGGCCTGCCTGCTGTTCGCCGGCACCGAGGACGATTTCGACCAGAGCTTGCGCGAACGGCTCGCCGCGCTGCGCGACTGCCTGTTCGTGCCGGCACAGAAAGACGCGCTGGCGCTGCCGCCGGCAGCCGATTTCGTACCCGCGCCCGTGACCCCGGACCAGCTGGCCTGTATCACCTTCACGTCCGGCACCACCGGTACGCCCAAGGCCGTCGGCGGCATCCATATCGGACTGGCCGGCTACCTGACCTGGGTGCCGCAATGGCTGGAGATCACACCGGCCGACCGCTTCAGTCTGTTCTCCGGCCTGGGCCACGATCCGATCCAGCGCGACATGTTCGGCCCGCTCTGCAACGGCGCCACGCTGTACATTCCCGATGCCGAGGTGTTCGCGCCGCATCTGCTCGCGCGCTGGCTCAAGGAACAGCGCATCACGTTTGCGCACATGACGCCGGCAATGGCGCAGATCCTCTGCACCACCGACGAGACCCGCTTCGAGGACCTGCGCGTCACCTTCCTGACCGGCGAGCTGTTGCACAGCGACGCGGTGCGCAAGCTGCTCGGCTACAACCCAGACATGCGCGTGCTCAACTCGTACGGCACGACCGAAACACAGCGCGCGGTGACCTACTTCGAAGCCTCGTTGAACCCGGCCCGGCCCGGCGTCGTACCCGCTGGCGCGAGCGCGCCGGACGCGGTGATCCGCGTGCTCAACCCGCAGGGCACGACCTGCGACTACGGCGAGATCGGTGACCTGTTCATCGAGAGCTTCCATCTGTCCCGCGGCTACCGCAACGATCCCGAACTCACGGCTAAGGTGATGACCGACCTCGGCGGCGGACTGCGCCGCTACCGCACCGGTGACATCGGCTGCCGTCTGCCGGACCGCACGGTGATGTGTCTGGGGCGGCGCGACAGCCAGGTCAACATCCGCGGCTTCCGCATCGAGACCGGCGAAATCGAGGCCCAGGCGCGCGCACTGCGCAACGTCAAGGACGTGGTCGTGCTGCCGGTACGGCGCGACGAGACCCAGGACCTCGCTCTCGTGGCGTATGTCGTGCCGGCCGATCCGCGCCAGCCCGAGCGCGAACTGCGGCGGGCGCTGGCCGCACACCTGAAGCAGACGCTGCCGGCCTACATGGTGCCGTCGGCGACGGTCGTGCTGGCGCAACTGCCGATCACGCCGAACGGCAAGCTCGATCGCGGCGCGCTGCCGCCGCCGCGCTGGGGCGACGCGGACAACTACGTCGCACCGGTCGGCGAACTCGAAATCGCGCTGGCCGAGATCTGGGCCGAAGTGCTGCGCATCGAACGGGTCGGCGCGCTCGACAATTTCTTCGACATCGGCGGCCATTCCATGCTGATGGTGCTGATGGCGACGACGGTCAAGCGGCGGCTGGCGCAGAAGTTCAACCTGGGCGAGATGCTGCGCTGCCAGACCATCCGCGAACAGGCGGCCCTGCTGGCGCGGACTGCCCGTCCATGAAGTTTTTCATCGCGTCGATCGGCTCGGGCGGTGATCTGTATCCGATGCTGTCCATCGGTGCAGAGCTGGCGCGCCGCGGCCACGACGTGACCGTGCTCGCCGGCGACTGGCAGGAAGCCGCCGTGCGCCGGGCCGGGCTGGCCTTCCACGGCGTGCTCAGCGAAGAACAGTTCAATGGCATCGGCGAAATTTCCCGCGCCGCCCCGACCCCGGGCGGCAGCTGGGTGGCCTATTACTACCGCGCGGTCATGCCGGCCATCGGACCGGTGTACGACTATGTCAGCGAACATCAGGTTCCGGGACAGACCTTCCTGATCGCTCCGCTGCAGGCCATCGGCCTGCGCCTGGCCGCCGAGCGCTACGACCTGCCGCTCGTCACGATCCTGATCCAGCCACGCTCGCTGGAGTGGGGCAGGGCGCGCGCGGAGGACAGCGAAGCGTTCAACCGGCTGTTCGGTCCCGTGCTCGATCGCTATCGCCGCCGCTACGGGCTGGCGCCGATCACCCAGCCGTTCGATGAGTGGGCAGCCGTCGCGACCGACTGCATCGGCCTTTTCCCGGAATGGTTCGTGGCGCCGGAAGTGGATGCGCCCGACCAGGGGGAGATGGTCGACTTCATCCTTTCCGATGCGGACGCGGAACCTCCGTCGAACCCGCATCTGGATGCGTTCCTGGCTCGCTACGAGCGGCCCATCGTTTTCACCTACGGCACCGGCAATGACAGCATCGAGCAGTTGTTCGCCATCGCCCATGCGGCGTGCACGATGCGCGAGCGCCCCGCGATTTTCCTGACCGCTCATGGCAGCAAGCTGCCGCAGCCGCTGCCGCCCTACATCCTGCACCTGGACTATTTTCCGCTGCAGCACCTGCTGCCCTATGTCGGCGCCATTGCC
This sequence comes from Lysobacterales bacterium, assembly GCA_038207515.1. Taxonomy (GTDB): domain Bacteria; phylum Pseudomonadota; class Gammaproteobacteria; order Xanthomonadales; family Rhodanobacteraceae; genus Tahibacter. Next base: position 66,424 of record JBBQZR010000024.1, on the reverse strand, counting down.
TACCACGGCGGCATCGGCACCTGCGCCCAGGCGATCCGCGCCGGCATACCACAGCTCGTCGTGCCGATGGGATTCGATCAGTTCACCAATGCCGCGCGGCTTCGCCTGCTCGGGATCGGAGCGTCATTGAGTCCACTGGACCTGACCGCACGCAGCCTGGACGCCAAGCTCGAGCAGCTACTCGAGGACGCGCCCATGGCCGCGCGCTGCCGCGAACTCGCGGCGCGCTTTTCCGGCCGCGACGGCGCGGCGGCGTGCAGCGACGTGATCGAGGCGCGTTGCGCACCGGCGGCAAAAGCCGCCTGCACACGCTGAGATTCAGGCCTGCTCTTCGTAGACCAGGCGCCAGCTCGCTCCGCTCGCGATGTTGACGATGCCGCCGCTCTGCGCGCGCGCCTGTGCCCGCACCATCGAACCGCCGTAATGGCGGCCCAGGCCGAACACGCCCCAGACCAGATCGTGTTCGCAGAGGCCCAGCTCACGGTGGAGCGCGACGAAGGAGTCGGCACTGCAATAGTCCTGCACGATCCAGCCGCCTTCGCTGCGGCAGTTCGCGAGACTTTCGCGCCACGCGGCGGCACTGAGCTCGCGGCCGATGAAGACGTGGCGACCGCCGGACGAATCGGCGCGCTTGAGCACGAGATCGGCCTGGCGACGCAGCAGCAGCGGCTCGGTCGCATGCGGCTCTCCCTGCCAGTACGCGATGTCCTGGCTGAGCGCCGCGGTCCAGGGCAGGTGGCGCCGCACCCACGCTTTCTCTTCGCGCGTGAGCCGTCCGCGCTGGGCGCAGTCGTGCACGAGCGCCAACAGCAGCTTGCTGTCGAGGATGTAGTGCGAGGCGCAATCCGGAAAGACGATGTGGCCGGCCAGATGCGCCGCGTTGAGCTGCTCGTAGACGGCGTCGGGTACGGGCACGACAGCTGGGAAAGTGAACATCACGGCGTCCATCGGCTCGCCGTCGAACCAGACCGAGCCATCGGCGCCGAAACGGATCGCGCCGAAGTCGCGGAACAGGAAGATTCGTCCGTGCGCGAAGCGCGCCGGCTTCACGCTGTCGTAGACCGACTGCAGGCTCGTGCGCAGCTGGACCTGATTGGCTTCCTCGGCCGGGAACGCATACAGCAGGATGTTGCCGCGTTCGCAATCCGGCCTGCGCCGCAGGATCGAACGCACCATGTGCTGCGCGATGTGCGCGAAGATCGGCCGGTAGCGCGCCGCGCCGCGGTCCACGCCGTGGCGGTGCAGCGCCGCGTCCACGAGTGGGCTGAGCCAGTCGTTCTGCCAGCCCCCCGCGGCCGAACTGCAGTTGAACTCGATGACCTTGGCCTGGCCTGCGCTGAAGATCACGTCGTAGCGGCCGATCAGGTCGCGCGGGTCCGGCGGCGCGGCCAGCAGCTGCGCGTAGGCTTCGGGCGGCCAGCCGAAATAGAGCGCGAACGCGTCCGCGTCGTCGCGGAACGAGGCGAACAGCGCTTTGTACAGCAGCCGCGGCGCGCGCACGACGATGTCGGCGAACACCGACTCGACGATGTCACGGGACAGAAATACCGGCCACGGACTCAGCGACGCCGCGTTTCCGCTCGCGAAGCTTGCTGTCGCAGACGTGTCGACCGGCAGCGCTTCCGAACGCATGCCCGGCGACTCGGCCAGGCGGTCCAGCAGGCGGCGGTTGAGCGGTGAAAATTCCATCAAATCGGATCCCTTGAGTGGCATTGCGGTACCGGTGCCCCGCGTCTGAGCGGGACTCTCCTGCGCCGTCACGGCGCCGGCCGGTACAGCCGTCTCCCTATCTTCTTCGAAAACCACGTCTTCTTCGAAAACCATGAACTCCACCGCACCGCGGCCCGAATTGATCGCGCAGACCCGGTCCTCCGCCGGCACCGCCCGCACCGAGGCGCCGCAATAGCGCGTGCCCATCGCGAAGAAGCCCCAGACGATGTCCTGCGCGATCACGCCATGCGCCGGATGCGGCAGTTCGGCGCGGCCGGGCTGCAGCAGCTCCTGGGCGATCCATTTGCCGTCGCTCAGCGCCTCGGTCAGCACCGACTCCCATTCCGCCTGGCCGGTGTTGCAGCCGATCAGCACGTCGCGCCCCCCAAAGGAATCACCCCTCTTCAGCACCAGGCACTCGCGCTCGCGCCGCAGCAGTTCCGCCAACGGCAGCTGCTGGCCCTGCCAAGTTGCCTCCACCTCGGCGATGCGACGCGACCAGGGCACATGCCGCCGTATCAGCGCCGCATCGTCGGCATTGAAGGCGCCGCGCTCGCAGCACTCGTACAGCAACGCCAGCACGCGCTTGTCGCCGAGCAGGCGATGCATCGGCGAGTCGGGGAAGATCAGCCGGCCATGGAACGCAAGCTCCAGCAGGCTGGAAGTCACGTCGCCGGGCACGCCGGATTCGGGCGGATAGGAAATCAGCACGGCATCGGCCGGTACACCGTGCACGCGCACCAGACCCTCCACACTGAAGTCCAGCTCGTCGAAATGCGAGTACAGCAGCACGCGACCGTTGCGGTACTCCGCCGGCCGCAGCAGGTCGTAGACGCGTTCCAGCTCCCGCTGCAGATCGGCAGTCGTTTCCGGCGAGAACGTAAAGCAGTGCAGGGCAATGTTGCCGACCAGCCCGGGGCGCCGCTGCATCGCGCGGATCAGCATCTCGACGGTGCCATGGAACGGGTCGCGGTAGCGCAGCGTCGATCCGGCCGCGCGCAACTCGCTGCCGACGCGCAGATCCACCGCCGACGTATACCAGCCATGCAGCAGGCCGCCGAGCGACGAGCTGCAGTTCAGCTCCAGCAGTTGCACGCGCCCGTCGATCATCGTCGCGTCGTAGCGCATCATGACTTCGTCGGGATGGACAGAGCGCAGTTGCAGCAGGTCGTAGACGATACGCGGATAGCCGAAATAGTCCTCGAACGCCTGCCCGTCGCGGCCGAACGTGCGCTGCAGCGCGAGATAGCACAGACGCGGCAACGCCGCCGCGAGCGGTTCAAGCTCCCGCTGCCGCACCGCATCGGATAGGAAGATCGGCCAGGGGCTGACCGGATAACATTGGTCGCGCAGGAAGACCGGCAGGAAATAGACATCGGGGTCGATCGGCTCCCGCTGCGCTGCGGAGCTTCCCCGGGCGATATCGGCGACCTGTCGGTTCATTCGTGACATGGGGTGGTTCTCACTCCCGGTTCATGCTTCGAACACCAGCCCGGTCATTGCGCCCTGCGCGGAATTGATCGGCCCCTGCTTGGTTTCCGGCACGATGCGCAGATAGGCGCCGGCATAGGTGCTGCCGTAGCAGAAAGCGCCCCAGACCGCGTGATAAGGAAACACGCCCTGATCGCCGTGCTGATAGAGATAGGCGCGGGGGGCGAGGAACTCCTGGGCCAGCCAGTCGCCTTCGTCCAGCGCCGTGCGAATGACCTCGTCCCACTGCCCGGCGCTCAGCATCCGGCCGATGAAGACCTGCTCGCCCTTCATGCCGAAGCCTTTCTTCAGCACCAGTCCGTCGCGCTGTTCGCGCAGATGCGCGAGCAGCGAACGGCGCTGGTTGCCGACACCGACCTCACCGTCGACGACTTCGCGGCTCCAGGGAACGTAGCGCTCGATCAGGCGCGTATCGTCGGCATCGAAAAGCCCCTGTTCCGCCGCCTGTGACAGCAACGCGAGGTTGCGCTTCTCACCGAGATAACCCGAGAACGCGCTGTTGTAGTAGCTGATGCGGCCGAACTTGAAGGCCACGAACAGGTTCTCTGGCGAGCGGTCGTTGCTGCCCAGTTCCCAGACTCCATGAATCCGCGTGTCACCGACGAAGAGATGCCCGCCGCGATCCTCGATGTCTACGCGCCGGCAGCAGATGATGCGACCGCCGACCTGGGCGTCGACGTTCTTCAGCGCTTCGGCATAGACCTCGTCGAAGTAGCGCGTATTGGCCTCGTAGTGGATCTCCTCGGATTCGACCAACGCGGCGATGTTGACGACGAAGCGGGTGATCTTCCTCGCCCGCGTGTCGCGGATGAAATGCTCGAACAGGGCCAGTACGAGCCGGTCGAAGCGCGGCTCGATGCCGGTCGCCTCGACGAATCGCGAAAACGCCGGCGAGCGTCGGAAACCCCGGCAGATGAACTCGGTCTCCAGGCCGCCGAGGTTGCCGTAGGGATTGAACTCGACGCACTTGAATCCGGCGTCGCTGTCCATGAAGTCGCCGCGCCCGACCGCGCCGTCGATGCCGTTCGGCTCACTCAGCAGGTGCGGCATGACCTCCGGGTCGATGCCGTAGAAAGCCGACAGCCGGGCCAGGTCCATGCCGAACACGTTCTGCGGAATCTTGCGCAACAGCGCGAACACACTGACCGCCGCCTCGGCGATTTCCTGTCGGCGCGCGGCGCTGATGAAGGTAGGCCAGGCCTGAACCGGATAGCTGCACTGGATTTCGGGCACGTCCAGCGGCTGCGCGAGCTCGGGATGCTGCTCGGCGAATTCGAGGAATCGTCGCCAGGTCGGAGAAACCAGGCCGTGTTTTAGCTTGAACGCTTCAGTGATCATTCCTTGCCCGATGCGGCGCGAGCGCCGCCGCAAAGCCCTCTACGAACGCCGGGAATCCGGCACGCCGCGCAGAACGAGGTTCGATTCGAATGACGCCGGATTTTCAGTCGGATGGCGCTGCGTTTCCCCCGGTTCTGCCAGCGCAAGTGGCGTCCGGAGGATAACCCAGGCGCGGGCTTCCCGCAGGCATGAGCGGCGACAGGGGAACAGGGGCAAGCGCAGGACCCGGGGATAGCCGCATCGCATCGTCCTTCAACATGTCCTCGAGCGTTGTCATGGCACATGGCGGGCACCTTCCCGAAACGATGGATGTGCCGGGCACTGTGCGTATCGCCCAGCGGCGGCTACGCGTGGCGTAGCCGGAAGCCTTCGCGGCAGTCGCAGCAACATGCGGTGTTGGATTCACCCCTTTCGGGGCTTTTCCAGCGGTCGAGAAAAGTAAAATATTGCTATTAGCAATAGCTGAAAAAAGTACTTGGCGACCTATTTTTGGCGTGCGATGATCCGGCGGTCGGCGCAAGATTCGGTTTGATTTTCACCGGGGGACAATGGCACAGGCACAGTCAATGGCTGGGCGGGCATCCGCTACGGCGCAAGTGCGGGATGATCCCGTCGCGATTGTGGCACTGGCCTGCAATTATCCCGGCGCACCCGACATCGCGGCGCTTTGGCGACTGGCGATCGATGGCCGCAGCGCGCTCGGGCCGGCGCCGGCGGGGCGCTGGTTCGCAGCACAGCCGACCCGCGGCGGCTTTGTCGACGGGTCCTATCCGCAGGCGTTCGACGCGCAGTTCTTCGACCTTTCGCCGGCAGAGGCGCTGGCGCTCGATCCGCAGCAACGGCTGCTCCTCGAAACCGGCTGGCGTGCGCTGGAGGATGCCGGAATCGCGACCGAGCCCGAAGCGGGGAAGCCGATCGGCGTCTTCGTCGCGATCAGCACCACTGACTATCAATGGGCGCAGTTGTGGAGCCCCGGGGCGGGACCGCTGGATCCGTTCACCGCGACCGGCCTGTCGTTCGCCGCCGCGGCCGGGCGGCTTTCCTACAGCTTCGGCTTCACCGGACCGAGCATGGCGATCGACACCGCGTGTTCCTCCTCGCTGGTGGCGCTGCATCAGGCGCGTCGCGCCATCTTGAACGGCGAATGCGAGGCGGCACTGGTCGCCGGGGTGAACGCCTTGCTCACGCCGAATCTGTTCGGCTGCCTGGGCTCGCTCAACCTGCTTTCGACGGACGGCGTTTGCCGCGCCTTCGATGATGCGGCGAACGGCTATGTCCGCGCCGAAGGATGCGGCGCGGTGGTGCTCAAGCCGCACTCGGCGGCGCTGCGCGACGGCAATCGTATCGTCGCGCTGCTGCGCGGCTCTGCCGTCAACCAGGACGGGCGCAGCGCAAGCCTCACTGCGCCGAACGGCGTGGCCCAGCGCAAGGTGATCGCAGCCGCACTCGCTGATGCCGGACTGGCGCCCGGGGATGTCGACTATGTCGAGGCGCATGGCACCGGCACGCCGCTCGGCGATGCGATCGAGCTCAATGCGCTGGCCGACAGCTACGGCGCTGGGCGCGCGGCCCCGCTGCTGATCGGATCGGTCAAGGTCAACATCGGCCACCTCGAGGCCGGTGCCGGGCTCGCGGGCGTGATCAAGACGGTGCTGGCGCTCGAACACGCAATGGTGCCGGGGCATCCGCGCCTCTCGGCGCCGACATCGCATCTCGATTGGGCGAGCGCCGGCGTCGCCGTCCCGACCGTCGCGACGCGCTGGCCCGCGACCGGGCGCGTCCGACGCGCCGGCGTGAGTTCGTTCGGGTTCAGCGGGACCAACGCGCATGTCATCCTGGAAGCCGCACCCGAGCCGCCGCCGCGCGCCGATGTGGTGGGCGCCGATGTGATGAGGCCTGTCGTGCTGCCGGTTTCGGCGCGCAGCGCGGTAGCGCTGGCGGAAAGCTGCGCGACGCTGGCGGATTGGTTGGAGGCCGCGCCGCGCGACGTGCGCGACGTGGCGTTCACGCTCGGCGTCGGACGCAACGCCTTCGGTCATCGGCGCGCCGTGATCGGAGACGATCCGGCCACGCTCGCACGCGCGCTGCGTGGCGAGCCAGTGGAGACGCAGGACGAGCGGCTGGCCGCGCTCGCGCGCCGCTGGGAGGCGGGCGAGCGCGTCGATTGGAGCCGGCTGTTCCGCGACGGCACGGCCCGGCTGACGGCGCTTCCCGGCCATCCCTTTCATCCGCAGCGCTACTGGCCCGATACGGCCATGCCTGTCGGCAGCGCGCAGAGCGTCCGCGTCGAGGCGCCGCTGCCAGTGACGCGCCCGGCCTGGCTGGCGCTCGTTGTCGAGCATGCGCGCACGGTGCTCGGGCAGCCTCCGACCGCGGCGCTCGCGCCCGATGTGCCGCTGGTCGACCAGGGCTTCACGTCGCTGCTCGGGCTCGAGCTGCGCCGCGCGCTCGAGGCGCGCACCGGACGCAGCCTGCCGGCCGGGCTGCTCTACGACTATCCGACGCTAACCCGCATCGCCGGGCTTCTCTCCGGCGTCGCGCCCATGCCTGCGCCGCGCCGTGCCGCGACTATCACCGAACCCGCGGCGGACGAAGGCGACTTCGACTTTCTCGACGAATTGTCCGCTGGAGAGCTCGCCGATCTCATTGACCGCGAAGTGGATCGTTTATGACCGATATGACCGAAAAGCCCGCGGACACGCTCAAGAAGACCTTCATCGCACTCAAGCGGGCGCAGGCGCGCATCGAGGCGCTCGAGGCGCGGCGCGCCGAACCGATCGCGATCGTCGGCATCGGCTGCCGGCTCCCGGGCGGCGTCGACAGCCCTGATGCGCTGTGGGATCTGCTGTGCCGCGAGACCGACACCGCGCGCGCCGTCCCTGCCGATCGCTGGTCGGAGGACAGCTTCTACAGCCGGTCGGCCGATGCCTCGGGCCGCACCCACGCCGCGCGTGCGCATTTCCTGGAGGGCCACGTCGACGCGTTCGACGCGCCTTTCTTCGGCATCTCGGTCAAGGAAGCGCTGGCGATGGACCCGCAGCAGCGGCTGCTTCTCGAGCTCGCCTGGGAAGCACTGGAGGACGCCGGGATCGATCCGGCCTCGCTGCGCGGCACTCCGACTGGCGTGTTCGTCGGCATTTCGAGCGACGATTACGCCCAGGCGCATCGCCATTCGGGCCGGCTCGAGCTGATCGACGGCTATTCGCTCACCGGCACCTGTCTCGCGCCGGCTGCCGGGCGGATCTCCTACACCTTCGGCTTCGAAGGGCCGAGCATGGCGATCGACACGGCATGCAGCTCATCGCTCGTCGCCGTGCATCTAGCCTGTCAGAGCTTGCGCGGCGGTGAGACCGACGTCGCGCTGGCGGCCGGGGTGAACCTGATCCTTTCGCCGGTGTTCCACATCGCCTCGTCCAAACTCGGAACCATCTCGCCGGACGGGCTATGCAAGACCTTCGACGCATCGGCCGACGGCTATGGCCGCGGCGAGGGCTGCGGCGTGATCGTGCTGAAGCGGCTGTCCGACGCGCGCGCCGACGGCGACCGCATCCTCGCGGTGATCCGCGGTTCGGCCGTCAACCAGGACGGCAAAAGCAACGGGCTGACCGCGCCGAACGGGCTCGCGCAGGAGCGCGTGATCCGCGAAGCGCTGGATCGCGCGGGACTCGCGCCCGAAGACATCGGTTACGTAGAAGTGCATGGCACCGGCACGTCGCTCGGCGATCCGATCGAAGTCGAGGCGATCGGGCGCGTCCAGGCCGGCCGCCCCGCCGATCGTCCGATCGTGCTCGGCACGGTCAAGTCGAACATCGGGCATCTCGAGGCCGCGGCAGGGGTCGCGGGTCTGATCCGCGCGGTCGAGATCCTGCGCCGCGGCGAGATTCCGGCGCATCTCCATCTCGACAATCCCAGCCCGCATATTCCCTGGGGCGCCTATCCGTTCGAGGTCCACACCGAGCGCAAGGCCTGGATCGGCGAAGGACCGCGCCGCGCTGGCGTGAGCTCTTTCGGGTTCAGCGGCACCAACGCGCATGTGATCCTGGAACAGGCACCCGAGGCCGCGTCTGCCGTGGCCGCGTCGGGACCGGTGGTGCTGCCGCTTTCGGCGCGTACCGCAGAGGGGCTGGGCGAGCTGGCCGCGCGCTGGCGCGACTGGCTCGCGGCGAGCCATGCCCCGCTGGCCGATGCCGCGGCCACCGCAGCGGCGGGGCGCAGCCATCTGGCGCAGCGGCTCGCGGTGGTCGGCGCGGATACGCATGAAATCGCGGCCGGAATTGCCGCGTTTCTCGAGAGCAAACCGGCGCGCAATCTGGCGACCGGGAGCGCCGGCGCGCGGCCCAAGATCGCCGGCCTGTTCACCGGCCAGGGTTCGCAATACCCGGGCATGGGCCGCGACCTCTACGTCAGCGAGCCCGTGTTCCGCGCGACGATCGATGCGTGCGATCACGCGATCGGCGAGCGGCTCGGCAAGCGTCTGCTCGACCTGCTCTACGGCGCCGACACGACCGACGCCGAATTGCAGCAGACCGGCTTCGCCCAACCCGCGATTTTCGCGGTCGAGCTCGCGCTCTATCGGCTGTGGGAAAGCTGGGGCGTAGTGCCGGATCTCGTCTGCGGGCACAGCATCGGCGAATACGCCGCGGCGCATGTCGCGGGCATTCTCGGGTTCGAGGACGCGATCGACCTGGTCTGCGCGCGCGGCCGGCTGATGCAGAGCCTGCCGGCGGGCGGCACGATGGCGGCGGTTTTCGCGAGCGAAAGCGTGGTCACGCCACTGCTCGCAACCGGGGCCGGAGTGTCGATCGCGGCCGTCAACACACCCAACGACGTGGTGGTCTCCGGGCCCGCGACGGCCGTCGCAGAACTGGTCGAGCGGCTCGCGGCGAGCGGGATAGTCGTGCAGCCCTTGCGCGTGTCGCACGCCTTTCATTCCGAGCTGATGCGCCCGATCGTGGCCGAGTTCACGCGCCTCGCCGAGCGTCCGGCGGGAGAGGCGGTACTGCCTTTCTTCTCGACCGTTTCCGCGACACGTATGACGCCGGACAGGCTCGGCGCGCGTTATTGGGGGTCGCAGATCGAAGCGCCGGTGCGCTTCGCCGCGGCCGCGCAGGCGATGGCGGCGGAAGGCGCGACGGTGTTCCTCGAATATGGCCCCGCGGCGGTGCTCGCCGGGCTGGCGCGGCAGTCGGTCGAGGGCGAAGAGCTCCAGTTCCTCGGCTCGCTCCAGCGCGGCGGCGCCGGGCGGCGCGCGATACTCGACAGTCTCGCGCGGCTCTACGCACTAGGCGTCGATCCCGACTGGAAGGCCGTAGTCACGCCGATGCACGCCATGCGTGCCGCGATCCCGACTTATCCGTTCCAGCGCAAGCGCCACTACAGAGCGCCTATCGTCGACGCCGGGCGCCATGTCGGTGCCGCGGGCGCGGCGAGCGGCGGACATCCCTATCTCGGCCAGCGCATCCATTCGCGGCTGCTGCCCAAGGGCGCGGCGCTGCACCAGGCGCTGTTCACCGCGGACAATCCCGCGTTCCTCGTCGAGCACCAGATCTTCGGCAAGATCATCTCGCCGGCCGCGGCGCATCTGTCGATGGCGTTCGCCGCCGCCGGGCGCGGCGCATGCCTGGAGGATGTGTCGTTCACTGCGCCGCTGGTGGTCGAACCCGAGGCACAGCGCATCGTGCAACTCGCGATCGAAGGCGACGGCGCCGGCTACAGCCTGGCGAGCCAGCCGGCGGACAAGCCCGGCGATGTCTGGACCGTGCATTCCGCGGGGCGCATCGCCGCGCCCGCCGCCGCACCCGAGGCGCTCGACCTGGCGGCGATCCGCGCGCGCTGCGACCGCGCGATGGCGCCCGCCGATTTCTACGCGCTGATCGAGACGCTCGGCTACAGGACCGGCGCGCATTTCCAGTGCATCCGCGAGATCGCCAAGAGCGCGGGCGAGGCCTTGTGCAGGATCGCCGCGGTCGACGCGATCGATGCCGGTGCGATCCACCCCGGACTGATCGATTCGATGCTGCAGACCGTGCTGCCGGCCTGCGAGAGCGACGCCGCGCACATGCTCGACGGGCAGAGCGTGCTGATCCCGCTGCACATGGCGCACGTGGCGATCCACGGCAGACTCGATCAGCCGCTGTGGTGCCACAGCCGGGTGGAGGTCGCGGGTGAACTCGTCAAGGCGCAGCTCACCGTGTGCGACGAAGCCGGCGCGCCCGTACTCGCGATCGGCGACTTCCTGCTCAAGCGCACCGACCGTGCGACGCTCTACCAGGAGCTGGGCGACGACGATCGCGCACTGGTCCATGCGATCGACTGGCAGCCGGTGACGCTCGCCGCGCCGGTCGCGGCGCCGGACGGCTGGATCGTGTTCGGTGATCAGGACGGTTGGGGCAGCGCAGTCGCCAAACGGCTGCTCATGTCAGCAGTGCCGTGTCTCGAACTGCTGCGCGGCGAAGCGGATATTACCGGCGCAGAGCCGGCCCGATTCGCGGAGGTCGCGACCGCCTGGGCGGCCAGGCACGGCGTCGAGCGGGCCAACATCCTGTTCGCCCGCGGCGGCGGCGGTGCCGATCCCGAAGGCGAGACGCGTGCGACGCTTTCCGCCCTGCTGCCCGCGGTGCAGGCGCTGGGGAGCGGGACGATGCCGCTGCAGGCACGGCTGTGGCTGCTCAGCCGGCAGGTCCAGCAGGTCGTGCCCGAGGATGGCGGCGCCGCGCTGCCGATGCTCGACGGCGCGGCGCTATGGGGCATCGGCCGCGCGATCGCCACCGAGATGCCGCATATCTGGGGCGGACTGCTCGACGTCGAGGCGAAGCCCAGCGACGCTGGCGCAGCGGCAGTCGTCGCCGCGGCGGTGAGTCCCACGGGCGAGGACCAGCTGGCCATCCGCCGCCACGGCCAATGTTTTGCCGCGCGGCTGGCACCCGCCGCGCCGGCCCCGGCGCTGCCCGAACTGGGCGACAGCGAGCGCTATAGGCTCGATAAGGGGCCGCGGCGCACGCTCGACGATCTGCGCTTCGAACGGCTCGCGCGCGCCGCGCCGCGCGCCGGCGAAGTGGAGATCGAAGTGCTTGCGGCGGGGCTCAATTTCCGCGACGTGCTCAACGCGCTCGGCCAATATCCGGGCGAAGCCGGGCTGCTCGGCTTCGAGGCCGTGGGACGCGTGACGGCGCTAGCACCCGACGTTGCCGGGCTGGCGATCGGCGACAGCGTGATCGCGCTCGCCGCGCCGGGCTGTATCGGCAGCCATGTCACGGTCAGGCGCGCGCTGGTGGTGCGCAAGCCCGAGGCGCTGAGCGCGGCCGAGGCCGTGGCTCTACCGGCGGCGCTGCTCACCGCTTACTACGCGCTCCATCATCTGGGCGGGATCAGGGCCGGCGACCGGGTGCTCATTCATGCGGCGGCCGGCGGCGTCGGCATGGCGGCGGTCCAGCTCGCGCTCGCTGCCGGGGCGGAAGTGTTCGCCACCGCCGGCGCGCCCGAGAAGCAGCAGTTCGTGCGCGACATGGGCGTTGCGCATGTGATGAGTTCGCGTACGCTCGACTTCGCCGATCGCGTCCGCGCGATCACCGACGGACGGGGCGTCGATATGGTGCTCAATTCGCTCAGCGGCGACTTCATCACCGAAAGCTTTGGCGTGCTCGCACCGGGCGGGCGCTTCCTCGAAATGGGCAAGATCGGCATCTGGGACGAGGCGCGCGTGCGCGCGCAGGATTCGAGCTGGGTCTATCGCCCGTTCGATCTCGCGGCGGTTGCGCAGGAGGACCCGGCGACACTCGTGGCGATGTTCGGGAAGCTGCTCGAGGAAGTCGCGGCCGGCCGGCTCGTCCCGTTGCCCGTCACGGTCTTCACCATGGCCGATGCCGAGCAGGCATTCCGCTTCATGGCGCAGGCGCGCCATATCGGCAAGATCGTTCTCAGCCGCGAGGACGAGTCGCGGCGGATGCGCTTCGCGGCGCGGGGCGTGCGTGGCGACGCGCACTATCTGATCACCGGCGGGCTCGGCGCGCTCGGGCTGCGCGTGGCGCAGCGGCTGGTCGAGGAGGGCGCGCGGCATCTGGTGCTCAGCGGGCGCCGCGGCGCCAGCGAGTCGGCGCGCGCGGCGATCGCCGAGTTCGAAGCGGCCGGCGCGCGCGTGACGATCGTCGAGGGCGACGTCGCCGTGGCGGACGACGCGACGCGGATGGTCGCCGCCGCATCCAGTCCGCCGCTCGCGGGCGTCATCCACGCTGCGGGCTTGCTCGAGGACGGGATGATCGCCGATCTCGATGCCGGCCGGCTGGCGCGCGTCCTGGCGCCTAAAGTTACAGGCGGGTGGAACCTCCACCGCGCGACCGAGAAGCTTGATCTCGATTTCTTCCTGCTCTTTTCGTCGGTCGCGGCGATCATCGGCAACCTGGGGCAGGGCGCCTATGCCGCAGGCAACGCCTTTCTCGACGGCCTCGCCACCTGGCGCCGCCGGCGCGGACTGGCGGCGACCAGCCTCAATTGGGGGCCCTGGGCCGAAGCCGGCATGGCTGCGGCGCTCGAGAACGACCGTTTCGCCGCGATGGGCATTCGCCAGCTCGCTCCGGCGCAGGGGCTGCGCACGATGATGCGGCTGATCGGCGAGTCGCCGACGCAGGCGGTGGTCGCGGAAATCGACTGGGTCGCCTATGGCAGGGCGCAGGGGATAGCTCGGGGCCGCGGACTTTTCGCGTCCGTGGTGGACGCGCCGGGCGCTGGCGCGACCGCGTCCGCCGAGGGGCCGGCCGCGCGTGACATCATGGCCGAGCTCGCGGCCGTGCTCCCCGCGCAGCGCGAGGGAGTGATGCGCTCTTATCTGCAGGAACTGGCACGCCAGACGCTCGGCTATGGTCATGGCGAAATGATCGCCCCGGACAAACCGCTCGCCGAGCAGGGCTTCGACAGCCTGATGTCGGTCGAGATGCGCAATCGGCTCAACCGCGCATTGGGGCGCAAGCTTGCGGCATCCTTGCTGTTCGACTATCCGACGCTCGACCGGATCGGCCGGCACCTGCTCGACAGCGCGCTGCCACCGGAGGCTGCGGCCTCCGTGCCGAGTGCGGCCGATATCCTCGACGAGATCGAAAGCCTGATCGGGCAGTCGTCGGTGCAGACCATGGCGGAATAGCAGGTGCTGCCACGCACACTTCTGGCGCTGCTCGCGCGCGAAACCGGTGACATCCGGCGCGACCTGCTCATCGCGCTGGTGATCTCGGCTGCAGCGAACACCGGTATCCTGATCATCATCAACCAGGCTTCCGCCTCGGCCGCCGAAGGTGTGGGCGATCTGCGCCTGCTCGGCATGTTCGTCGTGGCGATTGCGCTCTACGTGGTCGGGCTGCGCTTCACCTTCGGCGTGGCGACGCGCGCGATCGAGAGCATGCTCGCGCAGATTCGCCAGCGCATCATGCGGGGCATTGCGCATGCCGATCTGCTTACGCTGCGCCAGCTGCGCGAGGGACGCATCCTCCAGTCGATCGCGCAGGACACGGTCGTCATTTCCGAATCGCAGGGGCTGCTGGTGGCGGCCGCGCACTCGGCGTTGATGGTGGCGATGACCGGCGTCTACGTGCTCACCGTGTCCGGGCCGGCGTTCCTGATCGTGGTCCTGGTGATCGCCGCCGGCGCCTTGCTGTATCTCGCCCGCTCCAAGGAGCTCGATCATCTCGCCATGCGCACCTCGGGGCTCGAAGCCGGTTTCCTCGGCAAGATGAACGACATGATCAAGGGGCTGCAGGAAGTGAAATTGAGCGCCGGACGACGCCAGGCGCTGCTCGACGAACTCGATGGCGTCGGCAACGAGCTGTGCGACGTGAAGGTGCGCACCACCAGCCTGTACAACTCCAATGCGATCTTCTCGCAGAGCTTTTTCTACGCCCTGCTCGCAGTGATCGTGTTCGTGCTGCCCGCGGTGATCGACGATTTCGCGCCCCAGGCGCCGAAACTCCTCTCCTCGGTGCTGTTCATCTTCGGGCCGCTTTCGACACTGATCACAGCGGTCCCCTCGATCGGCCGCGCAGATCGCGCGGCGGCGTCGCTGCTCCAGCTCGAAGGTGAGATCGGGCGCGCCGCAGCATCGCAGCCGGAGCCTGGGCCGGCACCCAAGCCGCTGCCGATGACCGAAGCGATCGAGTGCCGCGGACTCGAGTTCCACTATCCCGGTGCCGCGGGCGAGACGTTCGGCATCGGTCCGATCGACCTGACGCTCAACCAGGGCGACATCGTGATGTTCGTCGGCGGCAACGGCAGCGGCAAGACCACGCTGCTCAAGGTGATCGCGGGCCTCTACACGGCCAGTGCCGGCCAACTGCTGTTCGACGGCAAGCCCGTGCCCCGGAACGCACAGCAACGGCAGCGCGAGCTGTTCGGCGCGATCTTCAGCGATTTCCACCTCTTCCCCAAGCTCTACGGTATCGAGGCGGACGAAGCAGCGATCGCGACCGAACTTGAGGCGATGCGCCTGACCGACAAGCTCAGTTATTCCGTGGAGGGCTTCTCGACGCGCGACTTGTCGACCGGCCAGCGCAAGCGCGTGGCGATGGTCGTCGCGATGCTCGAGAACCGATCGATCCTGATCTTCGACGAATGGGCCGCCGAGCAGGATCCCGAGTTCCGTGCGCATTTCTACGAGGAACTGCTGCCGAGGCTGAAGGCGAAGGGCAAGACGCTGCTCGTCGCCACGCATGACGACCGCTATTTCGACGCCGCCGACATGGTGGTGAAAATGGAGCTGGGTCGCCTCGTCTCGACGCATCGGCGACAGAAAGCCGAGTCATGAAACAGCCCTTGCCGAGACTGCCCCGCGCTTTCCAGATCCCGGAGAACTGACGTGTCCGACGAAGCGCCGCCGCCGCTCCCCGATCCGCGCGAAATCCGCGTCGATACGGGTTCCGACTCGCGCGGAACCGGCGTTGATACCGGCCTTGCCGCCTATCTGGGCATGTCGAAGCGCCGCTTCCGCCTCTGGGTGGGCGGATTGCTCGCCATGCTGCTCCTGCTGCTGCTGTGGAATCACATCTTCATCCCGATCCGATCGGGCGAATCGGGCGTGCTCTGGTCGCGCCTCGGCGGCGGAACGATGATGGACAGGCGCTTTGGCGAGGGCTATCGGGTGATCTGGCCCTGGGACCGAATGGCGGTCTATGACCTGCGCTACCAGGAAATGCATGGCAAGGCCGATGTGCGGACCAGCGACGGGCTGCACGTGGCGATGGACGTGACCATCCGCTATCGCCCGCGCGCCGAGGACCTGACGATGCTCCACCAAGCCGTGGGTCCGGGTTACCGGGAGATCGTACTGTGGCCCGACACGATCGCCGCGCTCCAGCAGATCGTGGGAGGCTTCAGGCCGGAGGAGCTGACCGTGTCCGGCGAGACTGATCTGGCGCAGCGCGTCGAAGCCGCGGCGCGGAAATCGGTCGAGCGGCGCTGGGTCGATCTGGATCGGGTAATGATCACGCGCGTCATTTTGCCGGAGCGCGTGCAGGTGCAGATCCAGGAGAAGCTGGCCGACGAGCAGAAGGTGCTATCCGCATCCCTGAAGCGTCAGACCTGGTTGATCGAGGCCGAGGGCGCGCGCGAATTCGAGGCGCGCACCGGCACGCCGCTGGTCAAATGGCGCAGCGTCGATGCGCTGGAGAAGCTCGCGCAATCGCCCAACGCAAAAGTCGTCGTGCTGGGCGGCGGCAAGGAGATGCCCTTCGTACTCGATCCCGGCTCGGTCGAGCCCCGATCAGTCGAATCCAAAGGCGTCGAGAAAAAGCCCTAAGGTCAGCACCAGCATCAGCACATCGGTATCGAAGGTCGCGTTGGGGCGATCTCCGCCGTCGAGTTGACGCGCGCGCAGCCGCTGGACCGTATCCGCGTCGAAGATGTTCTGCCGACGGATCGTCTCGGGCGAAAGCAGTTCTTCGACCCAGGGGATGCGCTGCTGGAGCAGATAGGCGGCTCCAGGCGCCACGAATCCGAACTTCTCGCGCCGTGCCAGCTCAGGCGGCAGGTGGCGCAGCGCGACCTGGCGCAGCAGCCATTTCTCGGTGCCGTCCCGCACCAGCAGCCCGGGCGGAACGCGCGTCATGAAGTCGATCAGTTCGGCATCGAGGAACGGATAGCGCGCCTCGACCGAATGCGCATAGGCGACGCGGTCGCCATGGTCGGCAAGCAGATGATCGGCCATGCGCAGCTTGAAATCGGCATAGGAGCGCTGGTGGAGCCGGTGGCGCCCGATCATCCGCGCACGATCGACCGCGGGTTCGCGCGTCGCGTCGAAGTCGGCGAGCCGCGCGGCGACGTCGGCGCTGTACAGGCCCGCTTTGGTCTCGCGGAACAGCGCATAGTCGCGCTCGTAGAAGAAGCCCGGATCGCCCCAGAGCTCGCCGCGCAGCTCCTCCTCGAGCATCGCTTCCAGCCCGTCGGCCACCCCACGCGGCTCGCCGGCGGCGTCGAGGCGATAGCCGACATAGCCGCCGAACAATTCGTCGGCACCTTCGCCGGTCAGCACCACCTTGTGCCCGCTGTCGCGCACTAGCTGCGATAGCGCGAGCGAGCAGGTGTCGTAGGATTCCTTCAGCGGCGCCTCGGCGGCGACCACGGCGTCGCGCAGCCGGCGCGCGATCTCGTCGGCGGAGAATTCGATCTCATGATGGATCGTGCGCAGTGCCGCCGCCATCGCCCGCTGCGGGACGCGCTCGTCGATCGCTGCATCGGGGAAAGTGATCGAGAAGCTGTGAAACACCTGATCGGGCGCGGCCTTGCGCGCGAGCGCGCCGATCAGGCTCGAATCGAGCCCGCCGCTGAGATAGAGCCCGACCGGAACGTCCGCCACGAGCCGGCGCTCGACTGCAGCGCGCAGCAAGGCATCGACCCGCTCGACGTGTTCGTGCGCATCGGCGGGTGCGGGTGCCGGTTCGGTGGGATAGACCAGGTCCCAGTATTGGCGCAGCCGCGTGCCCGCCGTATCGACGATCAGCAGATGCCCCGGCGGCAGCGCATCCACGCCTTCGAACATCGTGGTCGGGCTGCGCATGCCGGGGAAGGTCAGGATCTGGTCGAGTGCGCGCAGGTTGAGGCGGCGCTCGAGTCCCGGATGTGTGAGCAGCGCCTTGATTTCGGAGCCGAACAGCAGCGCGTCGCCGACGCGCGCGTGGAACAGCGGCGCGATCCCCGTCTGGTCGCGGCCGAGAATCAGCCGGTGCGCGCGCGCGTCATAGAGCGCGAAAGCGAACTGGCCGTTGAGCCGCTTGGCGAAATCGAGCCCGTATTCTTCGTAGAGATGCACCACCACTTCGACGTCGCAGCGCGTGCGGAAACGATGGCCGCGTGCTTCCAGTTCGGCGCGCAGCTCGCGGTGGTTGTAGATCTCGCCATTGACGATCGAGACGATCTCGCCCGTCGCGTTACTGTGCGGCTGGTTGCCCGTCGCCAGGTCGATGATCGACAGGCGCGTGAACCCCATCGCCACGCCGGGTGCGGCGAAGTCGCCGCCCTCGTCGGGACCGCGGTGACGCAGCGCCGCCGCCATGGCGGCGCACGCTGCGATTTGCGCTGGTCGCGAACGATCGGCGCTGAAGATCCCGGCAATGCCACACACGTCGTCGGTCGCCCTAGTTCGTCTGGAACTTCCAGGTCGGGCCGATCACCAGCGGCAGGATCTTGTTGTCCGGATCGATCGTGTCCACGCGCCAGTAGTACGTCGTGTTGGGCTTGACCGCGAGGCCGGCGGTGACGCCGGTCACCGAGGTGCGCTCGGTGCGCGGATGATGGTCTGCGCTCGCGCTGTCGACCGCGGCCTGGTCGGTGCCCCAGTACACATCGTAGCTTTTTCCATAAATGCGGCCCGCCTGCCATTTGACGTCGACCTTGCCGCCGTCGACGCGCGCCTTGGCATCGCGCTCCGGCGACGGCGTGGTAGCGGCCGAACTGACCTGCGGCATGATGGCATCGAGCATCACCGCTTCGCACTGGCCGGCCTCGGCGGTGGAGATCGCCGGGTCGCGCGGCAGGACGCACGTGTCGTCCCAGGTGTTGGTCGCCAGCACGAACGAGGTCTGCTGGTCAGGGAAGTAGTAGAGCAGTGTCTTGTAGCCCGGGTAGGCGCCGCCATGGCCGCGCGCGGTGCCATAGCTGCGTTCGGGCTGCATCAGTCCGCCCACGCCGTACTGCATCGGCTGCCAGCCGATATGGATGTCGGACGAGACAAATGTATACCACTTGTTCTTCGTGCCCTGGTTGAGCAGCGTGTCGGTGCGGAACATCGCGTCCTCGAACTTGAGCAGGTCCCACGGCGTCGAGACGATCGCGCCGGCGGTCCAGGCATAGGTCGGATTGGTGTCGGTCACGTCGCACCAGCTGCTGTAGACCTGCGCCGGATAGGGGATCGAGCCCCATTTGGTGTAGCCGTGCATGGTGGGCAGCTTCTTGGTGTCGGTCGCGAAATAAGTGTCCTTGAGCCCGGCGACATCGAACACTTCGCGCTTGATCACTTCTTCGGCCGGCAGACCGGTGACTTTTTCGGCGATGAGACCGAGCAGGATGTAGTTGGTGTTCGAATAGTCCCAGCCCGGATATTGCGGCGGTGCCGGCGGCGCGCTCGCAAATACCGAGACCCAGTAGGGATTGGGATAGGTCGCACCGGGGGCGAACGTCGGCGCTACGGGCGGCGCACCGAAGGGTTTCTTGTCCTTGGGTACACCGGTGGTCGAGACGGCCGCGACCAGCTCCTCGGGTTTGAAGCTGCGCTGCGGCGTGATCTGCGGCGAGAAGCCGACGTTGTCCCAGCCCAGGTAATTGGCGACGCCGGAGGTCATCTGCAGCAGGTTGGTGACGGTGAGGCTGCCGATGCCGGGAATGCCCTTCACCGTGGGGTTGTCGCCGAGATAGGTGAGCACCGGCGCTGTCAGCTGGATCTTGCCCTGCTGTTCGAGCCGCAGGATCGCCTGGGCGAGGAACGCCTTGCTCACGCTGCCGACGCGGAAATGCAGGTCGGGCGACATCGGCTGCTTGGTCGCGAGATTGGCGACGCCACCGACGCCCACGCGTATGCCCCAGTCGGGCGAGCGCACGATGACCACGGCGCCGGGGATTCCGCCATTGGCCACCAGCGTGTCGATCGTCTTCTGCCAGGTCGCGGGGAAGGGGCTATAGGGAACGGCATTGGACCCGCGACGCAGCAGCTCCTTCGATGTCGAGCTCGGCGGCGGCGGCTGGCATACCGCCGGTGGGTAGCCGATGGGAGTCGGCAGCGTCGGTGGTGGTGCCACGTCCGGGACTTGGTTCAACTGCCTCGGCGGCGCAGCGTCCTGGGCAGGCGCCGCGGTCGCCAGGGTCGCTGGCGGCGCGGCCGCCGGGATTTGTTTCAACTGCCTCGGCGGCACGGTGTGCTGGGCCGCCGCCGGCGGCGCGGCCATGCTCAGCGCGATCAGGGGCACAGTGGCAAGCACGGGACGGCAGAATCGATTCCGGAAGCGGGTATTCATGCGTGCTGTCCTTTCGTCGGTTGAGAAATCCGCGCCCGCGGCGATAGCGCCGCGGGCGCGCGCGAAATCAATTCGGCAAGGCGCCGTATCGCGGCAGGCGAACTGCAGCGCGGCGCGTAACGGATCGCGGCGGCCAGCCGGCCGCCGCTGCGCCACGCCTCGATCTCGATGGCACGTGTGCGGCGCAGGCCCGTGGCGACGACGCCGGGAAGGCGGTCGCTGATCGCGAAAGGTGTTTCGGCGGCGGGATCGACGTCGCCGAGGTAATTGACGGAGATCGCAGGCTCGGCGGCCGCGACCGTTTCGGGCGCGAGAGGATCCGGTGTGAGCCAGCGCAGCACGCTCCAGCCGACGCCGTGCGACGGCACGGCGCGCAGCGCGGCCTCGATTGCCTCGGGCGAGGCGCCGCAGACGAGCCGGAACGGATATTCGGCCGTGAACCAGCCGACGGTGCGGCTGACGTCGAGCGAGACACCGGGTGCATACCTGCCGTGACTCGCCAGCGTGACGCACGCCTCGTCGCAGTCATCGCGGTCCGCCAGCGCCGAACCCAGGCGAGCGAGCAGCGCCGCGAGCACGCCGCGCTCGGACACGCCGGGCGGCACCGGGCCGAGGTCGAGCGTGACGATTTCCGTCTCGTCATAGCCGTGTTCGGGCACGGGCTGCGAGGGTGCGCCCGCGATCGATTCCCAATAGGCGCGTTCGCGCCCGGCATCCGACGCCGACAGGGCCGTTGCCCAGTCGCGCCAGGTTGCGCTGACGGGGGATGCGACTCCGCCCAACGTATCGGCCAGGTCCTCGAGCAGGATGCGCCAACTCATGGCATCAACCAGCAGATGGTGCGCCGCCAGCAGCAGATGGTCGCCATCGGCTAGCCGATACTGCGTCGCGACGAACAGCGGAGCGGCCCCGCCGGCACCGCCCGGTGCATGCGCCTGGGCATCGGCGGCGAGCGCCGCATTGTCGGCGCCGCGCAGGTCGACGCTGCGCCACGCGAGCGGCGTATCGGCAGGCTGGCACTCGGCGGTCCAGCCCCCGCCGCCGCGCGCGAAGCGCAGACGCAACGCATCGTGGCGCTGCCAGAGCGCCGTTACGGCCTCTTTCAGCGCCTCGGCTGAGCCCATGCGCAGCAGCAGCTGATGTGTCAGCCGCGCGCAGCCGTCGGGATCGGACAGGAAATGACGAAGCTGGATCGGCGTGAGCGGGACCGGACCCGCGACCGCCGGAGCCGGCGCGGCCGCGGCGATCGAGCCCAGTCGCGCGATCGCCGCGACGTTGTCCGCCACGAGCAACGCGGGCATCGTCAGTCCCATACCCTCGCGCCGCAGTCGCGCGAGCAGACGGATCGCGCGCAGCGAGTCGCCACCGCTGGTCGCAAAGCCGCTGTCCGGACCATAGGGGCCGCCGCCCAGGATCGCGGCGAAGGCGTCGGCGACCCGCGCTTCCTCGGGCGTCAGCGCGCGCGATGCCGGTGTGTGGCGGGTGTGCATGTCGGCCAGCGCGCGGCGGTCGACCTTGCCCGCAATCGTGGTCGGCAGCGACCGCAGCGGTACGATCGCAGCCGGTACCATCCACTTGGGCAGCATCTGCGCCAGCCGATGGCGCAGCGCGTCGCAATCGACCGGCGCGCCGGGAACGACGAAGCCGATCAGCTGCCCCTGGACGACTGCCGCAGCCGCCTGCACGACACCCGGCAGCGCGCGCAGCTTGGCCTCGACTTCGCCCAGCTCGACACGGTGCCCGTTGAGCTTGATCTGCCCGTCGATGCGCCCCGCATACAGGATCTCGCCGTCGTCCCGCAACACGCCCGTGTCGCCGGTCCGGTAGTAACGCTCGCCCTCGACCTCAGGGAAGCGCTCGGCGGTCAGTTCCGGCCGCCCGACATAACCGAGTGCGAGCCCAGCGCCTGCCAGCCAGATTTCACCGGGCGCGCCCAGCGGCATCCGCCGGCCGCGGTGGTCGCGAACCGACAGGTTGGTGTTCGCTATAGCGCGGCCGATCGGAATGCCCTGGGCATAGTGGGCCTGCGGATCGATGCGGTGCCAGCTCGCGCAGACCGACGCCTCGGTCGGGCCATAGGCGTTGAACGCGGTGAGCGTACGCGCGAGACGGCGCATGTCCGCGCTGTCGGGCGGCTCGCCGGCAGTGATCAGGACGCGCACCGGGCCCAGCGAGGCCCCGTCGAGCGCGCGCAGATACGAAGGCGGCAGCGTCGCGACCGTGATCCGCTCGGCGTCGAGCAGGTCAAGCAGCGCCGCGCCGTCGCGGACTGCCGCATCGGGGGCGATCACCAGCCGCGCGCCGGCGAGCAGCGCCATGAAAATCTCGGACAGCGAGGCATCGAATGTGCAGGAGGAGAACTGCACCACCGAATCCTCGGGTCGCACGCCGAACCCGGCTATCTGCGCGAGGATCATGTTGACGAAGCCGCGATGCGGTACCGCGACGCCCTTGGGCTGCCCGGTCGAGCCCGAGGTGTAGATGATGTAGGCCACATCGTCGGGCGCGGCCGGCGAGGGCGCGCGCGCCGAAGCGTCCGCGCCGGCGAACGTGTCCGTGCGAGCAATTGGCGCGGCGAGACCCGGCGCCAGCGCTTCGACGCGCGACGCGCCGGCTGCGTCGGTGATGACGCGCCGGCAACCCGAATCCGCCAGCATCATCGCGATTCGCGCATCGGGGAGCGCAGGGCTGAGCGGGAGATAAGTCGCGCCGGCCTTGAGGATGGCGAGCAATGCCACGATCCGCGCCGCGCCGCGCGCGCAGAGCACTCCAACCACGTCGCCCCGGACTATCTCGTCGCCGCGCAGCCTCTCCGCCACGCCTTCGGCGGCGCGATCGAGCGCGCGGAAGCTGAGCGCGACGCTGTTGTCGGCGAGCGCGGGGGCTTCGGGCGTGCGGCCGACCTGGTCATGCCACAGCGACACCAGCGTTGCTGCGGGAGCCCGCGCGATGGCCGGGCCGCGCGCCGCGGCATCGAGCTGCGCGCGCTCGCTGGCCGGCAGCATGTCGATGTCGCAGAGCGGCGCGTCGGGCGCGGCGAGCAGCGCCGTCGCCAGCGTTCGCCAGTGCGTCGCAACGCGCGCGATCAGCGCGGGGTCGATGCGGCTCGCGTCGTATTGGAATGTGACGCGCAGCTCTGCGTCGTCATGGACGAGGATGCCGAAATCGAAATTGGCGCGCTCGGCGGCGTGCGTCGCCACCACGCTGAAGCCGGTGTCGGCGCCCGCATCGCCGGCCGGGAAATTCTCGAGCACGAGCAGATGATCGAGCAGCCCGGCCGGCAGCGCCGACGCGGCCTGGATCGTCGCGAGCCCGACATGGTCGTGCGCGCTGCCGGCGTCCGACTGCCGCTGCAGTCGCGCGAGTAGCGCGGCGAGCGTGTCGCCGTCCAGAAGATTCACGCGCACCGGCAGCGTGTTGACGAACATGCCGACCAGCCGCTCGATCCCCGGCGTGGCGATGTTGCGTCCCGAAGTCACGATGCCGAACACCACATCGTCACGCCCGGTCCAGCGCGCGAGGATCAATCCCCAGATCGCCTGTAGCAGCACGCCGAGCGTCGCGCCGCTGCGCCGCGCCAACTCGCGCAGCGCGCTCGAGTCAGGCGAGGCCAGCCGCACGCAATGCTCCGCCATCTGCGACGGCGCGCCGCTGCGCGGCCGGCGGGGCAGCGTGGCGATCGTGTCGTAGCCTGCCAGCAGCGCGCGCCAGTGCGGCAGAGCCGTTGCTTCATCGCGCAACGCCGCTTCGGCCATGAAGCCGTCGGGATCGGTCGCGGGCGCGAGCGAGGCCGGTGCGCCGCGCCGCGCCGCGGCGTAGAGCGCCGTGAACTCCTCGATCAGTACCGCGCCCGACCAGCCGTCGAGCAGGATGTGCGGATGGCTCCACACCAGCTCGAAACGCGCCGGACCCAGGCGGAACAGCGCGACGCGGATCAGTGCGTCCCGGCGCAGGTCGAACCCGCGCGCGACATCGGCCGCGCACCAGTCTGCGACGGCCGCGGCATCGGCGTCCCGCGCCTCGAACGCGACGCGCTGCTGCTTGAGCACGATCTGCAGCGGCTGTGCGGTGCGCTCCCAGTCGAATACCGATCGCAGCATGGCGTGGCGTGCGAGCAGACCGTTCCACGCCGTCTCACAGGCGGCGGCGTCGATCTCACCTTCGATATCGAAGCGCACCTGGCGGTGATAGGGCGAGGCGCCGGGGGTCTCGAGCTCGTGATACAGCATGCCCACCTGCAGCGGAGTCAGGCGATAGACGCGCTCCACCGCGTCGCGGGCCAGTGCGGGGGCGGCCTTATCCATCTTCGAACAGCCCTTCGAGTTCGGCCAGCATGACGCGGCCGCCGGCGGCGTCGGGCGCCGGCGCGGCGTCCACCAGCAACGCGGCGATGCCCGCAACGGTCGGCGCGCCGAGGAAGGCGCGCATCTCGATCCTGTGGCCGGCGGCGCGCAGCCGCCCCACGACCTGGATCGCGCGGATCGAATCGCCGCCGACCGCGAAGAAGCGATCGTGCCGGCCGAACCCGGCGTGGCCGAGCACGGCGCTCCACGCCTGCGCGACCAGCGCCTCACGCGGATCATCGATAGTCGCTGGCGCAGCTGCCTCGATCGGCGGGAGCGCGGCGTAATCGGTTTTGCCGTTGGGCGTCAGCGGCAGCATTTCGAGCGTGATCCAGCGCGCGGGGAGCATATGCGCGGGCAGCGTGCGCGCGAGAGCGCCCGTGAGCGCATCGGGCTCGGCGCCGACGACATAGGCGAGCAATTCGTCGCTGGACGGACCCTTGTGCACCGCCACGGCCACGTCGCGCACCCCCGGCAGCGCGGCGATGGCACGCTCGACTTCGCCCAGTTCGATGCGATAGCCGCGCAATTTGACCTGGCGGTCGCGCCGTCCGGCGAAGCGGATCGCTCCGTCCGGTCCCATCGCGCCGCGATCGCCGCTGCGATAGACACGCGCGCCTTCGCGCCAGGGGTGCGGCACGAAGACCGCTTCGGTCAGGTCGGGCCGCGCCTGATAGCCGCGCGCGAGGCCCGTGCCGCCGATCACGATCTCGCCCTGCACGCCGATCGGTGCCGGATTGCCGAAGCGATCGAGCACGAACATCTCGCCATTGGCGATCGCGCGGCCGATCGGGATGCCCTGCGCATCGTCCGCCTGCGGATCGACCCGGTGCCAGCTCGCACAGACCGTGGTCTCGGTCGGGCCATAGGCATTGACGACGTTCAGTCGCGCGGCGAGGCGGGTCATGCGCGGCGCATCAGGCGCTTCCCCTGCCGTTACGAGGATCTCGAGCGGCGCGAGTGCTTCGTCGCTCAACTCGGCGAGATAGGACGGCGGCAGCGTCGCGACCGAGGCCCGTCCGGCGGCGAGCAATGCGGCAAAGGCGGAGGGATCGCGTACGTCCTCGGGCTGCGCCACCAGCAGGCAGGCACCGTTGAGCAGCGCCATCACCATCTCCCACACCGAAGCGTCGAACGAGGACGGCGCGAACTGGACGATGCGGTGATGCGATTCGATCCCGAGCCCGTGGTGCTGCGCGAACGCCAGATTCACCGCACCGCGATGATCGAGCAACACGCCCTTGGGCCGCCCGGTCGAGCCGGAGGTGTAGATGAGATAGGCGGCATCTTCCGGGCGGGGCGCGGGCGGCAGCGGGCCGACGGCTTTGCCTGACGTCGTGACGTCGATCCTGCGCAGCGTGGTGGCCGGCTCCACGTCGCCGTGCCCCGGTTCGGTAAGCAGCACGCGCGCGCCCGAATCGGCGAGCATCAGCGCGATCCGTTCGGCGGGATAGCCGGGGTCGATCGGCAGATAGACCGCGCCCGCCATGAGCACGCCGAGAAACGCAGCGACGAGCCGCTCCGAGCGCTCGAGCAGCACGGCCACTACGTCGCCGCGCGCGACGCCGTTGGACAGCAGTGCGCCGGCGATCGCCCGGGCGCGCGCGTCGAGCTCGGCGTAACTCAGCGTCGTGCCGGCGCAGACCACCGCGGAGGCGTCCGGCTGGCGCGCCACCCAGGTCGCGAAGACTGCGGGAACGGTCGCGTCCTCGGGCAAGGCTATGACCGGCCCGGGCGCCGTGACCAAGGCCAGTTCCTCCGCGCCGAACATGGTCAGCCGCGCCACGGCGCGTTGGGGTTCGGCTGCGGCCGCCGCGGCGAGCCGCGCGTAGTGCTCCGCCATCCGCACGATGCGCTCGCGGTCGAACAGGTCGCTCGCATATTCGAGGTTGAGCGTTACGCCGTCCTCGCTGTCGACGAATTCGAATGTCAGCGGATATTTAGCGACGCGCGGCTCGCCGCCGAACCGCGAGACCGTGACGCCGTCCAGCGTCAGGCTGCGCTGGCGCCGGTCCTGGAACACGACCGCGACATCGAACAACGGCGGGCGGTTCTCGTCGCGCGGCAGGTCCAACTGTTCGACCAGCAGATCGAAGGGATAGGCGCGATGGTCCATCGCTTCGGCAAGTACCTTGCCCGCGCGGCGGAGCAGCGCCGTCACATCCTCGGCGTCGTCGAGCGCGAGGCGCAGCGGCAGGAGATTGACGTAGAAGCCCAGCTGCGTCTCGAGCTCAGGATCGTCGCGGCACGTGACCGGAATGCCGAGCACCGCCTCGTGGCAGCCGGTGTGGCGCTGGAGCAGCGCCGCGGTGAGCGCGACCAGGCTGGCGAAGAAACTCGTGCCCGTCGCGCGCGCGAGCGTGCGCAGGCCCTGCGTGGTCGCGGCATCGAGCGTCGTCGAGACGCGGTCGCCGTCGTGGCTGGCCGGACCGGCGGGAACATGGTCGAACGGCAGGTCGAGCCGCGGGGGCAGGGCGTCGAGACGAGCTAGCCACCATTGCCGCATCGCAACCGCCGCGGGCGAAGCGAGCCAGGCGGCTTCGGCGACGGCATGGTCCTTGTAGTGGATGCGCAGCGGCGGCGGTGCTTCGCCGCGTGCGCCGCGCAGGATTTCCTCGACCATCACGGACACCGATTCGGCGTCGCTGACGATGTGATGGATCGCAAACAGCAGCACGTGGCGTTCGGCGCCGAGGCGGAGCAGGCTCGCACGCAGCAACGGGCCCCGCGCAAGGTCGAAGCCGCCGAGCGCGAGCATTTCTGCGCGGCGTCGGGCCGCGGCGTCGGGATCGGGCTCGTCGCTCAGATCGATGCGCGTGACCGCGAAATCGGTCTCGGCCCGCACGCGCTGACGCACGCCCGCATCGCGTTCCACGAAGACCGTGCGCAGCGCCTCGTGCCGCGCCGGCAGCGCCTCGATCGCGGCGGCAAGCGTATCTGCGTCGAGTGCACCATCGAGCAGATAGGCGGCGCAGAGCACATAGGCGGCCGGATTGCCGCCGAGCTGGTCGAGCACCCACAGCCGCCGCTGTGCGTGCGAGGCCGGATAGTCCGACGCGCGCGCCGCCGCAGGGATGCGATGGACCCGCTCCGGCTGGGGCGCGAGCGCGGCCGCCATCGCGCGCACACTCGGCGCCGCGAAGAAGTCGGCGATCGTCACGCTGCCGCCGAACTCGGCGTTGGCGCGCGTCAGCACGCGCATCGCGCGCAGAGAATCGCCGCCGACGTCGAAGAACGACGTGCATGCGCCGACGCGCTTGATGCCCAGCACCTCGCTCCAGATCGCGGCGACGCGTGTCTCGACCGCGCCCTCGGGCGCGACGAACGCGGAGCGGCCGCTGACCAGTTCCTCAGGCTTGGGCAGGGCGCGGCGGTCGACCTTGCCATTGAGTCCGAGCGGCATCGCGTCGAGCGCGATCAGGAAGTGCGGCATCGCCGCCCGGGCCAGATCGAGCGCGAGGTGCTCGCGCAATTCAGCGGAGCCTATCGGGCGCGCCGCCGTGTAATAGCAGGCGAGCGCGAGCTCGCCATCGTCGCGCTTGTGCGCGATGGCGACCGCGGTTTCGATCGCGTCGTGCGCCATCGCCGCGGCTTCGATTTCGCCCAGCTCGACGCGCACGCCGTTGACCTTGACCTGACCGTCGAGCCGCCCGCCCAACTCGATCGTGCCGTCGGCGAGCGCCCGGCCCATGTCGCCGGTGCGATAGACCATGCCTTCCACGCCCCATTCGGGTTCACCCGGGATGAAGCGCGCCGCGTTTGCCTCGACGTCCCCGAGATAGCCGAGCATGGCGAACGGCGGGGCGATATGGATTTCGCCGATCGCACCGGGCGCCGCGAGTCTGCCTTCCTTGATCACCAGCACCTGCGTGCCTGGCAGCGGACGTCCCACCGGCACCGCGCGCGCCGGATCGCCCGTACCGTCGATCCGATGGCAGCATTTGGCGAGCGAGGTCTCCGAAGGACCATAGAGGTTGCGCAGTGCGACAGCCGGGCCGAGTACGGCGCGCGTGCGCGCGACATCGGTGTTCCACAGCATCTCGCCCGCGAAAAGCAGATGCTTTAGCGCGGGCAGCGGCCGCGGCTGCTCCTCGAGCGCCTTGAGCGCGAGACGAAAGATGCTGGGCACGACATGCGCGACCGCGATGTTCTCGCTCGCCAGCCATGCCGCGAGCCGCGCGCCGTCGCGGCGGACCTCGAGCGGCGCGATGCACGCCGTCCCCCCCGTCGCGAGCGGCAGGAAGATATCGCGCAGCGAAACGTCGAAGGTTGGCAATGCGAGGTTGCTCACGCGCACGCCCGGCTGAACCGCCAGTTCCTGCGCTTCCCAGTCGATGAAATGGCGCAGCCCGGCATGGCCGGCGAGGATCGGCCTGGGCGCGCCGGTCGATCCCGACGTGAACATCACATAGGCGGCGTCGGCGGGGCCGGGACGCCGGCGGGCGTCGAGCGCGACGCCTTCGCTCCCGAACGCACCCGCGGCGTTGCACGGCACGATGCGCTCTGCCGGCGGGCTGACCGCCGCGACCAGCCGCTCGCGCAACGCGGGGGCGACGACCCAGGCCTGGGGTTCGACGCGCTCGGTGAGCAGCGCCAGCCGGCGCGCGGGTGCTTCGATGTCGAGCGGGACGAACACCGCGCCGACCTTCCACGCCGCGAGCAGGGTCGCGACATGCCCGATCCCGGCGGGCTGGAACGACGCGACACGGCCGCCGCGCTGGACGCCCAGCGCGACCAGCGCGCGTGCCAGTGCCTCGGCGCGCGCGTCGAGCGTGCGATAGCTCAGCGCCTCGCCGTCATCCTCGATCGCCGTCGCATCGGGGCGTGCGATGACCTGCGCCTCGAACCGGTCGAGCACCGTGCCTTCGATCGCGCTGCTCGCGACGAGCGCGGTGCGCGCGCCGAGCGCGATCTCTCCCAGCGGCCTGTCGGCATCGGCGAGCACGGCCTCTGCGAGCCGGCGCCACTGCGCCTCGATCGCGCGCAGATCGGCCTCGGCTATCGCCCGGGCATTGAAGGTGAACTTGATCGCCAGCGTCTCGCCAGGCTCGACGACGATGCTGAAAGGGAAGTGCATCTGCTCGATCGCCTGCACGTCGGCTATCGACAAATCCGCGTCGCCCAGACTGGCGAACGGATAGTTTTCGAAGACGAGGACATGATCGAACAGCGTGCGGCGCCTGCCGTCCAGCCGCTGCATCTCGGCGAGCGGGAAATGGTGGAACGGCGCGGCCTCGCCGGCGTCGTGCTGGATCACACGCGCCAGCGCCGCAAAACCCT
Organism: Lysobacterales bacterium; assembly: GCA_038207515.1. Taxonomy (GTDB): domain Bacteria; phylum Pseudomonadota; class Gammaproteobacteria; order Xanthomonadales; family Rhodanobacteraceae; genus Tahibacter. The sequence continues at coordinate 36,783 of JBBQZR010000024.1, read as the reverse complement.
GATCGCCCGCGACGCGCGCGCGCACCGGCACGGGCTGGAGGAACAGCCCGACCATCTCCTCGACGCCCTCCAGCTCGGCGGGACGGCCCGAGGTGATCGCGCCGAACATCACGTCCGCGTCGCCACCGAACCCGGCGAGCAACACGGCCCATTGCGCCTGCACCAGCGTGTTGAGTGTCACGCCCAGCCGCGCGCCCAGTTCAGCCAGCAACCGCGTCGTCGCCGCGTCGAACGCGAAACTCAGCTCGCGCATCGCATAGCCGCCGTCGGCGACCGCACGCAGCCCCGGCAGCGCGACGGGCTCGGGCGCATCGCGCAGCTGCGCCGTCCAATAACGCCGCGCGGCGGCGGAATCCTGCGCGGCGAGCCACTCCAGGTGGCGGGCGAAGGGCGGTGCGGGCGGCAGCTGTGCGCCGCGATACAGGGCGATCAGCTCGGCGAAGACGATACCCAGCGACCAGCCGTCGGCGACGATGTGATGCAGGGTCAGGATCACGCGCGTCTGCGTATCGCCGAGCCGCAGCAGCAACAGCCGCAGCAGCGGATCGCGCGCCAGGTCGAAGCCCAGTGCGCGCTCCTCCGACGCGCGGCGCTCGACCGCCTCGGCCTGGCGACCGGCGGTGAGCGTTCGCAGATCGGTGACCGCGACCGGGCCCGGCCGCTCGGCCAGCACGACCTGGTGCAGCGCTTCGCCAGGCGCCGCAACGATCGCGGCACGCAGCGCCTGATGCCGCGCGAGCACGGCTTGCCAGGCGGCGACGAACCGCTCGAGATCGAGCGCGCCGCGCAGCGTGAAGGCGAACTGCTGGAGATAGGATTGGCGATCGCCGCTCAGCGCATGGAACGCCATACCTTGCTGCAGCGGCGACAGCGGCAGCACCGCCTCCACGCGGGCCGCATCGATTTCAGCGCCAACTTCCGCGGCATCGACTTCCACGGTATCGATCGATGCCGTGGACGGAACTGCGAGCGTGGTGCGCTCCGTATCGATTTTTGTCGCACCGGGAGACGGTGCTGGTTGGACTACGAGCGCGGTGCGCAGCGCATCCGCCAGCCGCTGCACCGTCGCGCGTGCATGGATGCGTTCGCCGTAGCCGATGCTCAGCGCCAGCTTCCCTCCGACGATCGCGGACTCGATGTCGATCAGCTCGGGCCGGCGCAGGGTCGGGGCCACGACAGGTCCGGTCGGCTCGTCGGCGAGGCGAAAACCGCCGCCAAGCTCGGCGTCGAACTGGCCCATGTAGTTGAAGCCGATCTCGGGGGGCTCGGCAAAGCGCAGGCCGGGGCGCAGCTCGTGCGGGGTCGCATAGCGCAGCAGGCCGTAGCCCACACCCTTGCCCGGGATCGCCGCCAGCGCCGCGCCGGCGCGCGCTGCCGCGGCGTCAAGTCCCACCGCAGCGCCGACGTCGATCGCGGCCGGGAACAGCGAGGTGAACCAGCCGATCGTCCGGCTGATGTCGAGCCCGGGCGCCAGTTCCTCGCGACCATGGCCTTCGAGGCGCACGCGAATGCGCGGCATCCCGAAGGTTTCGCGGAAGGCCAGTGCCAGCGCGCCGAGCAGCAGCGCCGCCATGCCGCCCTCGTTCGCCCCGGCGCGTCGCAGCAGCGCCGAACTCGCGTCCGCGTCGAGTTCGAGCGCGATGCTGCGCGCATCGGCCACGGCGTTGATTTCGTCGTCATAGTCGCGAGGCAGCGCGGTTGCCTCGGCGGCTTCGACGGCCTGCCAATAGGGAATCTCGGCGAGCAGCGCCGGATCGCGCGCGGCCTGCGTCAGCGCTGCCGGCCAGGCTAGCCAGGATCCCGCCGGTGCCAGCACCGCGGCCTCGCCGGTGCGTTCGGCGGCATAGGCGGCGAACAGGTCCTCGAGCAGAATGCGCCACGAGACGCCGTCGATCACAAGATGGTGGCAAAGCACGAGCAAACGCTCACCGTCGGGCAAGCAGTAATGCACGACGCGTAGCAGCGGCGGCCGCGCCACGTCGAAACCCGCCTGTAGCGCGCTGGCATGTGCCGTGAGCGCAGCGGCGCTATCGACTTCGACGGTCTCTACCGGCACCGCCAGGATCGCGGCAACTTGCTGCACGCCGCGTTTCAGATCGAGCGACAGCCGCAGCCCGTCATGCCGCTCGATCACCGCCGCTACGGCGCGGCCGAGCGCCTCCGTATCGATCGCCTCCGCCGCGAGCAGCACCGCATTGTTGAAATGTTCCGGCGCCGCACCATGCGTTTCGACGAACCAGTGCTGGATCGGCGTGAGCGGCGCATCGTCGGCTCTTGAGAACTCGGCAGCCGCCTCAGCGCCACCTGCCACTGCCGCCAGCGCGGCGACCGTTCGCGCCGTGAGGATCTGCGCGAGGCTGACTTTGATCCCTGCGCGGTGCAGCCGGCTGACGATCTGCAGCGCCTTGATCGAGTCGCCGCCGAGTGCGAAATAATCCTGGTCGACTCCGGGCGCGCCGCCGCCCAGCACATCGCCCCAGATACCGGCGATCGTCGCTTCGGCTGCCGTGCGCGGCAACCGGGCGGCAGCGCTCGCGGGCAGTGCCGATCCGTTGGCGACGGCGAGCGCGGCGCGATCGATCTTGCCATTGGCGGTCAGCGGCAGCGCGTCGAGACGGATGAAGCGCGACGGGATCGCATGCATCGGCAGGTTGCGCGCGAGATGTGACTGCAGCGCCTCCGCCGTCAGCGCCACTGCACTCACCACATAGGCGGTGAGCGCGTCGTCGTCGACTGTCACGACGGCCTTTTCGACCGACGGATGGTCGAGCAGCCAATGCTGGATGGCCGCGAGTTCGACGCGATGTCCGCGCACCTGCACCTGATGGTCGTTGCGTCCGAGATAGGTCAGAACGCCGTCCGCGCCGAGCCGGCCGATATCGCCACTGCGGTAGTAGCGGCGGCCCTCGCGCACCACGAAACGTTCGGTGGTCAGCTCTGGGCGGTTGAGATAGCCCGCGCAGACGCCGCTGCCGCCGACCCACATCTCGCCCGGCACGCCCAGCGGCACTTCGGCGCCGGCCGCATCGAGCAGCAGCACCTGCGTCTCCGGGATCGGCCGCCCGATCGCGCTGTGCCCGCTCACCAGGTCGGCTTCGGTCAGCCGGTGCCAGGTGACATGCACCGTGGTCTCGGTGATGCCGTACATGTTGACCAGCGCGATGTCGGCGAGCGGGTAGAGCGCCGCCCAGGCGCGCAGATAGGCGGGTTCGAGCCGGTCTCCGCCGAAGATCACGGTGTGGAGGTGCGCCGTCAGATCGTGCGTCGCGGCAGCGCGTTCGGCGTCGATCAGTCCGTAGAACGCAGGCGGAGTCTGGTTGAGCACGGTGACACGATGCGCACGCACCAGCGCGAGCAGCGCCGCCGGGTCGCGCGCAGTCGCGGCGCTCGCGAAGACCACCGATCCGCCGTACGCGAGCGCGCACCATATTTCCCAGATCGAAAAGTCGAACGCGACGCTGTGTGCGCAGACGAAGACCTCGGACGGTCCGAACGCGAAGGGCATGCGGTCGTTGGCGAGCAGTCGCACCGCGTTGCGGTGGCTGACCAGGCATCCCTTGGGCAGGCCGGTCGAGCCCGAGGTATAGATGATGTAGGCGATTTCGTCGGGTGCGCGTCTGGCGACCGGGCGCGCCGATGCGCGTTCGCCCACATCGAGTGCCAATTCCCGCGCCGTCTCGGGCAGCAGCGCCGCCGTGCTGGCGTCGACGATCACCGCCGCGCAGCCGCTGTCGGCGAGGATATGCGCGAGCACTGCCGGCGGATGCCCGTCATCGAGCGGCACGAATACGCAGCCCGCCTTGAGGATCGCCAGTTCGGCCACGACGCACCGTTCGGAGCGCGGCAGCAACATGCCCACGCACGCCCCCGCCGCCACACGCTCGGCGATCGCTGCAGCCAGCGCATCGGAGGCGGCGGAGAGTTCGGCATAGTTGAGCGTGGTGTCGCCCGACACCACCGCGACGCGCCCGGCATGCGCCGCAGCGGCGGCGTCGAACAGGTCGACCAGCGTCGCTTCGCGCGGGTAGTTGGCAGCGGTGTCGTTGAGCGTGGCGATCACGGCCGCCTGGCCCGGCGTCACCAGGTTGATCCCGCAGATCGGGCCATCGGGATTGTCGGTGATGGCCGCCAGCATCTGGCCGAACGCCGCCGCCCAATGCTCGATGGTGCCGCGGTCGAACAACTGCGTGGCAAAACCGAAGCGCAAGGTCAGCGCGCCGTCGATCTCTGTGATGTCGAGCGCCAGATCGAACATCGCCGCCTGCATCGCGATCTCGCGGCTGGTGAAGTCGAGATCGGCGATGCGGAACGCGCGCGCGGTCGCGTTCTCATAGGACAGCATCGTGTCGAACACCGCGTTGCGTCCCGGCGCGGGCGGTCCGGCGAGTGCCGCGGCGGCCTCGAACGGGAAGTCGCCATGGTCGTAGGCGGCGAGTGCTACCCGCGCGACCGCGTCGAGATGCGCGGCGAACGACAGCGACCCGCTCGGCCGCGTGCGGAACGCGACCGTGTTGACGAACATCCCCACCGCCCGCGCCACCGCCGCGTGTTCGCGCCCCGAGCTGGCGCCCGCAATCACGATATCGTCCTGACCACTCAGCCGGTAGAGGAAGCCGCTCCAGGCCGCGAGCAGCACCATGTAGAGCGAGGCGCCGCCCCGCGCCCGGCCGAGCGCCTTGAGCCGATCGGCCAGCACCTTGGGCGCATTGACGATGACCGCGTCGCCGCGGAAATCGCGCTCCAGCGGACGTGGGCGATCGCTGGTCAGATCGAGCTGGGGCAGAGCGGCAAGCTGTTCACGCCAGAAGGCTGCGTTGATTTCGCCGCGCGCGCCTTCGCCGCCGGCAGCCGCCGCGAGCCGCGCCACGGCGAGATCGTAGTCGACGGTTGGCAAGGTCTCGCCGGCGTAGAGCGCCATCAGCTCAGCCGCGATGATGTCGAACGACAGGCCGTCCACCGCGATATGGTGCGTGTCGGCGAGCAACAGGTGCAGCTCGGGCGCGAGACGGCCGATCGCGACGCGGATCAGCGGCGCTTGCGACAGATCGAACGGACGGACAAAGCCCGTGATGAACGCGTCCTCTTCGCCGACCGCGATATCCACGCGCTCGACGGCGAAGCGTGGCTCGGCGATGCGTTTGGCCAGCGGCTCGCCATCGATCGTGACGAAGGCAGTGCGCAGCGCCGGGTGGCGGCGGATCACGGCGCGGAACGCATCCTCGAGCCGGTCGGCGTCGAGCGGCCCATTGATCGCGAAAGCCTGGGGCAGGTGATAAGGCGCTTCGCCACCTTCGCGCTGCGCGAGCGCGTAGAGCCGCCGTTCGGGCGAACTGAGCGCGCTGAACTGCGGAGCCGGATAGGTATCGGTCGACCAGTCGAAGCCATGCGCACGAATCTCGGTGATCGCGCCGCTGATGGCCTCGAACACCGTGTCGACATCGGCCTGGCTGTGCGCGGTCGAGAAGAAGTTGATCCGCCGCTCCCACGTATAGACGCCGCGGATCAGCATCGAGAGATAGAGCAATTCGAGCTCGATCGGCTCGCGGTCCTGCGTGCCGATCGGCACGATCCGCCACTGCGACGAGAAATGCTTCGCGCGCAGCGGCACGCGTTCGCGCTCGAACCAGTAGTTCAGCCGGTCGCAGAACGCTTCGGTGCGCGCGGTCGTCAGATCCTGCAGCGCCGCGCCTTGCGCCTTCATGTACGTGAGCGCGGCATGGGCCGCGGTCATCGTCGCCGGATTGCGGCAGAACGTGCCGCCGAAATAGATCATCGCCGATTGCGGGCCCGACCGGTCGCCGTAGTCCCAATCGCCGCCATCGATGTAATCGAGGAAGCGCGCCTTGCCGGCGATCACGCCGATCGGCATGCCGCCGCCGACGATCTTGCCGTAGAGCGCCATGTCGGCATCGATGCCGAACCAGGCCTGCGCTCCGCCCGGTCCGGCGCGGAAGCCGTTGATCATTTCGTCGAAAATCAGCGCCGTGCCTGAAGCGCGCGTGAGGCGCCGCAGCGCCTTGAGGAAGCCCTGGGGCTGGAGGTCGGGATCGCGGCTCTGCACTGGCTCGACCAGCACGCCGGCCAGGCTGTCGCCGTGCGCGCGGATATAGTCGAGCGACGCGGACGAGTCATAGGGCAGCACCACCAGATCTTCGATCATCCCCTCGGGCGTGCCGAGTCCGATCGGAACGCGCTCGCCGTCGATTTCGGTCGCGAGAACGCCGTCGAAGATGCCGTGATAGCTGTTCTTGAACAGCACGACGGTCTTGCGCCCCGTCGCGGCGCGGGCAAGGCGCAGCGCGACCATGACCACTTCGGAGCCGGTGTTGCTGAATGCGACGCGCTCGGTGCCGGTCAGCTCGGCGATCAGTTGCGCCGCCTCGGCCGCGCGCGGCGATTGCGTGCCGAGTTCGATGCCGCGGTCCATCTGCGTCTTGAGCGCGTCGTGGATGAAGGCGGGCTTGTGGCCGAAGAAATGCACGCCCATGCCCATCGCGATGTCGATATAGCGATTGCCGTCGACATCAGTGACGTACGGCCCGTCCGAACCCGCCGAGACGATCGGATATTTCGCTTCCTTGAGCTGGCCCCAGAAAGACAGGGTGTGCTTCCAGTCGGCGAGCACCGCACGGCTTTCCCGCGTGCGGATTTTCGACCCGCCGGTGCGCGCGACATGCACGGCAACCAGCCGGTCGGCATAGGCCTGCTGCTCGGGAGTGAGCCTGACGCCAGCGAGGTTGATGCCGCGGATTTGCGTGATCGGTACGGCGACCGGCGCCTTGGGCTGCTGCGCCTTCGGCAACGGGGTCTCCGTCGCGCGCGCCGCGGGGCCGGGGAGGGCGGCGGTTGCCTGGCCCGCCGCGGCGAGCTGCATCCGGGTGAGCTCGTTCAGGCTGGCAAGATTCTGTGCGGCGAGCGCGGCCATCGCCTGGAGTTGCTGCTGGAACAGACCGCCGTCGATTGCGATCGCTGCGGGGGCCGCCGCGAGCGGGGCCATCGCCACGCTGGACGCCGCGGCCGGAACCGGCGCCGGCGCGCCGGGGCGGCGGCTGGCGTGCGCCTGGAGATAGACCTCGATATCGGCGAGCGTGCCCAGCTCCTTGAATAGCTGGCTCATCTTGAGCTCGACGCCATAGTCGCGCTCGACGGCTTGGCCAAGCTTGAGCAGCATCAGCGAATCCAGCCCCATGTCGGTCAGGTGCTGTACGGGGCTGATCTCGGCCGGTTCGAGCCGGGTGATCGACGCCAGCGTTTCGATCAGATGGTCGACGATTCCAGCAGTGCTCATGGTGATTTTCTCGGCCGGCGCGGCGCCGGAGGGGCTTGAATCAAGGGAGGACCAGCCGGCGGGACGCAGTGGCGCCACTTCGAGCCAATAGGGCTTGCGCTGGAACGGGTAGTGCGGCGCGGCGATGATGCGCTGGGGGGCAGGCATGGTCGCCACCCAGTCGACTTCGGCGCCGTCGCACCACAAAGCGGCGCTCGCCCGGGCGAACTGGACGCGCTCCTCGACGCCGCGCTTGAGCGACGCCGTGGCCAGCCCCGCACCGCCCGCCCGCGCGAAGCCGGCGAGCACATCACTTGGTCCGATCTCGAGAAATCGCTCGAATCCGTCGGCGCGCAGCGCGGCGAGCGCATCGGCGAAACGGACCGGCGCGGTGATCTGCTCGACCCAATAGTCGGCCGTCAGCGCCCGGCCGGTCGCCAGCTTCGCGCCGGTCACCGTCGAGTAAAAGGGCAGCCGGGGCGATCCCGCCGGACCGGCTTGGCAGACCGCTCGGAAGCCCGCGAGCATCGGTCGCATCAGCGGCGAATGGAACGCGTGCGAAACCTTCAGTCGGAGGGCTTCGACTCCCTCCCGGGCCAGCGCCGCCAGCGCTTCTTCGAGCGCGGCCGCGTCCCCCGACAACGTGATCGTCTCGGCCGTGTTGACTGCGGCAATGGCCAACTTGCGCGAACGCGTGTCCACCACGTGCTCAACCCGCTCGCGCGCCGCGAACACCGCCGCCATCGCACCGCCCACGGGCAACGCCTGCATCCGCTGCCCGCGCTCGATCACCAGCGCCATCGCCGCCTCAGGCGTCATCGCGCCGGCGGCGGCGGCGGCGGCGAACTCGCCGACGCTGTGCCCCGCCACGGCGTCGGGCCGCACGCCGCGGCTCGCCCAAAGCTCGTTCAGCGCCCATTGGAGTGCAAACATAACCGGCTGCGCGATCCCGGTTCGTGCGAGCGCTACGTCGTCGTCGAGCAATGCGGCGAGCGGCGCGCCCAACGCGTCACCCGCGACGGCCGCACAACGCTCGAACGCGGCGCGAAACGCCGGCTCGCTCGCCAGCAACGCGCGCCCCATCCCGGCATGGTGTGCACCCTGGCCGGTGAAGAGGAATGCGGTGCCCGCCTGGCGCGCAGTCGCGGGCGCGCGCGCCGCAGCGGTACGAAGATCGGCGATGAGTCCCGCAGCGTCGGCGCCGACCGCGACCAGGCGCTCGGCCAGCGGCGTTCGTCGCGCGGCGATGGCGCAGAGGTCGGCGACGTCGGCACTCTTAGCTTCGGCGAGCCGCGTGTCCCAGGCCGCGGCCATCGCCGCCAGCGCCGCAGGCGTCGCGGCGGAAAGTGCAAGGACGTGGGGTAGTGAGGGCGCCGCGCCGGCCGCTTCGTACGTCGGCGCTGCCGCGACGACCAGATGCGCGTTGGTCCCGCTTAGTCCGAACGAACTGATTCCCGCCGCCTGCGCCGGCCAGACGCGCGGCGCCGCGACAATCTTGATCGAAGCCGCCGCCCAGTCGATGTGATGGTTGGGTGTTTCGAAATGCAGGCTTGCCGGCAGCGTCGCGTGGCGCATCGCCAGTATCGTCTTGATCACGCCCGCCACACCCGCTGCGGCTTCGGTATGACCGATGTTGGTCTTGACCGATCCCAGCAGCAGCGCGCGCTCGGGGGCGCGCTTGCCGAACACCGCGTCGAGCGCGCCGAACTCGATCGGATCGCCAAGCGGCGTGCCGGTGCCATGCGCCTCGATATAGTCGACTGCATCAGGAGCGAGTTGCGCGTCGGCAAGCGCGGCGCGGATCACTGCCTGCTGCGCAAGGCCGTTGGGCGCGGTAAGCCCGTTGCTGCGCCCGTCGTGATTGACTGCCGATCCGGCAAGCAGCGCATGCACCGGATCGCCGTCGCGCAGTGCATCGTCGAGCCGTTTGAGCACCAGCAGCCCGCAACCTTCGCCGCGGCCATAGCCCGAGGCCCGGTCGTCGAACGCGCGGCTGCGTCCGTCGGCGGCGAGCGCCTGGACCTTGCACAGGGCGACGCTGCTGTCGGGCGAGAGGACCAGACTGATCCCGCCAGCCAGCGCGGCGTCGCAATCGCGGCGGCGCAGCGCCTTGATCGCCGTGTCGAGCGCGACCAGCGAAGACGAACAGGCGGTGTCGAGCGTGACGCACGGCCCGCGAAAATCGTAGAAATAGGAAAGGCGCCCCGCCGCGGTGCTGAACATCACGCCGCTACCCGAATAGGGCGTAATCCGCGTCGGATCGCCCGAATGGACGTGCGCCTGGATATAGTCGTAGTTCGAAAGCCCGATGAACACGCCCGCACGCGTGCCGGCGAGACGCCGTATGTCGATCCGCGCGTCTTCGAACGCTTCCCAACTCACTTCCAGCAGCAGGCGCTGCTGCGGGTCCATCGCTTCGGCCTCCGCGGGCGTAATGCGAAAGAAGCCTGGATCGAAGCCACGGACGTCGCCGATCAGCGCCGCTTCGCGCACATAGATGCGGCCGGGGTCGGCTGGATTCGCGCTATACCATTGGTCGATGTCGAAACGGTTATGCGGGATCGGCGCGACGGTGTCGCGACCTTCGGCGAGCAATTCCCAGAAGCGCTCGGGATCGTCGGCGCCGCCCGGATAGCGGCAGCCCATGCCCACCACCGCGATCGGACTGGTCGCGCGCAAGGCTGCATTCTCGTCACGCAGCGCACGTATCTGAACCGATGCGCGCCGCAGCGCCTCGACGTATTGGTTCTGCTCTGATGTTTCGGTTTCGATCCGCACTGCGCCCCCGGCGGACGGACATCCAGCTCGAGAATGGCGTGCATCGGGCACGCGAAGACCTGCCGCGCTACCAGATCACAATGCATGCGATCAGGCCCAGCACCTGGAATCTAGTCTGTGAATGGACGGCCGGCGCGCCTCGCGCGCCGGCTGGAGGAAGGGTTGAGCCTCAGGTCTTGCCCGAGGGTTTGTTGATCTTTTCGTTGGCGGCATTGAGCGCGGTGCTGGCATCGCTCAGCAGGTTCGTGCCGGTGGTCGCCAGCTTGTACGAATTGAGGCGCAGACCGATCGCAGCGAGCGCACCGAGGATCGGCATCGTCGGTGCGAGCAACGCCACCGCGGCCACGGTGCCCACGAACGTGGCCACGCCGGTGCCGACGTTGCCGGCAACGAGGTTTGAAGCTCCAGGAACCAGAATCTCGGCTGCCACCAGCGCGGTTTTGCCGAGCGTGGTATTGCCGTCCATATTCTCTGTGGTGTTCATCTGCTGTCCTTTCCGAAGAGTTCGACGAATCTTTTGCGGAATCACGCAACCGCGACGGCTACTGCAGAAATCCTAGCGTCCTCATGGAGGAGGATAGCGGGATAAAGCTAAAATGCAACAACTAATTAAACAACTCTTGGCCGCGAAAGAGGCTTGGCAGCCACGCCGGAGACGACATCCGGACGCGCCTGCGCAGCCTGCGCTCGACGCATCGCATTCGATGCGATCAAGCGCGGAGCACGCCGTCGCCGATCGGGTTGGAACAGGCATCGTTACGCCCCAGGCCGCCTGGAAATGGTCGAGCCTTGCTTCGGGCACGGGAGCGACTGGAAGCATTCGCGCTGCGCCGGGATCACGAGAGCTCGGGCGACGCCGGCCAATGCGTCGATCAGCCTCATGCGCTTGAGATCGATCCCGATTCGCCCCGCATGCGCAACGCCGGCCAGCCCCATCCGAACCCGAAGCATCGAGGCAGGGGGCACTCGGCTCGGGCGCGCCATCCGGCTCGGGTTTGCCATGCACGCCGGCGATGATCGCGACCGCCCCCTCGGCGCGGTGCCGAGATAGCCGGTATACATCCGCTGCAGCGCCGGCGCCCACGCACATAGTGCTGCCGGTCCATCGGCGGATTCTCCGACTCGCGTGCCTGGCGGCTCACGTCCAGAGTGTCCCCGGTGGACTTTTCGATACGTCAAGCTGCTGCTGCCTCCCCGGCAGAGCCGGGGAGGCGCTCCGGTTTGTCTAGTTCACACCGCGCAGCGTTTCAGTCACGGGAAGCCGTGCCGCCCGCAGCGCTGGGAACAGTCCGCCTACCAATCCGATGCCGAGCGCCCACTTCAGCCCGGTCCACAGTAGTTCCGGCGACACCTGGAACTGGAACACGATCTGGCTGAGGTTCGCGCCGCGTGTCGACACGCTGTAACCATGAAATATCAGCCAGGCCAAGGCGCAGCCGATCAGGCCACCGACGAGCGCGAGCAACAATGTCTCCAGCATCACGGCGACGACCACGGGAAGCCCGCGAAAGCCGATTGCCCGCATCGTGGCGATCTCGCGGGCGCGGCCGGCGACCGCTGCGTACATGGTGTTCAGTGCGCCAAACACCGCGCCGACCGCCATGATGCCGCCGATAATGATGCCCAGCATGCTGATGAGGCTGGTCAACGTCTCCGACTGTCGCGCGTAATAGTATCGTGTCGTATTCGCGTCAAGTTTGAGTCGCGGATCAGCAGCGATGGCGCTGCGCAGGCGTTTGAGGCCGTCGCTGCCGTCGAGCTTGGCCAGCACGGACTGAAAGCCCTCCATGCTGTACGTGGCTGCCAGGGTGTCCGCATCAGCCCAGAGTTCGGAGGCATGCGCGTCGGACGACGCGAAGACGCCGACCACGGTCCATTCTTGACTGGCGAGAGCGATGGTCTTGCCGACTTCCAGTCCCGCGAATTCGTGTTCGGCGCGCTCCCCGACAACGAGTTCGCGCAGTCCACTACGGAACTTGCGGCCTTCGGTAATACGGACCGTTGGACGCAGCGCCCATGCCGATTCGCTCACACCGCGCAGCTGGGCACTCGTGTCCTTCTGCGAGGAGCGCGTGACGACGTTCACCACCTGAGACAGTTCCGAGGAGATCAGCGCCTTGCCCTCGGCATCCTTGCCGATGCCGTCGAGTCCGGCCACCAGCGGAACCTGGTCTCGCGTGATGAAGGAGTTGGTCTCAGACTGGGCGCCGCTGCGGATAAGAATCGCCGTGGTGCTATTGCCGGTGCCGCGAACCGTTGCGGAGAAGCCGTCGCTCAAAGCGAGCATGGCCACGAGTACGCCTACCACGCCCGCAATGCCGATGATCACGACACCGGAGGCGCCGACGCGTTGGGGCAGGGTACTGAGGCCGATACCCAGGGCCGCCCGCGCGATCGCGCCGTTGCGGCTGAACCACAGCCACATCGCGATCAGACCTGCGAGGATAACCAGGCCGTACCACGGCATCAGGGTCCAGGCCGTAAGCACGCCGATGACGGCGAGCAGAATTCCGAAATTAGTAATCCATTTCGCAAAAGTTTTCATGCTTGATCCCTCAGCGGCCCGCGAGGGCATCGACAATGTTCAAACGCATGGCACGCCGCGCGGGCAGCAGGCCCACGACGAAGCCGACGACGAGCATGAGCGTGAGTCCGAGTGCCCAGGTCACTTTCGGCACGCCCATCAGCTGGACAGTGCCACCACTGGCAGCGCTGACACCCGGCATCATTGCCGACGCGATCAACAACCCCACGACGCCGCCAATCAACAGCAGCAAAACTGATTCCGCCAGCACCAGTCCCAGAATGCTGCGGTTGCTGAAGCCGAGGGTCTTCAGGACGGCCAGTTCCGGGGTACGCTCGCGCACGCCTTGAGACAGGGTGTTGCCGGTGAGCAATATCAGCGCGAAAAACACGGCGGCCATGATAGCCGTCACGATCAGGCCGATATCGGCGAACTGGGCCAGGAACGACTGGTAGAACGCTTGCTCCGTCTGGGTCCTGGTCTCATGCGCCGAATTCGCTGATATCGCATCGATGGCCTTGGCGACCTCGGCGGACTGAGCCGGGTCGACCAGACTGATCGCGAAGAAACCGACCTGGCTCTTCACGAAATCATTGGCCTCGTCGAAATACTTCCAGTTGAACAGCAGCATGTTCTCTTCAGCGCGGCGTTCCGGGCTCGTGAGCTTGAAGATGCCTGTCAGTTTAAAAGTCCAGTCGTTGCTGCCCTGAGTCGGAAAGATGGTCGCCCGCAGCGGAATGATGTCGCCGATCTTCCAGCCGTTCTTCTGCGCCAGGGCTTCACCGACTACAGCGCCTGTATGTTCGGATTCAAAGGCTTTGATCTGCTCGTCCGACATGGCGTACTCCGGGTACATCGCCATGTAGCCCGAACTCACAGCAAAGTTGGGGAAGGAATTGCGTTCGTCCTGGTAGATGCCGCCGAACCAGTTGCCGTAGGTAACGCTCTTGACCCCAGGCACAGCCTGGATCTTCGACAGCAGGCTGTAAGGCAGCGTACGCGTGATCGATAGGCGCGAAGCCACCAGCATGCGGTCATAGCCGACGACGCTTGCGCTGGCGTTGAAAGCGACCCGTACCGAATCGAGCATTCCCAGCAACAGGAACGCGGTGATGATCGAGAGCAGCGTGAGTAGGGTGCGCGTCTTGCTGCGCATCAGCGCAGCCCATACGAGATGCAGGTATTTCATGATTGTTTTCCCTTCACGGCAGCCGCTCTCAGAGAGCAGCTGCCAGTTCCCGTTCAACCAGCCGCCCCTTGTCGAGGTGCAGCGTGCGCTTGGCATGGTCCGCGGCCTTCGGGTCATGGGTCACCATGACGATGGTCTTGCCGTGCTCCCGGTTCAGACGCTGAAGCAGGCCGAGCACGTCCTCGGCGGACTGACGGTCCAGATCGCCAGTAGGTTCGTCGCAGATGAGCAACGTCGGGTCGGAGACGATGGCTCGCGCGATGGCCACGCGCTGCTGTTGGCCGCCGGAAAGCTCCGAGGGGCGGTGGTTGCCACGATCGTGCAGGCCGACCAGGCCCAGGGCGATTTCCGCATTGCGCTTGCGCTGGGCCGCGCCGAGCTTGGTCAACAGCAATGGCAGCTCGACGTTCTTCTGGGCGGTGAGCATCGGCATTAAGTTATAGAACTGGAATACGAAGCCAACATGACTGCCACGCCACTGCGCCAGTTGCCCCGCATTCATCGTATCGATCCGTTTGCCACCCACGTCGACTTCACCGCTGCTGGGAGTGTCCAGTCCGCCGATCAGGTTGAGCAGGGTGGTCTTTCCAGAACCGGAGGGACCCATCAGGGCCAGAAAGTCACCTTCGACGATGTCCAGTGTGATGGCGTGCAGGACGTCGACCTTATCTGCTCCGCGCTGATACGTCTTGGTGAGGTTGCGTAGGCGAACGAGTTGGGACATGGATCGACTCCGTAGTGATCAGCGGGCCAGCCGGCCAATCTAGAGGCGCGGCTTCTGCGATGGGGTTGACGGGAAGGTGGAAGATCCCGAACGGTGCGGTCGCGCGGTGAATTTTGACAGCAATGAAACATTCAATAAAAGTTCAATTAGACCTAATTTATGACCGTTGGCTGGACGCAGATGCGGACGGCGAACGTATCAGCGATTGCAGACTTGCGCCAAGTTCACTGTTGCGTTGTTGGCGTCGTTCGCGCGCGGCATCGTTCAGAAGATCGCGGATCTGTTGGGTCAGCGTGTCCAGCGACGTCGCGGCGGGGTCGGTCAACGCCGAAAGGGCACTGGTGAATCCGCGACAGAGATCGGCGGCAGCATCCGGATCAATGACGGCGCGGCGGAACTCGAGTTCTCCGAAAAGGTGATCGTCCGCTTCGTTGAGGCTGACCAGAAGGTCAAACTTCGCCTGGCGTCGTTCGAGTTGTACATCCTGCGCTGCCGGTTGCTGGGCGCCGGCGACTCGCCGGTATACATAGCGCACGCGGTAAGGCTCCCCCTCGACCGGGCGGAGTGACGCGAGGTCATGCAACAGCCCTTCGTACGGATAGTCCTTCTGTTCGAACGCCTCGGTGCAGCGCTGCCGGACATGACCCAGAAACCCGTCGACACTGGCTGCAGGGCTGGCATCGAGGCGGATGACGAGTGTGTTGAGCAAGAGTCCAACGCTCAGCTCCAGGTCTTCCACCCGGCGTGTGCTGATCGGCGTCCCGATAGCTACGTCGGCCTGGCCGCAGAACGCGTGCACGAGCATGTGGAGCGCCGCGATTCCAAGCATGAAGACGGTGACGTCGCCAGCGCGCGCGCGCTGGCGCAACGGCTCCAGCAGGCTCGCATCCAGGCGGAAGCTGTTCCAGCCGTCGGGCTCGTCCACGGCAGTACGTGACGCGGGCGGAAACTTCAATTGCGGCATGCCGGCCAGGCGATCGAGCCAGAATTGCCGTTGGCGTTGCGCCGGATCGCTGCGCAGATAGGCGCGTTCCCACAGCGCATAGTCGGCAAACTGCAGGCGCAGTGTCTGCAATGGGGCAGTGGCGTATACGTCACGCAGGAACAGCGTATTCAGATCGCTGACCAGGATCTCCATCGAGCGGTAGTCCGCGACGATGTGGTGCACGCCCAGACTCAGCAGGTAGCGTGTCTTACCTGTGCGGAACACGTGGACGCGAAACAGCACATCGGCCATCAGGTCGTAGGGGCGCACCGCTGCTTCATGCAGCGCCGCCAGCGCCGCAGTCTCGGCCGCAGCCTGCGCGGAGAGGTCGGTGTAGGTGAAGTCGCAACGGCAGTCGCGCCGCACGCACTGATAAATCTCGCCTTGGCGGAACACGAAATGGGTGCGTAGAGCCTCGTGCCGCTGCATGAGCTGCAGCACCGCGTCATGCAGCGCATCGGGGTCGAGCGCCGCGTCGACGGCCAGGCCTGCAGCGATGTTGTAGGCGGTTCCCTCATCGTGGCGCTGCTGGTGGGCGAACAGGTGGCGCTGAGCCTGAGTCAGCGGAAACAGGGCGTAGTCCTCGCCGTCGACGCAGAGGTCCTGCGGCAGATGCCGTGGAGCGGCTGCCAAGCGACGGGCAAGTGTCCCGGTCGACAGTTCTTCAGCCATTTTCTCGATGTGCTCGGCCATGGGTCAGTCCATTACCGCGGCGGCAAGTGCGTCGCGCTCGTGCGCTGGAATTTGCGCGAGCCACTGCCGGATGTGCTGCTGCTGCTCATCCCGCCAGGCGCGACGCAATGTATATATATCTATTTCTGCGGAATCATCGGCGAACTCCCGCGCGGTTTCGCACAATGGCGCGAGATCGGCAATCGTGTGGTACTCGAATAATTGCCGCAGGCTCAGACTGATGCCTCGCTCCTGGCGCAGCCGGGAGGCGATCCGGATCGCCAGCAGCGAATTCCCGCCGAGACTGAAAAAGCTGTCGTCGAGCCCGATGTCTTCGATACCCAGGACATCCCGCCACACGGCGGCGAGCCATTTCTCCGCTTGTGACTGCGGCTCGCGCCGCGGTCCCAGAGCCGCGCCGGCCGATTCGGGCACAGGCAGTGCTTTGCGATCGACCTTGCCATTCGATGTGAGCGGGAGTGATTCCAGCAGGACGAACTGGCGCGGCACCATGTAGGCCGGCAGGCGCTGGGCAAGATGCTCGATGAGCTGCCGCGTACCCTCATCGGTGCCTGGCGCGTGCTCCGGTTCCAGTGCCTGCAGTTGAGCAGGATCGATGCAACCGCCAAGAAAGCTGTGGACCACTTTCGCTTCCGCTTCATCCGCCGGCACGGGAAGTAGCGTCGCGTCCACATGGCCGATCGGGCAAAGGCCCAGGCCGGTGCGCCAGCAACGGCCCATCAGCTTCTGGCCAACCGCGCCGGCGCGCTGCCGGGCCCGGCTGGTCGCTTCCGCAGCGCGCAGGAACAGCACGAACGCAGCCTGCCGGTAGATCCGGCGGTTGTCGGCGTTGTAGGCCTGCTCCAGGTCGCCGCATTCCGGAAGCGCAGTCAGCGCATGCGTATTCGGGCAGTAACGGAACAGGCCCTCCACCGTGGTGTCGGCGCACTGTCCCGGCTTTACGTAGATCCACGCATCCAGGCTGCCGTCGAGCGTGCCGAGCAGGTCGCCGAGTTGTTGAACGGTACATTGCCGCGGGACGTAGCGGCGAAAGCTCTGCCGCTGGTAGACGGTATACGCGTCCCCGCGATCGCCTGCCGCCGCTGGCAGTGCCAGCGTGGACGCAGCGGTCTTTTCGTTGAAAGACTGTGGCACCGGCATCGGCGCCGGTGTGGCTGCGCTCAAGGCAGCGCTGGCCAGCCACAACGCCTCGGCAGGCAGTGCCGGAACCGATACGAGCCGGGCGGGCTCGACGACGACGACATTCAGCTGCTGACCGGACCGTCGCGCATCGGCTTCGATGACGGCCTGCATGTAGCCGGTTTCCAGTTCGCAAAACGCCATCGTTTCGCTCGCCGCGTAGAGAGGCCGGATCGCTTCCAGGTCGGCGATCCAGTAGAGACGAGTCTCCGAGGTGGTCGGCGTTTCCAGCGGGTTGGTATCGGCCACGCGGACCAGCGCATCCTCGATCGGCGAGTAATAGTGGAATCCGCTGTCGTCGTGGACATATAGCTGCACGGGATACAGGCTCGACGCGGACGGATATCGATACTTCGGCAGGGCCTGTCCACCCACGACGGTCGCCTGCAGCCCCTCAAGCAGCTGGGCAATCGGCGTCTGCTGGCGCTGCCTTCTCGCCGTGGCCGGCGGCATGCGACGGTGTCCGCGCTGCTCCAGCTTGAACAGCGCCCGCGCATGTGCGTCGCGGATGGCCACGTCGTCCTCTGCGGGCACTGCCAATGCCGCAGGTACGACATAGGCCACCAGGGATTTTCCGTACGGCCCGGCGTCAATGGCTGCGACGGCACAGGCGTTCACGGCGGGATGGCTTTGCAGGGCAGATTCGATGTCACCCAGTTCGATGCGGTAACCCTGCACTTTGACCTGAGTATCCTCGCGGCCCAGAAATTCGATGCTGCCGTCGGGAAGATAGCGGCCGTTGTCGCCGGTGCGGTACAGCCGCCGGCCGTCCGGCGTCGTAATGAAGCTCGCGGCAGTACGTTCAGCGTCTCTCCAATAGCCGAGCGCCAGGCCGATGCCGCCGATGTACAACGGCCCCGGCACCCAGTCCGGACGCTCGCCGTAGGCATCGTCGAGCACATGGAAGGTCTGGTTGGCCAGCGGCTTGCCATAAGGCACGCTGCGCAGCCCTGTGGTCGGATGGTCGACGGTGTGGAAGATGGACCAGATCGACGCTTCGGTGGCGCCGCCGAGACTGATCACCTCGATCGCCGGGTTCACGGCACGTATGCGATCCGGCAGCGTCACGGGAATCCAGTCGCCGCTCATCATGACCACGCGCAAGGCATGAAACGTCGGCTGCTCGGCGGCCTCCGCGCAGTCGACGGCTAGCTGCATCAGGGCGGGCACCGTATTCCAGACGGTGACGCCAAAATCGGTGAGGTAGTCCAGCCAGCTCGGAGCCTGACTCAGTTCGTCCTTGGTCGGAATGACGACGCGTCCGCCGGCGCCCAATACACCGAAGATGTCGTAGACCGAGAGATCGAAGCTCAGCGAGGACAACGCCAGCACGGCATCGTGCGGCCCGATGCGCAGTCGCTGATTGATGTCGACGACCGTGTTCACCGCGCCACGGTGGTCGATCACGACGCCTTTGGGTTTGCCTGTCGAACCGGAAGTGAAAATGACATAGGCGATATCGGCGCTACGTGTGGCCGGCGGCTGCGGTCGTCTCGCCTCCTGGCCGTCAGGCAGTGGCTCGACCTTCAGACACGTCGCGATCCCACTACCGGGTTCGAGATGAACGCCGGGCTGGGTCAGGGCGATCAGCGCGCCGGATTCCTCGATGATCTGGGCGCGGCGCGCAGCCGGCAGATCGGCGTCGATGGGGAGGTAGGCGGCGCCGCTCTTGAGCACGGCAAGGACCGCAACGACCTGCTCCCAGCCCTTGTCCATGAGCACGGCCACCAGGGTGCCGGGTGATACGCCGAACGTCTGCAGCTGCGCCGCGTAGTCGTCGCTGAGCGCGTCGAGTTCCGCATAACTGAGCTGCCTCGCGCGCGACAGCACCGCCGGAGCATGCGGCCGCAAACGCGCCTGACGCGAGAAGGCGGAATGCAGGCACTCATCGGGAAAATGCGCCTGCGTGGCATTGCTCGCGAGACGACGGGCGTGCTGAGGACCGGGCAGCAGATTCGGCGTCGGTTGCAGCCAGGCCGTGCGATCGTGCGCGAGCTGCTGCAGACGGGCGGTGTAGGCCGCGAACATGTCGTCGAGCAGTCCCGCCGGGAAAAGCGACTCCAGCACATCCCATACCAGGGACAATCCGCCGCCTTCCTCGGCGACCTGATGGTCGATCCATACCTGCGAGGTCTGGGATGCGCTGTAGATCTCTTCCGCGCCGCCGGGGGCCTCGGTCTCTTCGGGCGGACTGTCGGCTGCATTGGCCGTCACGCCGAGCATGCTGGTAAAGACGACCGGCATTGCCGCCGCCTGTGCGCCGCCGCGCAGCCGGCCCAGCTCGCGGATCATCTCCACTCCGCTGAACAAGCGGTGGTCGAGATCTCGCCACAGCTGCTGCTGCACCTCACCGAGTCGGTCGGCGAACGGCTGCTGCCGGCTGTAAGCGATCTCGAGCAGCAGCGACGACGTAAAGTCGCCGACGAGGCGGTCGACCTCAGCATGCAGCGGCAATCGGTTGAACAGCGTCAGGTTGAGTGCAAAGCGGCTGCTCTTGCTCCAGGCGCCAAGGATTTCCGCGAACACCGACAGCACCAGCACGGTCGGCGAGACCCGGTGCAGGCGCGCGTGTTCCTTCATCGAGGTCCACGCGTCTTGCGATACATGGAAGCGGCGGCGGACGAAACGACGTAGCTGCAGCTGGGACGGCGACACCGCCAGCGGCAGTTCGGGCGGCCCCGGGAATTCCGGCGCGCGTGCGCGCCAGTACGCCTGTGACTGCCGAAAGCGCTCGGATCGCAGCAAATCCTGCTCGACCAGCACGTAGTCGCGGAAGCTGATCTGGAGCGGCGACAAAACGCCGTCAGGGTCTGCGTAGAGACGGCCGAGCTCGTCGAACAGTATCTGATTGCTGACAACATCGGAGATCAGCATGTCGATGCAGAAATGCACCTGCCACCGGACGGCGTCGAGTCGGCAAATGATCAGATCGAACATTGGGCCGGTGTCGGCGGGCAGCACCGTCGAGCGCATCTGCTCGCGCAGTGTCGACAGGAACGCCTCGCGGGCCTCGGGCGTGTGCGCCGACAAATCATGCACAGCGGGTACGAATTCCTGCACCTGTGCGAGGCACCGTTGCCGACCGTCGGGAAGGAAGACGGCACGCAGCATGCCGTGGCGTCTCACGAGGCGATTCCAGGCTGCGGCGAACCGCGCCGGATCGAGATCGCGCATGCCGATCTCGAGATAGTTCTGCGTGGCAATGCCGCCGAGTTCCAGATCAGCACCACGTCCCAGCCAGTAGGCCTGCTGGATCGAGGTCAGCGGAAACGGCTGGTCGGCAGCATCCGGTCGCGGCTGCGCGCGCGGATATGCCGTGGCGTCGCTGCCGGCGTGCAGCTGATGAATGATGCCGGTGACGGTCGGGTCTGCGAAGAACTGCTGCAGACCGATCGACCGGCCGGTATCGCGTTCGACACGGTCGAGCAGCGCGACGGCAAGCAGCGAATGGCCGCCTGCGTCGAAGAAATTCTGCCGCAGCGAGACCGTGGCGACGCCGAGCACCTGTTTCCAGATCTCGGCAATGTGCTGTTCGCGCTCGCTCAGCGGCCGCGTCTGGGTGCTGGCCGCATCGTCGCCGGACGTCGGCAATGTCAAAGCGAGCAGGGCACGGCGATCGGTCTTTCCAGCGGCCGAGAGTGGATATTCCGCAAGGAACGACAGGCGTGCCGGAATCATATAAGCCGGGAGCCGTCGTGCGGCCCAGGTGCGTACGGTCTGCGCATCAACCACTGCATCAGGCTGCGCACGCAGCCAGGCATGCAGCGCGAGGGCGCCGGACGCGTCGCGCGGGGTTACCACCACAGCCTGGGCTACACCGGGACACTCCGCCAGCACAGCTTCGATTTCACCGAGCTCGATCCGGTGGCCGCGGATCTTGATCTGATGGTCGTTGCGGCCGAGAAATACGAGGCGGCCGTCGGCGAGCCGGCGGACCAGATCGCCAGTGCGGAACAGTCGCGCCCCGGAAACTGAGGAAAACGGATCCGGCACGAACGCCGCCGCGGTCAACGCCGGCTGCCTGAAATAGCCGCGCGCGACACCTTCGCCACCGATATACAGCTCGCCGACCACGCCGACCGGCTGTGGCTGTCCGCTGTCGCCGAGGACATGGAACGTGGTGTTGCGCAGCGGGCGTCCCAGCGGAACCACAGCCAGCCCCTGCAGCGTGTCCGTGTCCACGGGCGCGTAGGAGGACCAGATCGTGGTTTCGGTCGGGCCGTATACGTTCGTCAGCGCTGCGCCGCGGCGCAGCAGATCGCGGGCCAGATCGTCTGGCAGCGCTTCACCGCCGCACAGGGCTTTGAGTTCCAGTCGGTCGGGCTGGATCAGGCTCAGCGCACGCCAACTGGCGGGCGTGGCTTGCATGGCCGTTATCGGCCGCGTACGGATCAGCGACAGCAGTTCGCGTGGATCCTGGGCCTGCTCGCGACGGGCGATATAGACACAGGCGCCGTCGAGCAGTGGCAAAAACAGCTCCAGCGCGGCGATGTCGAAGGACACGGTGGTGACTGCGAGCAATGTGTCCGCGGACGTGAGTCCGACCAGTGGACGCATGGCTGCGAGAAAGTTCGCGAGCGCTCCATGGCTGACCGCCACGCCTTTCGGCCGGCCGGTCGATCCGGACGTGTAGATCACATAGGCGAGCTGCGTCGGGTGCACGTGCACGGGTGCCCAGTCTGCAGTCGGCTCGCCATCGGCATGCGGCGGTATGACCCGCATCGATGGCGTGGCGTGACGCGACTGTCCGCTTTCCGCAATCAGGACGGTCGCTCCGGCGTGCTCGAGCACATGGCGTATGCGCTCGTCGCCATAGTCAGGGTCGAGCGGGACGTAGCACGCGCCGCACGAGAGAACCGCGAGCAGCGCGATGACGAGTTCCGGGCCGCGCGCCAGGCAGACCGCCACCGTCTGTTCGGGGCATATGCCTTCGCGCTGCAGGCGGGCGGACAGCCCGGCGACGCGCTCGTGCACTTGCAAGTAGGTCAGCGAACCATCGCCGAATTGCAGCGCGGTACGGTCGGCATGTTCACGGGCCAGGCGGTTGAAGGCCAGCGGCAGTGCCGGCAGATCGACGGATGCGGCAGTGTTGTTGTCCCTGGCGAGCAAGGTCCGCTCGTCGGCCCCCAGATAGGCGAAATGTGCCAATGGCGACAATGACTCGACGAACCACGCGAGCGTGGCGCGGTAGTGGTCGAGCAGGCGCTCGGCCGTTGCACGATCGAACAGGTCGGTTCGCCACCGCAGCGAGCCGGCAGCGCCGTCGGGCATTTCCTTCAACGCCAGCAGCAGCTCGAATTGGGATGTGTCCTCGTCCCGCTTGATCGGGCGTAGCGGCGGAATCCCTGCTGTCGTGCCGCTGCCCGCCGGTGTGTTCTCCAGTGTGAACTTGACCTGGAACACGGGCGTGCGGCTGGTATCGCGTTCCAGCGCCAGACGTTCGATGACGGCGTTGAACGGCAGATCCTGATTCTGGTACGCCCCCAGGCAGACACGGCGCGTCTGTGCGAGCAGATCGCTGACGCCCCCGTTGGGGTCGATTCGCAGCCTCAGCGCCAGCTGATTGACGAAAAATCCGAGCATCGGCTCGGTTTCCGGATGACTGCGTCCCGCGACGTCGCCGCCTATGACCAGATCGCGTTGACCGCTCCAGCGCCAGAGCACTGCTGCGAACGCGGCCAGGCCGACCATGAACAGGGTCATCTCGTGCCGGCGTGCGAGCGCTTTCACGGCGTGCAGCAATTCAGGCTCGAGCCGAAAGGCGATTTCCGCACCGTCAAACCCTTGCTGTGGCGGGCGTGGGCGGTCCGTCGGCAACTCCAGGGACGGCGGCGCGTCAGCCAGCTGACGCTGCCAGTAGTCGTATTGCTGTCCAAGCCGTGGCGTGTCGAGCTGCGCACGCTGCCATACCGCGTAGTCCACATAGTGCAGCGGTAGCGGCGGTGCCGGCGTCGCTTCGTCGATGACGGCGTAGTGGTGCCAGAGCTCATGCAGCATCATCGGCAGCGACCACGCGTCGGACACGATGTGGTGCAGGACCAGCAGCAGCGCGTCGCGCCGCGCATCGACACGTACCAGGCATGCCGCCAGCAAGGTGTCGTGCGCCAGATCGAAGCGCCGTGCGGCGTGCTTTTCCGCAAGCGAAAGCAGGGCTGTATCCGCCGCCGCGGCGGACACATCGCCGAGCGCCGCTGTTTCCAGCGTGAACGCGGCCTGCGGCATGATGATCTGGCGCGGCTCGCCGTCGATCTTGATGAATCGCGTGCGCAAGATCTCATGACGGTCGATCAACGCGCGGAAACTGCGCTCCAAGCGTCCGGCATCGATCTGGTCGCCGATCTCGAGGGCGGCATGCAGGTTGAACGCCGTTCCCGCGTCGGAAAACTGTTCGAGAAACCACACCCGTTGCTGCGCGGAAGACAGCGGATAGTGCGGCTGGTCGCGCGGTACGGCGGTAATACCGACGACCTCGGCGCGGCGCGACGGCCCTGCCGGCTGGCCGGCCCGCTTGTCGCGCAGCATCTTTTCGAGCAGGGCGCGTTTTTCGGGCGGGAGATTGACGATGCGGTCGGTGATGTCGTCCATAGCTGCCTTGTCGTCAGGGCGCGTCCACGCCCGTCAGCTCGAGAGAAGTTCTTGTACCTGGTCGGCAGACAGCGCATCGATCTGGGCGAGCATGCCCGCCAATTCGTCGTCGTCGAGCGTCGCAGCGGTGGTCAGGCCCAGAATCCGCGCGGCGAGGTCGGCAACGACCGGTGTCTCGAAGATCGCGGTAATCGGCAGATCCACCGCGAATTCGCCGCGCAGGCGTGAACACAGCTGTGTCGCCAGCAGCGAATCGCCACCCAGATCGAAGAAATGATCCTGCGCCCCGACCGGACTCACGCCGATGAGGGATTCGAAGGCCAGCGCGACGGCGGTTTCCGTCGCGCTGCGGGGTAGAACGTATCCATCCGGCGGCCCGACGCGCGTGAGTTGCGTAGACTCGCGCCGTACGCCGCGACGCTGCCAGTGGCGCAGCCGCGCGGCGAGATCGTTCTTCGCCATCAGGTAAAAGCCCGGCGAGTGGCGCGCAGTAACGTCGATGATCAGCGAGGCGATTTCTGCTGGGCCAAAACGGTCGTCCTGCGGGCTTGCCGGCATCGGGCTCAGCCCATCCCAGGCGAGCGCATACCAGCCCTCGGGTACGTCGACGGCATCGTCCGCCAATCCATCGAAATAGCCATTGGCGCCGGCATACGGTCCGAGACCCAACCCTCCCAGGGTGGCTGACAGGGAAGACATCAGCACCACCTTGCCAACCGATCGCTCTTGCAGCGCCGAGCGCAACGCCAGGCAGCCGGTGATCTTGGGTCGGTTCTGTCGCTCGAACGCAGCGGCGTCGCTGTCCGCGAACGTCGTGAGACGATCCACACCGATGTCGGCGGCGGCATGGATGACGAGGTCGACATGCCCGGCGGCTGAGCGGGCGAACGCAGCGCGCAAGGCATCCGCGTCTGCCACATCGGCAGCTTCGTACACAATTCCGGCGGCCTGCAGCTGCTCCAGCCGCGCGGCCGCATCGCCGGTGACAAGGCCTGCCTCGCGGCGCCCCACGGCGAGAACCCGTGCGCCACGACCGGCGAACTCCAGGGCCAGGGCGCTCGCGACCGCACCGAGTCCACCGGTGACAATGACGGCCACGGGATCGGTCGCGTTTCGAGCAGGTGGCGCGGGCACAGCTTCTACGTCCAACGTCCAGAGCTGCCGTCCACGCAGCGCAAGCACGGCCTGGGGATCAGAAGTCACCCGCCGGCCGAAATCAGCGGCGACGACACGTCCGAGGACGGCGGCGTCGATGTGTGTGCCAAGATCCAGCAGACGGCATTCCCAGTCGGGCATTTCCTGCGCCAGAACCATCACTGCGCAGGCCAGCGCCCGGTGCCACGCACTCACGCGATCGCTGCCACCGACCTGGAACGCGTCGCGCAGCAGAATCCGCCATCGGAGCGGGGTAGAGGGTTGAGCACGCGCGCAGGCGTCGGCCAGGCGGGCAAGCAGGGTTTCACGCTCAACCAGATCCGAGGCAGTCGCCATCGGATCGAGTCCCGGGCCGAACAGTACGCTGCCCAGGGTGATTTCGTGTCGTGCCAGCGCGGCGAAGAGACCGTCGAAACCCTCGCTCGCTCCTGCGGCGAGCGTGTATCGCCGCGGACCGAGTTCGCGGTGCGCGTCGGCCAATTCGACGACGACGCTGGCGTCGTCGCCGAAACCGCGCAGCAGACCGCCGCGGTCGCAGACGATGAGGCACGCACCGCCGGATGCGACCGGTTCCTCACCGTGACCGACGGTGTCCACGCGCTGCCAGCGATGCCGGTAAAGTGGCCCGCCTGCCTTGGTCTGCGGATGAAGTCCCGCAATGTCGGCGGCCGGTTCTATCCAATGCCGGCTCCGCTGGAACGCATAGCCGGGCAGGCGTATGCGCCGGGAATCTGCGCGACTGCACAACGCGGCAGTCTCGATGTCGACGCCTTCGCACCAGAGCTGCGCGGCGGCAGCAAGGCAATGCGGATAGTCATCCGCCGGCGCGCCAGGCAATACACCGATGACAGCCGCGTCGCTGAAGCCGTTATGGCGAGCCAGTGCTCCCATGCTGCCGCCGGGACCGAGGTCGAGCAACAGACTGCGCTCGGGCAGGGCAGCGATGTGGGCGAACGCCTGCCGGACGTTCATGGTGCCGCGCAGGTGCCTTACCCAGTAGTCCGGTGTGGCAAACACTTCCGGGTCGATGATTTCACCGGTCAACGAGGAAACCATTGGCACGGTCGATGGCTGCAGGCGGATTTGCGCCACCACGGCACCGAAGGCGTCGAGGATCGGCTCGACGGCGGGGCTGTGGAAGACGTGCGCGGAAGCCAGTCGCCGAGTGACGAGGCCGGCTGCCTGGAGCCGCAACTCGCAACTCGCCATGGACGCTTCGTCGCCGCCGATCACACAGCGCTCCGGGCCGTCGTCGGCACTGATCACGCACCCCGGATCAAGCAGTGCAGCGACACGTTCCGCCGATGCGGTGACCACGCTCATCGCGCCCCGTGCCAGGCCGCTGATCAGGCGGCTCCGTGCAGTGACAAGGCGGACAGCGTCCGATAGCGACCAGACCTGTGCCACGGTCGCGGCGACGTACTCGCCCAGACCATGCCCCAACAGCAGGTCCGGCTGATGACCACAGGAGTTCCACCAGCGTGCCAGCGCGTATTGCACCGAGAACACGGCCGCGTGCGCCTGCGCCGTTTCGGACAGAAGCGCTTCGGCATCGGCATCCGATGTGCCGTACAGGAAGCACTGCAGGTCGATGCCGGCTTCGGCGCGGAATGCCGCGGCACACTCGTCCAGGGTCGAGCGGAATACCGGAAGGTTTCGGTAAATCGATGCGGCCATGCCGCGAAACTGATCGCCGTGACCACCGAACAGCCAGACCACCCGCGCGGGGCCGACGCCGCGCGCGCGGATGGCTGCGCTGCGCAACTGCTGCGGCGCATCGCCGATGTCGCGGCAGACCACGGCGCTGCGGACAGCGTAGTGGCGTCGCCCGGTTGCCAGTGTGTGCGCAACGTCCGCAAGCACGGTGCCGCGGGCCGCGTCCAGATGTGCCGCAAGTCGCTCGCGAGCCGCAGCCAATGCGTCGTCGCTGCCGGCAGACTGCAGCAACACCTGCCAGGCGGTTGCCTCGAGGTGGCGGGTTGCGGGAGCCGGCGACTGTTGCAGCAGGACGTGGGCGTTGGTTCCGCCAATCCCGAAGGAGCTGATGCCGGCGCGGCGCGGGCCGGGGATAGCCGGCCAGTCATGCAGTCGGTCGGCGACCGCGAAACGGCTGCCCATGAAATCGAATTTCGGATTCGGTCGTTCGAAATGCAGGGTCGGCGGAATGCATCCTGCTTCGACCGCCAGCGCGGCCTTGATGAATCCGGCGACGCCGGCTGCAGCGTCGAGGTGGCCGACGTTGCTCTTGACCGAGCCGACCAGGCAACGCCCACGTTGAGCACCCGGTCTGCCGAATGCCTGGGCGAGTGCCGACAGCTCGACCGGGTCACCCAGCGGCGTGCCGGTGCCGTGGGCCTCGACATAGCCGATCGAGTCCGGTGCCGCGGCGGCGATCGCCATCGCCTCGCGGATCACGCGAGCCTGGCCGCCGACACTGGGGGCGGTCATGCCGAGCTTTGCAGCGCCGTCGTTGTTCACCGCCGAACCGGCGATGACGGCATAGATCGGATCGCCGTCGGCGAGCGCGTCGGCGAGACGCTTGAGCAGAACGAGCGCGGCACCGCTGCCGCCGACGGTGCCGCGGGCCTGGTCGCTGAACGGGCGGCAATGGCCATCCGGAGACAGCACTCCGCCCTCCTGATAAAAATAGCCGTCACGCTGCTGCGCCTTGACACTCGCGCCGCCCGCCAGTGCCAGGTCACATTCGAACGCCTGCAACGCACTCGTGGCGGTGTGAATGGCGACGAGCGACGAGGAACACGCGGTGGCGATGCCGACCGCAGGGCCGGTCAGATCCAGTCGGTAGGCGATCTGCGCGGCAGCGAAATCCTTGTCGTTGGCCATCAGCACGGCCATTGGCCCCATCGTTTCGATGAGGTCCGGATGGCTGAGCAGGTTCTGCTGCAGATAGCTGCTGCCTGCCGTGCCGACGTACACGCCCGCGTTGAGCGGCGTATCGGACGCGACGACTCCTGCGTCCTCGAGTGCGTGCCAGGCGCATTCCAGCAGCAAGCGGTGCTGCGGGTCGAGAATTTCGGCCTCGCGCGGGGTGAAGCCGAAGAACGCCGCGTCGAAGTCCTCGATCGCGTCCAGCGCAGGATGAGCCGGCACGAAGTGCGGTACATCCAATGTCTCCTCGGCAACACCCGCCTTGCGCAGTTCGTCGGCGGAATAGAAGCGGATCGACTCGACCCCGGCACACAGGTTGTGCCAGAAGCGGCGCGGATCGTCGGCACCCGGAAAGCGGCAGCCGATGCCGATGACGGCGACGGCATGGTCGAGATCAGCCATGCAGGTCTCCGGCGGCTTTGCGCACGGCAGAGCGCCGTGACAGCGCTTCGCGACGCCGATCGATGCGCGCGTCTTCCGGGTTGTCTTCCACGGACGCCGCTGGCTGTGCCAGCGCCGCGGCCAGACTCGCGATGGTCGGGTGCTTGAACAGCGCGGCAATGTCGGC
The DNA here is from genome assembly GCA_038207515.1 of Lysobacterales bacterium. Taxonomy (GTDB): domain Bacteria; phylum Pseudomonadota; class Gammaproteobacteria; order Xanthomonadales; family Rhodanobacteraceae; genus Tahibacter. Next base: position 8,247 of record JBBQZR010000024.1, on the reverse strand, counting down.
GGTGACGGCGAAGCGTTCGCTCAGCTGCTCCTGGATGGCGACCAGCATCAGCGAGTCGCCGCCCACGTCGAAGAAATTGTCGTGGAGGCCGATCGCGTCCGAGCCGAGCTGGGACTGCCAGAGCGAAAGGAGATTGCGTTCCATCGCCGTCGGCGCACGCCCGGCGCTCGCAGCTCGCGGCGCCGGCGCGGGCAGGGCCTGCGCGTCGATCTTGCCGTTGCTCGTCAGCGGAATGCTGTCGATGACCATCACATGGCGCGGCACCATGTACTCGGGCAGCACATGGCGCAGAGCCTGACGCAAGCTGTCGTGATCGAGCGCGGTGCCTGGCGATGCAACGACGTATCCGACCATCCCCGGGGATGCGGTAGGCGAGAGCACGACCGTGGCGGCACAGACTCCGGGCTGGCGCAGCAGCTGCGCTTCGATCTCACCGAGTTCGACGCGGTGGCCGCGGACTTTGACCTGCTGGTCGATGCGGCCGAGGAACGTGATCTGACCGTCGGCTCCGGCACGGGCGCGGTCGCCGGAGCGGTAGAGACGGGCGCCGGGACGATCGGCGAACGGGTCTGGCACGAAGCGCTCCGCGGTCTGGCGCGGATCGTTCCAATACCCGCGGGCCAATGCCGTTCCGGCGATGCAGAGTTCACCGGGAAAGCCGGCAACGGCGAGTTGATCATCGGTATCCCGGATGTAGACGCCGATGCCGGCGATGGCCTCGCCGACGACATTGTTGAACCCGGTCTGGCCCAGACCCAGCTCGGTCATCGTGCTGCACACGGTCGACTCGCTGGGGCCGTAGGCGTTGAAGATGCGCACGCGGCGCCCCGCCCAGCGCCTTACCGTTTCGTCGCGGCAGGCTTCACCGGCCAGCACGAGCACGTCCAGCCGGTCTGCGCAGTCGATCGGCAGCACTCCAAGCGCGGAGGGCGGCAGCGTGATGTGCGTGATGCCGTGGGCGGCAATGAGCTCGCCCAGTTCACGGCCCGGCATGACGCGTTCGCGGCCGGCACAGACCAGGGTGGCGCCGCTCGCGACAGCCATCAGAAGCTCCCACTGGGACGCGTCGAAACCGACCGAGGCGAACGCGAGCACGCGCTTGCCCGGCATGGTGCCGTAGCGGCGCGTCTGTTCGGCAGCCAGTGCAGCAATGCCGTCGACGGAAACCATTACGCCCTTGGGGCGGCCTGTCGTACCCGACGTGAACACCATGTAGGCCAGCTGTCCGCGATTCAGCGCGACAGAGGGCGGACTGCTGTCCTGGTGCTCCCACAGCGTGCGGTAGTCCTGCAGCGGAATCGGGTTGGCGGCGCCCAGTTCGAGCGGGGAGAAACGGTCCAGCACATCGCTGTCGCCGATCAGCAGCGACAGATCGGCGTCACGGGCGATCTCGGCGATTCGGGCGTTGGGGTAGGTCGGATCGATCGGCAGCAGTACGGCACCTGCCTTGCTGACGGCGACCGCGGTTTCGAGGTAGTCGGCGGACGCGGCGATGCAAACGCCGATGCGGGACTCCGGTTCGATACCCCATTCGATCAGTTGGCGTGCGAGGCGATTGGCGGCCGCATCGAGCTCGCGATAGGACAGGCGCTGTCCGGTTTGAAGGTCGATGACGGCATCGGCGTCCGGAAACCTTTCGGCGGTCTCGTGCAGCAACCGCCCGAGTGACTGCAGCGGCCGGTCGACGTGCTGCGCCTGGTTGGCCCGCGCGATCCAGTCGGCTCGGCCGGCCGGGTCGCTGACGTAGCGGTCGATACCGCGATCGGGATCGGAGAGCGCCTGCCGCAGAATGTCGGTATACCGGTCGGCCAGGCGGACCACGGTTTCGCGATCGAACAGGGCCTCGTTGAAGTCGATGTCGATCGTGTAGCCGGACCCCGCCGGTGTCACGGCCCAGGTCATGTCGAACTTGGCCGGCAGGTCCGGAAGCGTTATCGGTTCGAGCGTGGCGTCGAGATGATGGTTGGAGCCTGGCGTGTTCTGCAGGATGAACTTCGTCTGGAAGAACGGATGAAGCGAATACTCGCGGCCCTCGAGCAGCGTACCGACCAGCCGGTCGAACGGCAGATCCTGGTGGCTGTAGGCTTCCAGCGTGGTCCGGTGCACGCGTGCGATGAGCTCACTGAATGCCGGTCGGCGCTGCAGGTCGAGTCGTATCACCAGCTGATTGACGAAGAAGCCGATCAGTTCCTCCAGCTGCCGCTCGTTGCGGTTCGCCACGTCCGTGCCGATGACGATGTCGTCCTGGCCCGACACCTGACGCAGCAGCACGCCGAATGCCGCCAGCAGCACCACGAAGACCGTAGTGCCGGCATGATGTGCAGCGCTTGCCGCGGCGGCGGCCATCGTTTCGTCGATGGCGAGCGAATGACGACCGCCACGTCCGGTCGGGCGTGCAGACCGCGGATGGTCGAGTTCGAGTTCCAGCGGTGACCAGCCGTCGAGCTGACGGCGCCAGTAGGCAATTTCGCGCTCGCAACGCTCCGCGGTCAGATGACGGACCTGCCAGACGGTGTAGTCGCGATAGTCCACCGGTAGCGGTGGTAGCGGCGCCGGTCGTCCGGTCGCGACCATCGCGAGGTAATGGGTCAGCAGTTCGCGCACCAGGATCGCGATCGACCAGCCGTCACTGACGATGTGATGCATGCTCACGTAAAGAACATGGGATCCCGTCGCCTCGCGGTAGAGCCGCATGCGCAGCAGCGGGTCGCATTCGAGATCGAAGCCGCGGTGCACTTCCTGCGCCAGCACGGTGCGCGTCGCCGCGTCGTCCGCGGTTTCGACGAGCTTCCAGTCGACGACCGGGACGTCGCCTATCACCTGACAAACCTGGCCGTCGACACGTCGGAACTGCGTGCGCAGCGTGGCATGGCGCGCGACGACGGCCTGCGCGGCTGCATGCAGCGCCGCGGCGTCGATCGGTCCCTGCATGCGGTACGCCATGGGAATGGTGTACGCCGCGCTGCCGGGGTCCCGCTGCTCCGCGAACCACAGGCGCATCTGCGCGTGCGACAGGGCGACCTGACCGGTGTGCGCAACGGCTTGCAGCGCGTCGGGGCCGGCCGTCGCACCACGGAAGCTGACTTCACGCAGCCAGGCAATGATGGCGTCGCGATGCGCGGCAAGTTCCTGGCGGCTGGCCTCGTCCAGAACGCCTTTGGCCGCCGCCAGCTTGAGCTGCCCTGTCTCGGTAAGCGTCAGCGCCACACCATTCGCGGCATAGCGCGTAATCAATGCCTGGATAGTCACAAGACAAACTCTTCGGTATCAGTGCAATCGGAACCGGCTTCGGCAGAACCGGCGGCGGCAATCAGCAATGCCGTTTCGATCAGGCCAGCGAGTTCTCCGACGGTGGGGTGCAGGAAAATCATCCGTAAGGCGATGTCCACGCCGAAGGTGTCGCGGACATGCGATTGCAGCCGCGTCGCGAGCAACGAATGGCCGCCGATCTCGAAGAAATTGTCGGTCATGCCGACGCGCTGGATTTCCAGCAATGCGCCGATCAGCCCGCACAGGCGCGTCGCGGTCTCGCTTTCGGGGGCGACGAAATCGCTCAACGACGACGTGTCGACCCAACGCGGATCCGGCAGTGCCTTGCGATCGACCTTGCCGTTGATGGTCAAGGGGAACGCATCGAGCAGAACGATGGCGGCCGGCACCATGTAGTCCGGCACGCGGCCCTGCAGCCAGCGGCGCAGATCGGTGGCGTCCGGCGTCATGCTCGGCCGTGCAACTACATAGGCGGCCAGCATCGGCTGACTGTCGCTGCCGGTCGCGCTGACGACCAGGGTTTCCGCCACCGCCTGATGGGCGGCAAGGTGCGACTGCACCTCGCCGATTTCGATGCGGTGACCGCGAATCTTGACCTGGTGGTCGATGCGGCCGACGTATTCCAGTTCGCACCGTGCATTGCGGCGCGCCAGATCGCCGGTGCGGTACATCCGCGCTCCCGGTTCGTCGGACCAGGGATCGGGAAGGTAGCGGTCCGCCGTCGTCGCGGCGCGGTTCAGATAACCCATCGCATTGCCCGAGCCGCCGACATACATCTCTCCGTCGACGCCGCAGGGCACCGGATTCAGATGTGCATCGAGCAGATAAACGGCTTGGTCCGGCAATGGATCGCCGATCGGGCTGCCGGTCGATTCCAGATCGGCGAGCCGGATAGGCCGATAGGTCACATGCACGGTGGTTTCGGTAATACCGTACATGTTCACCAATCGTGGCTGACGATCACCGAAGCGATCGAACCACGGTCGCAGGCTTTGCAGTTCCAGTCCCTCGCCGCCGAACACGACCCAGCGCAAGCGCGGCAGAAGCGCATTGGTATCGATCACGGCACGCTGGAACACACGGAACGCCGACGGTGTCTGGCTCAGGACCGTGACGCCTTCCTCGCGCACCAGCTGCAGGAAATCGGTGGGCGAGCGCGCTACCCAATACGGCACCGAGACCACGCGGCCGCCCGTCAGCAGCGCCCCCCAGATTTCCCAGACGGTGAAATCGAAGACGTAGGAGTGGAACAGGGTCCAGACGTCGTCCTGGCCAAAATCGTAGTGGCTTTGACAGGCGTCGAGCAGGCGCCCGACCTGTGCGTGCGTGATCACGACGCCGTTGGGCCGCCCGGTGGTGCCGGAGGTGTAGATGATGTAGGCCGGATAGGCCGCGGCAGCGCGGGTACCGCAATAGGGAGCCGGCGGCAGGGGCAGCGCATCGATGAGCGTCAGGTCGAACGGCACAGCGAGCGGAAATGCCGCGATCGTGACGCTGTCGCTGAGAACGAGTGCGGGCGTGCAGTCATCGAGGATCATTGCCACGCGGTCAGCCGGGGAACGCGGGTCCAGTGGCACGTAGGTGGCGCCCGCCTTCAGCACGGCGAGCATGGCAATGACGGGATTCGCGCCCCGCTCCAGATACAGCCCGATGCGGGCACCGACCACCACACGCGCGGCGAGCCAGGCGGCGAGGCGGTCCGACGCGTCGGCCAGTTCGGCGTAGGTCCACGGGCGTTGCGCAGTCAGCGCGACCGCGTCGGGCTGCGCGGCGGCGATGCGCATGAAGCGTGTATCGAGGCTGGTCTGCCCGGGATAGCGCCGGCGCACGGCCGCGCCGGAGATCAGCGCGAGGCGCTGCGTTTCGCCGAGGTAGTCGAGCTGGCCGACCGCGGTTTCCGGCGAAGCGAGCAGTGTTTCCAGCACCTGCTGGAAATGGCCGATGGCGGCGTCCATGCGTCCACGGTCGAACAGATGATCCTGGTACTGCAACGTGCCGAAATACGAGTTGCCGTCGGCCTTGAGTGTCATCACCAGATCGTAGTGCGCGGTGCCGAAGTCGTACGGACGATAGCTGACCGCCAGTCCATCCATGTCCAGCGCAGCATCCGCAACGGTGTGCATGTTGAGCTTGACCTGGAACAACGGTGACAGCGCGGGATTGCGCGCGATCCGCAGCTGATCCACGAGCCGGTCGAAGGGCATCGCTTCGTGCTGGAACGCAAGCAGCGTCTTGTCGCGCACGTGCTGCATCAGCTGCAAACCGTTCTGTTGCGAATCTATCGCGCACCGGATCGCGAGCTGATTGATGAAAAAGCCGAGCATCGACTCGGTGTCCGCGTCGAGGCGATTGGCGGAATCGGTTCCGACGACGATGTCTGTGGCGCCCGTGTAGCGATGCAGCAGCAGCTGGAACGCCGTCATGAACACCATGAACGGCGTGGCGTTCGATGCCTGGGCGAAACGATTGACCGATGCGGCCAGTGCCTGCTCGATGACGAAAGTCAGGGCGGTGGCGGCGTAGTTCTTGTAGACCCTGCGCGGACGATCGGTCGCCAGCGGCAACGGCGCAGGGGGCTGCGCGAACTCGGCAAGCCAGTAGGCTTCGGCGTCGAGGAATCGTCCGCGGTCCCATCCGTCGCGTTGCCATGCGGCGAAGTCGGCATACTGCAGCGCCGGTTCCGGCCAGTCGCGGCTCAAGCCACGTACGCGGGCGTTGTAGCGTTGTTGCAGCTCATCCAGCACGAGGCCGGTCGACCAGGCGTCGGTCACGATGTGATGCAGCGTAACGACCAGCACGTGGTCGTTTGCCGTGTGGCTGATCAACAGGGCACGCAGCAGCGGCGGAGTCGCGAGGTCGAACGGGGCAGCCGTTTCGACCTCGATCAATGCCTCGCAAGCTGCTTCGTCGTGGGCGTGCATTTCGCGCCACGGCAGTTCGGCCAGCGCATCGATACGAGGCGCTGGCAGGCCATCACACTCGCCAAGTCCGGTTCGCAGCACATCATGACGGGCGACGATTTCGCACAGACTGTCACGCAGGGCCTGACGGTCCAGCGCGCCGTGCAGATTCAGTACGATCGGCAGGTTGTACGCCTTTGCGTAACCGGCAGTCTCGCGTTCGAACTGGTCGATGAACCAAAGGCGCTGCTGTGCATAGGAGGGACGCAGCGACGCCGCTGCATCGCGCCGGGTTACCGGCTGCGACGTTCCCGCGGCGGTGCCGCCGCGCAACGCGTCGGCGAAGCCTGCAATCGTCGGGTGATCGAACAGCAGGCGGATCGGGATGTCGCGCAGCAGTGCTTCACGCAGTCGCGCCACCAGACGCGCGGCCAGCAGCGAATGACCGCCGGCGGCAAGAAAATTGTCGAAAATGCTCAACGCCGGCACCGCCAGAACGTCTCGCCAGACGGCTTCGATCTGCGCTTCCAGCGCGTCACGCGGAGGTTGATGCCCACGCTCGATCACCGCGTCGGACTGGGGCAGCGGCAGCGCGCGGCGATCGACCTTGCCGTTCGCGCTCAGCGGAATGCTGTCGAGGACGACAATGTGCGCCGGCACCATGTAGTCCGGAAGGGCATGGGCGCAGAAGCGGCGCAGTTCGTCGAGTAGCTCGGGCGATTCCGTTTCGCCGTCGTCCAACTGGACATACGCTACCAGGATGCGGCCGTCGCCCAGATCGGGCGCGGACACCACGGCTTGTCGCACCAGCGGATGCCGTGCGGCGACGGACTCGATCTCCCCGAGTTCGATGCGATGTCCGCGGACCTTGACCTGGGTATCGGCGCGGCCGAGGAACTCGATGGTGCCTTCGGGCAGGAAGCGGCCGAGATCGCCGGTACGGTACAGACGTTCGCCGGTCTGCGGGTGGCGGATGAAGCTTGCGGCGGTTTTGTCGTTGTCGCCGTAATAGCCCAGTGCCAGGCCGTCGCCGCCGATGTAGAGCAAGCCGGGCACGCCGTCCGGGCAGTCGGTCAGGTCGGCGTGCAGTACGTGGAAGCGCTGGTTGTCGAGCGGACGGCCGTAGGGAATGCTGCGCCGGCCGTCGTCGGCTGCGGTGATGTCGTGCCAGATCGACCAGATCGACGCTTCGGTGGCGCCGCCGAGGCTGACCAGACGGCATTGCGGGTAGCAGGTGCGCAGGGCCGGCGGCAGGCTGACCGGGATCCAGTCGCCGCTCATCATCATCAGGCGCAGGTGCGGCAGGTCACGCAGGTCCGGACGCAGGCGTGCCAGATCACTGAGCATCTGGGCGAATGACGGCACGGCGTTGAAGATGCTGACGTGGTGCCGGGCCAGCCACGGGGTCCAGTGTTCCGGATCACGCATGTCACCCTCGGGTGGCAGCACGATGGCACCGCCGGCTGCCAGCAGGCCGAAGATGTCGTAGACCGACAGATCGAAGCTCAGCGAGGACAGCGCGAGCACGCGGTCCTGCGGTCCGACGCCGAAGCGGCGGTTGATGTCGACAATGGTGTTGAGTGCACCGCGGTGGTCGATCATCACGCCCTTGGGCACACCGGTGGAGCCGGAGGTGAAAATCACATACGCCAGATCGCCCGCGTCGCCGCGCGTGACCACTTCGGCCACCGGTGCCAGGTCGGCCGAGACCGGCACGCACAGCACGTCCAGGTCCAACTGTGCGCCCTCGTGAACCACGGCCACGCGCGCAGCGGCCTGTTCCAGCAGTTGCGCCTGACGTGCCGGCGGCAGATGCGCGTCGATCGGCAGGTAGGCAGCACCACACAGCTGCACGGCGAGAACGCCGACCACCTGTTGCCACCCCTTGGGCATGAGCACGGCGACGCGGTCACCGCGCTGCACGCCAGCCGTACGCAACCGTGCGGCGACGGCGAAGCTCAGCTCGCGCAGGCGGCCGTAGGACAGGGTCCAGTCTCCCTGCACGACCGCAACGGCCTGCGGCAGCGCTGCCGACCGCTGCAGAAACGGATCGAACAACCGCCCTGTCGGCAGCTCC
>JBBQZR010000023.1:0-81534 GCA_038207515.1 Lysobacterales bacterium | reverse complement strand
CAGGGATGGCTCGAGGGGTACCTGCTCACCGGCCGGCACGGCCTGTTCACTAGCTACGAGGCCTTCATCCACATCGTGGATTCGATGTTCAACCAGCATGCCAAGTGGCTGAAGGTCAGCGCCCAGCTGCCGTGGCGACGTCCGGTCGCGTCGCTGAACTACCTCCTCGCCTCGCACGTCTGGCGCCAGGACCACAATGGCTTTTCGCACCAGGACCCCGGCTTCATCGACCACGTGACCAACAAGAAGGCCGGCGTGGTGCGCGTCTATCTGCCGCCCGATGCGAACTGCCTGTTGTCGGTGATGGACCACTGCCTGCGCAGCCGCCACTACGTCAACGTCGTCATTGCCGGCAAGCATCCGGCACCGCAATGGTTGGGCATGCAGGCGGCGGTGGAACACTGTGCGGCAGGCGTCGGTATCTGGTCCTGGGCAAGCACCGATGCCGGCCACGAGCCGGACGTCGTCATGGCCTGCTGCGGCGACGTGCCGACGCTAGAAACGCTGGCCGCGGTTTCGATCCTGCGCGAACACCTGCCGGCGCTGAAGATCCGCGTGGTCAACGTCGTCGACCTGATGCGCCTGCAGCCGGCGAGCGAGCATCCGCATGGACTGAGCGATATGGATTTCGATGCGTTGTTCACGCGCGACAAGCCGGTGATCTTCGCGTTCCACGCGTATCCATCGCTGATCCACAAGCTGACGTACCGCCGAACCAACCACCGCAACATCCACGTTCGCGGGTACAAGGAAGAAGGCACGATCACCACGCCCTTCGACATGACCGTGCTCAACGACATGGACCGATTCCATCTCGCGATCGACACGATAGACCGACTGCCGCAAATCGGCGACAAGGGCCTGGAGCTCAAGCAGCGGCTTGAAGCAAAGCTGATCGAGCACAGGCTGTACATCAACCGGAACGGCCAGGACATGCCTGAAATCCGGAACTGGCGTTGGGCGCACACGCCATGAGTCTCTACCGCGTGTCGCCGTTCGCGGGCCGGCCGGTGCACCGTCGAGCCGGAACGGGAGTGTTTGATGGGCGATGACCCGCATCCACCGTTGCGGATCTATTTGATTCGCCACGGCCAGACCGAGTGGTCTCTGTCAGGACGGAACACCGGCCTTACCGACATCGGGCTTACTGGTTTCGGCGAGCGCGAATCACAAAGTCTGGCTGCACGGTTGGGCGGCACGGTGTTTTCGCAGGTGCTCGTCAGCCCGCTGCAGCGCGCGCGGCATACCTGCGAGCTCGCCGGTCTCGGTGCTGCCGCCGAGATCGATCACGATCTGGTGGAAACTGACTACGGCGACTACGAAGGGCGTTACTCGGCCGATGTCCGCGCACAGCATCCCGGCTGGAGCGTCTTCCGCGACGGTTGCCCCGACGGCGAGACGGCGCAACAGGTTTGTGATCGCGCCGACCGCGTGATCCGCCGCCTGCGCCAAAGCAGCGGCAACATCGCCGTTTTCTCGCACGGACAGTTCGGCCGTGCGCTGGCTGCGCGATGGCTGTGCATGCCGATCATCCAGGCCCAGCATTTCGTGCTCGACACCGCGTCGATCAGCATTCTCGCGCTGGCGTCCGGGCAGCCCGAAGTGGCTGTGATCGCTTTGTGGAATTCTCCGCCAGGGATCGCACCAGATATCCCCACCGATAACGCCATCAGCGCGAGCGACACGGAAAGAAAGTCAGCCATCCAGCGCTGGGAAAACGAAGGTGGAGACATCCGGCACACACCCTCGTCGGCGCGCGCGGGCAAGCCCGTGAACGAGGCGCCTGCGCATGGCTCCCGTGTCGGTATCGGTGGTGCACAGCAGGGCTTCCGGAAAGCCTGCTGATGAACACCCGTGCCGAGCCGTTGCCGAACGAACTCGGCCTCACGTCGGCGCAGGCGGCAAATCGTCTGCGAGTGGATGGCTACAACGAGCTGCCCGCAACCGCGCGTCGGGGCGTACTGCGCATCGTGCTGGAGGTCGTGCGACAGCCGATGTTCGCCCTACTGATTGGCGGAGGCATTGTTTACCTGCTGCTCGGCGACCGTATCGAAGCGTTGTTGCTGCTGGCATTCGCCTGTCTGTCGGTCTGCATCACGATCATTCAGGAATCGCGTAGCGAACGAGTACTCGAGGCGTTACGAAATCTCGCCAGCCCGCGGGCGCTGGTTGTCCGCGATGGCAAGAGAACGCACATCGCGGGACGGGATGTGGTATCCGGGGACTTGATCGTGATTGGCGAAGGCGACCGTGTTGCTGCGGATGCGACGCTTCTGTCGGCGGACGACTTGCTGCTGGACGAGTCGCTGCTCACCGGCGAGTCGATTCCGGTTCGCAAGCTGGCCGTGCAGGCATCGGCGCAGATCGGGAATGGGGCGGCAATACCTGGGCCGGGCGGCGAAGATCTACCCTACCTGTTCGCCGGAACGCTGGTCGTGCGCGGCACGGGCCAGGCGCGCGTTCACGCGACCGGGTTGCGCAGCGAGATGGGAAAAATTGGCCGGGCACTGCAGACCATCGAAACGGAACAACCCCATCTGCAGCGGCAGATGCGCTGGCTGGTACGTGACTTCGCGATCGTCGGCGTGGTCGCTGGCGGCTTGGTGGTCCTGCTCTATGGTCTGCTTCGCGGCTCGTGGCTGGAGGCCATGCTCGGCGGGATTGCGATCGGGATGTCCCTGCTCCCGGAAGAGTTTCCGCTGGTCATGGCGGTGTTCATGGCCATGGGCGCGTGGCGCATTTCGCGCGCCCGCGTGCTTACCCGGCGCGCGGCTGCGATCGAGACACTGGGCGCGACCACCGTGCTGTGCACCGACAAGACCGGCACGCTGACCGAAAACCGCATGACAGTCGCCGGCGTTTTCGACGAGGACGCCGACTGGAGCCCGAATGCCGGTACGCCGATGCCGCAATCCGTGCACGGGATCCTGGAAGCCGCGTTGTTCGCTTGTCCCCAGCTGCCCACCGACCCTATGGACATCGCCATCCATGCAGTGGCGACCGCGGAGATCAGGACTGACCTCGGCCGATTTGCGCGGATGGAGATCGTTCGCGCTTACGGACTGCGTCCCGACCTGTTCGCGGTTGCAAACATCCTGTTGGACGAACCCACTGGCGACGCGGTCGCCTACGCCAAGGGGGCGCTCGAGGCGATCGCGGAGTTGTGTCATCTGCCAGTCGACCGGCTCGCGCAAATCCGTGAGCTAGCCGATGCGCGTGCTCGCGAAGGGATCCGCGTGCTGGGTGTGGCCAGAACGCGGCTGACCGATTTCGAGCGCGCGCAAGCCGCTCCTGAATCGCTGCGCAGTCTGAGTTTCGAGTTCGTCGGGCTCATCGGCTTTGCCGATCCCCTGCGCGCGAATGTGCCGGCCGCGGTCGCTGAATGCCGGTCGGCCGGAATCCGCGTGATCATGATCACCGGCGACTATCCGGCAACCGCGACCGCTATCGCCCGACAGGCCGGAATCGATTCGGCACAGGTTCTGAGCGGCGCGGACATCGAAGGCATGTCCGACGCGCAGCTCACCGCGGGCGTGAATTCGACATCCATTTTCGCGCGCATTCAGCCGGCCCAGAAGCTGCGCATCGTGCAGAGTCTGAAGGGGAGCGGCGAGGTCGTGGCCATGACCGGCGACGGCGTCAACGACGCCCCCGCCATCAAGGCCGCCCACATCGGCATCGCCATGGGCAAGCGTGGCACGGATGTCGCGCGTGAGGCTGCGGCCATCGTCCTGCTCGACGACGACTTTGGTTCCATCGTCAGGACGATTCGGCTGGGCAGGCGCATCTACGACAATCTGCGCAAGGCGATCGAATACATCGTTGCTGTACACATTCCCATTGCAGGACTCGCGCTATTGCCACTGCTGCTGGGTTTGCCCTTGATGCTGACGCCGATCCTGATCGCGTTTCTCGAGATGGTGATCGACCCGGCGTGCTCAGTGGTGTTCGAGGCCGAAGAAGAAGAGGCAGACGTCATGCAGCGGCCGCCACGCGATCCGGCGAGCCCTTTGCTGTTGCCGCGGCGAATCCTGTGGGCGGTGCTTCAGGGGATGGTTGCCCTCGCCATTGTTGCGATCGCGCTCGTCGGCGCGGTTCGCATCGGACTGCCGGAGGACGATGTCCGGGCACTGGTCTTTACGTCGCTGGTGCTGATCAATCTGGGACTGATCTTCGTCAACCGCTCGTTTTCGACATCCCTGGTCCAGGCCTTTCTGCGGCCCAACCGCTCACTGTGGATCTTGCTGGGCGGCGTCGTCGCCCTGCTTGGGGCCGCACTGTACTGGCCGCCCGCACGAACGCTGTTTCACTTCGGCCAGCTGCACCTCGACGAACTTGCCTTGTGTGGCATTGCCGGCGTGCTAAGCCTGCTGGTTCTGGAAGGACTGAAGGGGCGATGGTTTCGAGCAGAATACAGCGTACGGAAGGCGACCCTGCCACCCGACCCATAGCCCGTAGAGTGGCGCGGCGTAAAAATAAAGGCTTGTACAAAATATAGCGTCTTGCGCGGAAGCGGAAATGTAGTGAAGTGCAGATATCGGCGGTCTTCAAGGAAGTCGAAGCGGTGGGGTGGCAGCGGAGGCGACGTGCACGAAGGGTCAAAGCGCCCCTGGTTCCACTCGTTTTTTATGGTGGGCGCGCGCGCCCAGCGGTGCTGTGTTCAGAACATGACGTAGCCGCGCTGTCGGTCGTCGTCCTGCCTGCCGTTGCGCACGACCCCGCCGCGCACTCGCGCCGTACACCGGCGGTGCCAGCCGAATGCGCCGCTTTCGTCGGCAAAGACCCGGCCACGATCGATCTGAAGGCCCCCGCTGTGAAGGCGGCTCACGACAAGCGTCTGCTGTCCAGCGGCCATTCCGATCTCACGTACGCACTGCCGGGCTACTCGTCCTGCACGGAAGGATGCTCCCGATCGTGATCGTTTTTCGCGGCCGCGGCCGCATCGAGCAACTGCCTGAGATGCGGATAGCTCGGTGGTTTCGCGAGATGCTCGTTGAACCCCGCGTCCCAGGATTTCCGCCGGTCTTCCTCCTGGGTCCAGCCGGACAAGGCGATCAGCCGCATCGTGCGGCCCCAGGGCTGTTCACGAATGCGCCGACACGCGTCGTGGCCGTTCATGCGCGGCAGGCCAATGTCCAGCAGCACCACATCGGGCCGGAACTGCTCGGCGGCGGCTATGGCCTCCAGGCCGTCATAGGCGACCTGCAGTTCATGACCGTCCATGCCCAGAAGCATTGCCAGCGTGTCGGCACTGTCGTGATTGTCGTCGACCACCAGGATCCGCAACGGTGGCGTTGGCGTCGTCGCTGCTGCCTCCGATGGCGGCGGCAGCGTGGCGCGCAGGTCAAGCCTTGCCAGCCGCACGCGGAACTCGGCCCCTCTGCCAGGCCCCTCGCTGCGCACGTGGAGAGTGCCTTCGTGCAACTCGACCAGCCGTCGCGCCAGCGCCAGCCCGAGCCCGAGGCCGCCCTGGGCGCGCTCGCGCGCATCATCGGCCTGGACAAACATGTCGAAGATACTGGACAGCATGTCCGCCGCGATGCCGATCCCGTTGTCCTGCACCGTGACGACGACCTCGCCGCCTTCGATCGCGACGGCAAGATCGATACGTCCGGGCGACGCGGTGTACTTGCACGCATTGTTCAGAAGGTTGCCGAACACCTGCGCCAGACGCGCCGGATCGCCGGAAACCCACAGCGGCTCCGGCGGGATCGACACGGTCAAGGCATGACCCACGCGCTCGCAGATCGGCTGGCACGTGGCGATCGCCTGCCGCAGCACCGGCCCGAGGTCGATGCGCTCGCGCCGCAGTTCGATCTGTCCGCGCTTGATGCGGTTGATGTCGAGCAGATCGTCGACCAGCCGCGTCAGCTGGCGTACCTGCCGCTGCATCGAGTCGTGCACCGTATCGAGCACGTCGGCGCTGCCTCGAGCCCGTTTCATCACCTCGAGCATGTTGCCCAGTGGCGCCAGCGGGCCACGCAACTCGTGGGCCAGCATCGCCAGGAACTCGTCCTTGAGGCGGTCGCTGTACTGCAGCGCAGTCAACAGTTCGATGATCTGGCGTTGCGAACGAATCCGCGCCGACACGTCCTGGAAGAAACAGACCACACCGTTGCGGCCATCGGACATCGCGATGCGGCTGATCTGCCAGTCGTAGAAGGTGACCGTCTCCTTCTGCGGAGGCGCTTCCATATCCGCTGACGCGACGTAGCGTTCGCCCTTAGCCAATGTCTCCGTGAACCGCTGTTTCACCGCCTCGCGGCCGAACTGCGGCCACAGGCAGTCGAACACGTCGAGGCTGCTGCCAGGCACGGCCGGGACGTCAGGCAGCATGTCCCGCGCCAAAACACTCATATGCCGGAGCCGGAGGTCGGCGTCGACCAGAAAAACGCCGAACGGCGACTGGTTGAGGAGCGCCTCGAACTGCGCGACCTGCCGCGCCAGCTGTTCTTCGCCGGCCTTTCGGTCCGTGATGTCGCGGGCAATCATCGAGATGCCGGCAACCCGGTTGCCGGCGTCGAGCAGCGGCGACATGGTCAATGAAATGGGCAGCGTGCTGCCGTCTTTGCGTCGACGAACCGTTTCGAAGTTTTCGATGACCTCGCCCTGGCGGATACGGCCCAGAATCTCGGGCTCCTCGCCCCGGCGATCCTCCGGAACCAGTTGCGAAGCGGATTTTCCGATGACTTCCCATTCGGCGTAGCGGAACAGGCGCTCGGCGGCCCGATTCCACGTCACGATGATGCCGTCCAGGCTCTTGCTGATGATCGCGTCTTCCGAAGACGTCACGATCGCCGCGAGGCGCGCCATCGCCTCTCCCGCGCGCACGCGCTCTGTGGCGTCTTCGATCACCAGCAATATCCGCTCACGGGTTCCTGCCGGGTCCATGATGCGACGGGCAGTGAACTGCAGTTGACGCAGGTCGCCGGCCTCGGACGTATAGGCCACGGCGACGTCTTCCACCGGGGCATTGCCGGAGAACGCATCCTCGAGCAGGCCGCGTACCCGTTCAACGTCCCAATGCCACCGCCTCAACTCGAGCAGCGATTCGCCGACGCTCTGTGCGGGGGTGAGCCGGAATACGCGATAGAACGCGCTGTTGGCGCTCTCGATCCGAAAATGCCGGTCCACTACCAGCAGCGGCTCGCGCACGGTCGCGATCGTATTCTCGGCAAAGTCCCGCGCCGCCAACGCTCCGGTCTCCGTGCGTTTCAGCGCGTCGATGTCGAACCACACCAGCGCCGCGCCGTCGACGCGATTGTCCAGCGTCAGGTAAGGGCGTATACGCAGCGAAAACCAACGCCCCGAGATATCGCGAACCTGCTGGTCCAGGTCGGTCAGGCTGCCGACCACGTCGGCCGCGAGGCGCTCCAGGTCGACAGGCTGGTTCGTGGCGTCCTGCACGAGCTGGTGTCGCAAATGCCCGATCGGACGCCCCACGTCGGTCGGTAACAAATCGAATTGCTTCTGCGCCTGCGGGCTGAAGCGCCGCACGGTGAGGTCGCGCCCCACCAGGATGATCGCCAGTCCCGTCGCGAGCTGCAGATTGAGCAAGTCGGCATTGAGGCGGTTCAGCTCCACATTGCGGTGGCTCATCTCCTCGTTGACGGTGATCAACTCCTCGTTGGCCGACTCCAGCTCTTCCTTTGAGGTTTCCAGTTCCTCGTTGACGCTCTGCAGTTCCTCGTTGGCGGACTGAACCTCCTCGTTCGCCGCTTGCAATTCTTCGTTGGCTGCCTCGTGCTGTTCCTGTACCGACATCAGGAAGTCGCGCGTTTCGGTCAGCTCCGTTTCCAGCTCGGTGATGCGCCCGGGCTCCTGCCGCTTGCCGATCACCGGCGTTCGCGACGAGGCTGCGCTGGCGCTGCGGGCTCGCGAAGGACTCCGCGAATCGTCGAACAGGATCAGGAAGCACGGTTCACGCAGGTTCTTCAGTGGCACGACATCCAGCGTCACGGTACGCGTCGAGCCGTCCTGCCGGATCTGCACGTTGTCCCGGCGCACGCTCTTGTTGTCCCGCCGGGCTTCTTCGATCGCCGCACGCAGGGGCAGCATCAGTCCTTCCCGCGCCATCTTGAGCACATCGAAACTCGCCTTGCCGGCGGGCGGCTCGAGGAACGCGCCCGTCGGACCCCGGAACTGCAGGATTTGCAACTGTGCGTCGACCAGCACGCCAGGAGGCGCGAATTGATTTACGGTGACGCGGTCGGCTTCACGCTGGGCCGTGAGTTCGCTGCCGCGGAACTCGTCAGGGACTTCGTATCGCGCCACCGAACGCATCGGCAGCATCGCGCGGGCAGCGGAATCCGCAGGGCGCGAGCGTGTCTCGGCAAGATGCAACGCCGGTGTCGACGCCGGTTTTCGGGTATAGACCTTGTGCTTCTTGTCCAGCGGTTCGAACAGATCGGTGAAAGTGCCGATCGATTCGGAGGCGCCCAACAAAAGAAACCCGGTGGGCTTCAGCGCATAGTGGAACGTCGGCATCGCTTTCTGCTGCAGGATGGGCTCGAGATAGATCAGCAGGTTGCGGCAGCTGATCATGTCCATGCGCGAGAACGGCGGGTCGGCGATCAGGTTCTGGCGTGCAAACACCACCATTTCGCGCAGTGACTTGACCACGCGATAGCCGCCTTCCTCTTCCCTGAAGAAACGCCGCAGCCGTTCCGGGCTGATGTCCTGCTCGAGGCTGCGCGCGTACAGGCCGTGGCGGGCCTTGTCGAGCAGCGATTCGTTGAGGTCCGTGGCAAAAATCTGCAGCCGGCGCGTATGCGGCGCATTCTCCGCGACTTCCACGAAGGCCATGGCGATGGAATACGCCTCCTGAC
Source organism: Lysobacterales bacterium (assembly GCA_038207515.1). Classification (GTDB taxonomy): domain Bacteria; phylum Pseudomonadota; class Gammaproteobacteria; order Xanthomonadales; family Rhodanobacteraceae; genus Tahibacter. The sequence goes on along the minus strand of JBBQZR010000023.1, from coordinate 72,706 downwards.
CGGTGGAACAGCCGAGCACCCAGCACCGCAGCGGGTCGCCACTGCGAATGTCGAGCAGTGCCGGCAGCACGGTGTGCTGCAGCACATCGAAGGTTTCTGGATTGCGGAAGAAACTGGTCACGCTGATCAGGACGTCGGAATACAGCGCGTCGAGTTCCTTGCCGTTCCCGCGCAGGTACGCGGCGTAGTTCAACGGCGTATCGTGCTTGGTCAGGATCATCCGGCGGGCGATGCGGCGCCGAATGGTGGTGGACTTGTAGAGCGAAAAGTCCACGCCGGAATGACCGTGCAGCAACGCCAGGATGCGCTTGTAGCCGTCGTCGGTGTCCGAGGCCGTGCCCCGGGCCGGAAGGGCTTCGGGACTGTCGGGCGACGACGGTGCAGCGCTCCGGTCCAAAACAGGCTCGCCCGGCACGTGGCCGCCCGATGGCAAGGGAGTGGGCTCATCGTCGTGTGCCGTCGCTTCGGCGCGGTCGAGTTCGCCGCGCAGTCCGGCGTCATCGGCGTTCGCAACCGCATCGCCTGTGCGCACTGCGCCTGACGGGGCGACATAGGGATGGCTGGCAATCCGCGCCAGTTCCTTGGCGATCTCGGCCGGCGAGAGCACCAGGTCCACGCAGCCGGCCGCCACCGCGCTGCGCGGCATCGACTCGTGTCTGGCGCTGCTGTCCTGCGCGAAGGTAAAACCGCCCTCGGCCTTGATCGCCTCCAGCCCGACCGTGCCGTCGCTGCCGGTGCCTGACAACACGACGCCGATGGCGCGTTCGCCGCAATCCTGCGCCAGTGCCTCGAAAAACGTATCGATCGGCCGGTGCGGCACGCGCGCCCTCTCGCGTGGCTGCAGCCTGAGCACGCCCCGGACGATACTGAGGGTGGTGTCGCGCGGAATGACGTGGACCCGGTTGGGCTCGACCCGTTGACCGTCGACGATCTCCTCCACGACCAGGCGAGTGGCCCGCGAAAGAATCTGGCACAGCGCACTTTCATGCTCCGGGTCCAGATGCTGCACCAGCACCACACCCAGCCCGGCGTCGAGGGGCAGGTGTTCGAGCAGACGCGTGAAGGCTTCCAGGCCGCCCGCCGAGGCACCGATCCCGACAATCGGGAACCGATCGACGGCCACCGGCGCCTCGACCCGGCTCGGCTTGGCTGACGAGTCAGGCGGCGTCCGGCGGCGGCGTGCGCTTTTCATGAGTTCGCTCTTGAAGAAAAGCCAAAATCGGGCCGACGAAGGAGTCGGCGTGAAAATCTCAAGAGTCTGGGCAGGTAACGTAGTGCTCCCTGGGCCGATTATCAACGTCGGTACACAAGGCTGGTACGCAAAACTGGTATACAACGAGGTCCAGGTTCGTCGGCACTGCGTGGATCGCCCGGTGTCGTTGCAGGGAAGTGGCGTTCGATGGCGAATGTTTCGTCGGGGGCGATCCCGGTTTTACGGTCGTGCCTGGAATTTTTAAAACAAAGAAACATTTCCATTTTGTCGGTCTGGTGGAGCTTGGCACTGTGATCCTGAGTCACGATCTCCGCAACGCGCCGTGATGCAGCTCGATGCCGCCGTTCGCTGCCGCTACGCAGGGCGCATGCCACGACGCGCCGTCGCTACGAATCCGCCATGCGAACACGCTCGATCAGTTCCAGCGCATTGGGCACGGCATGCCCCGCTGCCGTGTTGTCGAAAATGCACCAGGTTGCCGCGTCGCCGGCACATTCGGACTTCAGGCGCTGCGCGATGGCGTCCAGTCGTGCAGGGTCATAGTCGGAGTAGTACATCTGCGGTGATCCGTGCAGGCGCGTATAGCGCAGCGACGGTTCGCCGCCGGGCACGGCGGCTGCGGCATTCAGGGCGGGATCGGCGGCGACGCGCGCGACGCGGTAGCGATGCAGTGCCGCTTCGGCCGATGCGTCGAACCAGGAGGCGTGGCGGGGTTCCAGGCACAGGCCTTGGTCATAGCGCGCGCGGAAGGCTTTGAAGAAGGCGGCGACGCTGCGTGCATCGAACGCGAGGCTCGGCGGCAGCTGCACGAGCAACGCGCCCAGTTTTTCGCCGAGTGCGCCGACCTCGCCGAGAAAGGTGTCTAGCAAGGGCAGGGCGCCGATCAGGCGATGGTCGTGGGTGATCGTCCGCGGCAGCTTCGCTGAGAAGCGGAAATTTTCCGGCACGCTGGCGGCCCAGCGTTCGTAGGTGATGCGCTGATGCGGGCGATAGAACGACGAGTTGATTTCCACCGCGGAGAACACCGCAGCGTAGCGTTCGAGATGGCTGCCCTGATCGGCAAAGCGCGGTTTATCGGCGCGGGCGATGGACCAGCCCGCGCAACCGATGTAGAGCGGGGTTCCTGTCGTCATCGGGCCGGCACCACGGTATCGAGCATGCTGCGGATGACCCGGAGTCCGAGCGGCCATTGCAGTTCGGCCATGGTGACGTCCTGGTTTCGATGCGCGCTGGTGGCGCGTGGCTGCGGCATCGTGGCCAGTCGCGCATGAAGGCGAGGTGCTCTTCGGTGCGCCGCCGCCGCCGCGCACCGTCGGCGTTTTGCGGGCCGGGCATCCGTGGCCGGCGACGACGCGGCGCGAGAAAGAAACGCGCAGGTAATGCTGTCTTGTTCCTGCTGACGTCGCTTGCCAACGCGCACGGCAAGCGCGTGCACAGGGATCGGCAACGCCGATTTTGTCGATGCCGTTCAGTACGTTGGGTGGCGGCTCGTGGCGTGCTCGCGGGACGCCGGGGCTTCGGCTGGGCGCGGCGCTGCCACGCAGGCTACGCACGCCGCAGCCGTTGCTTCAGAATCGGCCGAACACGCAACGCCGAGTCGACGACATGCACCCTTCGTTTGCACACCAACCGTCGCCGCGCGTGGACGAGGACGCCGTGGATGTGGCGGACCGGCTAGCGCAAAGCGAGGCGCGGCTTCAGCTCGCGCTGTCGGCGGGTCGCGGCATCGGAACCTGGGACTGGCATGTACCGCTCGACCGGGTGATTGCGGACGAGCGTTTCGCGCGTCTGTACCGCGTCGATCCCGCGCGGGCGCGTCAAGGGTTGCCCATCAGCGAGTTCCTGAGCCGCGTACACCCCGACGACATCGCGCGCCTGCGCGTGCGCATCGAAAGTGCGCTGCGCACCGGTGATCTTTTCAGCGAGGAGTATCGGCTCGTCGACCCGGACGGCAACGTATCGTGGCTGCTCGCCGAGGGACGCTGCGAACTCGACGCCGCCGGCGCCCCGCTGCGCTTTTCCGGCGTGAGTTTCGACATCAGCGCGCGCAAGGCGGTCGAGAAACGGCTGCGCGAGCTCAATGCCGAACTCGAACAGAAAGTCATCGAGAGAACCCAGGCGCGCGGCAGGACCTGGCAGGTCAGCCCGGATCTGCTCGGCGCGCTCAACAGCCAGGGCTATTTCGAAACGTCGAATCCGGCCTGGTTCACGGTGCTGGGCTGGTCCGAGGACGAAGTGGCCAGCCAGTCCATCTTCGAGCTGCTGCATCCGGACGACGTGGAGCGGACGCGGGCGGGGTTCAATCTGACGCAACAGGGACAGCCGGCGATCCGCTTTCCGAACCGGTATCGGCACAAGGCCGGGCACTACCGCTGGATCTCCTGGGTCGGCGTTCCCGAGGACGGCCTGGTGTATTGCAGCGGCCGCGACATCACCGAAGAACGCGAACAGGCCGATGCGCTGGCACACGCCGAAGACGCCTTGCGCCAGGCGCAGAAAATGGAAGCGATCGGCCAGCTCACCGGCGGCCTCGCGCACGATTTCAACAACCTGCTGGCGGGAATCAGCGGCAGTTTTCAGGTCATCGAGGCGAAGCTCGCGCAAGGTCGGCACGATGGCCTGGAACGCTACCTCGAGATGGGACAGAACTCGGTACGCCGTGCCGCGGCGTTGACGCAGCGTCTGCTCGCGTTTTCGCGGCGGCAGACGCTCGACCCGCGGCCCATCGACGTCAAGCGTCTCGTGGACGGCATGGAAGAGCTGGTGCGACGCTCGGTAGGCCCGAGCGTCAGCGTGGAGGTGGTCGCCGACGCTGCGCTCTGGGCGACGCGTGTCGACGCCTCCCAACTCGAGAACGCGTTGTTGAATCTGTGCATCAACGCGCGCGACGCCATGCTCCCGCTCGGCGGGCAGCTCAAGATCGTGATCGCTAACTCGAGCCTTTCGGAATCCAAGGCCGCCGAACACGAACTGATTCCGGGCGACTATGTTTCCATTTGCGTGATCGATACCGGCGCGGGCATGGCGCCGGGGGTGGCCACACGCATTTTCGATCCGTTCTTCACGACCAAACCGCTGGGGCAGGGCACCGGCCTGGGCCTGTCGATGGTCTATGGGTTCGCGCGCCAGTCGGGCGGGCATATCACGGTGTCGACCGAACCGGGACACGGCACGACGATGTGCATTTACCTGCCGCGAGATCTCGGCGACGTCGAGGAAGAGGCGACTGCGCCGGCGAACCCGATGGAAAGAGGGCAGGGCGAAACGATCCTGCTGATCGATGATGAGGATGTCGTGCGCATCGTGCTCAACGAGGTACTCGGCGAAGCCGGCTATGAGGTCCTGACCGCCGGTGATGGCGCGGCCGGACTCGCGCTGCTGCAATCGACGGTACGGATCGATCTGCTGATCACCGATGTCGGATTGCCGGGCGGGTTGAACGGCCGCCAGGTCGCCGATGCGGCCCGCGTGCTGCGGCCACGACTGAAAGTGCTGTTCGTGACCGGATTTGCCGATGGCATGACCTGGGGAGGCGACGCGATGGAGCCCGGCATGAACGTGCTGACGAAGCCCTTCGACGTCAGCACGTTCGCGAACAAGGTCCGTGACATTCTCAACGAAGACGGTCGGTTGCCGGGCTGACGGCGCGGCTCGTCAGCGGTTACTGAGCAGACCCAGCGCCACCGGCAGGGCTGCCTTCAAGACGGGCATCCTGAAGCGGCGCGGCAGCAGCAGGAACACCACCGCCGCGCCGCCGGCAATCACCCAGGGGTTGAGCAGGACGCGTCGCGTCGGACGCTGTTCGACGGCTTGCGCACAGGCCACGAGACGTTGGTCGAGACGGCAGGCAGCGAGTTGCACCGCGTCAGGCGAAGCGTTACGGCTCATCGAGCACCTCCAGCAGGACGCCAAGGCGGCGCCGGGTTTCCGGAAACGTCAGGCGATGGAAACGAACGTAGGCGAACCCGCCCGCGGCGATCGCCACCGCGATGCCGACACCGGCCGGCAGCGCGGTGGCGGCCCATACCGGCCAGCCAATCTCGCGCAGGCCGAGCATGGCGCCGCCGATCAGCGCGGTGAATACGACAAAGACGCCGAACGCCGCGATACCGGCGGCGATCACAATCCCTGAAACACTGTCGCGTGCGACGTCACCTTCCGCGCGGATCAGCCCGGCCCACGCCCGCAGGATGGGCACCGAATGCCGCCCGACGATCACGACCCACGCGGCGCTGTCGAGCAGCGAACGCGCGGCTTGCGTGCGGTCGGGCGGAACCGGCGACTCCATCAACGTCGGCGCCTCAGCAGCAACGCCAGCACGAAGCCGGCCGCGCCGGCGATTGCCAGCGCGTTCAGCGGCTTGGCGCGTACGTAATCGCTCACGCCTTCCTGCGCATCGGTGAGCGCGTCCTGCGCCGAAGCGAGCGCATCGCGCGAGACTTCCCGAACCGCCTCGCTGGCCTCGACCCAGGCGGCCTTGCCCGCTTCAAGGGCGTCATACAGATCGTCACCGGCGTCGTCCATGCCTTCGTCGATCGCGTCCTGCGCCGAGTCCATGCCGTCTTCGATGTCATCCGCCGCATCCGCTGCGGCGTCGCTGACGTCGTCGCGTGCAGCGGCTGCGCCGGTCCGGGCGGCGTGCGCGGCGCGACGCGCGTGCGCACGCACCGTATCGGTCACGTTCTTCAGCGTATCGGCCGCGTCGTCAGCGGCGCGTGCAACACCGTCGCGTACGCCCTCCGCGCCTTCCATCAGGCTGTCCTTGAGGTCGCGCAATGCGGCTTTTCCCTGTTCGAAGGTGTCCTTGCGATCTGCCATGGTTTTCTCCTGAGTAGTGCAGGGTGTCAGCACGGGCTGTGCCAACGCGCCGGGCACCGCGCGTGCCGCGATTCGCCACGCTGACCGCATCGGCCACGCTTGGCAACTGCCCGATGCCCGGCCAAAACGTCGTGCACGATGCGGTGCGAGCAATACCGACGTACCCGCCAGCGGCACGACGCCGTCGTCGGCCTCGACGCCGGCGACCTGCAGCAACACCTGAGCCCTGGGCGAGAACGTGATCGCCTCGAGGATGAATGACGCGGGCGTCGCGTCATCGCGTGCCGGACAGCACCTCGCCCGGCGTCGCGCTGAGGTCGAAACGATCCGACGGCAATCCATTGAGCTGCACGCTCGATTCCTCGTCGCCGGCGCGCAGCAGCACGACGAGCCGGTCGTCCCTGGCCGCCGATCCCAGGCTCACGACGCCGTCGGCCGGTAGCGCGATCCAGGCGCCGGTCCGCTCCGCGCCGTCGGCGGGTTCTGCGACGAGACGCACCCAGCGCGGTTGCGTCTGACCGACCCGCTCGACGCGGAAGCCGCCGAGCAGCGCGTTGTGGCCGCGTACGACCGTCTCGATGAAATGCGCGGTCGGTGTCGCCGGCACGCGCAGCAGCCGGATGCCGGTGGCGTCGAGGGTGCCGGCGGCGGTGAGCGTGAGCGCGCTCGCGCCATCGCCGAAGGCCTGGAAGCCGTCGCGGAAGAGCACGGCGTAACTCGTCGCCGACGCGGTGTAAGGGCCCGGATCGAGTGCGCTGGATACCTGCGCGGTCGCGCTGATCAGTTCGTTGTTCGATACGCCGTCGACCTGGCCGCTGACGACGTAGCTCACGCTGCCCTCGGCCGGAACGATGACGTTGGTGTCGGCGAGCGATCCGCTGCCCGAGGCGGTGCAGTGGGCATTGGGGTCGCCGGCATTGATGCAGAACCACGAAGCGCTGCCGGGGTCGAGTTGCACCGGCAACGGCAGTGCGATGTTCACGCCGGCGACGGCGGTCGTGCCCGGATTGCGTGCCGTGACGAGATAGCTCAGCGTGCGCCGGTATTGCACGTAGGCCCGGTTGGCCGTGAGTTCCGCACCGAGATGGCTGCCTTCGACGCCGTTGCCGCTCATCGACACCGCGGCGGTCACGCTGGCGTTCGCGTTGGTCACGTCGATGCGGGCGCTGCGCGTGCCCAGTGCCAGCGGGGTGAAGCGCGCATAGAGCGTGCACGTGCCGCCGCCGGCGGCGATCGTGCCGCCGGCGCTGCAGGCATTACTGCCGGCGGCCAGGGCGAAGTCGCCCGGATACGTGCCGGCGATCGACACCGTGCCGATGACGAAATCGCCGGCGCCGCTGTTGAGGAGGTTCACCGCCCGCACCGGGCTGGTGGAACTCAGCGCCTGGTCGCCGAAATCCAGCGCGCCGGGCGAGCTCACGAGGATGTTGGCCGCGCCATTGCGCGAGAACGTGAGTACGGCGGTGGCGCTGATCGCGACATCGCTCTGGGAAACGGCCCTGAGCGTGATCGTGCCGCTCTCGCTGCCGCCGGCGGCGAGCGAGGCGTCCACGCGGAACTGCGCGGCGGCGTTGCCGGGCAGGCGTATCGGGGCGACCGTGGACACGCCGTTGCCGGTCGCGTCGTGCAGGCTCGCGCTGATCGCGCCCGTGGTGCCGATGATCGCGAGGCCATAGGCATCTTCCACATTGCCGCTATTGGCAATGCGCACGCCGAAACTTGCGTTCGCGGGCAGGCCGGGGGCCGTGACCGCGGCCGGCATGCCGGCCAGCGTGACCGCTTTGCTGGCGGCCAGGGTCACCTGCGCGCTGCCGCGCGCGCGCGCCGCCGGCAAGTTGCGCGAGATGGCCTGCACGTCGAACGTGCTCGTGCCCGGCGGGAGGTAGTCCGTGCCGCTCAGCGTCGCGTTGACGTCCTTCGCCGCGCCGGGCGCGAGCGTCACGACCGGCGGCACCAGCGTGACCGCCGGGCCGAGCGGACCCAGTGCCGACACATCGAAGGTATCGCTCGCGACGCCGCTGTTCGTGATGCGGGCCGTGTACGTCGTGGCCGCGCTGCCGCTGCCCGGCGTCAGCGACAGGAGCACGCCCGGGCCCGGCACATTCACCGTCAGGCTGCTGAACTGGCTGCCCGCATAACTGTTGAGATACGCAGCGACGTCGTAGCTGCCGGGCGCCACGTTCGGCGCCACCGATACGCTGCCGGAAACGTCGTGGATCGCGCCGGCATTCATGTCGTAGCCGGGCTGCAGGAAGCTGACGCTGATCCCCGGCGGCGCACTGCTCAGGCCGAGGTAGTAGCTCTGCCGCACGTTGCCGACGTTCGCCGTGCGCATCGTGACCGGCGCCACGTCGCCGCGGCCGACGCTGACGGGATTGGTCAGCGCAACGAGGGTCGAGGCGAGGATCGGCGTATTGCCGTCCGGACCGACATAGCGGTTGCCGGTAGCGAACACGGCCTGTCCCGAGGTGCGGAAACCGCTGTTGGCGAGGGCGAGGACCGTAAACGGAAAATCGGTGTACTGCGGATCGCCGAGCGTGGAGCGCAGCACGAGACTGGCGGTGGCCTGGCCCAGCGCCGGCACCGTGACCGGCGTATCCAGGTGTTCCAGCCAGGCCGGCGGCAGTCCGAGCAGCGACAGCTCGTAGCTGACCGCGCTCGAAGCGGGATTGCGCAGTGTGATCGTGTAGGCCAGCGCATCGCCCAGTGGCGCGGACTGCCGCACCGGCGTGATCGCGAGCGTCTGCTCGGCGCTGACGCTGGCGCGTTCCAGCAGCACGCTGCCGGCACCGATCGAGGGCAAGGTGAAGTCGACATGGCCGCCGGCGGCGACGGCGCGCAACTCACCCGGCGTCATCGCGCTGACGCTGCCTTGCCAGGTGATCTGGGTGGCCGTCGGGCGATACCAACTGTAGCGGTCGTAGGCCGGCGCGCTGCTGTCCACGTCGGTCGGCGCGAGGCTGAAGGAACCCGGCACGAGGCTGACGCCGGAGCCTTTCGGAATATCCACGTAGGCCGTGATCGCCGGCCCGGCGAGCACGTGATAGTCGTAGACGAGGATGGCGGTGTCGGTCAGCGCATACAGCGTGCCATCGTCGAGCACCACGTCGCGCAGCGGCGACGGCACGTCGTACGGGATGATGCGCAGGTGCGCGGTGTCGTTGGCGTCGACGAGGGCGAGTACCCACGAACAGGACAGCGGATTGAAGGCGCCGACCGCGTAGTAGTTGTTCGTCAGCGCTTTGAGCGCGCCGCCGCTGATGTCGGCCGGCTGATTGCACGGCGCGCCGCCCGGCCGCCGGTTGAGCATCAGCGACGTGAGCGTGCTTTGTACGACCGGAGCGGCGCCGGCGAGATCGAGCGTGCTCAGGGTGAGATTGCCGACCAGCCCCGAGATGCCGTCATACAGGCCTTCGGTGTCGCCGGCGACGAGTCCGGCATCGCCCTGGGCCGCGATTCCGAACAGCAGGCGCGTGCCTGGCACATCGGTGGTGCCGGCGATGCACGGGTTGGGCGCGCCGGGACAGTTGGTCGACAGCTGGCCGATGTCGGCGCTCGTGATGCGGCCGACGCCGGGCCCGGTGCCGAAACCGTCGCCGACCGCGCTCGTGCTGGCCAGCAGCGTCTTCGTACCGCGCGGCAGGCTCGCGAAGATCATGTTCGGCCCGCCGTAGATCGGGTCGTTCGTATCGGTCGGTCCGAAGTGGTGGAACAGCTCGCCCGTCTGCACCGGGCTGGCCGGCGTGGAGAAATCCAGGCTGATCAGGTTTCCACTTTGCTGGAAGATGAAATTGGAGAACGGGTTGTAGATCACCGCCGTCGTCGTGAGCGAACCCTGGTGGCTGCCGTTGAACTGGATGCCGCCGCCGAAGCGCTTGGGCACGGCGATCGGCACGGCATTGAGCTGCAGCGGCGATGTCGCGTGCGCCGCATCGATCAGGTAGGCGACCATTTTCAGGTCGTCGAAGGAGCTCGGGCTCGACAGGTTGTAGGCCACGACCAGCACGTCGCCGTCGCGATTGCAGCCGACGTTGGCGTAGCCGGTATCGAGCACGCCGGTGGTCGCGAAGGTGCCGACGATGCTCGGCGCACCCGGCACCTGCACGTCCACGATCGACACCTGGTTGCGCTGGCACACGTACAGATAGTTGCCGTGCAGCACGAAGGAACGCGTCGACGCCGGCATGGGGAACGAGGCGAGTGCGTCGATCACCGGCGTCGCGACCGATTCATGCGACAGCGCGAGCTGGTAGGCGATCGCGCTGTCGCCCGGCGGCACGCTGGACGGCGTCACCGAGAGCCGCGCCGAGAACGGCGGCCCGACGAGGAAGCCGCCGGAACCCGTCGCGCCGGGGATCACGTCGCAGCAGCGATTGGCGTCGATGATGCCCATGTCGATCGTGTACGCGCCGCGCAGGCCGGTCGTGTCGATGCTGAAATCGGGCAGGGCGACGACGCCGTCGCCGGGAAGCAGGATTTTCGCGTCGGTGCCGCCGACGCGGCGTACGGTGCCGGTCGAGTCTTTCAGGGTCCAGCTGCCGAATACCGTGCGATAGCCGTTGATGGAATTCATCACGCGGGTCGAGATCGTCACGGCCGTGCCGGGGTCCGCCGCGAGCGGCGTGGCGCGCACGCTGGCCACGCGCACGATATCGCTGCGCAGGGCCACGCTGCCGGTGATGCTGCGCGACAGCTGCGGCAGGTCGCGCGGCGTGACGCTGACGCGATAGTCGAACGCGCGCGCCTGGCCGTCGGTGTTGGTGAAGGTCACGCGGAGCGACGGAGCGCCGCAGCAGCCGTTGCTGAGCACATGCGAGGGCAGATTGACCGTAGTGGCATTGAGGACGGCCTGCACGGTGGCCGGCACGCCGCTGATGGCGACGTCGAACGTGCGCGGGCCGAGGGTATCGTTGTAGAGATTGATATTGACCGTCACCGGCTGCGCCGGCACGGTGACGGCGAGCGCCGGTGCCAGACCGAGCGACAGATCGCCGCTCGCGGCTTCCAGCAACGCATCGCCGAGCGGGCACAGGCTGGCGTCGACGGCGGCCAGCGCCGCAGCGACGCCGCCGGGGGCGGCCGCGGCCAGCTCGCTGCGCGCCGCGGTTATCGTCGCCAGCAGCGGGGCGAGGAAGTTCGTGGTGAGCTGGTTGTTGATCAGCTCATTGAGCTCGGCGAGCGCGGAAGTCACGCGGTCGATATCGCCGGGATATCCGGCCAGGGCGTCCATCGCGGCGGCGAGCCGCACGAGCGTGGCGCCGAGGGTCGCGCGGCCCAGACGCGTGGCATCGAGCGCAGCCTGCGCCGTGCACGCGGTCAGCGGCGAGGTGATGTTGGCGCTGAAGCGCACCGTCGCCGGCTCGACGCCGCCGATATCGCCGCGCAGCACCGACAGCAGGCTATCGCCCGACGTCGCACTCGCGCTGACCTGATAGGCCAGCGGCAGCGAGCGCGATTCGCCGGCGTTCAATTGCAGCGTCGGCGGTAGCCCGGTCAAACCCAGGCCCGCGTCGTTGGCCGCGGTGAGCGCTACATCGGTCGTGACATTGCCCAGCGAATCGAGGGTCAGCGTCGTGTTCGTCGTAGCGCCGGCGCGCGTGCTGGCACTGCCCGGCAGCACGCGCAGACGCAGCGCGCGCGCGCTGGGCGTCACGCGCGTGCCGCTGTGGGTGACGTCGGCGGCCGGATTCGCGGGACTGTAGACGCGCACGCCGAACGGCAGCGAGGAGCCGGGCGCGGGCAGCGCGCCGTTGGGTACCAGGCACACGCCGACTTCGCCGCTCGCGCCGGCCGGCAGCGTGATCTGCGATGCCGCGGCGACGAAACCGTAGTAGCCGCTGGTGCCGGAATTGTCGATGCGGAAGGTGTCGGTGGCCGGGCCCGTGTTGGTGATTTTTACCAGATACACAAAGTGGAGTTCCGCGCCGTTGTACGGCACGAAGAAGCGCGGATCCGGCTCGACGGCGAGGGTCAGTCCCGGGCTGGCGCCGGGCGCTACCGGAGCAGGCAGCGGCGGCAGCGGCGGCGCCAGCAGGACAGGCGGGACCGGCGGATCGCCCGTGGCGATCGCCTGGCGGAATGCCTTCACGCCCTCCATCAGTCCGGACAGCATGTTCTGCACGAGGCCGCAGCCGCCCTGGCAGAATTCCGACGCGCCGGAATTCTCCAGCAGATCGAGCACGCCCTGGAGCGGACCGGTGGAGGAATTGAGGATCTGCTTGACCGCCTGTCTCAGATCCGTGAACGCATCGCCCGACGCGACCGCCTGCACCACGGCGGCGGTGAAAGCCACGCCGACCACGCCGGCGGAATTCACCTGGCCGATGAACTTCGCCATCTGCGTTTCGAGGCTGTCGACGCCGAACAGGTTGAGCAGCAGTCCGCCGTACTCGCCGAGTGCCTGGTGCGTGCCGTCCTCGCCGGTGCTGATCGTGTAGCCGGTGGCCGGGTCGGTTTCCAGCCACACGGTGTAGGGATGGCCGTCGATCTGCAACGGCGCGCGCGGCGCCAGCACGCTGCGTCCGGTGTTGCCGGCAACGGTGTCGCGGATACGCGCCTTGGACTCGGCGGAAAGGGACAGCTCGTCGACCCGCGTCGCGTCAAAGCGTGTGATCGCCACCAGGTCGGCGCCGCCGGCATCGAACAGCGACGCGAAGCTGCGCGCCGGCTGGCCGGTCACGGCTGTGAGCACCTGCGCTTCGAGCAGCGACTCCTGCAGGCCGCGGGCGCGTTCGAAATGCGCCGCGTTGACCCAGGCGATGCCCTGCAGCGGGTAGACGCGCAGATCGTTCTTGCGGATATCCAGCGCGAAGCCCAGGGCATCGGCGCCGATGCGCGCGGTGGCGATGGTCAGGCGTGGAGTTTCGATCCAGGCGCGGCTCAGGAACGTGGCGGCCGCATCGTCATCGGTGCGGCCGGCGGCGCCTTCGAACGATGCCGTCAACAGTTCGAGGATCGCGATCACGGCGCGCCGGTTCAGATCGGTGGCCCGGGTGCGCAGGCTCACCTGCGCGGGCGACTGCTGCGCCGGCGGCGGCAGCGCGGCGATGGCCGGCGCCAGCGCGGCGGTCTGCGCCTGCAGGGATTGCAGGCGCGTCTGACGCAGGGCGAAGCCGTCCAGCGGCTGCTTCGACGGGGCTACCTGGATGGTCGTCAGATCCAGCGGCGTGATCGCCGGCGGGGCATTCGAGTCGGGCGGCTGTACCGAGCCGCCGGATGCGCGGATCGCGTAGCCGATGCGATCGACCAGCACACGCTGGAACGTTCTCGGGTTGTGCGGATCCTGCGGCGCGGTCAGGTCGACGTAGACGAACACGCCGGTCAGCAGCACCGTACCCAACGGGAAATTGGTAAATGTCTCCACGTAGTCGGTGCCGCGCTGCACCGCATAGGCGCCCGGATCCAGGGCGGTGTCGCCGACCAGCAGATACGGCGAGTAGGTATTGATGACCGCGCTGATCGCGAGTGCCGGCGGCGCGTCGTGCGCGACGAAATGACCGAGCGTCAGCGGCCGGTCGACCAGGTCGGCGGCGGAGTAGGTGACATCGAGGACGGTGCTCGTGCCGAGCCCGAAGCCATACAGGGCGCCGGCCTGGGAAAAGGTTTCCGCCACGACGCGCAGGCGCACGCGATGCTGCTGGTTGGCGGGCACTTCGGCGAACGTCGCCGTCGCACCCGTGAAGGCCTGGCCTGCCGCCGCGGCGGGAAAGGCCGGATCGAGATCGATCCACGGCCCGGCCGCGATCGCCTGGTATTGCACCCAACTGTGAGTCTGTACCGGTGTGATCAGGTTGTAGTCGTTGCGCCCGTTGGCGAGCGGCCCGGGGTTGTTGCAGCCCACCAGGCGTTGCGGATCCGGGAAGGTGCGCGCGGTGACGATCTGCGCATCGGCGTACGCGAGTTCGCCTTGTGCGTAGCGGGCCGTGAATCCGGACGCGCGCAATAGCGCGATCGTCAGGCTGGCCCGGTCGAGCGCGTTGCCCGCGCTGCCGGCCAGCGTGCCGCGCGCGCCGCGCAGGCTGCCGACGTAGGGATCGATGCCGACCTGGTCGCGCACGAAGGCGAAGATCTGCGCCGGGTCGTGATTCAGCGCCGCCGCCTTGGCCACGATGGCGGGGTCGGTCGGATCGGCGGGCGAGGTCGCCAGGTGTCGCAGCATGCCCGGTGTGGCCGCGACGCCGGTCGCGGGCGGTCCATAGCGATAGCCCGCGGGTACGTCGATCTGCATCGGGCTGTGCGCCTGCACAGCCGTCACGAGCAGGATCAACGCCAGAAGCAGCGTGCCTTGCGCCAGCCACGACCCTGCCGCCGAACGACGCGGCGCCTGCGAATCCATCCTCATCATGACTCTCCCCAGCGACAGTGCAAATCCGGCCCCTGGATGGAGTGAGCGAAACGCGGGAAACATCACGCCACCCCGATCACGCGGCGGAGCACGGTCGCAAACGGCGGCGGTTATGCTTGTTCGCGACACACACGGGGCCGCACGGGAATGGTGACGCGACGAGTGGGCGTAGCAGGATGGGTCCGGTGTCTCGCGGCCGGGATCGGCGTCGCCGCGTGCGCGCTGGCCTTCGTCGCCTCGGCCGCGACGACGGGTGCCGCGCGCCGGCTGGTGCCCGGCGCCACGCTCGACGAACGCCTGGAGCCCGCGCGGCCCGCGCGCTATCGCGTGCGATTCGCCGCGGGGCAGGCGCTGGATATCGACGTGACGCAGCTCGACGCGACACTGCAGTTGCGCTGGCACCGGGCAACCGACGCACCCTCGCCGCTGTACCAGAACGATGCCGGCCGGCACGCGCGGCTGCGCCTGACCCTCGTCGCCGAGCGCGCTGGCGAGGTGATCATCGAGATCGCCGCCAAGGCCGGCAGCGCCGCGCACTACAGGCTGCAGGTGGGCACGCCGCGCACGGCGGCGCAGCAGGATCGACAGCGGGCCGCCGCGCAGCGCGCGTTGTTCACGGCCGAGAACCTGCGCCGCGACGCCGGCAGTCTCGAAGCCGGCAAGCCCGCCGATGCCGCCGACCTGTCCGCGCGCGTGCTGGCCGAATACCGCAGCGCCATCGACACGGCCACCGCGGCCGGCGACCGCTGCACGGCGTCGATGGCCCGGGCCGGCCTGGCACGCTGGCATTTCGCCCACGGCGACTACGCGCGCGCGCGAAGCAGTGCCGAAGCGGCGCTGCCGACGGCGTGCGGCGGCGAGGACGATCCCTCGGCCATGGCCGAAGCCGCCGTCGCCGAACGCACGCTCGGCTCCGCGCTGGGCTACCAGGGCGATCTGCTTGCATCCACCGCGATGTCGGAGCGCGCCCTCGCGCACTATCGGCAAACCGGCGATCTGAATTACCAGGCCATGCTGCTCGGCAACCTCAGCGCCAACTACCGCGTGCTCGGCGAAAGCCATCGCGCGCTCGCGACCGCACAGGCAGCCCTTGCATTGGCGCACACCCTCGGCGACACCCGGCGCGTCCTGTTCAGTCGCGAAAGCATGGCCTCGATATACCTGCAGCGCGGCGAGCTTGCGCCCGCGTTGAAGCTGTATCGCCAGGTCATCGACGATCTGCGCACCACGCCCTATCCGCTCATCGAAGGCATGAGCTGGAACAACCTGGGCCTGCTCTACGGCCGACTCGGCGACACGCGCGCGGCGGACGATGCCTATACCCAGGCAGCAGCGGCATGGACGAAGAGTGGCGATCAGTCAGGGCTTGCCGAGACCGGCCTGAACGCCGCGGACAGCCTGCTCGAAGCCGGCCGCGTGGACGAGGCGGAGCAGGCCTACCGTCGCGCGCTCGCCTTCGATCGCGAACATCGTTTCCAGCGCGAAGAGATCCACGCGCTGGGCGGTCTCGGCCGCGTCGCGCTGGCACGTCGCGACTGGCCCCAGGCGCTGCAGCATCTGCAGGCCGCGCGCGATCTGGCGCGCGGGATCCACGCCGAAGCGCTGGAAGCGGGAACGCAGCAGGCACTCGGCGACCTCGCGAGCCGCCGCGGCGATGCGGCCGCGGCGCGGGCAGCCTACACGGAAGCGGCGCGCCTGGCCGATCGCGTCGGCGACCGCGCGACCCACGTCGCGGCGCAGGCCAGCCTGGCGCGCCTGGACGCGCGAGCCGGCCAGCTCGCGCAGGCGCAAGACAGCATCGAACACGCGCTCGCCCTGATCGAATCCGAGCGCGCTGCGATTCCGGATCCGCACCTGCGCACGACGTATTTCACGACCCAGCGCGCCTACTACGCGCTGTACATCGATGTGCTGATGCGCCGCCATGCGCGCGAGCCGGCTGCCGGCTTCGCCGCACGTGCGCTGCAGGCGGCCGAGCGCGCACGCGCGCGTTCGCTGCTGGACCTGCTGGCGGCCGGACGCATCGACCTGCAGCCGGATCTGTCGCCGGAACTGGCCGCGGCGCTGCGTGACGCCGAAGACCACCGGCGCGAACTGGCCTGGCGCCTGGCGCAACTGCCGGCGTCGGGCGACGCCGCTGCGCGCGAGGCGCTGCAGCGGGACATCGACCGCAGCGAGCGCGAACTCGATGCCGTGCGCGGACGCGTGCGCGCGGCCGACCCGCGCTACGCCGCGCTGGCCCAGCCCGCGCCGCTGTCACTGGCCGACGTGCAGCGCGAGCTGCTGGACGCCGACAGTGTGATCTACGAGTACTGGCTCGACGACGAGCGCAGCACGCTATGGCGCGTGACCGCACACGGCCTCGACGCGATCGCGCTGCCGGGCCGCGCGCGACTCGAACGCGAGATCGACGCGCTGCGCGAACGCCTGCTCGGACCGGGCACCGTTGTCGAGATGTCCGTCGAGGCACTGGCCGAGCGCGCGGAGGCGGACGATGCCGCGACACGCAGGCAGGCCGCGCGCCTCGGCGAGCTGCTGCTGCCGAAATCCTGGCGCGGCGGCGCGCGTCGCCAGATCATCGTGGCGGACGGAAAAATCCAGTTCGTGCCTTTTTCACTATTTTCCGGCGAGGCCGGCACGGCGCAGGTGTATGTCCCCTCGCTGACCAGCCTGCGCGAGCTGCGGCGCCGGCCGCGCGCGGCGGGCGGAAACGCCTACGCCGTGCTCGCCGATCCGGTGTTCCGCGCCGACGACGCGCGCTTGCCTGGCCCCGCCGGCACGGTCCCCGCTGCGGCAACGACAGAGGCGAGTGCGCCCGTGCGGCGGGCGGCGGATCCGGTCGACCTGCGCGAACTGCCGCGCCTGCGTCAGACACGGCGGGAAGCGCAGATCATCGCGCAACTCAGCGGCGACGCCGTGCCGTGGATCGCCACGGATTTCCACGCCAGCCGGCGCGCCGTGCTGGACGCCGACTGGTCGCGCTACGCCGGCGTGCACTTCGCCACGCACGCGCTGATCGACCTGCGCAATCCGGAACTGTCCGGCATCGTGCTGTCGCTGTACGACGCACAGGGCCGGCCCGACGACGGCTTCGTGCGCATCAGCGATATCTACCATCTGGACATGCCGGTGAACCTGGTGGTGCTCAGCGTGTGCGAGTCGGCCGGCGGCGAAGCGCCGGGCAGCGAAGGCGTGTTCAGCCTCGCGCGCGCGTTCTTCCACGCCGGCGCGCGCAGTGTCGTCGCGAGCCTGTGGCCGGTCGACGACCGCGCGAGCGCGGCCTTCATGGAACATTTCTATACCGCGCTGCTGCGCGATCGGCTGGCGCCGGAACAGGCCCTGCTGGCCGCCCAGGCCACACTGCGCGAGAACCCGCGCTGGAGCGCGCCGACTTATTGGGCCGCGTTCGTGATGCAGGGCGACTGGACTGCGGCGCGCGCCGAATGAACCCGGGCGCTGCAACCGCCGCCGGCGCGTTCGATGCCTTGCTGCGCAGGCTGGCGGCGGACGACGGCGATCCGGCGCGCGCCTACGAGCGACTGCGCGAACGGCTGCTCGCGCTGTTGCGCGTCTACCTGCCGGCGGAAGCCGAAGCCCTGGCCGACGTGGTGCTGGACCGCCTGGCCAAGCGCGCGAGCGAAGGCGTCGTCATCGACGACGTGCGCTCGTATGCGCTCGGCATCGCGCGCCTCGTGCTGCAGGAGGCGCGCCTGCGCGCGAGCCGCCGGCGCGAGGCCGAAGACGATCCCACGCTTCAGCCCGACCCCGACGCCAGTGCCGAGAACGAGGAAGCCGAGCGCGCATTGCACGGCCTGCATGCCTGCCTCGACACGCTCGACGCCGCGTCGCGCGCGATGATCCTGGCCTATTACGGCGCCGATGGCGGCGCGCGCATCCGCCTGCGCCAGCAACTGGCGCAGGCGCAGGGAAGCACCCTCAACGCGCTGCGCAACCGCGCTCTGCGGCTGCGCGCGCGCATCGAGGAATGCCTGCGCGAGCGGCTCGGCCGGCGGAGTTTGTGATGATTCGGCTGCCGCACTCACACAGTTCGTACCTTCCCGGAATCCAGCGCCGATGCCTGCCGTGACCGAACCCAGCGACGACGCACTGCGTCAATGGCTGCTGCAGCGCTTGCCGCCGGCCGAGGCGGCCGTGCTGGAAGAACAGCTGATGCACGATGACGGCCTGCCTGATCGCCTGCGCGAGGCCGAGACGGACCTGTTCGACGATGCCGCCCGCGGCGCGCTCAGTGCGGAGGAAGCGCAGGCATTCCACGCGCATCGCCTGGCCGACCCGGCGCAACGCGACCGCTTGCGTGCCGCGCGCGCCTGGGCGCGCGTGCGCGAGGCCGCAGCCGGCGAGGGGGCTGCGCAGGACTTCGTGCCGCGCACGGCGGTGCATACCTGGCGTCGTTCGCGCGCGGCGCTCGCGGCGGCGGCCTGCGTGATCGTCGCGGTGCTGGCAGCGATCGTCTGGAACGTTCTCGCGCCGTCGCCGCCGTCCAGCACCATTCCGACCTACTCTTTGCTTGCGTCCACCCAGCGCGGAAGCGGCCCCCGCACGCTTCGCCTGCCGGCCTCCGGCGACGCGGTGCACCTGCAGGTGGAAGTCACGGATACCACGCACCGCTATCAGCTGTTCGTCGAGACCGACGGGCGACGCCGCCAGATCGCCGGCGATCTCACGCCGCTCCGCGTGCGCGGCTACGACTACGTCGAGGCAAACGTGGATGCCGCGCTGCTCGCGTCGGGCCGGCATCGATTGCTGCTCGTCGATGCCAGCAACAGCGCCGAGCCGGAACAGGCCTGGGAGGTGCAGGTCGGCGAGCCTTGAAGCGCGTGCGGTGTCGCGCTGAACGATGCATCTCGATCGCGAAGTCAGCGCCAGCTCGCGCATCCGGCAGCGGCGCTGCTGCTGACCGAACAGACTGACGCCGCCCGCACGGGAGCCGGCCGGAAGATTTTCCGGCCGGCCTAAGTTTCCATTTCGACACATTTAACTAAAGCGACAACTTGCAACCGGCGATCGCAGCTTGCGCAGGCTCAGGCCAGTGTACGCACCGACGCTTCGCGGTCGAAGTGGCGCATGGCCGCGGCCTCGAGGAACACGGCCGTATCCGCCAGCGGCACGACGCCGTCGTCGGCCTCGACGCCGGCGGCCTGCAGCAGCGCCTGAGCCCCGGGCGAGAAGGCGATCGCCTTGAGATGGCCGAACGCATCGCGTACCCAGTCGACCGCGGCGGCTTCGCGCGCGAGCTTCGCGCCAGCGGCATCGGACAGCGCCAGCGCGACCGCATCGAAGATCAGCGACGGCGTGCCGGCCAATTGCCCGTCGGCCGGCAGCGAGTCTCCCTTGCCGCCGCGAACCCCGCCGATCTTCGGCGCGACGATCTTGACCTGCGCGCCTTCGGCTTCGATCGCCTTGCGCAGCGCACCGACGGCCTTGAGGTCGCTGCCTTCGTCCACGAGGATGCCGATGCAGCGGCCTTTCAGCGTGTGTTTCATGCGGCCGATCAGCCGCAGCGCCGGCGACAGCGCCAGATCCTTGGGCTCGACCGCGGCGGCTGGCGCCGGCGGCAGGGCAGGCATGCCGAGGCCATCGGCGACGCGCTGGGCCAGATCGGCATCGACGTGGCGCAGATGGCCGACGACGGCTTCGCGTACGTGTGGCGTGCCGACCTTCGACAGTTCGAAGACCAGTGCCGAGGCCATGTGCGCCTGTTCGTGCGCGGTCTGGCTGCGGAAGAACAGGCGTGCCTGGCTGTAGTGGTCGGCGAAGCTCTCGGGACGCAGGCGTCCCTTGGTGCCGGGATCGGCCTCGGCCGCGAACGAGCGGAAGCCGCTGCGCGATTCGCGCGGCGCATCGGCCTGCAGCGAACTGGGCTCGTAGTTCACGCGGCCGCGCGGCACCTGGGTCTGCATGTGTCCGTCGCGCTGCAGGTTCGCGAACGGACATTTCGGCGCGTTGATCGGCAGCTGATGGGAATTGGGTCCGCCCAGCCGCGACAACTGCGTGTCGAGATACGAGAACAGGCGTCCCTGCAGCAGCGGATCGTTGCTGAAGTCGATACCGGGCACGAGATTGGCCGGGCAGTAGGCGACCTGCTCGGTCTCGGCGAAGAAGTTGTCGGGCCAGCGATCCAGCACGAGGCGACCGATCACGGTCAGCGGGATGAGTTCCTCCGGAATCAGCTTGGTCGGATCCAGGTGATCGAACGGAAAGCGCGCCGCGTCGTCCTCGCTGAACAGCTGCACGGCGAGATCCCATTCGGGGAACGCGCCCGACGTGATCGCCTCGAACAGATCGCGGCGGTGGAAGTCCGGATCGGCGCCGGCGGTCTTGACCGCCTCGTCCCAGACCATCGATTGCAGGCCGAGCTTCGGCCGCCAGTGGAACTTGACGAAGGTGGACTGTCCCTGCGCGTTGAGCAGGCGGAACGAGTGCACGCCGAAGCCTTCGATCATGCGCAGCGAGCGCGGGATCGTGCGGTCCGACATCGCCCACATGATCATGTGCAGCGATTCGGGCGTCAGCGAGATGAAATCCCAGAACGTGTCGTGCGCGCTGCCCGCCTGCGGAAAGCCGCGATCCGGTTCCATCTTCACCGAATGCACGAGATCCGGGAATTTCATCGCATCCTGGATGAAGAACACCGGGATGTTGTTGCCGACGAGATCCCAGTTGCCTTCCTGGGTATAGAA
Organism: Lysobacterales bacterium; assembly: GCA_038207515.1. Lineage (GTDB taxonomy): Bacteria > Pseudomonadota > Gammaproteobacteria > Xanthomonadales > Rhodanobacteraceae > Tahibacter. The sequence continues at coordinate 51,630 of JBBQZR010000023.1, read as the reverse complement.
CTTGACGGCGAAGCCGCGCACGTCCCGCGGCGTGTCGATCGAGCCGGCGCCGCCGGCCACGGTCGAGAAACGCACGAATACTGGCGTGCGCTCGCCGACCTGGTTCAGCACTGCCGCGGTGGTATGGCGCTTGAGCGACTTGGTGAGTTCGAAATAGCCGTGCGCCGCCGAGCCGCGCGCGTGCACGATGCGCTCGGGAATGCGCTCGTGGTCGAAATGGGTGATCTTTTCCCGCAGGATGAAATCTTCCAGCAGGGTCGGACCGTTGAGGCCCGCCCGCAGGGAGTTCTGATTGTCGGGTACCGGGATGCCCTGGTTCGTGGTCAGCGGCGGGTGGTCGCCGGCCGCGGTGCGGTGCAATTCTCCACCATTACCCACGGTGTCGTTGGCTGGCTTGGCACGACGGCCGGTCGCCGGCGCTGCTTTCTGCTTGCTCATGAGGTGTCCTCCGTATCGCGGGCATCCTCGGCGTTGTCGCGTGCACGACGCGTCAAGCGGCGCCGTTGATGGGGAGGCGAGCGGCCGCGCCGCTGATCGCCTGCGCGACGGACACACGAACGCGCTTCAGATGCCGCCGAGGCCGAGACCGAAGTTCACCTTGAGCAGGATCAGGATGCCGAACAGCGCGAACAGCGCCGCGGCGACGAAGCGCATCTTGCTCAGTGGAAAGCGCTGCGCGAGTTTTTCCCCGATAAGTACAGCGGGTACGTTCGCGGCCATCATGCCCAGTGTCGTGCCGATCGTGACCAGGGCGAGGTTCGCGTATTTCGCACCGAGCGCGACCGTGGCGAGCTGGGTCTTGTCGCCCATCTCGGCGAGGAAGAACAGTACGAGTGTTGTCAGGAAGGCACCGTGGCGCGAGACGTTCTGTTTGCTCTCGTCGAGCGTGTCGGGCACGAGCGCCCAGGCCGCGAAGGCAAGAAAGCCCAGGCCGAGGATCCAGCGCAGGGTGTCCGGGCTCAGTGCGCGTGCGACGGAATCGCCGACCAGCGCGGCGAGCAGGTGGTTGACGATCGTCGCCGCGAAGATGCCGGCGATGATGGGCCAGTGCTGGCCACGGAAGCGCGTCGCGAGCACGAACGACAGCAGCTGCGTCTTGTCGCCGATCTCGGCGATCGCGACCAGCGTGAAGGAGGACAGAAGGGCTTCCACGAGAGACTCCAGGGCCGGCGACAGTTGACCAATGACCCTGCGGTCCATCGCCGGCCCCGGCTTGGACTACAGAGTCAAAGGTCTCGCCCGGCTAATGCTGCCGACGCCATGGTCTGTGGACCAAGTGTGTTGACGTCGGCTCCTTCGTTGGAAGGCAGCTACTCCCCAGTGACGCAGCGGAGGATAGGAGGGCGCGCGCGGTATCGCAACCCGACGTTGGTGGAGACGCCTGCCGGGCTGGGCCGTTCGCGCAGCGCGGGAAGGATTCGTCCTCCCGTATGCGGAGGGGTTGGCCCTCGTCCGTGCCGCGCGGCGGCCTCAGCGCCTCGCGAACGAGGGTGCGCCGGGCCTGCGGCCGATGACGCTCCGCACCCGCAGAGCGTTATGCTTGCGGATCGTCCGCGCGGGAGAGGGTGAGAGTGAAGATCCGTGTTGTCTTTCTTGCCGTCCTGCTGTTGGCTTCCACTTTCGCGACAGCGGCACCGCACGCGCCGAGCCGCACCCTGCCCGAAGGCGACGGCCCCTGGGTCGTTACCGCCTACTTCACCTCGGACACGTCGCTCAACCGGCTGCTGAACCGCGCCGCGCCGTGGAAAGTCGACCGCGCCGCCGGCGTACTGACGATCGAGGTCGAGGACCGCGAGGCGTATCGGCAATTGCTGAACGACGGTTTCTCGGTCGCGATCGATCCCGAACTGACCGCCGAAACCTATGCGTCGGTGCAGCGCAATCCGCTGCAGATCACCGGCATCCCCGGCTTTGCGTGCTACCGCACCGTCGAGGAAACCCAGGCCGCCGCCGACCAGATGGTCGCCCAGGCGCCGCAGATCGCGCAGATCGTGGATATCGGCGACAGCTGGAAGAAGACCCAGAGCGCGGCGCAAGGCTACGACCTGCGCGTGCTGCGGCTGACCAACCGCAGCATTCCCGGTCCCAAGCCGGTGCACTATCTCCAGGGCGGCATCCACGCGCGCGAATACGTCACCTCGGAAACCGTCACGCGCTATGCGGAATTCCTGGTCTCGCGCTACGGCATCGATCCCGATGTGACCTGGCTGCTGGATTCGCAGGAAGTGCATCTGCTGCTCAACGCCAATCCGGACGGCCGCAAGGTCGCCGAGACGCAAGCCACGCGCATGCAGCGCAAGAACCGCAACGAAAATTTCTGCCCGGGCGGCGGTACCAGCGTCGGCGTCGACCTGAATCGCAATTTTCCGTTCGACTGGGGTGGCGCCGGCAGTTCCGGCACGATCTGCAGCGATGTCTACCGCGGCCCGAGCCTGAACTCCGAAGTCGAATCGCAGGCCATCATCGCCTACCTGAGCCAGATCTTTCCGGACCAGCGCAATGAGCAGGCCGGCGTCGACCTCACGACGCCAATCTCGCTGGATGCCGAAGGCGTCTACATGGACATCCACAGCAACGCGGCGCGCACGTGGTGGCCCTGGGGCAATGTCGACGGCGTGCTCGCGCCGAACGCGACGCAGCTGCAGACGCTGGGCCGCAAGATTTCGTTCTTCAACCACTACGTGCCGGAGCAATCCAACGCCGGCGGCGCGATCGGCGGCGCGACGGATGATTTCACCTTCGGCACGCTCGGTGTTCCGGCCTATACCGTCGAACTCGGCGGATCGTCCTTCTTCCCGAGCTGCACCACGTACGACGCGACCATCGCGCCGGACAACATCCAGGGCTTCTACTTCGCGTCGAAGGTGGCGCGGCGGCCGTATCGGCTGCCGGGCGGCCCGGAACTCCTCGCCGCCGCCGCCGTGCCGGCGACGGTCGCCGCGACCGGTACCGTACAGCTCACGGTCCGCGCCGACGACACGCGCTACAACACCGCGTCCGGCGCCGAGCCGGCCCAGACTATCCAGCGCGTCGACGTATTCCTGACCCCGCCCTGGAGCAGCGGCGCGACGCCGCTCGGATCGATGTCGCCGCAGGACGGCAACTTCAACACGTCGATCGAGACGGCGCAGTGGAACCTGCCCGGATCGATGCTCCAGCCGGGCCGCCAGCTCGTTTATCTGCAGGCGACCGACACTGCCGGCCAGACCGGTCCGGTCAGCGCCGTGTTCGTGACGCTGACCGGGAGCGATGTCATTTTCGCCAACGGCTTCCAGTAGGAGCCCAGCACGCTCGCGAAAGCCTAACGCGGTGAACCGCGTGCGGTCGCCGACGAGGGCCCTGTCGTGGCCGAACGCGACGCAGCGAACTGTCCGATTGCCGCTGCCGCGATGCGATTTGATGCGGAAAATTACTCCATTCGTGCATGCGCAAGAGCGTCTGACAGTCGCTCACCGTCGGATGATCGCGTACTGCCCGCAGCAACAGCGTCACGGGCCGCGTCGTTGTCGCCGACCCGCGTGTGCCGACAGGCCATCTCGCATTCGAACGTCGGATGCTCCGAGGTTGAGATTCGGCGTCTGCTGGACGTTCGGCATTTCGTCGCCGGCCTGGTGAGGCCTTTCGCGGTATCCGGAACCCGCTCGCCTGTCCTGACTATCGCGTTCGTGGCGTACCCGTCATGCGCCGTTGCGGCCGCGCGACGGTCGGTGGCATGTGCGGCTCGTTCTTCTGTACCCATGGAGAGTCCGACAGCATGTCGCTGGCCAGGGCGAGAATCTTGAGCACCTGGGGATCGGTCGCCCGCCTTTCGGTCGAGATCGCGTAGTAGCGTTCGGTCGGACCCTCGACGTCGGCCACGAACTCCACGCCATACTGCCTCTCGATCTCACTGCGAACGGCGACCGGCGCTGGGAAAGCGCCCGCACCCGAGGCGCCGAATGTCTTCATCAGGCCGCCGTCGTCGAACTCGCCAACGATACGTACCTTGAGGCGACGCACCTCGAGCCAGGATCGCAACTGCTCGTACATCACGCTATCGCGGCCGGGTACGACCATCGGAGCTCCGTCGAGCGAGGCGGGAAATCCTCGCCGCAACCGCTTCGCCAGGGCTGGCGGGGCGAAAAGCGCGATGGTCGTATCTCCCAGCACATGATTGAAGGCCTTCACCGCGCTCCCGCCCGGGACCGGTCGGTCGGCGATCACGAGTTCCAGGCGATGCAGCGCCAACTCCGCGAGCAGGACGTCGAGCCGCTCGTGACTTGCCGACAAACGAATGCTCTCGTTCTCCACGAGGGGCGCAAGCAGCCGACAGGCCAAAGAACGCGGCACGGCGTCGGTAATGCCGACCCGGAACATTCGGGTTCGCCCGCTCGGCATGGACCGGACTTGGGCTCCCAACTCGTCCACGAGTCCAAAGATCTCGTCAGCGTAGGAGTACGCGACGCGGCCTGCATCGGTAAGTTCCAGGCGTCGGCCGACCTGCTTGAGCAGTGCTACGCCCATGTCCAGCTGCAGATCAGCGATCTGCCCGCTGAGTGTCTGCGGAGACAGCTCGAGTCTTTCAGCTGCCCGGGAGACTCCGCCGAAGCGGGCGACGGCCCAGAAATAGCGCAGGTGTTTGAGGTTCATGGTTCGTATTTTTCGATCGAATGATTCCAATGTAGCAGATTGATCGAACTGATCACGTCCCTCAGGCTGGCCTCACACCACCCGGAGACACGACCATGAAGACGAACATTCTCGGCCACGGTATCGCGCTGACAGAGGCGATTCGCCAGTACGCGCAGCGCCGGATGTCAACCGCCCTCGGCCGCTATCGACAGGTGCTGGAATCAACCTATGTGCGGCTGGCCGACGTCAACGGTCCCCGCGGCGGGGTAGACAAGCACTGCGTCATCGAGGTGCGCGGTCCCGCGCTCGTCCCCATCGTCGTGCGTGAGCGTGACACGGACCTGTACGTCGCCATCGATCGGGCTGCCGGACGCGTCGACCGCGCGGTGGCTCGCCGCCTGGGGCGCAGTCATGCGCTGGGAATCCGGCGATAGCAGCCCTGTGGCGACGGGTGCGCAGGATCGACAGCGATCCGGCGCGCATCGTGCCACGGGCACGTGCCTGCAAACCCATCCGACGATAGCTGACCGAATTGCGCCAACACACGTCCAGAGAACTGAAAAACCATGGAATTGTCCGGACTCCTGATAACCCCGTTTCTAGGCCAGCCCGCGTGGCTCTGGCTCAGCTTCCTCGTGCTGGTCGCGGTCTTGCTCGCGTTCGATCTTGGCGTTCTGCACCGCACGGAACGCGAGATTCCGGTATCCGAGAGCTTGTGGCTCTCGGCGGGGTACATCGCGGTGGGACTCGCTTACGGCGGGTGGGTCTGGTCGCAACTGGGCGCCGGTTCGGCAGCGGACTATTTCACGGGCTATCTCGTGGAGAAGTCGCTGTCGATGGACAACGTCTTCGTGATCGCGATGATCTTCTCGTATCTCGCCATCCCGCGTGCGCTTCAACATCGCGTCCTGTTCTGGGGCATCCTCGGGGTGATCGTCCTGCGGGCCATCATGATCGGCCTGGGCGCGACGCTGGTCGCGCAGTTCAGCTGGGTGCTCTACCTCTTCGGCGCCTTTCTTCTGCTGACGGGCGTCAAGATGCTCATCGTTTCTGCCCAGCCACTTGATCTGGGCAATAGCCGGGTGCTGAAGTGGCTTCGCCGCCGCCTGCGCGTGACGGACACCCTGCACGGCAACCGCTTCTTCATCCGGTCTGCGGACGAGCAAGGTGTCCTACGCCGCTATGCGACGCCTTTGTTCCTGGGGCTGGTCATGATCGAAACGGCCGATCTGATCTTCGCCGTGGACTCGGTGCCCGCGATTTTCGCGATCACGCAGGATCCGTTCGTCGTCTACACCTCGAACATCTTCGCCGTCCTCGGGCTGCGCGCCCTGTATTTCGCGCTGTCGGCCATGATCGAGCGGTTCGAATACCTCAAGTACGCGCTGGCGCTGGTACTCGTATTCATCGGCTCGAAGATCTTCCTGGTCAACATCGTCGGCAAGTTCCCCGCATGGCTGTCGCTCGGCGTGACGCTCGGCTTGATCACTGCTGGCGTGGTGTTCTCCTGGGTCAAGACGCGCAATCTGCCAGATGCCCAGGGGACCGTGTGATGCTGTCCGCCGCCGGGAGCGAGGCCGCAAATTCTGACGTGGCATCGACTGTCGCGCGGACGATCGTGTGGTACCCGACAGGCCGGCAGTGGTTCGCGGCCATCGAGGAGGCGATCCGTCGTGCAACCTCGTCGATCGTTGCGGAGTTCTACATCTGGTCGCCTGGCCTGCTCGCTCAACGGCTGGAGTCCCTGTTGGCCGAGGCAGTCGGCCGAGGCTGCAGCGTGCGGCTGCTGATCGACGCCTACGGCAGCGACGGTGCCGGCTCGGCTGTTCGCCGTCTCGAGCAGATGGGAGTCCAGGTAGCGTGGTTCAATCCTCGCAGGTTCATGCGGCTCACATTCCGCAACCATCGAAAGCTCGTGGTGGTCGACTGCAGCCACGCTTTCATCGGCGGCTGCAACGTCGGTGACGAGTACGCTGGTGACGGCGTTGAGCAAGGCTGGCGTGACCTGGGGCTGTGTATCCAAGCCCCGTCGTGTGTGGCCGCACTGGTGCGTTCGTTTGAGCGCATGTGGGACATGGCGCCTTTCAACCAGCTGCCGAGCAGCGCGACCATGCCCGAGGGCGCGCGGGGCGCTGACTGGGAATTGTTCTTTGCCGGCGCCGGTCGCGGAGGCCGGCGCTATCGCCGTCAACTGCATCGCGATCTGGGCCAAGCCCGGCGAGTCGACGTGCTCGCCGCGTATTTCGTTCCGACGACGCGCGTGCGCGCCTTGCTTGGCCGTGCCGCGCACCGTGGCAAGGTTCGCATCATCGTGCCGGCCGCGAGTGACGTGACGATCGCGCACTACGCGTCGCGCCATGTGCTGGACCAGCTCTCTCCCGCCATCGGCGTGTACGAGTATGTCCCCGCGATGCTGCACGCCAAACTGGTCGTGGCCGACGCGGTGGTCTATGTCGGATCCGCGAACTTCGATCCGCGAAGCCTGCGCATCAACTTCGACGTAATGCTCAGGATCGAGGACGCCGGAGTCGCGGCGCAGGCGCGGGCGATCGTGGAGGAAATCCTGCACCACAGCCGGCCGTATCGAATCGATCCGCCGGGACTGCGCGTGCGTTTCTACCGGCGTGTCGCCTACGCCGCCATGGCATGGCTCGATCCGCTGGTGGCCCGCCGAAAACTCCGTCTGCTGGCCTGAGGAATCCGTATGCAGGACATTGAGCTGTTCCTCACTCAAGACTTTCTTGGAAAGGCCGTCTGGCTCTGGCTCAGTTTCGTCGGAATAGTGGGAGTCCTGCTGGCGTTCGATCTTGGCGTGCTGCACCGGAACAACCGCGCCATCGGTGTGCGGGAGAGTGTTGCGTTGTCCATCGGCTACATCACCCTGGCGTTGCTCTACGGCGCCTGGGTGTGGTGGTACCTCGGCGCCGATCCGGGCAAGGAGTACTTCACGGGTTTCATGATCGAGAAAACGCTTGCGATCGACAACGTTTTCGTCATCGCGATGATTTTCTCCTACTTCGCGATACCGGCGGCGTATCAATATCGCGTGCTGTTCTGGGGAATCCTGGGCGTCATCGCGATGCGTGCGGTGATGATAGGCCTGGGTGCCGCGCTGATCTCCCGTTTCGATTGGGTCATGTGGATCTTCGGCGCCTTTCTGTTGCTCACTGGCGTGAAGATGCTCTGGATGGTGGACAAGAAGCCGGACCTTGCGTCCAACCCGCTCATCGGGTTCCTGCGGAAGCGGCTTCGCATAACCCATGAACTGCACGGCAGCCGGTTTTTCGTACGCGCACCGCAGGACGGCTCCGCGTCCGCGACTACGGTGTGGTGGGCGACGCCGCTGTTCCTCTCGCTGGTGCTGGTGGAATTCGCCGATCTGATATTTGCAGTCGATTCGGTGCCGGCCATTTTCGCCATTACGAAAGACCCCTTCGTCGTTTACACGTCGAACATCTTCGCGATCCTCGGCCTGCGCGCCTTGTACTTCGCACTGGCAGCGATCGTCGACCGCTTCCACTACCTCAAGTACGCGCTGGCCCTCGTCCTGATCTTCGTCGGCGGCAAGATCTTCTGGGCTCAGGTGCACGGCAAGGTCGACCCGGCGATCTCGCTCGGCGTAACCGGAATTCTGCTGGGAGGCGGCATCGTCTACAGCCTCTGGCGCACCCGCAAGTCCGCCGCCGTCCCTTCATCCCAGTCGCAGTGAGGAGTCGATCCATGCATTACTCGAAACATGCCGGGCGCAGTGTCGTCGCAACCCTGCTGGGAGCGGCCGCTCTGATCGTGCTGCTGCTCGTCGTCATAGCCGTCGTTGCGCTACAGCGGTTCTCGGCTTGGGGGACGACGGCGTTGGACCAGGTCACGGATGCCACGACCGCTGCGGTGTCGCAGTCACGAGACGAGGCCGCACGCGCCCTCACAGAAGCCAGGCAGCGGCTGGCCAGTACACGGGATCGCGCCACCCAGGCTGTTGCAGAACCCGAGCAGGCGCTGAATCGTGCGGCGGATGCGGCGGCCGACGAAGTGACACGCGGCCTTTCTGCCGCTGCTGCCGCGGTTTCCGGCCGTGTGGCGTCGGCCAGTCAGATTCTCGACAGCGTTGCAGGGCCTGATCCGCAACCATGGCCAACCGATGCTCTCTTGCGGCAGACTCACTATCTTTCGACCGCTGCCGCGACCGAATATGGCTACATCTCGACGATGCCGGATTTCCCACTGGCCCGACTCCGTGAGCTGCTGGTCGGGATGGGATATGTGGAACATGTAATTTCTGAGCGCGACGGCGCACTCGAAGCGTTGTATCGCCGGGATCAACAGCTGCTCCTGTCCGCATCGAAACAGGCCGATGGCCGGCTGCGTGTCGACGTGCGGGAGATGCCTTTGGCTCCATCTTCCCCGTGATCCCTGTGCCGCGAGTCGACGTACCCGGCTCCGGGTGTCGGCCATCGCTGCGCTGTGGCCGCTCTGACTGTTACTTTCCCCTTCAACCTGTTGGCGGGAATCCCGCTGTTCTATGCCCTGGCCACTGCTGGATAGGTTTTCCATCGGTGGGCTTCGCATCCAAGCGCTACCCCTGAGTTCACGTCCTGCCGTTCATCCCCTGATCCGCTCCTGCGCACCTCACTAACAAGGGGCTCTTGTCCGATGAACGAACACCGCAGCTTGTCGCAGATGCATCCGCGGCATCGCGGACACGCCCGCTCTGCGCATTTCTTCCTGACAGGAATGCCGACCAAACTGCGCTAGCACTCGCAGTGGTGGCGAGGTTGCGGCGGCGGCCTGGATACGTGGAGCTGAAGCGACAGACCGAATGATAGGCAAGCCCTGTGGAGGAAGTGCACGCCAGTCGCCGTCGTTTCGCGAGCTACTGGTCGCCCTTGCCGGCGAAACGATTTGCGCCATGCTCAGGTGACCGTCGTCGCGAAAATCCGTCCGGGCCGAGGGCGCGAAATGGCGTCACGAACGCGTGCCCAGCGCGGTGAAAAAAGAACATTGCATTCAGTAAAAAAATACTGGTATACGAAGAACTCGCCGTCAATGCGCGTCGGACCCGTCGCCGACCATCCCGTCGGCGACACGGCATCGGCCGCGCAGCGACGGATTCCGCAACCTTGTTTCCGAGGGTCTGGACATGACCAGCACGCCATTCACGGTGGCCGACTATCTGCTGACGAGGCTCAAGCAGCTCGACGTGACCGAGGTGTTCCAGATTCCCGGTGACTACGTCAAACACTTCACTCAGGCGCTGGAAGACTTCGACGGCGTGACCGCCATCGGTGCGATCAACGAGCTGGACGCGGGCTACGCCGCCGATGCCTACGGCCGCACGCGGGGCCTGGGCGCGATATCGCTGCAATATGGCGTCAGCACGTTCAGCGCGCTCAACGCGATCGCCGGCGCGTACGTGGAACGCAGCCCGGTGGTGGTGATCAGTGCCTCGCCGGGTGCCGACGCGCGGCAGATCGGTTCCATGTACGGCGTGCTGTACCACCATTCCACCGGCAACTTGAACGCCGACGAAGATGTATACCGGCATGTGACGGTGGCGGCGGAAACCCTGTCCACGTCGGTGGGCGCGGCCGAGAAGATCGATGCGCTGCTGGTGGCCGCATTGACCCACCGCCGGCCTGTCTATATCGCCTGCTACAAGGAAGTCTGGGGAGAGCCATGTCCCCGGCCCGCGGCGACGCGACTGCGCGCGCGCATCACGCACAGCGAACCGCTCGCGCTGGAAAACGCGGTGCAGCAGGCCTGGACCCAGATCACGGCGGCGAAAAAGCCGCTGATCTTCGCCGGCGTGGAGGTGCTGCGCTTTGGTCTGTCCGACCTGCTGCAGCAGCTCATCGACGCCAGCGGCATGCTCTACACCACGACGAGCCTCGGCAAGACGGTTCTGGACGAGCAGGGCGACAAGTTCATCGGCACGTATTCGGACGCCGCCTCGATCGACAGCGTGCGCGACTGCGTGCAAGACGCCGATTGTTTTCTCAACTTCGGCACCATCATCACCGACGACTATCTGTGGTTCGTCGAGAACAAGTACGCCGACATGGTGCTGGCCACGAGCGAGGAAATCCGCGTCGGCTATTTCAAGTACGCCGGCGTCACGATGAAGGATTTCATGCACGCGCTGCTGCAGCGCTTCCGGCACGCCACGGGCACGTATCCGCTGACTTGTGTCGCGCCGCCGCAGCCACGCTATCCCGATCCCTGGGCCGCGAACGATGACCCGAACGTCGACCACGATCCGCAGACGCTGACCTACAACCGCTTCTTCCAGCACGCGATGAAATTCCTGCGCGAGCGCAAGCTGTTCGACCAGATCGTGATGACCTACGGCGTCAGCTCGGCCATGTACGTCGCGACCAACGCCTACGGTCTCTCGCAGAACAGCTATATCTCGTCGGCGGCCTGGCAATGCATCGGTTTCGAGACCGGCGCGGCCAGCGGCGCGCAGCTGGGCAGCGGAAAGCGTGCCTGGGCGATCGCCGGCGACGGCGGCTTCATGATGGTGTGCCAGTCGCTCTCGACGCTAGCGCGCAACAAGCTCAACGCGGTGATCTTCGTCATGAGCAATGCCGTCTATGCGATCGAACAGGTCTACGTGGACATCACCTCGTTCGAGCCCGGTCCGCAGCATCGGTTCGACACCTTCGATATCCTGCCGCAGTGGGACTATCTCGCGCTGGCCAAGGCCTATGGCGCACGCGGATTCCGCGTGACCTCGGTCGACGAACTCGATCACACGCTGCACGCCCTGCAGTCGCTGCACGACCAGCCGGCGCTGGTGGAGGTGGTGATTCCGCAAAAAGATCTGCCGCGCCAGATGTACCGTCTGGGCATCGAATAGCCCGCGTCCGGGCCTCCCGCATCAGCCGTCGATTTACCTTTTCCATAGGTTTCCCAGGAGCATCTCCGTGACCGCCAAGACCTATTCCATCTTCGGCGCCGGCGCCGCCGGCCTGTATACCGCCTGGCGCCTGCTCAACGGCGAGGCCAAAGATGCCGCGAGCCGGCGCAAGCTGCTGGCCAAGGGCGACACGCTGGAGCTGTTCGACTGGGGCCAGTACGATTTTTCCAAGCGCTATCCGGGCACACGCGCGGCCGGCGCACGCGTCTGCACCTGGCACTACGAGAACGACCCGAAGAATTCCTACCTGGAACTCGGCGGCATGCGCTATTCCGACTGGGACGGCACGCCGCAGGGTCAGGGGCACCGCCTCGTCACCACGGTGATCGAGAAGCTCGGTCTCGACACCGATTCGGTGCCGTTCAACGAATCCACCAACCCGCTGTTCTTCCTGCGCGCGAAGAACCTGTTCCTCGACGACATCAGCTCATCCAACCCCGCGCCGTACAACGTCGATCACTACGGCGCCTGCGCGCAGCCCGACAACGGTTTCTCGGTGGTGGAGAATCTCGCCGTCACGAGCGATTCGGGGCCGCAGACGCGGCGCCAGTGGTGCGACTTCTTCCGCAACGGCCGCATCAATGTGGAAATGTCCGATACGTCGGTGTTCCAGAAAGGCGACATGCTCAAGGACATCGGCTACTGGAACCTGATGTTCGACCAGCTCGGCGGGGAAGGCTTCAACTACACCTCGGACGGCAACGGCTACACCTCCAACGTGATCAACTGGAACACGGCGGTGGCCATGAACGCGAACAACGAGTTCACGCCGGGCAACGAATACAAGACGCTGACGCATGGCTATTCGAGCATGTTCAACGCGCTGTTCGACGCGGTGGAGAAGCTTGCGAAGACCAAGGGCATCCATCTGGACTACCAGCCGAACACGCGCCTGCATTCGGTCCTCCAGATCGACGGCGCGGTCCACTACACCCTGGCCACGCGCGCGCAGCCGAACAAGGCCAGCGACAGGCGCGTCACCGAAGCCGCCTGGATGGCCATGCCGCCGGCCGCGCTGGAGCTGGTGGCCCAGGCCACGCGCTATATCGAGCACGACGGAGTCGACGTGCTCAATCATGAAAAGGTGCAATTGTTCCTGCAGTCGGCCGTGCTGCAGCCGTCCTACAAGGTCGGCATGTTCTTCGACGAACCCTGGTGGCTGACACAGGCGACCTACGCGCCGCAGCTGACCGGCTACGAGATCACGCAAGACGTGCTGCGCGTGCTCGCGAAACAGAAGTTTCCGGCGGCCTGGCTCAAGGCGATCAAGGGGAGCACGACGCTGATGGAACAGCCCTTCGCGAGCCAGGACTCGTTCGTGCAGGCGGTGCAGCTGTGCATCGAGCAACGCCTGAGCATCGTGCAGGAACAGCAGCTGCTGCAGGCCGCCGAGCGCAATACCATCGGCCCCAGCGTGACCGACCTGCCGATCCGCCAGGTGGTCTACTTCGGCCACAACGCACCGAGCCCCAAGGCCAGAAAGGTCTATGGCCTGCTGGCAAGCTACGACGACGAAACCTATACGAGTTTCTGGCATGAGCTGGAGATCGGCAGCGACGGCCAGCGCAAGGTGCCGGATTCGGCCAACCTGCAGACCCTGGTCGGCCCGCGCAAGGCGCCGCCGGTGATGGTGAAGATGCTGCGCAAGCAGCTGGCCAGCGTGCATTTCGGCCCTCAGGCCGACTACACCGCCGTGCCCGAACCGCTGGAGACCGCGTACATGGACTGGTCGCTGCCGCCGTTCAACGCCGGCTATCACGCCTGGGCTGCGCACTACGATGTCTGCGAAGTGCAGCAGAAGATCCGCAAGCCTTCGCAGCTCATCGACGGCGCCGACGCGAACATCTTCATCGTCGGCGAAGCGTTTTCCAACGACCAGGCCTGGGTCGAAGGCGCTTACTGCACGGCCGAGTCGGTACTCAACGATTTCTTCGGCATCGAGCCGATCATCGACGACACGGACTATCCGTTCATCTGTGCGTGCTGAGCGGCGTATTGCGCCGCACGCCCAATCTCCGCAGGATCGCGTCCTGATTCCTTCCGGCATGGGTACGATGAACATGACACGTGGCGAAACAGCTATCCCGAGCCGAAGCGATCGTCCGGGGCTGCTGCAGCGACTGGCTGCAACGGCCCTGTTCCTGGCCTCGGCAACGACAGCGGCAGCGGATCCGCCCAAGGTCGCGCCTGCCGCGGCCTTAAGTCCGGCATCGTCATCGACGGGTGTTCGAGACCCGCAGGCGGCGCAACCGTCGGCCGACGCCGGGTACCACCTGCCGGGAACGCTGCACAAGGATCTCTCCCTCGAGGACCTGCGCCGCCGCTACGGCGCGGCGAATGTCAGCGTGGCGCAGATCGACGGCGCTGAGGGCGAGACCTCCCGTGGCATCGTGCTGTTCGCTGACGACCCGATGCGGCGCGCCGAGATCTTTCCGCAGGACGACGCAAACCTGCGTGGCATTTCAGCGATCCGCGTGTCCGGCACGCGGTCGCGCTGGCAGCTCGGTAACGGCGTGCGCCTGGGCATGACCCTGGCCGAACTCGTCGCCGCCAACGGCAAGCCGGTCAGCTTCAGCGGTCTCGACTGGGACTACGGCGGCGGCATCAACGACTGGCATGGCGGCCGCCTCGCGCCACCTGGCAGCGGCGTGGTATTCGTCGCGGTAGGCCTGACCCATGGCGATCTTGACGAAGGCGACAGCATCCCGATGGGAGACAGCGAATTCCGCAGCGACGACGCGCGTTATCCGCGGCAGGGCAGGCTCCTGTTCGTCGGGCAGCTGACGGTGTCGTTTCCCGTGCCCGAGGGAAACTGACCGCGTGCCGACGGCGGCGCAGCAGGACATCGATCTGGCGGTGCTGAAGACCACCTTGTAGCAAGCCGTAGTATTGCCAAAGTACCAAAGACACAGCGGTTCATCTTGCAAAAATGCAGGCAATAGGCGATACAGCGGGGCGTTGCGGGAGGATCCGTTTCTACGCGTACACCGGGCTTGCGGGTACTCGCGCTGCGCTGCATCTGACGGACCTGCCATCCGCGGGTCCTTCCCTCGTTCGACTCGTGTTGCGCAAAAGGAAATCATGTCGTCCAAAGCGACCGATAGGGCCGCGGCCGCGGCCGCGCCGCGGTCGTGGGGGCGGATTATCGTTCCTGCGCAGCAGGGGCGGCGCTACGACGACAGCATCGAATCGCTCGATCGCGCCATGCGGCCTGCGCCGGCGCTGGAAGATACACGACCTCTGATCTGACGACGAACCGACCCTCATGAACGCCATCACTGCGATCTCGCCGGAACGTCCGGCCCTGTCGGCCGCGACTGCCGACTTCCTGCAGCGCCCCAAGCAGCTGCTGATCAACAACCGCTGGGTCGATGCCCAGTCCGGCGCGCGCCTGCCGATCGAAGATCCGGCGCGCGGCGAACCGATCGCGCAGGTCGCCGCGGCCGCGGCCGCCGACGTGGAGCTCGCCGTCGCCGCCGCGCGCACGGCATTCCGGCGCTGGTCCACGCAGCCGCCGACGTTCCGCGCGCGCCCCCTGTTCAAGCTGGCCGACCTGCTCGAGCGCCACGCCGCGGAATTCGCCGAACTGGAATCGCTGGACGTCGGCAAGCCGCTGATGATCACGCGCATGGTCGACGTGCCGTTCACCGTCGACACGATCCGCTACAACGCCGGCTGGGCGACCAAGCTTACCGGCGAGACCTTCGATCTGGCCTGCGCCTCGACGCCGTTCCAGGCCTTCAGCCTGCGCCAGCCGGTCGGCGTCGTTGCCGGCATCACGCCGTGGAATTTTCCCCTTCTGCAGATTGCGATGAAACTGTCGGCGGCACTCGCGGCCGGCTGCGTCATCATACTCAAGCCCTCGGAGCTGACCCCGCTGAGTGCGTTGCGGCTCGGCGAACTCGCGCTGGAAGCGGGTTTTCCGCCCGGTGTGCTGCAGATACTCACCGGCCTGGGCAGCGAAGCCGGTGCGGCGCTGGTGCGGCATCCGGGCGTCGACAAGGTTTCGTTCACCGGCTCCACCGCCGTGGGCCGCGACATCGTGCGCAGCTGTGCCGAGGACTTCAAGCGCGTCACCGTCGAACTCGGCGGCAAATCGCCGAACGTCATCTTTGCCGATGCGGACCTCGAGCAGGCCATCGCCGGCTCCGCCGCTGCCGCGTTCTTCAACGCCGGCCAGGTCTGCTACGCGGGCACGCGCCTGTATGTGCAGGACTCGGTTTACGACACCGTCGTCGCTGGCCTGGCCGAAGCCATGTCGAGCTACGTGATCGGCGATCCCTTCGATGCGGAAACTCAGCTTGGGCCGCTGATCTCGTCGCGACAGCGCGAACGCGTCGAGGGCTATGTGGACGAGGGTGTGCGCGCCGGCGCGGAGATCGTCGCCGGCGGGCGCCGTCCCGAGCGCGCGGGCTATTTCGTCGAACCGACCCTGCTGGCCCGGACCGATCCCGCCATGCGCGTGATCCAGGAGGAGATCTTCGGCCCGGTCGTCTGCGTGGTGCCGTTCAAGAATTTCGCCGACGTGGTGGCGCAGGCCAATGGCACGCGCTATGGCCTCGCGGCCGGGGTCTGGTCGCGTGACGTGAAGAATGCGCATCGCGCGGCGCGGGCGCTCCAGGCAGGCACGGTCTGGGTCAACTGCTACCACGTCGTCGATCCCAACATGCCGTTTGGCGGCTGGCGCGAGTCGGGCTGGGGACGCGAGTTCGGACGAGCCGGCGTGGAGTCGTTCACCGAACTCAAATCCGTCGCACTCAAGCTGTAAACACGCGCCGAGATCCGTAGTGACAAAAACGGTTTTCCTGTTTTCCGGGCAGGGCTCGCAGCATTTCCAGATGGCGCGTGCGCTGTTCGACCACGACACGCACTTTCGCGCCGAAATGATCCGCCTCGATGCGATCGTGCGCGCGCTTTCCGGCATGTCGGTGATCGCGGCGCTGTATAACGACGCGAACCCGAAGTCCGCCGCGTTCGACGCGCTGGAGCTGACCCATCCGGCGATCTTCATGGTCGAGTATGCGCTGGCGCAGACGCTGATCGCCCGCGGCATCCGGCCTGATCTGTGCCTCGGTGCGAGCCTGGGTTCTTTCGCCGCCGCGGCGATCGCGGGTTTCATCGATGCGGAGCAGGCGCTCGCGGCGGTGGTGCAGCAGGCCGCCGCGCTGGAGGCCTGCTGCGAGCCGGGAACGATGATCGCCGTGCTCGCCGATACCGCGGTGTTCGAGCGGGAAGGCCTGCACGAGCTGGCCGAACTCGCCGCGGTCAACTTCGCCGCGCATTTCGTCGTCTCGGTGCCGCTAGACCGCGTCGCTGCGCTCGAAAGCCGGCTCAAGGCGCGCCAGATCGCGTTTCAGCGATTGCCCGTCGCCGTCGCTTTCCATTCGCGCGGCATCGATGCGGCGCAGGCACCGTTCGACTTGTTCCTGCAATCCCTGCGCATACAGACCGGCACGCTGCCGCTGGTCTGCTGCGACCGCGTTGCCGTGCTGCACGAGCTGCCGGCGGATTTCTTCTGGCAGGTGGTGCGCCGGCCGATCCGTTTCGGCGCCGCGGTGGAACTGCTCGAGCGCGAGCACGCGTGCGAGTACATCGATATCGGCCCGTCCGGCACTCTGGCCACGTTCCTGCGTTATCTGTTGCCGGCGCAGCGCAAGCCTGCCATCCATGCGGTGCTGAGTCCGTTCGGCAACGACGAGGCGCGTCTCGTCGCGCTGGTCGCGAGCTGGCCGCCGCGCCGGCACGCCTGAGTCCGGCTGTGCGCGTCTTCGCCGTGTCTGTCGATTGTCACGACGACGCGGATCACGTCGAAACCGCGGTACTGCGTGTACGCGAATCAGAGTCGTGCGGCCGGGCAGGCCGGACCATCCGGGACCGCTGCCGTGCCGCTGCTATACTCGCCCACCGCGGGCGCACGGCGGCCGGCAGTGCGAACGATGCGGTGGAAAGTGCGCGATGACGATCCTGATAGTCGATGACGACGAAAGCATACTGACGGCGCTGCGCGTACTGCTCAAGAGCGAAGGCATGAGCTGCATCGCCTGCCGTTCGCCAGCTGAAGCGATCGCTGCAGCACGGCGCGAGGCCTGCCAGCTCGCTCTGGTGGATCTGAATTACGTGGAAGACACGACTTCCGGCAAGGAAGGGCTGGCGCTGATCGCCAACCTGCGCGAAGCGGTCGAAGACCTGCCGGTGATCGCCATGACCGGCTGGGGCACGATCGGCATCGCGGTCGAAGCGATGCAGCGCGGCGCCGTGGATTTCGTCGAGAAGCCGTGGGAGAACAACCGACTGCTGTCGACCATCCGCACCCAGCTCGCGCTGCGCGCGGCGCAGGGCCGCGAACGCAAGCTCACGGCGGAAAACGCGCTGCTGCGCCAGCAGCGCAGCGGCGGCAAGCTGATCTCGCGTTCGGCCGAGATGGACCAATTGCTGTCGATGGCGCGGCGCGTGGCGCAAAGCGCCATGCCCATCCTGATCACCGGCGAAAACGGCACCGGCAAGAGCCTGCTGGCGAGCTACATCCACCAGAATTCCAGCCGTGCGGCCGCGCCCTTCATCAGCGTCAACATGGGCGCGATCTCTGAATCGACCTTCGAGAGCGAGATGTTCGGGCACACCAAGGGCGCCTATACCGACGCCAAGACCGAACGCGTGGGCCGCGTCGAGCTCGCCGACCAGGGCACGCTGTTTCTCGACGAAATCGCCAATCTGCCGTTGACCCAGCAGGCCAAGATCCTGCGCCTGCTGGAAGAGCGCAGCTACGAAAAGCTCGGCAGCTCGTTCACCAAGCACGCCAGCGTACGTTTCATTTCCGCGACCAACGCCAACCTCGACAGCCTCGTGGCGGAACGCAATTTTCGCCAGGACCTGCTGTACCGGCTCAATGGCGTGACCCTGAACATGCCGCCGCTGCGCCAGCGCCGCGAAGACATATTGCTGCTGGCCGAAGGTTTCCTGACCCGTGCCTGCCAGCACTACAACTCATCGGCGCGGGCGTTTTCGGCCGGCGCGCGCGCCGCGCTGGAAAACTACGCCTGGCCGGGCAATATCCGCGAACTGCAGCATGTGGTCGAGCGCTCGGTGCTGCTGGCGCAGCACACACAGATCGGGGAACAGGATCTGCAGCTGAGTACGCGCGCGGTGCCCGGCGCCGCCGCCGACGAATTCGACGGCATGACCCTGCAGCATGCGGAAGTCGCGTTGATCCGTCGCTCGCTGTTGCGGCACGACGGTAATGCCGCGGTCGCGGCGAAAGAACTGGGCATCAGCCGTTCCGCGCTGTACCGGCGCCTGGGCAAGCGGGAACCGGCGTGATCCCTGGCACGCGTTCGCGCAGCACGCCGCCGCGGCGGCGGCTCTCGGCGGGCGTGAGGCTGCTGCTGTGGATCGCGAGCTGCGCCATTCCGCCGGCATTGCTTCTGGTGCTCGCGGCCGAAGACGCTCTGCCGAAATACCGGGTGGAAGCGCTGGCCGTGCTCGGCATGGTCTGGGTCGCCATCGTCGCGCTCGCGGTTCGCGCCGACGTCGGGCGCCGCATCCGCGCGCTGAGCAATCTGGTGGAAGCGGCGCATGCCCAGGATTTCAGCATCAAGGCTGCGCACGCGCGCGAACCGGGCGAGCTGGGTGAGCTGTATCGCCAGCTCAACGTGCTGATCGGCGATCTGGAAGCGGGCCGGCATACCGAGCAGGAGCTGCTCGGCATGCTGCAGAAAGTCGTCGACCAGATCAGCGTCGCGATCGTCGCCTGCGATGCCTATGACCGCATCCGTCTGGTCAATCCGCTCGCGGCACAACTGCTGCGCGTGCCGGCCGAACAGCTGATCGGCACCGACTATGCCGCCACGCCGCTCGCGGCGATTCCGTTCGCCGCCGAACCGCGCGTCGTCGATTTCCGCTTTCCGGGCGCAGAGAGCCGCTGGCAGGTGAGCCAGCAGTTCTACCGGCGCCAGGGCCGGCCCAGTCGCATCGTATTCATCGTCGACCTGCGCCTGGCCCTGGCGGAAGAGGAAATCCTGGTCTGGCAGCGGCTGATCCGCGTCATCAGCCACGAGGTCAACAATTCCCTGACGCCGATCCTGTCGCTGTGCCAGACCCTGGAGAACGTCGTCGCCCGCGGCGACGCGGCAGAGCAGCTGGACATCATGCGCGACGGACTGGACGTGATCTCGCAGCGCGCGAAAGGTCTCAAGGAGTTCATCTCGGTGTATGCGCGCATCGCGCGGCTGCCCGAGCCGCAGAAAGTGGAATTTCCGGCCGCGCGGCTGGTGAAACGTGTGCTGGCCATGTTCCCCGGCAGCGTGGTCGAACGTGCCGGCGACGTGCCGGTGGCTACGCTGTTCGGCGATCCGGTCCATCTGGAACACGCGCTGATCAACCTGGTCAAGAACGCGGTCGAAGCGAACGACGGCAGCATCGAACCGGTACGCTTCGGCTGCCGCGTCGTCGACGGTCATGCCGAATTCGAGATCGTCGACAACGGCGCCGGCATTCACAATCCGGACAATCTTTTCGTGCCGTTCTATACGACCAAGCCCGGCGGTGCCGGTGTCGGGCTGGTGCTGTGTCGCAAGATCGCCGCCAAGCACCACGGACAGGTCAGCCTGGAAAACCGCAGCGACGCAGCCGGCGCAGTGGCGCGGCTGAGCGTGCCGCTGTCCCGGTCCGCCCAGCCTCACGACGGTGTTTAACAGCGAAGCTGGTCAATCCATCCGGAATTTCCGTGACGCACGACGAAACAGGACGCTGGTAGCAAATCTCGCCGGATCGCCCACGCCGCGGTGAGCGCGACGCCACGGCGGAGGTATGCGGCGCTTTTCACAATCCGCCAATTCCGCGTCTCTTCCTTCTTGCACAAGCGACGGCCTTGCTTGCACACTCACGCGCTTTGCCGTGATCGATGCGGCCGCCCGCAGGAGCGCACGATGGCCACGAATCTGGTTGTGACCGGCATCGGCGTGGTATCGGCCATCGGGCAGGGCAAGCAGGATTTCACCGCTGCGCTATTGGCCGGACGCAGCGCGTTCGGCGTGATGCAGCGGCCCGGCCGGCGTCGGGTCGACGTACCGGTGCTCGGCGCCGAAATCGCCGAAATCGCCGTGCCGCCATCCATTTCCCGCCAGCTGCTGCGTACGGCCTCACTATCGGCGATCGCTGCATTGACGGTGGTGCAGGAAGCCTGGGACGAAGCCGACCTCGGTCAGCTCGATCCGCAGCGCATCGGCCTGATCGTCGGTGGTTCCAACGTGCAGCAGCGCGAGCTGGTGAACCTGCAGGACAGCTACCGCGAGCGCATCGCGTTCCTGCGACCGACCTATGCCATGTCGTTCATGGATTCGGATCTGTGCGGATTCTGCACCGCGCATTTCGGCATCCAGGGACTGGCCTATACCGTCGGTGGTGCATCCGCCAGCGGTCAGCTCGCCGTGATCCAGGCGGCGCAGGCGGTGCTGTCGGGCCAGGTCGACGCCTGCATCGCGGTCGGCGCGCTGATGGATCTGTCGTACTGGGAATGCCAGGGTTTCCGCGCCATCGGTGCGATGGGTTCGGACCGTTTTGCCGCGTCCCCGGAACGGGCCTGCCGTCCGTTCGATCGCGACCACGACGGCTTCATCTACGGCGAATGTTCCGGCGCGATCGTCATCGAGTCGCTGCAATCGAGCCGGCGCCGCGCCGCCGCACCGTACGCCACGTTGGCGGGATGGGGTCTCGCGATGGACGGCAACCGCAATCCGGATCCGTCGTTGCAGGGCGAAACGCGCGCGATCCGCGCCGCGCTCGCGCACGCGGATTGTCCGGCGGCCGCGATCGACTACGTCAATCCGCACGGAACGGGCTCCGTCGTCGGCGATGAGACGGAAACACGCGCGCTGCGCGAATGCGGCCTGTCCCATGCGCATCTCAACGCGACCAAGTCCCTGGTCGGTCATGGCCTCAGCGCTGCGGGCGCCGTGGAGATCATCGCAACCCTGCTGCAGCTGCGCGCCGGACACCTGCATCCGACCCGCAACCTGGACAACCCCATCGATCCGGATCTGCGTTGGGTCGGGCCGGCGGGTACTGCGCACCAGATCGCCAATGCGTTGACCTTGAGCATGGGGTTCGGTGGCATGAATACCGCCCTGTGCTGGCAGTCTTGTCCATGATCCGCCGCCGCAGGGCGGTGCCGGTTCGCACGAGCAGGAGTGACATCGAATGAACTTGTCGGCCGCCGCGCCCGCCCCGAACTTCGCGCACCTGGAAACCATCAAGGTGCGTTTCGAGGAATCGGTCTGCCATCTGCAGTTCCACCGGCCCGAAGCGAACAACGCGATCAATGCCCAGCTGGTCGCCGAATGCGCACAGGTGCTCGCCGCCTGCGAGCAATCGGTCAGCGTTGTGGTGCTCAGCGGGTTGCCGGAAGTGTTCTGCTTTGGCGCGGATTTCCGCGAAGTGACCGCCGGTTGCGCGCCGGCGTATGCAGCCTATGAAGGGCCGGGACCGATGTACGACCTCTGGCTGAAACTCGCCACGGGTCCGTTCGTGGTGATTTCCTACGTGCGCGGCAAGGCCAATGCCGGCGGTCTCGGCTTCATCGGCGCCAGCGATATCGTACTTGCCGACGAGTCGGCCCAGTTCAGTCTGTCAGAACTGCTGTTCGGCGTTTATCCGGCCTGTGTGCTGCCATTCCTGATGCGGCGCATCGGTTTCCAGAAAGCGCACTACCTGACCTTGAACGCGCAGGCGATAACGGCGAAGAACGCGCTGGACTGGGGGCTGGTCGACGCCTGCGAAGCGCAGGGCGAGGCGCTGCTGCGCCGGCATGTGATGCGTCTGCGACGCCTGTCGCGCACGGCGTTGGCCCGCTACAAGACGTATGCCGCGACACTCCGGCCGTCGCTCGCGGCCGGCCGCGACGCGGCCGTGGCCGGCAATCGGGAAGTGTTCACGGATGAACAGAACCTGCGCGCGATCGCGCGCTATGTGCAGGAAGGGCTGTTTCCCTGGGAGCAGTGAACTGTGCGGCGCCGCGATTATCGCGGCGCGTGGCGTTTGGCTCACTCCGGCTCGAAACGGATCGGCAGCGACTTCAGTCCACCAACGAAGACGGCCTTGGTGTGGCTGGCGTCGCCAGCCGCAGACAGGGATTTGATGCGCGGCAGCAGTTCTTCGAAAAACACGCGCATCTCCATACGCGCCAGATGCTGGCCCAGGCACATGTGGCCGCCGAAACCGAAGGCGAGTTGCTTGTTCGGCGTGCGGTCGATGCGGAAGCGGAACGGGTCGGCGAACACGTCTTCGTCGCGGTCGCCGGACAAATAACACAGCATCAGCCAGTCACCTTCCCGGATGTCCTGGTCGCGCAGGCGATAGTCGGTCGATGCGGTGCGCATGAAGTGGCGCACGGGGCTGGTCCAGCGTATCGCTTCTTCGACCAGACCCGGGATCAGCGCCGGATCGGCTTTCACCTTCGCCAGTTCCTCCGGATATTCGCACAGCGCCGAGATCGCCCCCGCGGTCGATGCGCTGACCGTGTCGTGTCCGGCGGTCGCCACCAGCGAGTAGTACGACATCGCCTCGAAGCTGCCGATCGGCTCACCGTCGATGGTGCCGTTGGCGATCACCGTGGCTAGGTCGTCGCGCGGATTCTCGCGGCGGTCGCGGGTGATCACGTCGAAATAGCGGAAGAACGTTTCCACCGCGCTGTTGAGGCCCATCAACGCCTGTTCCGCCGTCTGCTTGGCCTTGCCGGTGGTGTTCTGATCTTCGTCGAGGTTGCCGAACACCTGCTTGGTCAGCTTCAGCATCAGCGGCTCGTCTTCGACCGGTACGCCGAGGATCTGCATGATCACGTGCAGCGGGTAGCGCTCCGCGACGTCCTTGACGAAATCGCATTCGTTGCCTTGTGCGAGCATGCGGTCGATGAACTCGCGCGCGATGCCGCGGACGGCGTCTTCACGCCGTGCCAGGTTCGTCGCCATGAACCAGTTGCTCGTCAGCGTGCGGTACTTGCGGTGATCCGGATCGTCCATGTGCGAGAGCGTGCGCGCCAGATGCGGGCTGCCGTCGCGCAGCCAGCGCACCATCGCGTCGGTGTACTGATCGGTCAGGATCGTCGCGCGGTCGCCGTTGCGGAAGACCTTGTTGTTCTTGCTGACTTCGAGGATGTCCGCGTGCTTGGTCACGACCCAGAACGGATCGAAATTGCGCGATTTGGCCATGCCGAGCGGCATGTGCTCGCGCAGCCAGGTGTATGCGTCGGTGATGCGGTGCTGATCGGCGTACGCGCCGGGGTCGATGAGGGTTGCGGTGATCTCGCTAGGAAGAACAGGGGCAAGCGTTGCCGTTTCCATTGCTGACCATTTTCTCATTGACCAAGAATGGAGAGTCTAGCATTGGCAACCGGATTGACAAGGCATCGCACGGCAGGAACGAGAGTTTCCGCGGCGCGATTTTCCGATTCATTTTTGTCAAGCGGTGCACGAATCTGCCGGGCAGACTCGCACGCTTCCGGATGACACCGGGGTCATTTGTGACGTACGTCGCGTCCGTCAACGTGCCGTCACGATGACCCGCTAAATTTCGGAAAGCTGGACAATTTTGGTCATGAAAATTTTTCACTTCGCGAATAATGATGAGCCGTTTCGATGCCGCTTTGCTTTGCCGGTCCCAGCCATTGGAATGTTCTCCGCGGTCGCTTGACCTTAAAGGACATTAAGTGATATCCATACAATTCCGGATAGGAAAAGTGGTACTTCTTGCACGATACACAGTGCGAGTTGCTGACCGGTCCGGCTCAGGTGCATGTCGTCGTAACGGAGAGCCAGGGGGAACGGATGATTGATCGCGATTTGCTGCAAGAACTGACAGAGACTTACCTGCGAGGCGTGGTGCTCGAAGCTTTCGAAGCCGCCGAGCCTCCTCTTGACCCGGCCGAACATCCGTTTGATTCCTTCACGCCGTTTCGCGAGTTCGGCATCGACTCGTTCCTGGTCCTGAAAATCCTGCGCCGGCTTGAGAAAGACTTCGGCACCCTGCCGAAAACGTTGCTGTTCGAGAACTTCAACATCAGCGATCTGGCGAACTATTTCGCCGACAAGCATGTGGACACGCTTTCACGGCTGTTCGCAGAGCAGTTGCAAGAAGCAAGCGTGCCTTAACAGCGCTGAAGTTCGTCGCGATTTCCGAGGCAAGCCACTGTGGAAGATGCAAGCACTTCACCTGAAGTCCAGGGTGGACACGTCGTCGTGTCCGAGAACGGCACACAGGCGCCGATCCTGATGCTGGAAAAGGATGTGCTCGCACATCCGGATCTCGCGGCAATGGCGCGGGATCTGTTCGAGACCTGCAAGAACGAAGGGGCCGCCTCGCGCGGCATCAAGCACATCGCGCCGAACCTGTTCATCGGGAGCGAGCGTCGCGGTTATTTCCATTACAGCCGTCATCGCAAGATCCTGCTCGTCTATGCCTACATCGGCAGCGACGATTACTTCCCCGTCGTTGCTGGCGAGCTGCTGGCGCACTGCGAGCGCAAGGGCTATCAGCTCAACATCCTGTCGCATCGGCCGCTCGCGGCGATCGGCGCGGTGGCGTTCACCGCCACGCCGTTCGGTGTGGTGCAGCGCATCGTCGATCTGCCGTCGTTCACGCTCGAGGGCGGCGCGATGCGTCGCCTGCGCTATCAGGTGGGCACGTTCGAAAAGTCCGGTGTCTGCAGCCTGACCGAGTACCGCTGCGGTACCGATGCCGCCGTCGATACCGATATCGCGCGCGTGATCGACAGCTGGTGCGCGGGCAAGACCAAGGTCAATCCGCTGGTGCGCAGTGCGCGCGAGGAAATCCTCGCCGGCACCCTGCACGCGCGTCACCGCCTGTTCCTCACGCGCGTCGACGGCGTGCTGCAGAATGTCGTGCTGATCTCGCCGCTGGCGGATGCCGCCAACGGCTATCTGATGGACCTGGAATTCTATGGTCCCGACATGCCGCGCGGCGGGCTCGAATTCGCCATCGTGCGCATTATCGAGATTCTGGTTGCCGAAGGCCGCACGCTGCTGAGCCTGGGCGGCACCTATGGCTGCCGCATCGAGCAGTCGCCGAATGCGGACGCGGAAGTCGATCAGATCCTGGACGACCTGCATAAGCAGGAAATCTTCAACGATCAGGGAAATTTCCAGTTCAAGAACAAGTTCCGGCCGGAAGCGCGGAGCATTTTCCTGTGCCGCAAGGCGGGCTGCGGAAATCCGGACAGCGTCATCGACATCATCATGATGATCGCCGACCCCGCGCGCATGCTGACCTCCGACGTCGAGAACCACACCGTGCTCCCGACCAGCCTGGCATTCGCCGCATCCGGGCCCGACGTGTCGCCGGGCCCGGATGCGGTGAGCGTGGAGGTGGCGCACGAAAAAAAAAACTTTGTTGAAGCTTTCCGCGACGACGACGCATTGACGCCACCGGGGCCGCGCGGCCGCCTGCTCGCCGCTGCCGGCTTCAACCCGCTGAAGCTGGACGCCGGACAGGTCGAGTTCGACCTCAAGACCGATTCCTGGGCGCAGCTGACGCTGCCGGTCATCGATGCGCGCATGCAATCGCTGCACGCGCGGCTGCAGAGCTGCACCGACGCGGAGAGCAGCCTGCGCGAGATCTTTCCGTTCGCCCATTTCGTGCTGGCCGACTCGGGCCGCAGCGCCGAGCAGGCGCTGTTCCGCGCCTGGCCACGCAAGGGCAGGGTGCTGCAGAACCTGCTGTTTCCGAGCAACCTCTACCACCAGATCGACAATGACTTCGATCCGAAGGAGTTGCCCAGTCCGGCGTTGTTCCGTCTCGAGTCCGACGAAGCCGGCAAGGGCGAGCTGGATCTCGCTGCGCTCGACGCCGCGCTGGCCCGTGACGCCGCGTCCGTCGCGCTGGTCTGTATCGAAACCTGCAACAACGCCGCCGGCGGCCAGCCGGTATCGCTGCTGCATCTGCAGCAGGTGAAGGCGCGGCTCGCCCCGCATGCGATTCCGCTGATGCTGGATGCGACGCGCATCGTCGAGAACGCGCGCCTGCAGCAGCGCAGAGACCCGGCCTCGGCCGCGCAGGATCTGTGGCAGCTCGTACGCGAGATGCTGGCCTGCGCCGATGTCGTAGTCGTCAGTCTCGCCAAGGATTTCGGACTCAGTCTGGGCGGCCTCATCGCCACCAACGATGCATCGCTACACCATGCGGCGCGCGCCGCGGTCGAGCAGGCCGGCACCGGGCTCGATCTGTTCGAACGCAAGCTGATCGCGCTCGCGCTGCGCGACCGGCGTTTCATCGAAACCGAGGTCGAGCGGCGCATGGACGCCGTGCAGACGCTCTGGGACGCGCTCAACGACAGCGGCGCGCCCGTGCTGCACCCGGTTGGCGGGCATTGCGTGCTGATCGACGTCAAGCGCATCGCCGCGGTCGCCGGCTTCGCGCAGCCGCTGGCCTCGTTCCTGGCCTGCCTGTATCTCAACACCGGAATCCGCGCCGGCGCGCACAGCGTGGGCATGCAGCGCCGCCGCGAAATCTCGCAGCTCGTGCGCCTCGCCGTGCCGCTGGGCCTCGACGCCGCGCAGGTCGCGCAGATCGCGTGCCGGCTGGCGACCCTGTTCCGCGAGATGACGAACATTCCCGAGCTGTCGCCAGCCAAGGACGCGCCCGCGTCGTTCGGCGAGCTGACGGCTCAGTACACGCTCGAGCAGTGGCATCACTTTAGTGCGCCGGCGCCCGACGCGCCGGCCGCATCACCGCAGAGGGATGCGATCGCGCAGGCCGGCACAGCAACCGCAGCGCAGCCGCAGAGCACGGAAACGACCAGGGATTCGACCATGATGCAGGCGACAGCGGATAACGAGGCGCGCAGCACGCGCCGGACGTGCGACATCGCCATCGTCGGCATGGCCGGGCGCTATCCCAAGGCCAGGAACATCGACGAGCTGTGGCAGAACCTTCGCGATGGACGCGACTGCATCGAGGAGCTCCCGGCCGGACGCTACGAGCAGCGGCTGCGTTACGGCCCCGCGGCCAAATACCGCGGCGGCTTCATCGACGATGTGGACAAGTTCGATTCGCTGTTTTTCAACATGTCGCCGAAAGCGGCCGAGCGCCTCGATCCACAGGAGCGTCTGTTCGCCGAAGTGGCCTGGGAAACGCTGGAAGACGCCGGCTACTACCCGGAACTGCTCAGCCGCGACGACGGCGCGCCCGGTGTCGGCGTCTACGTCGGCGCGGTGTGGACCACCTACCAGACCGTCGGCGTCGAGGAAAAACATCTGGGCGGCACGATGGCGCCGGGTTCCTTCCTCTGGAGCATCGCGAACCGCGTCTCCTACGTCATGAATTTCTCCGGTCCGAGCCTTACCATCGACACCGCCTGCTCGTCGAGCCTGACCGCGCTGTACCTGGCCTGCGAGGCGATCTACGCGGGCGAATGCGCCTCGGCCATCGTCGGCGGCGTGAATCTCGATCTGCATCAGAGCAAGTGGGACATCAATTCGTCCGGTGGTGCGCTGTCCAAGGACGGCGTCTGCCGCAGCTTCGGTCAGGGCGCGAACGGCTACGTGGCCGGCGAAGGCATCGGTGCCGTGTACATCAAGCCGCTGGCGCAGGCGCTGGCCGACGGCGATCACGTCTACGGCGTCATCAAGGGCATCGTCGTCAATCACGGCGGACGTACCAGCGGTTTCGTCGTGCCCAACCCCAAGGCGCAGACCAGCCTGATCCGCGCCGCGCTGGAGCGCGCCGGAGTCGATGCCGTGAGCATCGGCTACGTCGAAGCGCACGGCACCGGCACCGAACTCGGCGATCCGCTGGAAATCGCCTCGCTCAATAATGCCTTCGAGGGCCAGGGTGTGGCCGTGCACGCCTGCGCGATCGGTTCGCTGAAGACCAATATCGGTCATCTCGAAGCCGCCGCCGGCGTCGCCAGCGTGACCAAGGTGCTGCTGCAGATGCAGCACCGCCAGCTGGTGCCGTCGCTGCATTCGGCCGTGCTCAACGAGCACATCGACTTCGACGCGTCGCCTTTCCGCGTGCAGCAGGAATTGCAGGACTGGGCGCCGCGCGTCGTCGACGGCGTGGTGCAGCCGCTGCGCGCGGGCATCAGCTCGTTCGGCGTCGGCGGTTCCAACGCCCATGTCATTCTCGAGAGCTTCAGCGCCGAGGCGGCGACTGCCGATCCGGCGACGGATCGCGAGACGCATGTCTTCCCGCTGTCGGCCCGCACCGAAGCCCAGTTGACCGACGTCGCCACGCGGCTGCGCGACTACCTGCAGCAGGGAACCGCGGTCGCGCCGCTGCGCGACATCGCCTTTACCCTGCAGAGCGGCCGCAAACCGTTGGAATTCCGCGTCGCACTGCTGGCGCGTTCGACTGCTGAACTCGGCGAACGCCTCGGCGCGTTTCTCGCCGGCAGGACCCACGAAGGCGTCGTCGTCGGCAACGTCAAGAACGCCGACGTGATCCTCAAGCTCATGAACCGCAGCGAGCGCGAGCAGGTCATCGGCCTGCTGTCGCGGCGCCGCCATCCGGGCAAGGTCGCGCGGCTCTGGGCCGAAGGCGTGCTGCTCGACTGGCGCGGTGTCAACGGCGCGAGCAGCGGCAAGCGCGTCTCGCTGCCGACCTATCCGTTCGCCGACAAGCGCCACTGGGTGCCCGTCACGGCGCCGGGCGACGTGCCGACGCGCAATGCACGCCGCGGCGTGCATCCGCTCGTCGACAGCAACGAGTCGACGTTCGAACGCCAGCTGTTCAAGAAGACCTTCCACGACGGCGAGTTCTTCATCTATGACCACTGCGTCATGGGCGTGCCGACCCTGCCCGGCGTGGCCTTTCTGGAACTCGCGCGCAAGGTCGGTGAACTCGCGGCGGGCAGGCCCGTGCGGCGCCTGCGCAACATCCTCTGGGTCAGCCCCATCGCGGTGCGCGATGTGCCGGCGGAAACCTGGGTCGAACTCAAGCCCTCGCACGACGCGATCCAGTTCGAGGTCTTCAGCCACGGCGAAGGCGGCAAGAAAGTCCTGCATTCGCAGGGCAAGATCCTCTATGCCAGCGACAGCGAGCTCGCTGCACCCGACGAGTATGTCGACCTGGTCGCGATCCGTTCGCGCTGCGTCAAGGTCATGGACGGCCGCGATGCCTATCCGCTGTTCAAGAACTTCGGCCTCGATCTCGGGCCGGGCTTCCGCTCGCTGCACGAGGTGTTCCGCAGCGAGAGCGAGTCGCTCGGACTGTTGCAGCTGCCGGCCGCACGCCTGGACGATCTGCAGTCGCTGATCCTGCATCCCTCGCTGATCGACGGCGCGCTGCAGGCCGGCGTCGCCGCGCAGCTCGGCCAGCCCAGCGGCGAAATGCTGGTGCCGTTCTCGATCGGCGAGGTGGAAGTCATCCATCCGCTGCAGCCCCGGTGCTGGAGCTACGTCACCGAGATGATCGACGAGCGCGTGGAGAATTCGCGCGTCTCGCGCAAGAACGTGCTGATCCTCGACGACGACGGCAAGGTGCTCGTGCGCATCCGCGAGGCGACCGGCGTACCGATCGTCGACGTCCACAAGGCGCCGGCACGCAAGGACGAGGCGGGTTTTTCGCGGCTGTACTACGCGCCACGGTGGGAATCCGCGCCGCTGCCGCCGCTCGCGGACGCCGCAGCGCAGGAGCAGGGCGATAGCGTGCTGCTGTTCGGCGACGACGGCCTGCGCGAGAGCTACCGGCAGGCGCTCGCGACCGGCGGCGCGTCCCGTCGCATCGTGCTGATACGGCCGGCGGCGGGCTTCGTCCGCATCGACGCCGACACCTACGACATCGAACCGGCGAACATCGGCCAGTTCGCGCAGCTCATCGGTTCGCTGACCAGCGACGGGCACGGGTTGCGCCAGATCGGCTTTGCCTGGCCACTGCGTGAGACCGCGCAGGCGTTCGACGATGCGTCACTCGAGGACGCGCTGGCCCACGGCGTGCGCTCGCTGCTGGCGCTGTGCCATGCGCTGACACAGCTCAAGCTCGATCACAAGCTGCAGATCGTCTATCTCCACGCAGTTGGCGACGGCGAGCAGCCGGTCACGCACGAGGCGGCGGTGGGCTTCTTCCGCGCGCTGCACCTGGAATTCCCCAAGATCCAATGCAAGGCCGTGGAACTGCACGGCCACGACGGCGATGCCAACCGCGCGGTCGCCGCACTGCGCGCGGAATTCCGCGCCGATGCGAGCGATGGGGTCGCCGTGCGCCTGCACGACGGCGCGCGCGAAGTGCGCCGCCTCACGTTTGTCGATCTGGCCAAGGCCGACGCGGACGCGCCGCAGACGCCGCGCGAACGCGGCGTGTATCTGATTACGGGCGGCGCCGGCGGACTGGGACTGATCTTTGCCGAGTTCCTCGCGCGCCGTTACCAGGCGCGCCTGCTGCTGACCGGCCGCTCGGCGCCGTCGGCCGAACACGAAGTGCAGTTCGATGCGCTGCGCGCGCTCGGTGCCGACGTGGTCTATCTCCAGGCCGACGTGTCCAGTGCGGCCGACGTGCAGCGCCTCGTCGCCGCGGGCAAGGAACATTTCGGCGAGATCAACGGCGTCATCCACAGCGCCGGCGTGCTGCGCGATTCCTATGTGCGCAGCAAGACCGCCGCGGACTTCGCCGCAGTGCTCGCGCCCAAGGTGTTCGGCACGGTCCACCTCGACGAGGCGACCCGCGGCGAGCCGCTGGATTTCTTCGTGCTGTTCTCCTCGATGGCCGCGGTCACCGGCAATGCGGGCCAGAGCGACTACGGCTACGCCAACCATTTCATGGATTCGTTCGCGTTCCGCCGCGAACACCAGCGCGGCGAAGGGCTGCGCGCGGGCAAGACGCTGAGCCTCAACTGGTCGCTCTGGGCCGACGGCGGCATGCGCGTCGACGAACAGACCGAGCAGATGTTCACCAAGACGCTCGGCATCAAGCTGCTCGGCACGGACACCGGCATCGACGCGTTCGTCGACGGCCTGGCCTCGCCGGCGACGCAGCTCGCCGTGCTCGAAGGCCACCAGGAAAAGATCGAGATCGCCCTGGGCCTGCGCAAGAAGGCGCCGCCGCCCGCCGCCGCGGCGAGCACGCCGGCAGCGGCCGGCGCGCAGCAGAATCTCGCCGCACCGGTGCAGGCGGAACTCACGCGCATGGCGATGGAGTTCCTCAAGCTCGATGCCGAGGACATTTCGCCCGACAGCGTGCTGCTCGATCTCGGCTTCGATTCGATCGGGCTGACCACGTACGCGAACGGCATCAACGACACTTACGGTGTCGACGTCACGCCGGTGCTGTTCTTCGACTATCCGTCGATCAAGGAAGTCTCGCGGTATCTCGCTACCGAACGCAGCGCCGATGTCGCGCGCGTGCATGCAGCCGCAGGCGGCGCAGCCGCGAAAACTACCCCCGGGTCGGCCGCGGCCAACCCGGGGGATTCCTCGCAGCCGCGCTTCGGCAAGGGCTGGGACGCGCAGGCCTTCGTGGCGATGCCGCCGGCGGGCCAACGCCGCCTCTCGGCGGGCAACCGCTTCGACGACATGCCGATCGCGATCGTCGGCATGAGCGGCGTGATGCCGCAGTCCCAGAACCTGGACGAGTTCTGGGAGCACCTGAAGAACGGCGACGACCTGATCAGCGTCATTCCCGAGGATCGCTGGGACTGGCGGGAGTTTTATGGCGACCCGTTCAAGGAAGTGAACAAGTCGAACTCCAAGTGGGGCGGCTTCATGAAGGAGGTCGACAAGTTCGACCCGCTGTTCTTCGGCATTTCCAAGCGCGAAGCGCAGATGATGGATCCGCAGCAGCGCATCTTCCTGGAAACCGTCTGGAAGACGATCGAGGACTCGGGTCATCGTGTGTCGGACCTGTCGGGCACGCGCACCGGCCTGTTCGTCGGCGTCGCGACCAACGACTACGTCGACGTGATCAAACGGCAGGGCATCGGACTCGACGGCTATTCGGCGTCGGGCAACTCGCATTCGGTGCTGGCCAACCGCGTTTCCTTCCTGCTCAACCTGCGCGGTCCCAGCGCACCGCTCGACACGGCCTGTTCCAGCTCGCTCGTGGCGCTGCATCGCGGCATCGAGTCGATCCATACCGGCAGCTGCGACATGGCGATCGTCGGCGGCGTGCAGGTGATGCTCAGTCCTGCCGCGTACATCTCCTTCGGCATGGCCGGCATGCTCAGCGGCGACGGCAAGTGCAAGAGCTTCGACAAGAAGGCCAACGGCTATGTGCGTGGCGAAGGCTCGGGCGCGGTCCTGCTCAAGTCGCTGGCCCAGGCCGAAGCCGACGGCGACCACATTTACGCGGTCGTGCGCGCCACGTCGGAAAACCACGGCGGCCGCGTTACCACGCTGACCGCGCCGAACTCCGCGGCCCAGGCCGAGCTGCTGATCGATGCCTACGACAAGGCGAAGATGGATCCAGCCACCGTCGGCTACATCGAATGCCACGGCACCGGCACCGGTATCGGCGACCCGATCGAGGTCCAGGCGCTGACCAAGGCCTTCAGCGAACTGTACAAGCGCCATGACCGCGCGCCGGCCACCGTGCCGCATGTGGGACTGAGTTCGGCCAAGACCAATATCGGTCATCTGGAGACCGCTGCCGGCATCGCCGGCATCCTGCGCGCGCTGCTGGCGATACGCCACCGGCAGATTCCGGCCAATGTGCACTTCGAGGAAATCAATCCGTACATCAACCTGGCCGGCACGCCGTTCTACATCGTCGACGCGACGCGCGACTGGGCCTCGCCGCTGGCCAGTGACGGCAGCGTGCTGCCGCGCCGCGCGGGCGTCAGCTCGTTCGGTTTCGGCGGCGCCAATGCGCACATCGTGCTCGAAGAACACCTGGCGTCGACCGCGGCCATGTCGCGCGAGCCTGGCGGCCCGCAGCTGTTCGTCCTGTCGGCCAAGACCGAGGACCGCCTGCACGCCTATGCCGAAGTGATGCTCGAACGTGCGCAGGCCGGCGAGCCGGACCTGGTCAGCTTCGCCTATACCTTGCAGGTAGGCCGCGACGAGATGACCGAGCGCCTGGCGCTGGTCGCGGCCACGGCCGACGAACTGCGCAGCGCACTGCGCGCCTTCCTCGACGGCAAGACTGCGGCTGGCATGAGCCGGGGCAGCAGCCGTGTGCGCAAGGGCGCACCGCCGGTGGCGGACGCGGACACGGTGCAGGCGCTGATCGCCGCGCAGGATCTCGCCGCGCTCGGCGCGGCCTGGGTGATCGGCGCTGAGGTCGACTGGCGCGGTCTGGCGCGTCCGCGCACGCCGCGGCGCATTGCCTTGCCGACCTATCCGTTCGCGCGCGAGCGCTGCTGGATTCCCGAGGTGGACGGTTTACCGCGCGTCGATTCGGCCGCACCGGCGTTGGCAACCGCTGCCGCCGTGCCGGCGCCCGCGCGCACTGCCGAAGTGACCGTGGCCACGCCCGTTGCGCCGCAGACGCTGTATTACCGCAGCGTGTGGCAACCCGCGCCGCTGACCACGGCGCCGGCGACGACGGCCGCAGGATCCATCCTGCTGTTCGCCCACGGCGAGGCGATGCGCGATCAACTGCGCCGACGCTTCGCGGAGCAGGGAGGCGGCGTGCCGGCGATCGTGCTCGTGCAGCCCGGCGACGGCTTCCGCGCGCTCGCGCCGGATTCGTATGCAGTGCGGCCCGCGCAGCGCGAAGACATCGCGGCGCTGTTCGCGGCGCTGCACACGCAGGGATCGCGTCCAAGGCAGATCGTGCAGGCCTGGAACGGCAGCGACGCGCCGTTCGATGCGGCGACGCTGGAGCGCAGTCTCGCGTTCGGCGCCGGGTCGCTGTTCGCCTTGAGCCAGACTCTCGCCGACATGGCGCGGCAGGACAAGGAAAACGGCACGGCACCGG
Organism: Lysobacterales bacterium; assembly: GCA_038207515.1. Lineage (GTDB taxonomy): Bacteria > Pseudomonadota > Gammaproteobacteria > Xanthomonadales > Rhodanobacteraceae > Tahibacter. Next base: position 17,249 of record JBBQZR010000023.1, on the reverse strand, counting down.
CCGCGACGCGCGTCGTCTGCGTGATTCCCGCCGATGCCGCCAGCACCCAGCCGCAGCACGCCGCTCTGGCGAGCCTCGCGCGCAGCGTGCTGCTCGAAATCCCCCAGCTCGCGAGCACGTGCATCGCGCTCGGCACCGGTTCGACGCTGGATGACGCCGGTATCGACCAGCTCATTGCGGAACTGGCCGACTCGACGCGCGGCAGCATGGAAGTCCGCTACGACGGCGCGCAGCGCCTGCGCCGCAGCCTGCAGCCGTGGACCCCGACGGCGGCCCCGGTTACGGCCGGTCGCGAACGCGGCACGAACATGCCGTCAACGGTCCGCGAACGCGGAACGGACATGCCGTCAACGGTCCGCGAACGCGGAACCTATGTCATCACCGGCGGCGCCGGCGGCCTGGGCCTGATCGTTGCGAACTTCCTCGCCTCGCAGGCGAAGGTGAATCTGGTCCTCGTCGGCCGCTCCGCGCTCGACGCGGCGCAGACCGCGCGGCTGGCCGAACTGCAAGCCGTCGGCGCGCAGGTGCACTACCTGCGCGGCGACATCGGCCGGCGCGACGATGCCGTTCGCGTGCTGCAGCAGGCGCGCGAGCGTTTCGGCGCCATCCACGGCATCGTCCACGCGGCCGGCGTGATTCGCGACGCCGCGATCGAGCGCAAGACCAGTGCCGATTTCGACGCGACCTGCGCGCCGAAGATCCACGGCACGGTGCACCTGGACGACGCCAGCCAGTCCGACAATCTCGACTTCTTCGTGCTGTTTTCCTCGATCGCTGCGGAACTCGGCAGTTCCGGCCAATGCGACTACGCCTACGCCAATGGCTTCCAGCGTCACTACGCGGCGCTGCGTGCGCAGCTCGCCGCGCAAGGGCAGCGGCGCGGGCGCACGCTCGCGATCGACTGGCCGCTGTGGCAGGACGGCGGCATGCAGCCCGAGCGCATCAAGGGCATCTCGCTCGACGCGAAGACCAAGGCGCTGCTGCAGGAATCGACCGGCATGCACGCGCTGGATACCGGCAGCGGCCTGGCCGCGTTCGCCGCCGCGCTGCTCGGCGACGAGGATCAGCTGCTGGTCATGCACGGCAACCGCGCGAAGATCGACCGCGCGCTGGGCTTGGCCACGGCCGACGCCGCACCCGCGCCTCGCGCCGAAACGCGCGCCGCCACATCGGCGCAGGGCATTACGGAGTTCGCGCGACGGCTGCGCCAGGATCTGCTGCGCATCGTCGCCGAGGTGCTGCTGGTCGATCCCAAGCAGATCGTCGCCGACGTGAACCTCAGCGAATACGGCCTGGATTCGCTCGGCGTCGCGGGCCTGTTCCGCCGCCTCGACGAGACCTATGCGCTGAGGCTCGTGCCGGCCGTCGTGTTCGAATACCCGACGCTCGCCGCGCTCGCCGGCTACCTCGCCACGGCGCATGCGGATGAGCTGCGGCCGTACTACGCCGATGCCTTCTCGTCCGATACGCAAGCGGCCGCGCCGCAAGCACTGGCCGCGGCAACGTCCGTCGCGGCCGCCGCGCCGCGCATCGATGCTGCGGCGCCGCCGTCGCCTGATCGCGCCGCCGTGGCCATCGTCGGCATTGCCGGCCTGTTCCCGGGCGCCGACACCCCGGACGAACTGTGGCGGCAGGTTCTCGCCGGTGCCGATCTCGTCTCCGACCTGTCCGCCGAGCGCCGGGCCTGGCACCCGCGGCAGGGCGCCGCGCACGATGCCGCCACGCCGCACTGGGGTGGATTTCTGCGCGATGTGGACAAGTTCGACGCGAACTTCTTCGGCATCGGTGCGCAGGAGGCCGCGCTGATGGATCCGCAGCAGCGCCTGTTCCTGCAGGTTGCCTGGAACGCGATCGAGGATTCCGGCCACCGCGCCTCGGATTTCGCCGGCACGCGCACCGGGGTCTTCGTCGGCCTGAGCGGCTTCGACTACGTGCAACTGCTGCGCAACGCCGATACCGAGGCCGTCGGCTATGCCGCGACCGGAGTGGCGCATTGCCTGCTGCCGAACCGCCTGTCCTTCCTGCTGGACCTGCGCGGTCCCAGCGAAGCGATCGACACGGCCTGTTCGAGTTCCCTGGTCGCGATCCATCGCGCCGCCGAAAGCATCGCCGACGGCAGCTGCGTCGCGGCGATCGCCGGCGGTACCAACCTGCTGCTGACACCGTCGCTGCAGCGCGCGCTGGGCAGCGCCGGCATGCTGGCCGCCGATGGCCGCTGCAAGACCTTCGACCACCGCGCCGACGGCTACGTGCGCGGGGAAGGCTGCGCCGCGGTCCTGCTCAAGCGGCTCGACCAGGCCGTCGCCGACGGCGACACGATCTACGGCGTGGTCAAGGGCAGCGGCGTCAACCACGGCGGCCGCGCCATGTCGCTGACCGCGCCGAACCCGAACGCCCAGGCCGAGCTGCTCGTCGACGTGTACCGCCGCGCCGCGGTCGATCCGGCCACGGTCGGCCTGATCGAAGCGCACGGCACCGGCACGGCGATGGGCGATGCGGTCGAGCTGAACGGCCTGAAGAAGGCGTTCCGCGAACTCGGCCTGGAGCAGGACGCCGCCGCGCGCTGCGCGGTCAGCTCGGTCAAGACCCAGATCGGTCATCTCGAAGCCGCGTCCGGCGTCACGTCGCTGATCCGCACCGTGCTCGCGATGCGCCACCGCACGATTCCCGGCGTGCTGCATTTCGAGCAGCTCAATCCGCAGATCCGCCTGGACGGCAGCCCGTTCCATATCGCGCAGTCGACGCAGGACTGGCACGCCGCGACCGACGTCCACGGCGCGGCGCTGCCGCTGACCGCGGGCATCAGCTCGCTCGGCTTCGGCGGCGTCAACGCGCACCTGATCGTGCAGGAACACACGCTGCAACCGGCCACGCCGGCGTCGTCGCTGCAGGCGCAGCGACTGGCCCGCCTGATGGTGCTGTCGGCCAAGACGCCGGATCAACTCGTGGCGCGGGCCGGTGATCTGCTCGCGTACCTGCGCGCCTCAGCCGACCTCGGCAACCTGCCGCTGGCCCGCATCGCGGCGACGCTGCAGGTGGGCCGCGAGAACCTGCGCGAACGGCTGGCCTTCGTGGTCGAGTCGGGCACGGATCTCGCCGCCAGACTGCAGGCTTTCGTGGCCGGCGACAGCGTTGCCGCAGCGGGCTATCGCAGCCGCGGAGAGCGCGATTCCGACAGCGTGGGCCTGATCAATCGCGACGCCGACATCAAGGCGATGATCGTGTCGAAGTGGCTGTCGAGCAACGATCTGGGACCGCTGCTGGAACTGTGGACCCAGGGCGTGGATATCGACTGGCTGGCGCTGTACGGAGGCGCGCTGCCGCCGCGCATCAACCTGCCGACCTATCCGTTCGCGCGCGAACGCCACTGGGTCGATACCGCCGGCGTTGCACCACGGGCACCGGATCAGGCGCCGGCGCGCAGCGCCGCAGCGCCGATCGTGCCGGTGCCGACGCGCCGGAGCGGCTTGCGCGACGCCGCCGATCTGGCGGCTCAGCTGATCACGGACGAACTCGCGCAGCAGTTGCAGGTGCCGGCCGCGCAATTGCCGACCGACCGTAATCTGCTCGAGCTCGGCGTGACCTCGCTCGGCATCGCCTCGCTGGTGCGCGAGATCAACCGGCGCCTGGACCTGGATCTGTCGCCGAGCCTGATTTTCGAGCATCCGACCATCGCGCGTTTTGCGACGTATCTCGGCGAAAACAGCGCGAGCGCGATCGGCCGCGCGATGGCGGCGGCGGTGATGCCGGTCGTGCACGACACCGCCGTGCCATCCGCATCCGCATCCGCAACAGCTCACGTCGACGAGGGCTCGCGTGCAACGGCTGAAACGCCGCGGCGCGAGAGCGCGCGGGACGTGCTGGAAAGCATCGTGTGGCAGGAAAGCGCCACCGGTGATGAGTACGAACGAATGACGTTCTGATGCGCATCGGGTGCCGGGGGCGCCCGAGTGCGGCAAGGCAATGACGCGACGGCATGCCGTTCCGCAGGAAGCGGTGCGCAGGCCTCGGGTCGTTCGCCTGCAAGAACGGCAAAGGACACGCGGGCAGCACGCGCAGGCGGCTGCCGCGAACCGCATGGTGGAGGATTCGTGGACCCGATTCAGTGCTGCTACGGCTACCTGGCAACCGCGTTGATCGCGTGCTGCCGGCGTCTGGGTGTGTTCGACCGTCTCGCGGCGGGGCAGGGCATCGACACGGAAACGCTGGCGCGCGACCTCGGCGCCCGTCCGGGTCCGCTGCAGGCCACGCTGCAGGGTCTGCACGCGCTCGGCGTGTTGCAGCGCGGTGACGATGCGGCCTGGCGCCTCGCCCACACGCTGCCGCCGGCGCGGCTCGACGCCGTTGCGGCGCTCGATGCGCTGCCCGCGGCGGATCTGCGCGACGACGGCGCGGCGCGGGACCTCGCCGCGCTGATCCGCGCGCTGCCGGTACGCAGCAGCGTAAGCCGCGACGACGCGGACTGGCTCGCCAACGGCGCGCTGAACGTGCTGATCGTCGCGCTGCTCGGGACCATCGACACCAGCCGCGCGACCGCGGCGCTGAAGCAGTTGGAGCCGTCGCTGGCCGCGGCGCTGCGCGAGCGCTTCGTCGCACAGGGCTGGCTCGACGAGGCCGTCGACGCGCTGACGCCCGCCGCCGTGGACCTGCTGCATTCGCCGGCCATCGCCACGCTGATCCGCTACCGGCCGCTGCTGGCGGCGCAGGAACGGGCGCTGCGCGGGGATGCGCAGGCGCTCGCGGAATGGCGCGCGCAGGGCAGCAGTGCGCCGGAACGCATCGAGCGCGCGCTCGCGTTCGGCGCTATCGACCGCGCCGATTTCTTCGACGATCTGCTCAGCGATATCGCCGCCCCGTTCGCCGCGGCGGCTGAACCCGGCGTCATCGTCGGCGAGCCCGGCGATCCGCTGTTCGCCGCGGTGCTGCAGGCCGTCGGCGATGCCGGCCATTTCACGGCGCCGCCGCGCGCGATCACTGCCGCCGCCGCCGGTCCGCGCATGCTGTACCGCTGCGCGCGCGATGCGGATGCGGGCACGCCGCTGCTCGTCGTGCACGCGGGCCTGGAACGCACCGGCGGCGCTGCGCCGGTCGATGCGGAACTGCACGTGCTGGCCGGCGACCAGCCGCTGTATCTCGATGCGGACGGCAGTCCGCGCCCGGCCGTCGACGTGCTGTCCGGCTGGCAGCAGGAACTGCTGCGCTGGGCCGGTCTCGACGGCGTATCGCAACTGCTGTGGCTGCAGTCCCATGCGGGTCCGCCCGATCCGGATCCGGCGCGCAGCTTCGACAAGGCCGGCGTCAACAAGGCCTGCCTCGACAACGCCTGTCTCGACGGACTCGATGCGCTGAGCGGGCGCGAGCTGATTTCCGCGGAAGCGTTCCTCTGCCTCGCCGCGCGCTGCGGCTGGTTCAATGAAGGCCATGTGCGCCGCTATCCGGCCGTACCGCGGGCCTGCAGCGCCAGCCTGCACCGGCTCGGCCGCCGCGCCTATCGCATCCGGCATGCGCTCGAGCAGGACGTCGCGCGCCTGTGCGAGCTGGAACGCCTGTGCTGGCGGCACACGCACAGTTCCGAGGCGACGATCCGCGCGCGTATCGCCAGCCATCCGCAGGGCCAGTTCGTGCTCGAGCGCGAAGGGCAGGTACTCGGCGTCGTCTACAGCCAGCGCATCGCCGCGGTGCAGGCGCTGAGAGGACGCCGCGCCTCGAACGTGCACGAACTGCATCGTGCCGACGGCGCCGTGGTGCAGTTGCTCGCGGTGAACATCGATCCGCAGGCGCAGAACCTGCGCTACGGCGACCAGTTGCTGGAATTCATGCTGCAGCGCTGCAGCCTGCTGCAGGGCGTGCGCCGCGTCGTCGGCGTGACCCTGTGCAGGCGCTACGACGCCAGTCTCGGCGAGACGCTGGAGGACTACATCAGGCGCCGCGGCCCGGAGCAGGATCCGGTGCTCGCGTTCCATGCGAGCCACGGCGCGTCCATCGTGCGCCTCGTGCGTGGCTATCGTCCGGACGACGCGCAGAACCGGACCCATGGCGTGCTGGTGTCCTACGACATCCTGGCCCGCGCCGAGCTGCTGCGGCAGCGCGCGCCGCAGGATGACGGCGCTGCGGCGGCGGCGCACAGCCGCGAACACCTGCGCGAATTCCTGCGCGAGCAGATTGTTGCCCTGCTGGCGGACGGTGCTTCGGCCTTCGGCGCCGAGCGGCCGTTCATGGAAATGGGCGTGGATTCCGCCGGCCTGCTGCAGTTGCACCAGCTGCTGGAACACAAGTGCGGCCAGCGCCTGCCGAGCGCGTTTTTCTTCGAATTCAACAGCGTCGCCAAGGTCGCCGTGAAACTGGGCCGCGAACCGGTCGAGCCGAAGGCGGTGCGTCGCGTGGCCGTCGCGCCGGCACCCGTGGCGGCAGCGACGGCGACCGGCCGCGCGGCGCCGGCGCCGCGCAGCGCCAGCGATACCGACATCGCCGTGATCGGCCTGTCCTGCCGCCTGCCGGGCGGCATCGCCGCGCCGGTGGATTTGTGGAATGTGCTGGTGGAGGGCCGCTGCGTCGTCGGCGCCTACCCGCGCGAACGCGGCGCCTGGCCGGATGCGCAAGCCTGGCCGGGCATCGACCAGGGCGGCTTCGTCAGCGACGCCGATGCCTTCGACGCGACCTTCTTCCGCATCTCGCCGGCCGAAGCGCAGCTGATGGATCCGCAGCAGCGCCTGGTGCTGGAGCTGGCGTGGTCGTGCCTGGAGGACGCGAACCTGCGTCCGGCCGACATCGCCGGCGGCCGCGTCGGCGTCTTCGTCGGCGCCAGCAACAGCGACTACAGCCGCCGGCTGCAGGATGCCGGCGTGGAAGTGGAAGCGCACCTCGGCGTAGCCAGCTCACTCGCGGTCATCGCCAATCGCGTGTCGTATTTCTTCGATCTCAGCGGACCGAGTCTGCTGATCGACACGGCCTGCTCATCCTCGCTGGTCGCGCTGCATACGGCGATCCAGTCGCTGCGCCGCGACGAATGCAGCAGCGCCCTCGTCGCCGGCGTCAACCTGATCTGTCATCCGGATCTCTCGCTGGCGTATCACAAGGCCGGCATGCTCGCCGTGGACGGCCGCTGCAAGGTGTTCGACGCGCGCGCCAACGGCTACGTGCGCGCCGAAGGTGCGGTGGTGCTGCTGCTCAAGCCGCTGTGCCGTGCGCTCGCCGACGGCGACCACGTACACGCCGTCCTCAAGGGTTCGGCCATCAATCATGGCGGCCTCGCCGGCGGCCTGACCGTGCCCAATCCGGTCAAGCAGCGCGAGCTGCTGCTCAGCGCCTGGGACGATGCCGGCGTGAACGCCGGACAGCTCAGCTACATCGAGGCGCACGGCACCGGCACCTCACTTGGCGATCCCATCGAGGTGGAGGGCATACGCTCGGCCTGCGCGCAGCGCGGCGGCACGAGCGTACGCGGCAGCTGCAGCCTGGGTTCGCTCAAGAGCAATCTCGGCCATCTGGAATCCGCCGCGGGCCTGGCCGGCGTGCTCAAGATGGTCCTGGCCCTGCAGCATCGCCAGCTGCCGCCGACGGTGAACTTCGGCGAGCTCAATCCCAAGATCGAGCTGGGCGAAGCGCTGCGCATCAACGACAGCCTGCGCGCGTGGGACGCGCCCGTGCGCCTCGCCGGCGTCAGCAGCTTCGGCTCCGGCGGCGCCAATGCCCACGTGGTGATCGGCGAGTTCGCCGAACCCGCGGCGGCGGCCGACGACGGCCAGGCGCAGCTGTTCGTGCTGTCGGCGCCGGACCGGGAGCGCCTGCGTGCGTATGCGCAACGCGTGGCGGACTGGTGCGAAGGCGCCAATCCCGCCGATTTCGGCGCGGCGATCCGCAGCTGGCAGCTCGGCCGCACGGCGATGAAGTCGCGCCTTGCGCTCAAGCTCGCGAGTATCGGCGAACTCAAGGCGGCGCTGACGCTGTGGCTGTCCGGCAAGGAGCCCGCGCGCGCCTGGTCCGGCGACGGCAGCGGCGATGCGCGCGCGGCGCTGTGGCAGACCCGCTCCGGCCTCCAGCTGATCGAGCAGGCGCTGCACGAGAAAGATCTCGACCAGCTCGCCCTGCTGTGGACGTCGGGCATCGACATCGACTTCAAGCCGCTGCATCGCGGCGCGACGCGTCGGGTCAGCGTGCCGACGTATCCGTTCGCGCAGGAACGCTTCTGGATTCCGGCCACGGCCGCCGCGCCGGCGGCGGCTGCCACGGCCCAGCTGCATCCGCTGCTGCACGCCAATGTGTCGGATCTGAGCCGGCAGTGTTTCCGCTCCGTGCTCAGCGGCGAGGAACCGTTCCTGGCCGATCACAAGGTCCGCCTGCGCGGCGTCGACGAGCGCGTGCTGCCCGCCGTCGCCTACCTGGAAATGGCGCGCGCGGCCGCGGAGCAGGCCACGCCGCCGGCGGCGCGCGGCGCGGCGCTGGAGCTGCGCAACAGCGTCTGGGCGCTGCCCATGATCGTGCGCGCGCCACTGCCGGTGAGCATCGTCCTGGCGGCTACGCCGGAAGGTGAAATCGACTTCACCATCGTCAGCGGCGAAGGCGAGCGCCAGAACGAACATTGCCAGGGACGCGCGGCCTATGTCGCCGCTGCCGCGCCGCCGGCGCTGGATATCGCGCAGCTGACCGCGCAGATGGATCGCGGCGCGCTCGATGCGGCGGCGGTCTACGGCGCGTTCGACCGCATGGGACTGGTCTACGGCCCGGCCCATCGCGCGGTACGCCGCGTGCTGCAGGGTAGCGACGCCTTGCTCGCTCAACTCGAATTGCCCGACAGCGTACGCGCCGGCGCCGATCGCTTCGTGCTGCATCCGAGTCTCATGGACGGCGCGCTGCAGGCCTGCATAGGTCTCGCGGTCGGTTCGGGATCGCAGGCGCGGCTGCCGTTCGCGGTGGATACGGTGCGCATCTTCGGTGCCTGTCCGGCCTCGCTCTGGGCCTGGGTGCGCCTGTCCGCGGGCAGCAGCGCCGACGCGCCCGTGAGCCGCCTCGACATCGATCTGTGCGACGCAGACGGCAGCGTCTGCGTGCAGTTGCGCGGCTTTTCCGCGCGCGCGCTCGGACAGCCCGAAGCGAGGCCGGCCAGCGAGGCCAGCGGCCTGCTGCTCGCCTCGCCGCACTGGCATCGCATTGTGGAAAAACCTGCAAATGTTACATGGGCCGAGCGCGAACTTGTCCTGTGCGAGCTGCCTGAGGTCGACGCCGACGCGCTGCAGGCCTCCCTGCCGGGCAGCCGCTGCAGCCGCTGGGATGCCGCGCCGGGACAGGACCTCGCGCAGCGCTACGGCGCCTGCGCGCTGGCCTGCTTCGAGCAGATCCAGGCTATTTATGCCCGCCGGCCGGTCGGGCCGGTGTTGCTGCAGATCGTCATCGGCGACGAGCCCGCGCAGGCGCTGTTCGCCGGACTGTCGGCGCTGCTGAAAACCGCCCACCTCGAAAACCCGCTGTTCTGCGGCCAGATCGTGCACAGCCGCGGCGACATCGCCGCGGCCGAACTCGCGCGGCGGCTGGACCTGGCCCGGTTGCATCCGACGCAGACGGTGCAGCGCTTCGACGCGAACGGCCGGCTGCAGGGCCAGCGCTGGGCCGAACAGCCGGCCGGCGACGGCGTAGCGGCGTTCAAGGAACATGGCGTTTACCTCATCACGGGCGGCCTGGGCGGACTCGGCAGCCTGTTCGCGCGCGACATCCTCGAACAGGCCGGCCATGCGCAGGTGATCCTGACGGGCCGCGACGCGCCTTCGGGCGAACGCCGGGACCGGCTCGAGGCGCTGCAGGCGCTCGCGTCGGGACGCGTGCATTACCGCGCCGTCGATCTCGACGCGGCGTACGCGGTGACGGCGCTGGTCGCCGGCGTGGTCGATGCGCACGGCGCGCTGCACGGCATCCTGCACAGCGCCGGCATGATTGCGGACAACTTCATCGTGCGCAAAACCGCCGCGGAATTTCGCGCGGTGCTGCAGCCGAAAGTCGCGGCGGCCTTGCATCTGGATGCATCCAGCGCAGCGCTGGACCTGGATTTCTTCGTGCTGTTCTCCTCCACCGCCGCGGCCTTCGGCAACGTCGGCCAGGCCGACTACGCCGCGGCCAATGGTTTTCTCGATCAGTTCGCGCAATGGCGCAGCGGGCGTGTGGCGGCCGGTGAGCGGCGCGGCCGCACGGTCGCGATCAATTGGCCGTTGTGGCAGTCCGGCGGCATGCAGCTCGATCCTGCGCTGCAGGCAGAGCTGGAACGCAGCACGGGCATACAGCCGCTGAGCAGCGCGAACGGCCTGCTCGCGTTCCGACAGAGCCTGGCCTACGGTGCTGCGCGCAGCCTCGTGCTGCAGGGCCGCCTGGGCCGGCTGCAAAGCCTGCTGCAGGACGCGCCGGCCGTCTTGGCACCTGCACCCGCCATCGCGGCGACGCCGGGACCGGCGCTGGATGGCCAGGAACTGCGCGACAAGACCCAGGACTGGCTGCGCCGGCAGTTCTCGCAGGTGCTCAAGCTGTCCTCGCACCGCATCGACCCGCACGCGCCGCTGCAGCAGTACGGCATCGATTCGATACTCGCGATGCGCCTGACCGCGCAGATCGAAAAGACCTTCGGCTCGCTGTCCAAGACCTTGCTGTTCGAATACCGCAGCATCGCCGAACTGGCCGGCCATTTTCTGGACAGCCATGCCGCGGTGCTCAACGGCCTGTTCACCAAAGCCGCCGTGGCCGCCAGCGAAGCGCCGGCACCCGTCGGTGCGGTCACCACGGCAACCGCCGCGACGACGTCGCGCCTGCTGCCGCCGCGCGCGGCCCCTGCGGCCGTCACGGTCACGAACGGTCCGGTCGCCGAAGCCATCTCCGAACCCATCGCCATCATCGGTCTCAGCGGGCGCTATCCGGAATCGCCGGACCTGGCCGCGTACTGGGCCAACCTGCGCGATGGCAAGGACTGCATCGTCGAGGTTCCCGCGAGCCGCTGGGACTGGCGCGAGCATTTCAGCGCGGACCGCGGCGAAGGCGGGCGCCACTACAGCCGCTGGGGCGGCTTCATAGCCGGGGTCGATGAATTCGATCCGCAGTTTTTCAATATCGCGCCGCGCGAAGCCAAGTTCATCGATCCGCAGGAACGCCTGTTCCTGCAGCACGCCTGGATGGCGGTCGAGGACGCGGGCTATTGCCGCAGCAGCCTGCGTGGTACCAGCGGCGCGGCTGGTGATGTCGGTGTGTATGCGGGCGTGATGTACAGCGAGTACCAGCTGTTCGGCCTCGCCGCCGACGCGCAGGCGCTGCGCATGGGTTTTTCCGGCAACGTCGCGAGCATCGCCAACCGCGTGTCCTTCGTGCTGGACCTGCACGGGCCGAGCATGACGCTCGACACCATGTGTTCCTCGTCGCTGACCGCGATCCATGTCGCCTGCCAGGACCTGCGCCGGGGCCGCACGCGCCTGGCCATCGCCGGCGGCGTCAACATCAGCATCCATCCGCAGAAATACCTGCTGCTAAGCGTCGGCCAGTTCATCTCCAGCGATGGTCACTGCCAGAGCTTCGGCGAAGGCGGCGACGGCTACATTCCGGGCGAGGGCGTCGGCGTGGCTGTGCTCAAGCGCCTGTCCGACGCGCAGCGCGACGGCGACCACATCTACGGTCTGATTCGCGGCAGCGCGCTGAGCCACGGCGGCAAGACCAACGGCTATACCGTGCCCAACCCGCAGGCGCAGACCAGCGCGATCGCGCTGGCGCTGAGCGAAGCCCGCGTCGATGCGCGCCACGTCAGCTACATCGAGGCCCACGGTACCGGTACGAAGCTCGGCGATCCGATCGAAATCGCGGCACTCAACAAAGCCTTCGGCCAGTACGGCCAGGACAAGCAGTTCTGCCTGATCGGTTCGGCAAAATCCAATATTGGACATTGCGAGGCCGCGGCCGGCATCGCCGGCCTGACCAAGGTGCTGCTGCAGCTCAAGCATCGCCAGATCGTGCCGTCGTTGCATTCGCGCACGCTCAATCCGCATATCGACTTCGCCGCGAGCCCGTTCACGGTCAACCAGACCCTGACCGACTGGGTCGCGCCGGTGATCGACGGCCGCACGCTGCCGCGCATCGCCGGCATCTCCTCGTTCGGCGCGGGCGGTTCCAACGCGCACATGATCATCGAGGAATTCACGCCGCCGGCGTCGGCACCGGCGCCGGCGGAACCGGCGCTCGTCGTGCTCTCGGCGCGTACGCCAGAGCAGCTGCAGCGCAAGGCCGCCGACCTGTGCGATTTCATCGCCCACACGCCGCCGCTGTCACTGGCGGCGCTCGCGCATACCCTGCAGACCGGCCGCGAAGCGATGGACGAACGCCTCGCCGTGGTCGTCGACACGCTGGCCGAACTCGCCGACACGCTGCGCGCCTTTGCTGTGGGCGACACCGAGCTCGATGCGCTGTACCAGGGCAATGCCAAGCGCCACAAGGAAGCGCTGAGCCTGTTCACGACCGACAGCGATCTGCAGCAGACGATCGGCCGCTGGCTGGTTGGACGCAAGCTCGAAAAGCTCGCCGAACTCTGGGTCAAGGGACTGGACTGGGACTGGAGCGCGCTGTACGCCAACGCGGCCACGCCGCCGCGTCTGAGCCTGCCGACCTATCCGTTCGCCCGCGAGCGGCACTGGCTGGACCTGCCCAACGGCAGCGGCGGCGCCCCTGTCGCGGCGCTGCATCCGCTGCTGCATGCGAACACCTCGGATCTGTACCGGCAGAGTTTTGCCTCGTCGCTGCGCGGCGACGAAGCGTTCTGCACGCCGGGCCGCACGCTGCAGCCGTTCGCGTATCTGGAAATGGCGCGCGCCGCGCTGGCCCAGGCCGCGCGTGTCGGCGCCGACGCCGCGGTCGAACTGCGCGACGTCGACTGGCTCGCTGCGCCCGTGCTCACGCGCGAAAATCCGCTGACGATCGCGCTGCAGGCGCTGGACGACACGCGGTTCGTCTACGAGATTGCCAGCGCCGGCACCGATGGCGACATCCTGCATTGCCAGGGCGAAGCGCTGCTGCTCGATGGCCTGGATTTCGCGCCGCTGCCGCTGGCCGCGCTGCAGGTCCAGTTGCGCGCGGCCGGCGAACAGCGCTACCGCGGTGACGCCGAGTTGCTGCAGCGTCTGCAGCGGGCCACCGCATCGCACGCGGCGGCCGATGCCTACGTGCTGCATCCGGACCTGCTGCAGCAGGCCTGCGCGGCGGCGCTGCAGCTGATCGGCGCCGCGGCACCGCCGCGGGCGCTGCACTCCCTGCGCGTCGCGGCAGCGCTGCCGGCCGAGTGCTGGCTCTGGGTGCGCCCGTCCACGCCCGCCGCGGACCGCAGCAACGACGTGCTGCTGGATCTGGATCTCTGCGACGACGACGGCCAGGTCTGCGTGCAGCTGCACGGCCTGGTCTGTCCGCTCGCGAGCGCGTCTGCCGCGGTCGATGAACCGATGGATACGGCCGCACCCGCGCAGCAACCCGTGCGGTTTGCGCTCGACGCAACGGGCGAGTCCGCCGCCGCCGTCGCGGCGACGGTACAAATGCACAAGCCGCGCTTTGTCTTGCCGAATCCGGGCGCGCTCGTCGCTGCGCAACTGCAGTGGCCTTCAGGGGTGCTGGCGCGGCCGCGGATCAGCCTGGGCCACACCGCTGCGATGACGGCAGGCGGGCAGGGCGAGGTCGGCCTGATCGACCTTGGTGGCGGCATCGCGGCGATTCGCATCGAGGCGGGCAAGAACCTCCTCGGTGCGCCGCTCGTCGATGCACTGCTGCAGGCGCTCGCCGTCGCGCGCGGACGCGATTCGCTGCGCGTGCTGCTGCTCAGTGGCACGGCCGAGGATTTTCTGCACGGCGATGCGGCGCAGTACGACCTTGCGCTGCAGCGCCGGCTGCACGAGGCCATCGTCACGTTCCCGTACCCGGTCGTCGCCGTGATGGCCGGTGCCGCGACCGGCGCCGGCTGGTGGCTGGCCTCGCTCTGCGACCTGATGCTGTGCAGCGAGGAAGCGGAGTACGGCTACGCGGTCGCCGATCAGTCCATGCTCGCGGCGCAGGCCGAACTGCTGCACGAACGCTACGGCAGCCTGCGCGCGCGCCAGCTGCAATTGCCGCCGACGTACTGGCGCGGCAGCGCGCTCGAGGCCAGCGGCTGGACCTGTCCCATCGTGCCGCGCGCGCAGATCGAGCAGCAGGCGCTGGCGCTCGCGCAGCGGCTCGCGACCAAGTCCGCCGAGGCGCTGCGCCTGCTCAAGGCCCATCTGGTCCGCGCGGTACGCGCGCGCGCACTGGCGCTGCAGCCTGCCGTTGCCGCCGCGGCGGCACTCGCCGGCGGCGTGGCCCGCGTGATCCGGCTGGACCAGCGCGATCTGGCGACGGTCACGCGCCAGTTCGCCGACGCCGTGGCGCAGATCGAGGCCGGCGCCGCGTCCGGTTGCATCCTGCTGGCGAGCGAGGTCGCGCCCTTCGACGGCAGCGAGTCGGCCGAGCAGGCACTGGCGCTGCAGGCGCTGATCCAGCGCGCGCCGGTCGCGGTGATCGCGGCCACAGCCGGCGATGCGCTCGGACTGGGCTGGTGGCTGAGCCTGTGCTGCGACGTCCATGTCGGCAGCGAAACGGGCTGGTACGGCGTGGCCGATCTATGCACCGATGCGCAGGTCGCGGCGCACGCCGCGGACATCGTGCCGCACCGCCTCGGCGCGGTGCTGGGTCGGGAAATGCTGCTGACCGGCGATGCGTATTCGGGCCAGATGCTGAAACAGCGCGCCGGCGCGCTGCAGATCGTTGCGGCGGACCAGGTGCTGGGCCACGCGATGGAACTGGCGCAGGGCTTCGCGGCGGCGGTGACGCGGCCGGCGCCGGCAACGCCAACCGGCTGGAACGCGGCGGCATCGGCCTGGCAGGCGCCGCCGCCCGGCGCGGTCGCGCTGCGCAGCCGCGTGGTCAGCGCGACCGCGCAGGACGATGGCGTGCTGCTCGTGGAACTGCACGATCGCGAGGCGAAGAACCTGTTTTCCGAGGCGCTCGTGGCCGGCGTCGGCGAAGTGTTCGCGCACATTGCCGCCACGCCGTACAAGGTCGTGGTGCTGACCGGCTATGACAGCTACTTCGTCTCGGGCGGCAGCAAGGAAAGCCTGCTGGCAATCCAGGCGGGCACGATCAAATTTACCGATTTCAAGATTTTCCATGCGGCGCTGGAATGCGACGTGCCGGTCGTCGCGGCGATGCAGGGACACGGCATCGGCGCGGGCTGGTCGCTGGGCCTGTTTGCCGACGCGGTGCTGTTCGGCGAGGAAAGCCACTACGTCAGCCCGTACATGAATTACGGGTTCACGCCCGGGGCCGGCGCCACCCTGAGCGTCGCGGACCAGCTCGGCCAGGATCTGGCCCGCGAAAGCCTGCTGACCGCGTACGAATACACCGGCCGCGAGCTGCGCGCGCGCGGCGTGATGCAGACGGTGCTGCCGCGCGCCGCGGTGCGGGCCGAGGCACTGTCGCTGGCCCGGCGCATCGCGCGCCAGCCGCGCGAGCGCCTGCTGAACTTCAAGCGGCAGTGGAGCGCCGCGCGGCGTGGCGCGATCGACGACGTGTATGCGCGCGAGCTGGCCATGCACGAAGCCACCTTTGTCGGCCGCGCCGACACGCTCGCGCTGATCGAGGACCGCTTCCAGCGCACGCCGCTGCCGCCGCGCCGCGCCGCCGCGATACCCGCGGCCGTGCCGGTTCGCGCGCCGCCGGTTGCGGTTGCCGCACCCGCCATGCCAGCGCCGGCCCGCACTGGCGACTCCCTGGCCCTCGTCACCGCACACCTGCGCCAGCTGCTCGCTGCCGAGTTGCAGATGCCCGAGCACGACCTCGACGACGAGGCGCAATTCGTCGCGCTGGGCCTGGATTCGATCATCGGCGTGACCTGGGTGCGCAAGATCAACGAGGTCTACCGGCTCCAGATCGAAGCGACCCGGGTCTACAGCCATCCGACCCTGGCGCAATTGAGCCGGCATGTGCGCGACGAGGCGGAAAAGCACGGCACCCTGCCGCCGTCTTCAGCAAGTACGACCACGAGCACGACCGCCGTCGCACCGGCGACGGCAGCGGTCGCGGCACCACGCGCCGTGCCAACCGCACCGGCGCAACGACGCGCCGAGGCAGCGCCGCGTCCCGCCGGGCGCCTGCGCGCGCTCGCGCCGCTGGCAGCCGGCGCGGCGTCGGCGCCGGCGCCCGCGATCGCCGTCGTCGGCATGGCCGGGCAATTCCCGCAGGCGGCGAATCTGGTCCAGTTCTGGAACAACATCGCGCAAGGCCGCGACTGCATCAGCGCGGTTCCGCAGCGGCGCTGGGACATGGACCAGTACTACCGCGCCGGCGCGCCGGCGGCCGGTCTCACCAACAGCCGCTGGATGGGTGCGCTCGACGACTACGACCTGTTCGATCCGCTGTTCTTCAACATCTCGCCGCAGGAAGCGGAACTGATGGATCCGCAGCAGCGCCTGTTCCTGCAGGCCTGCTGGCAGGCGATCGAGGACGCGGGCTACAACGCGCGGGATCTGTCGGGCAGCCGCTGCGGCGTGTTCGCCGGCTGCACCAACAGCGACTATCAGCAGTTGTCGCCGGAGCAGCGCCTGACCGCGCAGGGCTTCACCGGCAACGCGAACTCGATTCTCGCGGCGCGCATTTCCTATTTCCTCAACCTGCAAGGGCCGTGTCTGTCGATCGATACGGCCTGCTCGTCGTCGCTCGTGGCGATGGCGCATGCCTGCGACAGCCTGTCGGTCGGGACCAGCGACATGGCCCTGACCGGCGGCGTCTACGTGATGACCGGCCCGGACATGCACATCAAGACCGCGCAGGCGGGAATGCTGTCGACGGACGGTCGCTGCTTCACGTTCGACCAGCGCGCAAACGGTTTCGTGCCGGGCGAGGGCGTGGGCGTGGTGATGCTCAAGCGATTGGCTGATGCGCAGCGCGACAACGATCCGATCTACGGCGTGATCCAGGGCTGGGGCGTCAACCAGGACGGCAAGACCAACGGCATCACGGCGCCGAACCCGCAGTCGCAGACGCGGCTGCAGCAGGAGGTCTACGACCGGTTCGGTATCGATCCGGGCGGCATCCAGCTGATCGAGGCGCACGGCACGGGCACGAAGCTCGGCGATCCGATCGAAGTGGAGGCGCTGAAGGCGTCGTTCGGCAAGTACACGCAAAAGACCGGCTACTGCGCGCTGGGCTCGGTCAAGAGCAACATCGGGCATTGCCTGACC
>JBBQZR010000022.1:0-81838 GCA_038207515.1 Lysobacterales bacterium | reverse complement strand
CTTTCCCCATCACCGCAACCCTCTCCCCCACCGGCAAAGCCGTTGGGGGAGAGGGAGTAACTCGCGGGCCCAGGGCGCGCGCCGCCTCATCCCAGAGCAGGCCGCCACGAAACGCCGATCGGCGGATTTCGAACACGGCCGCTCAGCGCCCCCGCAGCCGCGGCACGAGCCGCGACAGCAGCACCATCCAGAGCGCCCCGGCTGCCCAGCCGGCGAGCACGTCGCTGGGCCAGTGCACGCCGAGATAGACGCGGCTGCAGCCCACCGCGATCGCGACGGACCACGCGGTAAGCAGCAGATAGTCGCGCACGCGCCGGTCCTGGAA
Organism: Lysobacterales bacterium; assembly: GCA_038207515.1. Lineage (GTDB taxonomy): Bacteria > Pseudomonadota > Gammaproteobacteria > Xanthomonadales > Rhodanobacteraceae > Tahibacter. The sequence goes on along the minus strand of JBBQZR010000022.1, from coordinate 81,513 downwards.
ATCGGCAGCCAGAAGCATCGCGAACGTGACCCAGGCGACGGTCGCCATCAAGGTATGCCCGCTCGGAAAGCTCGCGCTGTAGATCTCGGCCTCGTGCGAGACCAGGTCCGGCCGCGGCCGCGAAATCAGCAGCTTCGCGACCGCACTGATGAGCTGCGCGCCGATCAGGCTGAGCGCGAGGATCGCCACATCGCTGCGCCGGCGCTGCAGCCACAGATAACCGGCAAGCAGCAGACTCGCGCCGGCCACGACACCGATGCCGCCGAGGCCGGTCATGTCGCGCATGACGTCCTCGAACCAGTTCGGGCCGAGCGGGTCGTCCATCGCCTGCGGGTCGCGCAACAGCAGCATGATCTGCCGGTCGAGCGTATGCGCGCCGCCGTCGGCGAACAGCGACGACACGGCCAGCGCGAGCAGCGCCAGCGCGGCAATGCCGATCACGAGACGCCGGGACCAGCGCCGCTCGCGCGGCGCTATTGCGGAATCGACCGAACCCGTCATGCATCCACTCCCTCGCGCTGTCGCCGGCGCGGCTCAGCAGCAGCCGTGGTCGCCGTGGTTGCTGTTCGCGTCACTCGCGGCCACGCCCATGGTGAGCCCGGCCTGGCTCGCGGTGAAGTGATCGGCCATGACCTTGGCAACGCACATGGTCACGCGCTTGCCGGTCGGGATGTGCAGGAATTCGTTCGGACCATGAGCGTTGGAATGCGGCCCCAGCACGCCGGTGATGAGGAACTGCGCGCCCGGGAACTTCTCACCGAGCATGCCCATGAACGGAATCGTGCCGCCTTCGCCCATGTAGGCCGGTGCGGGGCCGAAGAAAGCCTGCGACGCCTCCGCCACCGATTGTTCCAGCCACGCTGACAGCTGCGGCGCATTCCAGCCCGTCGAGGCTTTCTCCAGATCAAAGATCACTTCGCAGCCGTAAGGCGGATCGCGTTCGAGCAGTCCCTTGAGGAATTCGCCGGCACTGGCGCCGTCGCGCGTCGGCGGCAGGCGCAGACTCAGCTTCACCGCCGTGAACGGACGCAGCACGTTGCCGGCGGATTCCAGCGACGGCAGGCCGGCCACGCCGGTCACCGACAGCGCCGGACGCCAGGTGCGGTTGAGCACGAGTTCGGCGTGATCGTCGTTCATCGGACGCATGCCGTCCACAAACGGAAACTTGGAATACACCGCATCGCCGAGCACCTGCGCCGAGCGCTGCGCCTGATCGATGCGCTGCTGCGGGATATCGACGAACAGTTCCGGCGCGCGGATCTTGCCGGTGGTTTCGTCCTCGAGGCGCTCGAGCAGCTGGCGCAGTATGCGGAAGCTCGACGCGACCACGCCGGAGGCATCGCCGGAATGCACGCCTTCCTCGAGCACCTTGACCGTGAGATTGCCGCCGGTCAGGCCACGCAGGCTGGTCGTGAGCCAGAGCTGCTCGTAGTTGCCGCAGCCCGAATCGAGGCAGACCACGAGCGAGGGTTTGCCGATGCGCGCGGCGAGATGGTCGACGTAATACGGCAGGTCGTAGCTGCCGGATTCCTCGCACGCCTCGATCATGACGACACAGCGCGCATGCGGAATGCCCTGCTCCTGCAAGGCGAGGATGGCGGCGAGCGAGCCGAAGATCGCGTAACCGTCGTCGGCGCCGCCGCGGCCATACAGCTTGTCGCCTTTGATCACCGGCTTCCACGGACCGAGGTCCTCGGCCCAGCCGGTCATCTCGGGCTGCTTGTCGAGATGGCCGTAGAGCACGACGCAGTCGTCGTTGTTGCCGGGGATGTCGATGAAGATCAGCGGCGTGCGGCCCTCGAGCCGGACTACGTCCACGTGCATGCCGGCGATGGTCTGCGCGCGGGCCCAGCCAGCGAGGAGTTCGACCGCCTGGTCCATGTAGCCGTGCGCCGCCCAGTCCGCGTCGAACATCGGCGACTTGTTCGGAATGCGAATGTAGTCGACGAGATGCGGAACGATTTCCGCGTCCCATTTGGCCGAGACGAAGTCGCGCAGCTGTTCGGTATTCATTGGATTTCCTGCAGGGGTGCGGCAAAGCACGGATGTTACCCCGGCCGCTACCGGCTAACGAGTTGCCCGGCCTGATATTTCCGCCGGGACTAGGCACCAGTGCGACTTTTCCTAGCGTTGCGGACGGCACTCGCGCAGGGTTCCACGCGGCGTTTGCCCGACGAAGCGGCGCAGTCACGCGCCTATCGTGTCACCTGTCGAGGCCACCCCGGCACGACCCATCCCAACCACGCAATCAGGAGCAAACCCATGAACAAGTTCATCCAGTCCCTCGCCCTGTCCCTGGCCTTCTGCTTCCCGGCCTTCGCCGCGCAGCCGGTCAACATCAACACCGCCGACGCCGGCGCCATCGCCGCCAACCTCGAGGGTGTCGGTCAGAGCAAGGCCGAAGCCATCGTCGCGTATCGCGAAAAGAACGGCTCGTTCAAGAGCGTCGACGACCTGGCCAAGGTCAAAGGCATCGGTGAGAAAACCGTCGCTGCCAACCGCGAGTTCATCCTCGTCGAAGGTGGCAGCGTCAAATCCAAGCCCGCCAGCGCCGATCGTTCGGGCGGCTGAGGCGACAAACGCGCTGATCCGCGCAGGCGCGGCGGCTCAGGTCGCCGCTGCCGCACCGGTCAGGCAGGAGCGGGTATGCGAAACAGGAATCGCGACGATGCAAGGATGCTCCTAGGCAGGGATGCCATCGCGATTCTCACACTTCGCCGCCCGCTCCTGCCTTCTGTTCGCGCAGCAACTGACGCAGGAACGGCACGGTGACGCGGCGCTGGGCCGCGAGCGACGCGCGGTCGACCTGATCGAGCAACGCGCCCAGGCTGCCCAGATCGCGCGCGTAATGCGTGAACAGGAAGTCCAGTACCGCCTCGTCGAGCGCAATGCCGCGCGTTTCGGCGCGCTCGCGCAGCACGTCGCGCCGCTGCGCATCGTCGAGCGGACGCAATGCCGCCTGCGTGCAAGCAGACAGGCGCGACACCAGATCCGGCAGGACGATACCGATCTGCGCCGGCGGTGCCGCCGCCACGAACACGAGCGTACTGCCTTCGGCGCGGCAACGATTATACAAATCAAAGAGTGCATGCTCGGCCGCGGCAATGCCGGCGATCGCGTCGACGTCGTCGAGCACGAGCAGGTCGCTGCCGCCGAAGCTGCGGATGGCATCGTCCTGCGCCGAAACCAACGAGGCCAGCGGCAGATACTGTGCACTCAATCCGGCCGCACTCGCGGCCTGGCAAACCGCCATCAGCAGGTGCGTGCGGCCGCTGCCCTCGGGGCCATGCAGGAATATCCATGCTGCATCCGCACCGCCAGCCACTCGCTGCAGCAGGTCCACGGCAGCACCGTTGGTACCGGTGAAAAACGTCTCGAACCGCTGCTGTGCCGGCCAGCGCCAGCCCAAGGGTAATTGCTCCACGTCAATCTGCCGGCGATTTCGCGCCGTCGGGCAGAATGAGTTCGGTTCGGGCCACGACGATGGGCTCGGCCTCGAACTCGCTGGCCGTGACGACCGCGCCATGCGACACGACCACGACGCCGGAGGCTTCCTGCTCGGGTTCGGTCGGCTGGTAGAGATTGCTCTCCGTATACTTTTCGTGCAGATAGCGCAGCACGACCATCGCCACGGCCGCCGCGGGCAGCGCCAGCAGCACGCCGAGGAAGCCGAACAGCTCGCCGCCCGCCAGAATCGCGAAAATCACCGCGACCGGATGCATGCCGATCTTGTCGCCGACGAGCTTGGGCACCAGCACGTAGCCTTCGATGGTCTGGCCGACGCCGAATACGGCGAGGACCATGAACACATGCGACCAGTCCTGGTACTGCACGACCGCGGCGATCAGCGCCATGCCGAGTCCGACGATCGCGCCGAGGTAGGGCACGAAGCTGATCAGACCCGCGATCATGCCGATCAGCGGTCCTACGTCGATGCCGACCAGCCACAGGCCGACCGCATACAGGGTTCCGAGCGCCAGCATCACGCTGAGCTGCCCGCGCAGGAAAGCACCGAGCACTTCGTCGGATTCCCGCGCGAGGCGGCTGATGGTCGGCTCGACCGTGCGCGGCAGCAGTACATTGATGCGCGCGACGAGCAGATCCCAGTCACGCAGCAGATAGAACGTGACGACCGGAATGAGTACGAGCTGCGCGATCCAGCCCAGCACGGTGAGTCCCGACGAGGAAACCTTGGCCAGAATCCGCGTAGCGATGCCGCCTGCCTCGCGCCAGTGTTCCTTCACCATCTCGATGAGCTTGTTCGGATCGGCGAAATCCAGTGTCACGCCGAAACGCTGTTCGAGGCGCGGCTGTGCCTCGGCCTGAATCCAGGCCAGCCAGCGCGGCAACTGGTCGAGGAACTTCGCGATTTGCCGCTCGGTGAACGGAATCACCAGCAGAACGATAGTGACGACAGCCACGCCGATCAGCAGGAACACCAGGCATACCGAGAAATTGCGCGACAGCCCCAGCCGTTCCAGCCGGTCGACGACCGGATCCCACAGATAGGCGAACAGCGCGGCGATCGCGAACGGCGTCAGCGCCGGCGCGAGCAGATAGATCAGGCCACCGCCCACCAGGGCCAGCGCCAGCCACTGCCAGCGTTCCGTCGTCGTCATTGCGGACCATCCCGTTGAATGTGCGTTTCGCGCCAGGCCTTCAGCGACCAGCGCACCACGTAGTCGATGCCACTGCCCAGCGTCGTCAGCGTAACCGCGGCCAGCAGCCCCAGGTTGAACCATTCCGGCCATTCGGCGAAGCGTGACAGATGCAGCAGCGTGGCCAATACCAGCGCGATCTGCAAGGTTGTCGTCAGTTTGCTCAGCAGACTGGGTTCGGCCTTCAGCGGCCCGACCAGATTGTGGTAGACGACCGCGCCGGTCACGATGATCACGTCGCGACCGATCACCAGCGCAGCCGGCCACCAGGGCAGCGCGCCGGCACCGGCCAGACCGAAGAAGCAGGCGATCAGCAACAGCTTGTCGGCGATCGGATCGATCAGACCGCCGAGCCGGCTCTGCCACGAGAAGCGCTTGGCCAGATAGCCGTCTAGCGCGTCCGTGAAAGCCGCGACCAGTGCGATCGCGAGCGCCAGGTCGTAGCGACCGTCGCGCAGTAGCCAGGCCAACGGCACCGTCAGCAGCATGCGCAGCAGGGTCAAACCATTCGGGATGTGGTGCATACGCTTAGGGAAACTCTGAACAAATCGGAATTCTTTTTGGAAGCCCCCCGACCAGAGGGAGCAGCCAGACGCCCGCAAAGCCGGCATTTGGCGGGGTTGTGGAGATCGGGTGCGGGTAAAGAGCGGCTGTGTAATGACTAGTTCAGAACGTCCTTACGGAGTCAGCGCCAGCGTCGCCTCCACCCCATCAATGGGCGGCGCCGTGCTGACGACACGCAGCATGCCGTCGGGCGGCAGATAAGCGAGCCAGCGGTCCAGCGCGAGATTCAGGGTCAGCTTCAATAACACGCCGTCGCCGCGCGCCTGCTCGGGCTGGAATTCGCGCACGAGTTCATTGCTGCCGAGCATTTCGAACAGGCGCGCATAGTCCTGTGCCGACTGCAGGCCGCTGATCCAGACTTTCGCCGTCGTGATGCGGCGCTCCTCGACCGCGGCCGAAGAGCGTCCGCGCGTGCGGTCGACCGCGCCTTCGGCGCCGGCGGCCAGCGCCGTGGCGAGATCCGCATCGCGCGACTCCCATACCGGCTGCGCCTGTCCGCCCAGCGCGAGCGTCCAGCGCGCCGACCAGGCGTCGCCGACGCGGCGCAACTGGCCGACGAGGACCGTATCCGTCTGGTAGCGTGCCGCATCGGCGCTCAGCGTCATGATGTCGCCTTCCCAGACGATCTGCGCCGTGGTCAGCGCCTGGTCCGGCGTTTCCACGCGCGGCCAGACCAGCGTGATGCCGCGCTGCTCGGCGACCTGCTGCATGACGCGTCCGGCCGGGTCGGTGTTGTCGAGCAGGCGCGGACCGCTGCCTTCGTCCAGCGCGAGCCACGTCACGACCGGCGCACGCGCGGCAGGCGTCCAGACCCGCAGGCCGCGATCACGCAGCACGCGGTCCAGCGCGGCGCGGTCGAAACTCGCGACGAGACTCAGGCGCAGCAGCGGCTGGCCGTCGACGTTGGCGACTTCCTGGCGGTAGGTGTATTGCTGGACATAGCGCTCGGCCGATTCGATCAGCTTGGCCACGGCTTCGCCGCTGGCCGCGGCGCGATCGCCGGTGAGCTTGATGACGACCTGGGCCATTGCGTTCTTCAGCGCGATCGCGCGCTGCTCGTCGGACTGGTCGGGCACCGGCACTTCGCCGGTATACAGCGCGGCCGAAGCCGATTGGGCCGTAGCCAGGCTGCCATACAAAGGCAGGCACAACAGGGAAAGCAGCACAGCGAGCAAGCGGGCGTAACGCACGGACATTCCCTGGTCGGCGATCGGATTCGTGCCCAAGTCTGCCCAAACCCCGTCACCGCGTCCATGCGGCGGCGCGGCGGCCACCGGCAGCGGCTGGTATGATTGCGCCCCTTTTTTCCGCCGGCGCAGCCATGTCCGATTCCAAGACCGCCCTGACCTACCGCGACGCCGGCGTCGACATCGATGCGGGCAACGAAGTCGTCGAGCGCATCAAGCCGCTGGTCGCGCGGACGTTCCGTAAAGAAGTGATGGCCGGTCTCGGCGGATTCGGCGCCCTGTTCGAACTCGCCGGACGCTACAAGGAACCGGTACTGGTTTCCGGCACCGACGGCGTCGGCACCAAGCTCAAGCTCGCGCAGATCCTGAATCGCCACGACACCATCGGCATCGACCTGGTCGGCATGTGCGTCAACGACGTGCTGGTCCAGGGCGCCGAATCCCTGTTCTTCCTCGATTACTTCGCCACCGGCAAGCTCGACGTCGATACCACCGTCGCGGTTGTCGGCGGTATCGCCAAGGGCTGCGAGCTGGCCGGCTGCGCCCTTATTGGCGGCGAAACCGCCGAGATGCCGGACATGTACGCGCCCGGCGAATACGACCTCGCCGGGTTCTGCGTCGGCGCGGTGGAGAAGTCAAAGCTCATCGACGGCAGCCAGCTGCGCGCCGGCGACGCCATCCTCGGCATCGCGTCCAGCGGCGCGCATTCCAACGGCTATTCGCTGATCCGCCGCATCGTCTCTCGCGCCGGCAGCCCGTTCGAACTGGACGTCGGCGGCGTGGCCCTGGCCGACGCGCTGATGGCACCGACCACCATCTACGTCAAACCGATCCTGCAACTGCTCTCCGAACAGCCGGTCAAGGGCATGGCGCACATCACCGGCGGCGGCCTCAAGGAAAACATCATCCGTGTCGTGCCGGACGCCATGGGCATTTCACTCGACAGCGCCAGCTGGACCTTGCCGCCGCTGTTCGACTGGCTGCAGCGCGAAGGCGCCGTGGCACAGGAAGAGATGTGGCGGACGTTCAACTGCGGCATCGGCTATACCGTGATCGTCGCGCAGGAGGCCGTCGCCAGCACGCTGGCCGCGCTCGAGAAGCTCGGCCTGCCCGCGTGGCAGATCGGCGAGATCATCGCCTCGCCCGGCGACGATCGCGTCCTGATCCGCTGATGCCTGCGCCGCTGCGCGTCGCGGTGCTGATTTCGGGCCGCGGCTCGAATTTGCAGGCGCTGATCGCCGCGCAGCGCAGCGGCGAGCTGACCATCGACATCGTCGTCGTGGCGAGCAACCGGGCCGCCGCCGAGGGCCTGCGCCACGCCGAGGCCGCCGGCATCGCTACGCTCGCACTCGATACGGGCCACATGCCCGACCGCGCGCGCTACGATGCCGAGCTGTTTGCGCGCATTGGCGCATTCACGCCCGACCTCATCGTGCTGGCCGGCTTCATGCGCGTGCTCGACGCCGCCGTGCTGGTGCCGTGGGCCGGCCGCATCATCAATGTCCATCCGTCGCTGCTGCCGAAATATCCGGGACTGCATACGCATCGCCGTGCGCTGGAAGCCGGCGACCGCGTCCACGGCGCGAGCGTGCATTTCGTCGGCGCGGAACTCGATGCCGGCCCGCTGCTCGCGTGCACCGAAATCGCGCTGGAGCCCGGCGACAGCGCCGAGACACTGGCCGCGCGGCTTCTGCCGCGCGAACACGCGCTGCTGTGCCGCTGCGTACAGTGGATCGCCGAAGGTCGCGCGCAACTGCGCGGCAGCACGGTGCACTTTGACGAGACGCCGCTGTCCGAGCCCTTGCGCGTCTAACAGGCTTTTTGAGAAAGGGGGGAAAAACTCCCTTTCTCAATCGAACGGTGCAAGCAAAGCTTGCCCACGTTCTCCGAGAATCGATCGCTTACGCGATAGACGTCACTGTTCTCCGAGCCGATCGCCTACGCGATCGACTCTCGAGCGATCCATCCTGGATCGCGCTGGCAGGCTGTTTCTCAATAGCCTGCCAGACACGCGGAGTGCGTTCAGCACCGCGCCGCCACACTGCGCCGTCCCTTACCGGAGTCCTCCATGCGCTTTCTCGCCCTGCTCGGTCTTGCCGTCCTGCCGCTGCTCGCCAGCGCCGTCGAACCGAATTCTCGCGGCCCGCACGATGCTGTTCCGTTGAAACCGTTCGTGGCGAGCTACGACGTCAAGCGCGGCGGCAAGCTCATCGGCGAGGCCACCATGACCTTGAGCGACAACGGCGATCGGCAATGGACGCTGGTGACCGAAACCCGCGGCACCGCGGGAATGGCCAGACTGCTGGGCCTGGATGTCCGCGAAGAATCAGAGTTCATCGTCGACCAGACGGCCCTGCAGAGCACGAAGTATCACTACAAGCAGGACGCGACGCTCAAGTCCAAGCAGCGCCGGATCGACTTCGACTGGCAGGCGAACGAAGCCCGCGTCACCGACAAGGACGAACTGTTCCGCTATCCGCTGCATGCCGGCAGCATCGACCGCCAGGTCGTCGTCGTCGCGCTGGGCCGCAATCAGCACTTGAATGACAACACCTTGTACGTCGCGGCCAAGGAAGGCACCGAAAATCAGCGTTTCGAGCGGCGTGAAACGCGCTTGTTGAACCTGCCGGCCGGCCGCTATGAGGCGACACGCTTCGAGCGCACCGACAAGCCGAACAAAGGCAGTTCCTGGTACACGCCCGACTTGCTGGCACCGCTGCAGATCGAACAGCTGCAGAAGGACGGCAACAACATCGTTATGGAGTTGAAGGCGATCCGCTGATGCTGCCGATCGGTGCCGGATTGGCCGGTGTCGTTGCGGAAGACGCGTCGATCCCGGCGCAACGAGGCCAACTCCGATGCCGCACGCCGTCACGGCGGCGGCATCCCTGACTCCTACAGGTCAGGAAGGCAGCGGGATCAGGAAGGCAGCCGGCGGATGCGTGCGCCGAGGCTGCCGAGCTTTTCCTCGATGCACTCGTAGCCGCGGTCGATGTGATAGACGCGGTCGACCGTGGTATCGCCCTCAGCCACCAGTCCGGCCAGGACCAGACAGGCCGATGCGCGCAGGTCGGTCGCCATGATCGGCGCGCCGGTCATCTTCTTGACGCCCTTGATGATCGCGGTATTGCCTTCGAGACGGATGTCGGCGCCCAGGCGCTGCAGCTCATGCGCATGCATGAACCGGTTCTCGAATACGGTCTCGGTGATGATGCCGACGCCTTCGGCGACGCAGTTGAGCGCGGTGAACTGCGCCTGCATATCGGTCGGAAATGCCGGATACGGCGCGGTCGTGATGTTGACCGCCTTGGGGCGGTTGCCGCGCATGTCGAGCTCGATCCAGTCATCGCCCGTATTGATGTGCGCGCCGGCTTCCTCGAGCTTGGCCAGTACCGCGTCCAGCGTCTTGGGCCTGGCCTTCTTGGCCAGCACGCGGCCGCCGGTGATGGCACCGGCGACGAGGAAGGTCCCGGTCTCGATGCGATCAGGCAGGACGTCGTAGTCCGTGCCGTTCAAGCGCTCCACGCCTTCGATCACGAGCGTTGCCGTACCGGCTCCCTGCACGTTGGCGCCCATGGCGTTGAGACAGTTGGCCAGGTCGACCACTTCGGGTTCCTGCGCCGCGTTCTCGATGATGGTGGTGCCGTGGGCCAGGGCCGCCGCCATCATGATGTTCTCGGTACCGGTGACGGTGACGATGTCCATGCTGATGCGTGCGCCCTTGAGGCGCTTGGCCTTGGCGCGGATGTAGCCGTTCTCGACCGTCACGTCGGCGCCCAGCGCCTGCAGGCCTTTGATATGCAGGTCGACCGGACGCGAACCGATGGCGCAGCCACCCGGCAGTGAGACTTCGGCCTCGCCGTAGCGCGCGACCAGCGGACCGAGCACGAGGATCGACGCGCGCATGGTCTTGACGAGGTCGTACGGTGCCGAACAGCTCTTGATCGAGCGCGGATCGACATGGATTTTCATGCGCTCGTCGAGCACCAGCTGCACGCCCATCTGGCCGAGCAGTTCCATGGTCGTGGTGACGTCGTGCAGGTGCGGCACGTTGCCGATGCTGACAGGGCCGTCAGCGAGCAGGGTCGCGGCCAGGATCGGCAGCACCGCGTTCTTGGCGCCGGAAATCCACACGTCGCCGTGCAGCGGTTCACCGCCGGAAATTACGATCTTGGCCATCATTTACTCAGTAAAACGGGAATTCGACATCGCGGTATGCAGACTCGCATCGCGGGCTGCACCGGCTTTGGGGGGGTGAAGGCCCGAAGCCGTCAAAACTCAGGCATTGCGGCTACCGCTTTCCGCCTCTTCAGGTGTCACCGTCTTGAGAGCCAGCGCATGGATGGCGCCACCCATCAGATCACCGAGCGTCGCGTAAACAAGACGGTGCCGCGCCAGCGGCAGCTTGCCGCGGAACACTTCGGCGGTGACCAGGGCTTCGAAGTGCACGCCATCGGCACCGCTGACCTCGGCCGTGGCGCCGGGCAATCCTTGCTCGATCAGATTCTTGATGGTCTGGCTGTCCATTTCGGGCGGGATCCGTGGCGGATTCAGGGCAGCGACGGAGCGTCGCGACGAAGTGCAGGTCTGCGCCGTCCCTGCGACGGGGACGACTATCCGGCTACACTATGGGGACGCGCATGTTACCGAAAATCAGCTGGCGCCAAAACGTTGCGTTCGAGCGCCCTGTATCCCTGCTCCATCCAGCCTTGCTCATGAATGCACAGATCCTGCCCCTGATTTCCTCCATCGCCGCCCATCCGCCCCTGAACCAGGCCGCCCTGGTGCGCAGTGCGCTACAGGTCGTCGAGACCGAAGCCCGGGCCATCGATCTGCTCAAATCCCGCATCGACGACAGCTTCCTGCGCGCCTGCCAGCTCATGTTCGACTGCACCGGACGGATCGTGGTTTCCGGCATGGGCAAGTCCGGTCACATCGCGCGCAAGATCGCCGCGACCCTGGCCTCGACCGGCACACCGGCCTTCTTCGTGCATCCGGGCGAAGCCAGTCACGGCGACCTGGGCATGATCACGCAGAAGGATGTGGTGCTGGCCCTGTCCAACTCGGGCGAGACCGACGAACTCCTGACCATCCTGCCGCTGATCCGGCGCCAGGGCATACCGCTGATCGCGATGAGCGGAAACGACAGCTCCTCGCTCGCACGCCTGGCTGACGTGCATCTCGATGTCAGCGTACCGACCGAAGCCTGTCCGCTGGGCCTCGCACCGACCGCCAGCACGACTGCCGCGCTCGTCATGGGCGACGCGCTGGCCGTGGCGCTGCTCGAAGCACGCGGCTTTACCGCCGACGATTTCGCCCGTTCCCATCCGGCCGGTTCGCTGGGCCGGCGCCTGCTGCTGCATATCAGCGACGTCATGCATACCGGCGATCAGGTTCCCAAGGTCGGCGAAGATTCGAGCCTTTCCGAAGCGCTGGTCGAGATGTCGCGCAAGGGCCTGGGCATGACGGCCGTCGTCGATGCCGAGGACACCCTGCTCGGCGTGTTCACCGACGGTGACCTGCGCCGCGCCCTTGATGACCACGCCGTCGATCTGCGCAGCGCGCCGCTGACCCGCCTGATGACCGCCAAGGCCAAGACCATCACGCCGGACAAACTCGCCGTCGAAGCGGCCCGGCTCATGGAAGACTTCACCATCCATGCCCTGTTGGTCGTCGACCACAGTAACAAGCTGGTCGGCGCACTGAACATTCACGACCTGCTGCGCGCCCGCGTAGTCTGAACGCGAGCCCGCGTCCGCCGGCGGCCGGCATGGACGGCAGCCCCGCGCTTGCCGCAGCATCCCCGGGCTGACCGGTCGACACCGGTTCGCTCCGCCTGCCCGCGGCCCTGCCGCCTCCTGTCCGATACCCACGCATGCCCGACCGACTGCCCGACGACCTGCGTGACCGCGCCGCCGCCATCCGCCTTGCCGTGTTCGACGTGGACGGCGTGCTCACCGACGGGCGGCTCTGGTATTCGGAAGAAGGCCGCGAACTCAAGGCCTTTCACGTCCACGACGGACTGGGCCTCAAGCGCCTGCTCGCCAACGGCATCGAAGTGGCCATCATCACCGCGCGCATGAGTCATCTCGTCACCGAACGCATGGCCGAACTCGGCGTCGCCCATGTCTATCAGGGACAGAAGGACAAGCTCGCCTGCCTGCACCTGCTGTGCGAGGCGCTGCAACGGCCGCTGCAGCAGGTTTGCTACACCGGCGACGATCTGCCTGACCTGCGCGCCATGCTCGCGACCGGCTTGCCGATCGCGCCGGCCAATGCACATCCGTGGGTGGCCGAACGCGCGCACTGGCAAACCCGGCGCAATGGCGGCGAAGGTGCCGTGCGCGAAGTCTGCGATCTTCTGTTGCACGCGCGCGGCCTGGCCGACGCCGAACTGGCGCACTGGCTCTGATGGGCGAGCGCAGCCTCAACACGATCCTTGCGCTTGCCGTGGCGGCGGCGCTGACCTGGGCACTGTTCTGGCTGTTCCGGCCGGCCGAAAAAGAGCCGGCCTTCGTCGGCCCGCCGCGCTCGAACTACACCCTCGACGAATTCGAGCTCAACGCGCTCGATGAAAACGGCAAGCTCAGTTTCACGGTGGCCGCACCGGCGCTCGCGCGCCGCAACGACGATGGCTCGCTGTGGATCGACACGCCTGATTTTCTGATCGCAGCCGCCAAGGGTGAGCCCTGGAAAGGCAAATCGCAGTCGGCCTTCGTCAACAAGGACGGCACGCACATGCTGCTGGCCGGCGCCGTGGAAATGCACCGCGAAGCCAGCGCAGACGCCGGCGCCGCGCGCGTGGACACGCGCGACGTCGATGCCTATCCGAAGGAGAACCGCCTGCAGACCGCAGCCGCCGCGACGATCACGCAGCCGGGCTCTATACTGCGCGGCACCGGCATGAAGGCCGATCTCAACACGCACCAATTGGAGTTGCTCGCCGATGTCCACGCTTCGTTCGCGCGCAAGCGCAAGCCTTAGTCTCGTTGCGCTGCTGGCGCTGGCGGCACCGGCGGCACAGGCGCTGAAGTCCGACGCCGACCAGCCCCTGGAAGTGGCGGCCAACCATTTCGCCACCAACCAGAACAAGCACCTCACCATCCTCACCGGCGCGGTCAAGCTGACCCGCGGCACGATGAAGGGCGAATCCGACAAAGGCACGGTCTACCAGAACAGCGACGACGAGATCAGTCGCGTCGTGCTCGAAGGCAAGCCGGCACGCATGCAGCAGCAACTCGATGGCGGCGGCCTGATGCGCGCCACCGCGGCGAACATCGACTACGACACCGACAAGTCCACCGCCATCCTCACCGGCAACGCGGTCGTGATCCAGGAAGGCCGCGGCGAATTCCGCGGCGAACGCATCGTCTATAACACCGAAAGCGGCGAGCTCACCGGCGAAGGCAATTCGGGCGGCGGCATCACGATGAAAATGCAGCCCAAGCCCAAGTCGGAAACCAAGCCGGCCGCCAAGGACAAACAGAAGTAATGCTCAGCGCGACGGGGCTGAAGAAACGCTACAAACAGCGTGAAGTCGTACGCGATTTCTCCTGCCGCGTGGACCAGGGCGAAGTGGTCGGCCTGCTCGGCCCCAACGGTGCCGGCAAGACGACCTGTTTCTACATGATCGTGGGACTGATCGGTGCGGACGCCGGCAGCATCCGGCTCGACGACACCGACATCACCGCACTGCCGATGCATGCACGTGCGCGTCTGGGCCTGGGCTATCTGCCGCAGGAGGCGTCGGTGTTCCGTCGCCTGAGCGTCGCCGACAACATCCTCGCAATCCTCGAACTGCGTCCGAAACTGGACGCCTCCGGCCGTGCGGCGGAACTCGAAAAACTGCTCGACGAACTGCAGATCAGCCATATCGCACAGCAGAAAGGCGCGAGCCTTTCCGGAGGCGAACGCCGTCGCGTCGAGATCGCGCGCGCGCTGGCCGCGGAACCGCGCTTCATGCTGCTCGACGAACCGTTCGCCGGCGTGGATCCGATCTCGGTCGGCGAGATCCAGCGCATCGTGCGCCATCTCAAGGAGCGCGGCATCGGCGTGCTGATCACCGACCACAACGTGCGCGAAACCCTCGGCATCTGCGATCGCGCCTACATCCTGAGCGAAGGCAAGGTGCTGGCCAAGGGCGCGCCTGCGACGATACTCGCGAACGAACAGGTGCGCGAAGTGTATCTGGGCAAGGAATTCCGCATGTAACGTGCTGTCGCGGCGCGGATTCCACAGCGCCACAGATGCACATTGACAAATGTTTCACACGACCGGCACGCGGGGACACGCGGCGCGCGGTGGGCAAGCTGCCAAATCCTCTCCCAATCCGCCGCCTTACGCAAGTTGCTTGCGACCTGCCGCCGCTCGGTTCCCGTCGACCGTTTTCCGCATTAGGATGGCGTCACGGGCCTTTCGCACCCTCGACTGTATTCCTGCGAAACGCTCCGCAACGGGACCCCTGATGAAGCCAGCGTTAAACCTCCGTCTGCACCAGCAACTGGCGTTGACGCCGCAACTGCAGCAGGCGATCCGCCTGCTGCAGCTGAGCAGCATCGAGCTGGAGATGGAGCTGCGCGAAGCGCTCGAATCCAATCCGCTGCTGGAACTCCCCGACGAACCGGGCGAACCCGCACCAGCGGAGGCGGAAGCCAGTATCGAGGCGCCGCCCGTGGAATTCCTCGACAACCGCAACACCCCCAGCAGCGAAACGGCGAGCAACGACAGCGATACGCGCGAGCCGGACGAAGACCGCTTCGAATCGCTGGACATGAGCTTCGACACGCCCGCGCGCAACGCGCCGTCGGACGACGAATTCGAAAACCAGGAGCCCGAGCAGCAGGACCTGCGCGATCACCTGCTGTGGCAGCTCAACCTCACGCCGATGTCCGCGCGCGACCGCGCGATCGCCGTCGCGATCATCGAGGCGATCGACGACGACGGCTATCTGCACGAACCGATCGAGGCCATCCAGCAAGGCCTCGACAGCCTGTATCGGGTCGAAGCCGACGAGATCGAAGCCGTGCGCCATCGCGTACAGCGCTTCGACCCGCTCGGTGTGGCCAGCCGCAACCTGCGTGACTGCCTGCTGGTGCAGCTGGACTCGTTCGAGGCCGACGTCGAAGGTCTCGCCGTGGCGCGGGCCATC
Source organism: Lysobacterales bacterium (assembly GCA_038207515.1). Lineage (GTDB taxonomy): Bacteria > Pseudomonadota > Gammaproteobacteria > Xanthomonadales > Rhodanobacteraceae > Tahibacter. The sequence continues at coordinate 65,956 of JBBQZR010000022.1, read as the reverse complement.
GTCGCCGACCACCTGGAAGTGCTGGCCAAGAACGATCGCGCGCGCCTGAGCCGCAGCCTCAAGGCCGGCAGCGACCAGATCGACCTCGCCGTGCAGCTGATCCGCGCGCTCGATCCCAAGCCGGGCTCCAGCGTCTCCAGCGCCGCGCCCGAATACGTCGCGCCCGACGCCTACGCCTTCCGTCATCACGGCCAATGGCAGGTCAGCCTCGCGCCGGGCTGCCAGCCGCAACTCGCGATCAACCGGCACTACGAGTCGCTGATCGCCCGCGCCCAGCGCGACGATGCCTCGTATCTGCGCGGCCAGCTGCAGGAAGCGCGCTGGCTGATCAAGAGCCTCAAGACGCGCGCGGACACGATACTCAAGGTCGCCCAGTCCATCGTGAAGGCGCAAAGCGCGTTCCTCGACTTCGGTCCCGAGGCGATGCGGCCGCTGGTGCTCAAGGATGTCGCCGAGGAAATCGGCATGCACGAATCCACCGTATCGCGCGTGACGACGCGCAAGTTCCTCTATACGCCGCGCGGCACCTTCGAGTTCAAGCACTTCTTTTCCAGCGGCGTCTCCACGGTCGACGGCGGCAGCGCCTCAGCCACGGCGATCCAGGCCATGATCCGAAAGCTCATCGAGGCCGAACCGACCGGCAAGCCGCTGTCGGACCAGGGGCTGGCCGAGGAACTCAACCGCCGCGGCATCAACGTGGCCCGCCGCACGGTGGCCAAATACCGCGAGGCGATGAACATCGCCGCCTCCAACGAGCGCTGCCGGCTCAGCTGAGCCGCTTGAACCCGCGACCGGGAACCCCTATGCAGAACACAGGTCAACGCTAACCACACTCTTTCGCACGAAGCCCAACGCATCGTTTCGTGCCGACCGCGTTCCGCGTCAGGAGCGCTCTACCGTAAGGAGAAGCACCATGCAGATCAATGTCAGCGGCCCCAAGGTTGATGTGACGCCGGCCCTGCGCAGCTATGTCGAAAGCAAGTTCGAGCGCATCCTGCGCCACTTCGACCACCTCCACGACATCGGCGTGACGCTGAACGTGGAGAAGCTCGTGCACAAGGCGGACGCGACCCTGCATGCGGCTGCCGGCAAGATCATTCATGCGGAAGCCAGCGCCGATGACATGTATGCCGCGATCGACGCGCTGGCCGACAAGCTCGACGGCCAGATCCGCAAGCACAAGGAAAAGCTCACCGATCACCACAAGAGCGAGGCGCTGCGCGCCGCCGAACGCATGGCGTAAGGGTGACCGGAGAAGGACAGGAGCGAGAAACGAATGGGTCTGATTGCCGCAGGTTCCCGCTCCGCCATCCAGCCTCCTTCACCATCTTCCATAAACCCTTGAAAATAATGAGCTAGTTCACCGAAAGCCGGGTTCTCACCCGGCTTTCTCTTTTCACACTGCGCTCCACTCGCCTCTTCCCTCCCCTCTCGACCAATTTCTTCCGCACTGCGGCAAAACCCGCGCTATCATCCGCCCCTTTCGCGACTACCTGTCCGGGCGGCATGCGCTTCAGCGATCTCCTGACTCCCGACAGCGTCGTCGCCGATCTGCAGGTGCGATCGCGTGGCGCACTGCTGGAAGCGCTGGCTCAGCTCATGGCCCCGGCCGACCAGGCCTTGTCCGTCCTGGAAGCGCTGACCGAACGCGAAGGTCTCGGCTCCACCGCACTGGGATCCGGTTTTGCACTGCCGCATGGACGCAGCAGCGTGCTGGAACAGCCCCGCGCCGCCTTCGTTCGCCTGATCCGGCCGGTTGCGTTCGGTGCGTCCGACGGCCGCCCGGTTGACCTGTTCGCAGCCATCGTCACCCCGAACCACTTCACGACCGACCACCTGTCGCTGCTCGCCGACATCGCCACGCGCGCATCCGATCCGCTGACCCTCGAGCGCCTGCGCCGGGCCACCGACGCCAGCGCACTCCATGCCGAACTGGCAGAATGGGGCGAGTTAGCATGACCGCCCCGATGGATGCACTGACCGCCCGCCAGTTGTTCGACAGCCTCAGCGAACGTCTGTCACTGCGCTGGACCGCGGGAGCACACGGCAACGGCCGCACGCTCGATCCGGGCGACAACCACGCGCGCCGCCCGTCGATGGTCGGCTACCTCAACGTGATCTACCCGAACAAGGTGCAGATCATCGGCACCGAGGAGCTGAACTACCTCGACGGCCTGGATTCGCGCCAGCGCTGGGAGACGGTGCAGAAAATCATCAACTACCGCCCCACCGCGCTGATCGTGACGAAGGACCAGGCGCTGCCCAGCGACCTGCGCGAAGCCGCCGACGAATCCAACACGCCGCTGTGGTCCAGCCCCAAGCGCGGCCACGAGATACTGACCTTCCTGCAATACCATCTCGCGCGCCTGCTGGCGCGACGCGAGACGCTGCACGGCGTGTTCATGGAGGTGTATTCGATCGGCGTGCTGATCACCGGCGAATCCGGGTCCGGCAAGAGCGAACTCGCGCTGGAACTGCTGACCCGCGGCCACCGCCTGGTTGCCGACGATGCACCGGAGTTCACCCAGATCGCGCCGGACGTGGTCGATGGCCACTGTCCCGAACTGCTGCAGGACCTGCTCGAAGTACGCGGCCTGGGCGTGCTCAACGTGCGCGAGATGTTCGGCCATACCGCGGTCAAGCCGTCCAAGTACCTGCGCCTCGTCGTGCACCTGCGTCCGCTAAATCCGCTCGACGACATCGACGGCATGAAGCGCCTGACCGGCGACGTCGGCTACCGCGAGATCCTCGACACCCGCATTCCGCAGATCGCGATCCCGGTCGCGCCCGGCCGCAACCTCGCCGTACTCGTCGAGGCCGCCGTGCGCAGCCACATGCTCAAGAGCAAGGGCATCGATCCGGCAAAGACTTTCATCGACCGCCAGGCCCATCAGTTGCAAAAGAGAGCACCGTGGTGAGCGGCGAATTCCTCGACACCAACGGCGGCAGCGACAAGGTTCACCTGGTGGTGCTGTCGGGCCTGTCCGGCGCGGGCAAGACCGTCGCCCTGCGCACGCTCGAGGATTTCGACTTCTATTGCGTCGACAACCTGCCGGCCGCACTGATGCCGTCCCTGGTCGCCGCGGTCAGCCGCGGTGGCCACCGCCGCATCGCGGTCGGCGTGGACGTGCGCAATCGCAGCGAGGACCTGAACCAGCTGCCGCAGGTGCTGGCCGAACTGGCGGGCACCGGCGTGGAATACCAGCTGATCTTCCTCGACAGCCGCGACGACGTGCTGTCCAAGCGTTTTTCCGACACGCGCCGGCGCCATCCGCTGTCGGCCGACGGGCTGCCGCTGCAGGATGCGATCGCGCTGGAACGCAAACTGCTGCGTCCGCTTTCGGCCATCGCCGACCGGGTCATCGAATCCAGCGACCTCAACGTGCACCAGCTGCGCCGGCTGATTGCGACGGAGCTCGGCATGAGCGGCGGCGAGCTGTCGCTGCTGTTCGAATCCTTCGCCTACCGTCGCGGCCTGCCGATCGACGCGGACTTCGTCTTCGATGCCCGCGTGCTGCCGAATCCGCACTGGGATCCGTCACTGCGCCCGCTGTCGGGCAAGGACGCGGCGGTCCGCGAATGGCTGCAGGGCAAGCCGGAAGTGCAGCGCTTTCTCGACCAGCTGACCAACTTCCTCGACGAATGGCTGCCGCGCTTCGAAGCCGACAACCGCTCCTACGTGACCATCTGCATCGGATGCAGCGGCGGCCGCCATCGCTCGGTCTACCTGGCCGAGCGCCTGGCTGAACATTTCCGCGGTTCGCGCGAACAGGTACTGACCTTTCACCGTGAACTCGAGTAAACCCGCCCCCATCTACCGGCGACAGGCAATATTCTTGCAAGTTGCTATCCGTACCACCCTCCTGCAGGCACCCTGATGGCCACTTCCCGCGTCACTCTCGCGCTTCTCGACCGATTTCGAGCCGGCATCGCCGGCGACAGGGAGCAGACCTCGTGAGTGTAGGCGTGCTGTTGCTCACCCATGAAGCCATGGGCGATGCGCTGGTCTCGGCCGCGCATCACGTGCTCGGACCGTTTCCGCTGCCGCTGGAAGTGCTCGAAGTCGGCGCCTGCGCCGACCCGGAAAGCGCATTGGGTGACGCGTCGCGTCGCGCACGCCACCTCGACCAGGGCGACGGCGTGCTGGTACTGTCGGACCTGTACGGTTCGACACCGTGCAATATCGCGCAGCGTCTGTCCGGCCTCGGCTTCCGCACCCACTGCGTGAGCGGCCTGAACCTGCCGATGTTGCTGCGCGTGCTGAACTATCCGAATCAGGATCTCGATCAGCTGGCGCAGACCGCGGCCACTGGCGGGCGCGGCGGAATCTGCATCGACCATGCTTGAACGCGACATCGTCATCAGCAACAAGCTGGGCCTGCATGCCCGTGCCTCGGCCAAGCTGGTGCAGCTGCTGCAGAGCTACGCGTCGACGGTGTGGTTGCGCTGCCGCGGTCGCGAAATCAACGCCAAGAGCATCATGGGGGTAATGATGCTCGCGGCCGGCGTCGGCACGCCGGTCACGATCCGCGTCGAAGGCGCAGACGAGGCCGCGGCGCTGGATGCCGTGGTCGATTTGTTCCAACGCAAGTTCGACGAAGGCCAGTAGCCGGCGGCGGCCGCCGGGCGACGCGGGAGCGGCGTCCGGTAGCGACGGTGCGGCATGGCCTGCCGACCCGGACTGCGAGCCTCGATGCGGACCGCGGGCGCGGCCTGCGCCGTTGGATTCACCCCACTACAAGGACCCGTTCATCCCGTGAGCATGCGCATCGTCCTCAATGGCATCGGCGCCTCGCGCGGCATGGTCCTGGGGCGCGCGCGGCTGGTGCAGCCGAGCCAGTTCGTCATCGACGAGAACCTGCTGGAACCGGGTGAGATCGAGGCCGAGGCCACGCGCCTGCAGCTCGCGCTGGAGACCGCACAGGCGGAACTGCGCACGATCCGCGACAAGCTCCACGGCGCGCTCGCACGCGAGATCGGCGAATTCATCGACGCGCACAGCATGCTGCTGAACGATCCGGAGCTGCTGACCGGCCTGTTCGACCTGGTACGCCGCGGCCGCTACCGTGCCGGCACCGCGCTGAAGATGCAGCGCGACCGCCTCGCCGCGGTGTTCGAGGCGATGGACGATCCCTACCTGCGCAGCCGGCGTGAGGATATCGACCACGTCATCGGCCGCGTGCAGTCCGCGCTCGCGCGCGAGACCAGTCCGGCCGAGCGCCAGATCGCCGCGCGCGTCGGCACCATCCTGGTCAGCGACCAGATCGCGCCGGCGGAAATGACCCACCTGACCGAGCAGGGCGTGCTCGCCGCGGTGTGCACCGGCTCGAGCGCGCTGTCGCACAGCGCGATTCTCGCGCGCAGCATGCGCCTGCCGATGATCGTCGGCGCGCACGAGGCGCTGGCCGAGGTCCACGACGACGACCTGCTGCTCGTCGACGGCGACCACGGTCAGGTCGTCGTGCATCCGACCGCGCAGGACCTCGCGCGCTACCGCCAGCACCAGCGCGATGCGCAGCGCGAAGGCCGCCGCCTGGCCCAGCTCGCGTATGCGCCGACACGCACGCTCGACGATTACGCGATCCGCCTGTTCGCCAATGCCGAGCTGGCCGGCGACGTGGCCCAGGCCCGCGCGAGCGGCGCCGACGGCATCGGCCTGTACCGCACCGAATTCCTGTTCCTGCAGCGCCACCATCTGCCCGACGAGGACGAACAGTTCCACGCCTACCGCGACCTCGTGCTCGGCATGGGCGGGCTGCCGGTGACGATACGCACGCTGGATCTCGGCGCGGACAAGGCCGATAGCACGGGCCTGGCGCTGACCACGGAGCCGAACCCCGCGCTCGGCATGCGCGGCGTGCGCCTGTCGATGCGCCGGCCGGCGCTGTTCGCGACGCAGATGCGCGCGATCCTGCGCGCGTCCGCTTACGGCCCGATCCGCATCCTCGTGCCGATGGTCACGACCATCATCGAGATGCAGGCCACGCGCAAGCTGATCCAGATCTGCGCGCGCGACCTGCGCAGCGAAGGTCACGAGGTCGCCGACCAGTTCGACCTGGGCGCCATGATCGAGGTGCCAGCGGCGGCCATCTCCCTGCCGAGCCTGATCCGCTACGTCGACTTCGTCGCGATCGGCACCAACGACCTGGTCCAGTACACGCTGGCCGCCGATCGCAACAACGATGCGCTGTCGGAGCTCTACGACCCGCTGCACCCGGCCGTGCTGCAGCTGCTCGCCGCCACGATGCGCTGCGGCGAGAAGCACAATAAGCCCGTCAGCCTCTGCGGCGAGATGGCCTCGGACGCACGCTTCACACCGCTGCTGATCGCGCTGGGCCTGACCGATTTCAGCATGCATACCGGCGCCCTGCTCGAAGTGCGCGACGCGGTGTCGCGCTGCGACCGCGGCCGCCTGCGCCGGCTCGCGCCGCAACTGCTACGCGCGGAAGACCGCGACGGGCTCGAGCGCATCCTGGCGCGGGCGACGGACACTGCGTAAGCCGCGCGCCGCTCATGGCATCATCGCGCCTCCCGCACCGTACGCCTTCTCATGCTCGCCGCCGATCTCGACTCGCGCATCGCCTCGCTCGCCGCCGCATTCCAGCGCCGCGAACCGTTCCGACATGTCGTGATCGAGGACTTCTTCGACGCAGCCAGTGCGACGCAACTGCTGGACGATTTCCCGGCGTTCGAGCGCGGCAACGCGCGCAACGAGGACGGCGGGGTCGGCAACAAGTCGACGGTCGAGAAAATCCGCGAACTGGGTCCGGCCTATGCGGCGCTGGACGATCTCGTGCAGTCGCCCGCGTTCCTGCAGCGCCTGTCCGCGATCACCGGCATCGCCGACCTGCGCTACGACCCCTGGTATTTCGGCGGCGGCACGCACGAGAACCGCAACGACCAGGATCTCGACCCGCACGTCGACTTCAACCGCCATCCGGTCGAGCCCTGGCACCGCCGCCTCAATCTCATCGTGTATCTGAATCCGCAGTGGGACGAGCACTGGGGCGGCCTGCTCGAACTGCATTCGGATCCGCGCGCCGACGACGACCGCATTACGCGCATCGCGCCGCTGTTCAACCGCGGCGTCATCTTCGAGACCACGGAATGGAGCTGGCACGGCTTCGAGCGGATCGCCGTGCCGGCCGGACGTGAAGATGTCACGCGGCGCTCCATCGCCCTGTACTTCTACACAACGCAACGTCCGGCCGAGGAACTGGCCCCTGCCCATTCGACCATCTACGTCGAGCGGCCGCTGCCCGAACGCTTCTGCGCGGGACTGACGCTGAGCGAGTACGACGTCGGCGAGCTGCGCAACCTGCTCGCGCGGCGCGACCAGCACAACCAGCGCCTGTACCGCGAAATCACCGAATTGAATCAACGCCACGAACAGACCCGTGAAGCCCTGGAAAGCGGGCTGGTCGGCCAGCTGCGCTACTACGCGCGGCGCCTGCTCGCGCGCCGTGTCCGCTGAAGCCGCCGCGACGACGCTTGCCGCGCGCACGACGCGCACCGAAGGCCTGCTGCTGTGCGCCGGCGTGCTCGCTTTCGGTTGCGTCGCGGTGTGGCTCGGCCAGAGCAACAACTGGGATCTGCGCAATTACCACTGGTACGACGGCTGGGCCTGGCTGAGCGGTCGCGGCGCGCAGGATCTCGCCGCGGCGCAGGCGCAGACCTGGTTCAATCCGACCCTGCCCGCACTACTGTATCTGCTGCTGTCCACGCTGCCGCCCTGGCTCGGCACTTTCGTGCTCGGCGCCGTGCAGGGACTCAACCTCGTGCCCTTGCATCGCATCGCCGTGCAGCTGTTGCCGCCGGCGCCGCTGCAGCGGCATCGCTGGCTCGCCCTGCTGGTCGCCCTCGTCGGAGCAACCGGCGCGACCCAGCGCGGCGAGCTGGGCGCCGGCTTCGGCGACAACCTCGTCAGCCTGCCGTTGCTGTGCGCAATCGCGCTGCTGCTGCCGTCTCGACCGGGACTCAGGCGCATCGCCGCGGCCGGCGCGCTGCTCGGGCTGGCGGTGGGACTGAAGCTCACCGCCGCGCCGGTCGCGAGCGGCATCGTGCTCGCTGCGCCGTTGGTGTTCGCGGTGCGCGGATACGTTCCCGGATTGGCGGCACGCGCAAAGCGTGCCAGCGCGCTGCGGCACTGGCTGCTGCTGGCCGGCTGCGCACTGGCCGGTTTCCTGCTCGTCAACGGCCACTGGATGTGGCAGCTCTGGCGCGAGTTCGGCAATCCACTGTTCCCGCTGTTCGGTGCTGTTTTCGGTGGCGATTTCGTCGCGCCGGCCGAGCTGCGTGATACGCGCTGGCTGCCGCGCGGCGCGCTGGAATGGCTGTTCTATCCGCTGATATGGGCCGACCAGCCGCGACGCGTCTCCGAACTGTGGTTCCTCGACCTGCGCCTGCCACTGCTGTTTCTCGCGCTGCTCGCGCTGCCGCTGTGGCGACGCGGCGCACGCGCGGCGCTGCCGCAGCCGCGAGCGCTGGATTTCGTGCTGCTCGCGGTCGCGCTCGCGTATCTGCTGTGGCTAGCGCTGTTCGGCTATTACCGCTATCTCGTCGTGCTGGAAATGCTTGCGCCGCTGCTGCTGGTCGTCGCGCTGCTCGCCCTGCGCTGGCGCGTCGGCCTGGCCACGGCGTGCGCGGTGCTGGTCGTCATCGGCCTGGCCACGCGGCCGCCGCGCTGGGGCCGGCTCGCGCACTACAGCGATCACTACGTCGAGGTGACACTGCCGGCGCGCGCGCAGGCCGCGAACACGCTGGTCGTGTTCGGCAGTCGTGAGCCGCTGGCGTTTCTCGCGCCGGCATTTCCGTACGGCACGCGGTTCGCGCGCATCCTCGGCAACGTGCTCGGCCCGCCGCTGCCCGAGTGGGCGCTCGATCGCGCCGTGCACGAACGGCTGCACCAGCACGACGGGCCATTGCTGCTGCTCGCGAGCGACATCGATGACCCATCGCTGCAAGCAGCGCTGCGGCGGCATCGTCTGAGCGTGATCGCGGAAACCTGCGAGCGAGTCGACAGCAACCTGTTCGACGGCGAAACACGGCCGCAGCTATGCGAGTTGCGCACGCTGCCGCCGGGGCACATGGACAACCCGCCGCCTCAGACACCGTGACAGGTTCCCCGCGACGCATCGGGCTTCGCCGCGAAGGCTGCATCGCCGTCACCGCCCCACGTTGCAGGTCACCGCGCGACAGTGATCCCGCTTGACGCCGACATCGGCGTGGAATCGACCTGGCCGTGACACGATCGAGAAGCCATCGCTACAGGCGGTGCTACACTGCGCGCCCCCTGCTGCTATCTCGTTGATTGTGAAAGAGACGTTATCCCGATCACTGGCGTGGCTGGACCTGCGCCTGGCGCCGCTCGCGCGCCATCTGCCCGAAGCACTGAAGGCGCCGCTGCGCCGGCTGGCGCGGCCCGCCGTGGCGGCACCGGAGCTTGCGCCCGCCGACGAGGCGACGCCGGACGGACACGAACCCGCGTCGCCCGTACTCGCGTTCGAGGCCGATCCAACGATGGCCGACAGGTCCGAATCCGCGCCGGAGGAACCGGCGGCGCCGCCGGCCGTGGCCGACGACTATGCCGCGCGTCTGCGCCAGGAACAGGAAATCTTCGCCGGCCAGACCGACATCAACCAGCTTCCTGCCATTTTCCACTATTGGTCGCACACCTATCTGCGGCCCAAGCTCGAACACTTCGGCTGCGCCAATCCCGACGAGTTCTTCGCCAATGCGCTGCAGGCGGCGTTGCACGATGCGCCACAGCGGCCGGTGCGCTTCGTCAGCCTCGGCGCCGGCAACTGCGACACCGAGGTGCGCGTCGCGCAGATCCTCGTGGCGCGCGGCCTGCGCGATTTCGTGCTCGAATGCGTCGACATCAATCCGGTCATGCTCGAACGCGGCGCCGCGCTTGCGCGCGACGCAGGACTGAGCGAACAGGTCGTGCCGGTCAGCGGCGACTTCAACGACTGGCAGCCGGCGCGGCGCTACGACGCGGCGATGGCGAACCAGAGCCTGCATCACGTCGTCAATCTCGAAGGACTGCTCGATACGATCGCGGCGAACCTGCCGCCGCGCGGGCGCTTCGTGATTTCCGACATGGTCGGCCGCAACGGCCACCTACGCTGGCCCGAAGCGCTCGCGATCGTGCGCGAGTACTGGAGCGAACTGCCGCCGGAGTATCGCTACCACCGCCAGCTGCGGCGCCAGTGGGACGAGTTCGCCGACTTCGACTGTTCCGGTGAAGGCTTCGAAGGCATACGCGCGCAGGACATCCTGCCGCTGCTGACCGAGCGCTTCGGCTTCGAGAGCTTCCTCGGCTTCGCCAACGTCATCGATCCTTTCATCGATCGCGGCTTCGGCGGTCATTTCGACGCGGAGTCGGCGCGCGACCGCGATCTCGTCGATCGCATCCACGCGCGCGACGAAGCGGAAATGCTGGCCGGCACGGTCAAGCCCACGCATCTGATGGCGGTGATGCGCAACCTGCCCTATACCGGCAGTACGCGCGTGTGGCAGCACATGACGCCGCAGCATTGCCTGCGCGTCCCCGACTGATGCGGGTTGCCGGCAGCAGCAGCGCGGCGGCCACGCGCACGCCGCCGACGCGGATCCGCGTAGTGCTCGGGCTGGTCGTGGCGCTGCTACTCTGTGCCGTCGTCGCCTGGGGCCTCATCGTTCCCGGTCCGTTCGACTGGGCCATCGTCCAGCCGCAGACCTGGCAGGGCGGCATCGAGGCAGCGCTGCTGCTTGCGGGACTGGCCCTGCTGCAGCGCGTGTCCACGATGCGCTGGCGCGTGCTTGGCACGCTGCTGCTCGCCGAGTTCTACCTGCGCCGCCATGCGGTCGATGCGCCGGCCGTGCTGTGCGTGCTGTATCTCGAGTTCACGCTCGCGCTCGGCGCCGCGGCCATGCGGCTGTGCGGCGGCGAGCGGCCGCGGCACGGCGAGGATTATCTGCGCGCGTTCGTGCTCGGCGTATCGGCGTGGAGTGCGCTGGCCTGGCTCGCCTCGGCGCTGGGCTGGGGCACACCGGCCGCGCTGCGTCTCGTCACGCTCGCGCTGCTGCCGCTGGCGTGCTGGGCGCGGGCGCGCCCGCTGAGCCTGCACCTGCTGCAGCGCAGCCGCGCCTGGTCACTGCGCGATCGCGTGCTGCTCGCGCTGCTCGCCGGCTGGGTGCTCGTGCTGTTCGCGCGCGCCAATTACGTCGTCAGCTTCGACGGACTCTGGTACGGCTTTCGTCCCGAGTACGTACTGACCGCCGACGGCTCCGCATTCACGCCGCTCGGCCTGGTCTCGCCGGTATATTATTTTCCAAAATTCTATGAAGTATACCTGTTACCGCTGAGCGGACTCGGCGACACCGGCGTCGTCAGCGGCATGACCGTGCTGCTGCTCGGCCTGACCGCGCTGGCCGGCGTGCGTCTGCTCGCGCGCTGCGGCGTGACCTCGACGACGGCACAGCTGCTGCTCGCTGCGCTCGTGTTGACACTGCCGGCGATCGCGAATCCGGCGCTGGAACCCAAGCCCGACATCGCCTGCGCGCTGTTCCTGCTACTCGGCTGGCTGTTCGCCGGCGACTGGCTACTGACGCGCCGCTTCGAGCACGCCGCGTGGTTCTTCGCGGCCGCAGCACTTGCTCTGTCGAGCAAGCTGATTGCCGTGCCCTACCTCGGCATGCTCGTGGCCGGCATCGCGCTGACCAATCTGCTGGTCCACGCCAGACCATCGGACGCGACGGCCGCAACCGCGCAGATTCGTCCCGCCGTCGCAGCCTTGCTGCTCGCCACGACGGTGGCAGCGTTCGTGGTTGCGCGCACCTGGCTGCTGGCCGGTGTTCCAACCATCGGTCCGGACCCGCTCTACAAGATCTGGACGCTGTTCGGCATGTCACTGCGCGAGCCGGCCGGCACGCTGACCTGGGCCATGCCACAGGACTGGGCGACGGTGCCGGGTCTCGTCGTCGACTGGCTGTTGCGCCCCGAGCGCATGGAACACATCGCGATCAGCTGGACCGGCAATGTCTGGCTGTGGCTGCCGCTCGCGGCGCTGCTGCTGCGCGCACGCGCGGTCGCGCCCGACGCGGCGACGCAAGCCCATCGCCGGCTCGCGCTGTTCCTGATCCTTGCCGGCATCGTCATCGCCATCGGCTGGAGCCACCATGCGCGCGGCAGCGATGGCAACTATTTCATCGCGGCGCTGGTGCCGGGACTGGTACTGGCCGTCGCATTCGCCTGGCGCCAGCTGTACCACGACACCCGCGCACGCACAGTCTGGCTGGCCGGTGCGCTGCTGTTCTGCGGTTTCCAGGCCGCCTATGCCTTCGTCAGCGCGAGCTGGACGCCCGGCACGCGCGCGTTCGATCTCGTGCTGGACCGCAGCCCGCGCGATGCACGCGAGATCGCCAAAGGCATCCTGGCGCATGAGGGCCTGGCCGAGATCGGCGCCTGGCTGAGCGCGCAGCCCGGCGTCGCCCGCGTCGTCGGCTGCGCACCGTTCGGCGCGGCCATGCGCCTGCCGGCGCGGTTCGAGGACTTTCCGGCCATCGCCCTGTCGCGACCGGAATACGTCGCCGGCCTCGACGCGGCACTGCGCTATATGCGGCGTTTTTCCATTCAATATTTGTTGCTGCCGAAGCCGGTTCCCGGCAGCGATGCCGCAAGCCAGTTGATCCACGGCTGCACGCCGCACGGTACGCCGCCGCAGGGAACCCGACTCGTGCTGGAAAACGATCGCTATCTGCTGCTCGAGCCCGTCGTGCCCGACAGCGGCTGACGCAGCGCGCAGTCCGTCCCTGGCGGCGTCGCTATACTGCGCGCCCTTTTGGCAACCCCCTCGCGCTGGCCGACCACGACCATGCTGTTCAACTCCCTGCACTTCGTCGTCTTCTTCGTGATCGTGCTGGCGCTGAACCAGGCGCTGCGTCCCTGGCCCACGGCACAGAAGTTCATGCTGCTGTCGGCGAGCTATTATTTTTACGGCCAGTGGAGCTGGATGTATCTCGGCATCATCGTCTACTCGACGCTGCTCGACTATTCGATCGCGCTCGGCATGGTGCGCGTATCACGGCCGCGCTATCTATTGCTGCTGAGCCTCGTCACCAACCTCGGCCTGCTCGCGTTCTTCAAATACGCGAACTGGCTCATCCTCAATTGGAACGCCGCCGGCGACGCGGTCGGATTCGCACTGCAGGTCTCGACTATCGATCTCATACTGCCGGTCGGCATTTCCTTCTATACGTTCCAGAGCCTGTCCTACACGATCGACGTCTATCGCGGCGTCAGCCAGCCGCGGCGCAACCTGCTCGACTACGCCCTGTTCGTCTCCTTCTTCCCGCAGCTCGCGGCCGGACCCATCGTGCGCGACTACGAGTTCTTCCGGGAGCTCGACGGCGAAAAGCGCGTGGACGCCGGTGACGTGCAGCGCGCGCTGGTGCTGATCGCATTCGGCTTCGTCAAGAAGATCGTGTTCGCGGACAACCTCGCGCTGTATGCCGATCCGATCTTCGCCAATCCCGCGCAGCACGGTTTCTGGGACAGCCTGCTCGCCGTCTACGCCTTCAGCTTTCAGATCTATTGCGATTTTTCCGGCTATACCGACATCGCGATCGGCATCGCGCTGCTGCTCGGTTTCCGTTATCCGCAGAATTTCAACTATCCCTATTTCGCCGACAGCGTGCAGGAATTCTGGCGCCGGTGGCACATGACGCTGTCGCGCTGGCTGCGCGACTATCTGTACATCTCGCTCGGCGGCAATCGCCACGGCAACCTGCACACCTATTTCAACCTCATGCTGACCATGCTGCTCGGTGGTCTGTGGCACGGGGCGAGCTGGAACTTCGTGATCTGGGGCGGGCTGCACGGCGCCTATCTTGCGTTCGAACGCGCGGTCCTGTTCCGCCTGCCGTTCTGGAACGCGAACAATGCGCTGATGCGCAGCCTGCGCTGGCTGCTGACGTTCAACCTGGTCTGTTTCGCGTGGATCTTCTTCCGCGCCAAGACCTTCGGCGACGCCACGACGATGATCGCGAACATCGCCAGCGCGGCCTCGCCGACGTTCGACCCGGCGGCCCATCTCGGCATGCTGCTGTTGCTCGGCGCGATGCTGGCCGTGCATCTGCTCGGCGGCTGGAAAGGTTTCAAGGAATGGCTCGCGCGCGAACGCGGACCGGTGTTCGCCGTCACGCTCGCCGCGATCGGCCTGCTGCTGATCTGGTTCACACCGGCGGCGACCGTGCCGTTCATCTACTTCCAGTTCTGAGCGCGCCGATGAAGACCCTATCGACAAGGACCGTGCTGAAATTCGTCGCGCCGGTATTGCTGCTGGTGCTTTGCGAAGCGCTGTTCCGGCTCGGTGTCTGGGAAGGCATGGTCAAGCCGGAAAGCCACGCCGGCGGCAGCGTGCGTCTCAAGCGCGCACTGAACGATCCGGCGATGCGGCAGCTCGATTTCGTGACGCTCGGCAGCTCGCGTCCGGTCTACGGCATCGACCACGAAGCGCTCGCGCGCATCGCGCAGGAACACGGTGCCGTGCATGCGAACCTGAGCATGCCGGGCTCGCACTGGATGACGGTCGACGTGCTGACCAACTGGCTCGCCGCGCACCGCCCCCGTCTGCGCGGCGGCGTCATCGCGATGGACCTGACCACGTTCATGTATCCGGGCAACGGCAGTTACGAGCTCGCGATCGTCGCGCCGTTTCGCGGCTTTGCCGACGACGCGGTGATCGCGGCGCACGTTCCCGCCAAACGCGACGAAACGGCAACCTGGGGCGCGCACTCGGCGCTGTACCAGTATCGCGAGGACATCCAGGACTACGTCAAGGCGCCACTGCAGCGGCGCGAATCGGTGCGGTGGTGGAAAGGCATGCCGGCCGCCGACGTGCTGCTGCGCAATGCCAACGAAGCACGCGACATGTGCGAGTTCGGCGCCGATCGCGTCGCCGCCTGCGACAAAGTAGATAGTTCCACGACCGAAGCCGCGAACGGCTTGCGCCATCAGTGCCGGGAACTGCGCGCAGCGCTAGCCGGCCGGCCCGATTTCGCCGCGCTGATGCGTCAGCAGCCCATGCCGGAATTCCTGCAGCAGGTGCGCGACAACGTCCGCTCGCGACTGCGCGCACTGAACTGGCCGCGTCCGCCCGTGGTTGTGCTGATGCCGCTGACCGGCGCCTGGAAGGAAGCCAGTCCGCTCGGCCTGCACGAGTGGACGCTGAGTGTGCTGCAGCCGCTCGTCGACGAAGGACGCATCCGGCTGATCGACGCGACGGATGTACTGCAAGACCGGACCGGGCCGAGTTGCAGGTACTACTTCGACTTCTATCATCAGAATCAAGCAGGACGTGACAGGCTCATGACAAGTTTACTGCCGCAGCTGCAGCAAGCACTGTATGAACTCCCAGCAGAGGCAGCGCAATGAATTCGGAATCGTCGGCGATTCGCACCGCAATGGGCACGATACCTGAGCGGATCCTTGCACTGCTGTTTCTCGTTGCCGGCGGCGTTTATCTCGGGAGCAGCCTTTGCGCCATCGCTAACTTCGCCTGGCTTCAGCCGCTGTTCGATCAATTCCGCCTTTACGACATCTACCTCTCGCAACCTTTTCCCGACAATGTCCTGCAGCTTGAAAACGGCCACAGGCCCGTGGTTCCGTCTCTGCTGCGATTGGCCGAAATTCATTGGCTGCAAGCCAATCAGTTGCTGCAGATAATACTCGGCGCAAGTTTTGCGGCGGCGACATCACTGGCAATAGCCTGGTTCGGCTGGCGTTCGCGCACGTTGTCGCTGGCGGCTCGAGCCGCCAGCGTCATGCTGGCTGTAATCGGTGTGTTTTGGCTGGCCAATGCGCGCATGCTGCTGCATGGCAATGAGTTGGTGCACGCCTACTTGATCATGCTGTGTCTGGTCGGCGGAAGTTTTTGCGTCGACCGGGCCGGATCGGGTGCACCGATCGCATGGATGTCACTTGCCAGCCTGTGCGCGGCGGTAGCGACATTCTCTTTCGGTCCCGGCATAGCGGCATTTCCCGCGTTATTGTTCATAGGCTGGCTGCAGCGCGTTCCCTGGCGCGCACTGGCTCTGCCGGCTGCAACCCTCGTGATCTGTCTGGTCCTCTACCTGTTCGTCCTACCCGGCGACCAGGGCGTGCGCGGCCAGCTGGATTTGCGTCCCGGCGCCGGGCTCGCCTTCAGTGCGCGCTGGCTGTCTTCTCCGTGGATCGTTGCCTGGCTGGGTCTTGGCGACAGCGAACTGTATGGCTGGGCGCAGGAGTTTCTGCGCCCGAATCCGCTGCCTGCAACATTGATCGATCTGAGCGAAACCACGCAGCGCTGGACGGGACTACGCTGGACCCGCGAGGGCGGCACGGCAATCGGAATTTCGGGCGTTTGCTTGTTGCTGTTTCTGCTGGCGCCCTATCTGGTCCGGCGCGAGCGCCCGGGTCGTCTCGAATGTGTCGCGATTTGCCTGTGCCTGTTCGCGTTGGCTACTGCAGTGATCATCGGTTTTGGCCGATTGCACTATCTTGAAATGTTCCCGATACAGGTGTTTGCCGATCGCTATCTGTTGTGGCCATGCCTGTATTGGCTTGGACTCGGACTCCTGCTACTGCGGAGGCTGGCCGCGACGGCAAGACCCCGACAGAGCTTTGCGGCCGCGCTGTTCCTGCTGGTGCCGCTGATCGCCTGGCCGACGCATGCCCTGTGGGCAGGCTGGGGCGCGACGGTGTATCGAAATGCACAGCAGTCCGCGGCGTCGGCGCGATCTGACGCCCTGGACGCGCGGCATTTCAACGAAAACGCGGCTGCAGGCCTTGAGGTCACGCTACGCACACTGAACCTGCTGCGCGAACGTCGTCTGGCCATGTTTGCGGAGCCGGGCAGCGACCTGCTGGGGAAGAGATATTTGGGCCACCTCCGCGATTCGCAGCGTGTGATGGCACATCCCCTAGGCATGGAAGTGCTGCGTGATCTCCGCGATCACCGCCCCATCGCGCGTTTCGAAGGCTGGATAAGTTCCGGCATCAAGGAAGCTCAAGACAATGGCTTTCTCGCGGTGCTCGACATCAACAGCCATATCGTTGGTTTCGCCGAATACAGTTTTATTCGTCCCGGCGCGAGATCACTGCGCTTCGACGTGCCGCGCAAACGTGGCTTTGACGGTTACATCCGCGACTACGATGCGATGGCGCGTTATCGCGTTGTGGTCATCGACGGGTTGCTCGGTGAAGGCCAATTGCTTTATGAGATCTCACCGTGACGAGCGACGACGCAGAGCCGTGAACTGACCTCGATCGCGAACCGTACTGATTTGGCGGGGCGGTAAGTGCGCCGGCTTTGTTGCTGGGGCCACGGCGGGCCGTAACAGGGCAAGTTAGGCGAAGTCGCTGCGAGTCCGCGACAATGCGTCACTGCGTCTCCTCGCATAAAACCGGACCCCCATGGCCGAGACCACGCAGCAGGACAAGACCGCCAAACAGCTGCGTCTGCTCGAACAGGCCCTGGACAGCGGCCGGCTCGGGCCAGTCAAGCGGCTCGTGAACACATTGTCGCCGGCCGAGATCGGCAACCTGCTCGAATCGCTGCCGTCGGCCAAGCGCCAGATCGTCTGGGGCCTGGTCGACGCGGAAGACGACGGCGAGGTGCTGGTGCATGTCGGCGAGGACGTGCGCGAAGACCTGTTGCGCGCGATGGACACCGACGAAATCGTCGCCGCGGCCGAGTCGCTGGACATCGACGATCTGGCCGACCTGTTCGAAGACCTGCCCGATACCGTCATCGAAGAAGTGCTCAAGTCGATGGATCGCGAGAATCGCGAACGTCTCGAGCAGATGCTGACGTACGACGAGGACACCGCCGGACGTCTCATGAATCCGGACGTGGTCACCGTACGCGCCGATGTCAGCGTCGACGTGGTGCTGCGCTACCTGCGCCTGCGCGGCGAACTGCCCGAAGGCACGCACCATCTCTACGTCGTCAGCCGCCGGCGCCAGTACCAGGGGCGCATCTCGCTGGCGCAACTGCTGACCACCGGTCCGGCCGAAGCGGTCAACCGCATAATGGATACGGACCAGCCGGCGATCGATGCGGATACCGAGGTATCGGAAGTCGCGCAGCGCTTCGCGAACCACGACTGGCTCAGCGCGCCGGTCGTCGACGAGAACAACGTGCTGCTCGGCCATATCACCATCGACGACGTGGTCGACATCATCCGCGACCAGGCCGAGCACCAAACCCTCGGCGCGGCCGGTCTCGACGAAGAGGAAGACCTGTTCGCGCCGGTGCCGCGCACGACCAGGCGGCGCGCGGTGTGGCTCGGCATCAACCTGCTGACCGCGTTTCTCGCGTCGTGGGTCATCGGCAATTTCGAGAACGTGCTCAAGCAGGTCGTCGCCTGTGCCGTACTCATGCCCGTCGTCGCGAGCATGGGCGGCGTGGCCGGCACGCAGGTGCAGACCCTGATGATCCGAGCGATGGCGCTGGGCCAGGTGACCGCGTCGAACGCGATGTTCCTGCTGCGCAAGGAAGTGCTGGTGGCGCTCGCCAACGGCGTGCTCTGGGCCCTCGCAGTCGGCGGCGTTGCGCTGCTGATCTATCGCGACGTCTGGCTTGCCGTGGCGTTCGGCGCGGCGATGGTGCTGAATCTGCTCGCGTCCGCGCTGACCGGCGTGTTCCTGCCGCTGGCACTGCGCCGCGTCGGCATCGATCCGGCGCTGGCTGGCGGCGTGCTGCTGACGACGGTGACCGACTGCTGCGGCTTCGCCACGTTCCTCGGCCTGTCGACGCTGTTGCTGACGCAGTGAACGGCTGCCGCACGGCAGCGGCATCCAACCGGGCGGGACGTCTCAGCGTGCGCGCTGCTCGACCAGGGCAGGCGCTTGCCCTCAGCGAGCGCGTTGCTCTGTCAGTGTGAGCGCCACCTTGTCGCGCAGATACAGCGGCAGCGCCTGTTCCGGCGGCAGCCCGCGGCCGGCGCTGAATTCGGCCGCGGCGAGCACCGCCACGGCGCGTGCCTGCGGATAGCGTTCGCCGTCGGCCCAGCGCGGCTCGGGGAGACGCTCGGCCAGCACGTGCCGATAAGTCTTCCAGCCGCTGCCGATGACGCTCCAGGCCTGGCCAGGCGGCAGTTGCAGGCGTTCCGGCGCGCAGACGCGCTCTGCGTCGAGGGCCTGCAGCGCACCGACCGCGTCGCGCCGGTAGCACGCGGCATAGATCTCGCCCATGCGTGCGTCGATGACGGCAAGCACGGCCGAACCGTCATCGGGTGCATCGAGCGCGAGCGCGGCGAGCGAGGACACCGGGATCACCGGCAGGTCCAGGCCCAGGGCCATGCCCTGGGCAATGGAGACGGCCAGGCGCACGCCGGTGAAGGCACCGGGACCGCGGCCGACCGCGATCGCGTCGAGCTGACGCCGGCGCAGGCCCGCCTCCGCGAGCAGCGCGTCGGCCATGGGCAATACCAGTTCCGCGTGCCGGCGCGGCGCCAGCTCGCTGCGTTCGATTGTGGTGCCGGCGTGGTACAGGGCCACCGAACAGGCTTCGGTGGAGGTCTCGATGGCAAGGAGGTTCATGGGTTTCCGTCGATGGCGTTCAGGGGCCGGGCGTGGTAGTCGCGGCGCGGCTTTCGCCGTACCAGTCGACGCGGCGCGTCAGATACATCAGCAATGCGATGACGGCCAGCAGCGCCAATGCCCCTATCAGCAGCGAGTATTGCTCGCTGACGACGAGGCCGTACAGCAGCCCATAGACCAGGCCGAGGCTGCCGCCGAGCACGAGTCCGGCGCGACGCGTGGACAGCACCGCGGCCGCATAACCGCCGACGAGCAGGGCCACCGCCGCCGCGGCCAGCGCGTAGGCCGGACCAAAACCGATCTGCTCCGACAGCGCGAGCAGCAGCAGGTAGAACGTGCACAGCGCGACGCCGATCAGCAGGTACTGCACCGGATGCACGCGCAGCTTCTTGAGGACTTCGAACAGGAAGAACGCCACGAAGCTCAACGCAATGAACAGCACGCCGTATTTGCCGGCGCGTTCGTTCTGCTGATAGATGCTGGCCGGCTGGTACAGCGTGGCGCCGAAGGCCGACGCGGCGATGCGTGTGGTGTCCAGTTCGCCGTCGTCCCAGTGCTGGCCGTAGCCGCGGTTGAGCTCGAGCACCTGCCAGGCAGCATCGAAGCGCTGCTCGGCGACCTCGTGTCGCACGGGCAGGAACGCGCCGGTGAAACTCGGATCGCCCCAGTCCGCAGCGAGCTTTAGGTGGGTCGTGCGGCCCAGCGGCAGGAACTGGATACGCTCGGTGCCGGCAAGGTCGAGGCTCAGCTCCAGCGTGATCGGCGCCTCCAGCAGTTGCGCATCGAGCACGACCACGGCGGTGGCATAGCCAGCGGTGACGTTGCCGGGCTGCAGGCGATGGTCCTGGCCGTTGACGCGCACCGCGCGGACTTCGCGCAGGCCGCGCACGTCCGACAGCGGCAGGCGCAGTTCCAGCTTGCCCGCGCCCTGGGCGACCACTTCCCGCAGGGCGGCGAGGTCGTCGGTCTCGAAGCGCGCGCTCATGTCGATGCTCGCGGTGTACACCGGCGTGGCATAGATCCCGTAGGCCCGCGTCGCCGTGCGCAGCGTCGCGTCGACGCTCAGCGTCGCCGGCAGCAGCAGGCGCGTGCTGGTGCGTTCGGTCCAACCCTGGTCGGTCTTCCAGCGCTGCAGATAAGGCAGCGCGAGCAGCGGGCCGCCCACCGTCTGCGCCTCGCCCCAGCGGGTGGCGACCTGGGCCACGGCCTGTTCGCGCAGGCCGTTGCGCTCACTGACCAGGCTCTGCACCTGCAGCAGCGGAATCAGCATCAGCAGCGCGAGCGCGCCGATGCCGAGGACTTTCAGCGTGAAGGAATGCGCGTTCGGGAACATGGCAATCGCCGCAGTGGGGACGCTCGCATTGCCGCACCCCTGACCGGCGCAGCGACGGCGCGACGCGGGCGCGGCACAGGCGATTGCAGACATTTCGCGGGCGGACGCCGCTGGCATCAATCCTGCTTGAGTGTGCGGGAAATCACAGATACCCCGCCCCTCTTCCCTCCGGATCCGTCATGGCCTTGTCGACCCAGGAAATGCTTCTTGCTCTGCGTGCGCCGAATGCGCACTGGCTGGCTGCGCTGATCAACGCGCTGGACGAAGCCCTCAAGGATGCGGAATTCGGTATCGAACAACGTGCCGTACTGCAGCAGTTGCTGGGTGCCGGCATCGTGCCGGCGAGCGTCTCACGTGCGGCCGAGCAGCGTTTCGAGCGGTTCGAAGACAGCTTCGCCGAACTCGTGCCGGGCGATGCGAACCTTGACTGGCCCGCGGCTACGAGCGCCGCCGCGCCGTTGACGCGTCCAAAGTTGACCCTGGTGGGCAGCAACGCCGCCGCGTAGTTCGCCGCCGGAGCAGCGCCGGCAATCCTCGTCCGTACAAGAATAAAAAAGCCCGGGCAAGCCCGGGCTTTTTTGTTTCTGCAGCGTGCCAAGCCTTTCGGCCATCGCCGCTGGACAGACGTCCAGCGGCGAAGACCTGGGACTTACTTCCTGCCGCGGGCGCTCTGCGGCACGGATTCCGGCGTGATGCCGGCACCGGCGTTGGGCACCGGCGCGCTGTTGACGGTCTGCGCGGTGATGCTGACGCTGTCGATGCCGATGAGGCTGGAGTTCGCGCCCGACGGGCCGCCGTTGGTCACCCAGTAGCGGAACGCGATGCGACCCTGGCCCGACGTCGGCAGCCCGCCCGGACCGGAGACCAACGAGAACTGCGCCCAGGCCGCGGCCGGATAGCCGTTCGCACCAGTCGGATCGTCGTTGACCGTCAGCGTCGGGTTGATCGTCTTCAGCACGGTCGGGAACGTGGCCAGCGCGGTCGCTTCACCCGTGATCGCCGTGCACGGCGCCGCGGTGCAGAGGCGCACTTCCAGGCGGTCGGCGTAGTCGATCGGGCTGAACACCTTGGTCCAGAAGCTGAGCGTCGACGCACCGTTGAAGGTGATCAGCGGCGTGACCATCCAGTTGGAGATCGTGCCGGCACCCGTGGTGTTGTTGTAGTTCGCCGAGATGTACGAGTTCGGCGTACCGGCCTGAGACGGGAACACGTCCACGGAGTTGCCCTGCGACCACGCCGTGCCACCCACCGGATTGCTGTTGTTGTTCGTGACCCAACCCAGGCCGGCGAGGGCAGCGATGCTCTCGAAGCCCTCGTTGTAGGTCACGGTCGGCGGCGCAGTGCCGAAGTTGTCGGTGAAGATGCCGTCGCGCGTACCGGAAACGGACAAAGTCAGGCGTTCGGTCGGCAGGGTGTTGTCGCTTGGCGTCAGCACCACGTAGCCGAAGGCCAGCGGAGCAGCGCCGGAGCCGTAGCCCATGTTGACCGCGATGTTCAGCGCCTGCGTACCGCCACCGACGACCGTGAAGCTGGCCGGGGTGATGGTCACGACCGGTGCGCCGGAGGCCACCATCGGAACGTAGGTCGCGGTCCAGGTCGTACCGCCCGCCACCTTGCTGTTCAGCGTACGCGTGAACGAGCACGAGACGTTGCAGGCGGTATCGCGCATCGACGGGAGGTTCAGCGTCTTTGCCGCGATGCTCCCGCCGACGGGATTCGCCGCGAGGAAATTCGCGAACGTCTCGTTCATGGTCAGCGCGGTCTTGACGGCCTTGGTCAGGTCGACGCGGCCGTTGCCGACGTCATCCGGATCCCACGCCGACGAACCGTTGTCGTCGAAGCCGCCCGGCTTCGCGGTCAGCTGCAGAGCCGACTTCACTTCCATCGGGGTCCAGGCGGGCTTGGCCGCGCGCACCAGGATGGCCGAACCGGCCAGATGCGGCGAGGACATCGAGGTACCGCTGAGGAAACCGTACTGGTCCGGATCGGCGATCGCGGCGTAGATCTGCACGCCCGGGCCCGTGATGTCGGGCTTGGTCACATTGGAGGCGGCCGGTACCGGGCCGCGCAGGCTGAAGCCGGCGAGCACGTCGCCCTTCTTCAGCGTCGGGTCGAAGCTGGCCGTGGCCGTGGTCGGGTTCGCGGCGATGAAGTCACGGATCGCGTCGCCGGGGATCTGGCTGACGCTGTAGGCCGGGACCGTCGTCGGCGCGCCGGTCGTGTTCATCGAGATCGCGCCGGCCTGGTTGTTGCCGACCAGCACGAAGATCGCGCCGGCGTTGACGGCGTTGGTGATTTTCTCGGTGAACGAACAGGTGCCGCGGCGTACGTAGGCGATCGAGTTCGCGAAATAGCTGGCCGGGTACGGCGTACCCGCGGTGCAGCCTTCGAGGTTGGCCGGGAAGCTCTTGAGCGGCTGGTTGGTGATGATCGAACCAACCGGGGTCGTGCTGCCCTGCGTAGCGCTCACACCCACGGTCGTGGACGGCGGCGTGCCCGGGCCAGTCACGCTGAACGAGGCGAGCACGTTTTCGTCATGGGTGGATGCGGCGACGGTCATGACCCACGGACCCAGATGGTTCACTGCGCCAACCGGGTTGGTGATGCTGGCGCTGGTGTTGCCCGCCGACGCCGATACGACGATGTCGGCGTTGACCATGTCGAGGAAGTTGCGGTCGAAATCGTTCCAGGGATCTTGGCCACCGGAGATGGAATAGTTGACCACGTCGACGCCATCGGCAATCGCGCCATCCATCGCCGCTTCAAGATCTGCGCCCGGACAGGTAGTGCCCGGACAGGCCTTGTACTGGCGGATCGACGCGCACGGCGCCACACCGGACATGCTCGTGAAAGGCGCCGGGATGACCGGGGCCGGCACGGTGCTCGCCGTCAGCGTGTTGCCGGCCGCCGTGCTCGACGTGTGCACGCCGTGGCCGCTGTCGGTCGCTTGGGGATTGGGGCCGTTGCAGACGCCGGTCACGACGTCGGTCGTGCTGCAGTCGACGAAGCTGCGCAGTTTCGGCGTACCGCCGCTGAAACCGCAGCTCGCGTCGTTGGCGAAGGACGGATGATCGGAGTTGGTGCCGCCGTCGATCACGCCGACGGTGACGCCGAAACCGCGCGTACCGGTGCCGCCGGGAACGCCGGTGCCGCTCCACACGGCATCGGCGCCGATGAAGGCCGGGCCGCGGAAGGTATCGAGGGTCTGTTCGCCCGCCAGGCGGATCGACTTCACGCCCGGCAGATTGCGCACGGTGTCGGCTTCGCTGGCGCTCAACAGCGCGGCGATGCCGTTCTTGGTGATGGCGTAGTGATGCGTCGCCGAGACTGCGCGGCCGACGGCCGACGAGATCGACTGGACGCGCTGGGCGCGGACGTCGGCCAGATGGCTGCTGTAGGCGACGGCAGCCGGGCTCTTCGTGTCCAGCTTGCGCTGGCCCTTGACCGCGGGAGCCGTGGCTTCCAGGGAATTGGCACCACCCGTGTAATACAGCAGGCCCGGCTCATTGAACGTGATGATGTAGCTGGCGGTCGCTTTTGCCGACGTCGCCGTCGACTGTGCCGTGGCCACCGACGAACTCACCATTCCACCTGCCAGGACCACGCCGATGACGGATGCCAACGCCGTGATTCGAATCGAATTAACCATGAAACCTCCCAACCCAACAGACACACCAGAAAATCGGCTGCACCTCGACCACCCGACGGGTGCAGCCGGCGTACGGAAGAACGCGGGATCGCAACGAAAACCCCTGCAGACCGGGGTCTTACCCCAATCGCTACCGGTCACTGTCTCGCTGAGAACAGCCGCAACATTCGTCCAGACAACTGTTATAGCACCCGAGGTATGGGGCAACAATCTGCGCTGCGGAAAAGTTCCAACAGAAATTGTCGGTTTTGCGCAGATGATTGACCCATGTTTCTAAGCCTTAAGACCGATACAGATAATCAATTTTCCTAAGCCTATAGGCTAAATTCATACAAATATCTCCGATATCGCGGTGTTTTTCGGCAATTTTTGCGCACATGACGAAGGCAAGCCGTCGAGGGCTTCGTCAATCGGCAAAGAAAGTCTGGACATCTGCCAGTTCGCGCGTGATCGGCAGCGGCGGCAGGCTGCGCAGGAACAGCTTGCCGTAGGGACGGGAACTCAGGCGCGGGTCGCACAGCACGAGCACGCCGCGATCGTTGACGTCCCGGATCAGGCGGCCCGCGCCCTGCTTGAGCGCAATCACCGCCGAGGGGACCTGCCACTGCACGAAGGGATTGCCACCGGCTTCGCGCATCGCGGTGAGGCGCGCGTCCAGCACCGGATCGTCTGGCGCAGCGAACGGCAGCTTGTCGATGATGACGCACGACAGGGCCTCGCCGGCGACATCCACACCTTCCCAGAAGCTGGCCGCGCCCAGCAGCACGCCATTGCCCGAGGCCCGGAAGGCGGTCAGCAGCTGATGCCGCGGCGCGGTGCCTTGCACGAACAGCGGATACGGTTGCGACGCCAGACGTTCGGCCGCGCGGCGCAGCGCCCGGTGCGAGGTGAACAGCAAAAAGGCGCGACCGCGCGATGCCTGCAGCACGGGCAGCGCCGCGTCGACGACGCGGTCGGTGTAGTCGGTCGCGCTGGGATCCGGCAGGTTGCGCGGCAGATAGGCCAGTGCCTGGCGCGCATAGTCGAACGGGCTGGCGAGACTCAGCGTGACCGGGTCGTCGAGGCCGAGCTGGCGCGAGAAATGGCCGAACTCGCCGGCAACCGACAGCGTTGCCGAGGTCAGGATCCAGGCGGCCCGGCTCTGCAGGCGCAAGTTGCGCAGCGGCGGCGCCAGATCCAGAGGTGTGGCATGCAGCGAAAAGCCCTGACTGCTCAGTTCATACCAGTGCACCCATTGGTGGCCGGCACCGTCGAGCACCTGGTCGAGCTTCTCGACCAGTCCCTGCGCGCGCTCGTGCAAGGTGGTCAGGCCGCGCGAGCGTTCCGCCTGCGAGCCAAGCGCCGCTTCCAGCGCACGTAGCGTCTCCTGCAACTCGCGCAGCTCGGACAGGGCGAAGCGGTCTTCCTCGATCGCGGTGAACGCGCCACGCGCCGGCAGCTTGTCCAGCGCCAGACGCGTGCGACGTATCGCGGAAGCGGTCGCCGCAATGGGTTCGCGCAACACGGCGAACGCGCCGGTGACCGTGCCGCACTCGGCTTCGCTGTCGCTGCCCAGTTCCTGCAGCTGGCGCGCGGAAAACGTGACCGAGAAGAACTGCCCAGCCAGATCGGGGATCTGGTGCGCCTCATCGAGGATGAACGCGTTGGCGCCGGGCAGGATCTCGCCGAAACCCTCCTGCTTGATCGCGAGGTCGGCGAACAGCAGATGGTGGTTGACGACGACGAGATCGGCTTCCTGCGCCGCGCGGCGCGCCTTCACGACGAAGCAGTCGTTGAACATCGGACAGTCGGTGCCGAGGCAGTTTTCCGCGGTCGAGGTGACGCGCGGCCACAGCGGCGAATCCTCCGGCACCTCGGCGATCTCGTTGCGGTCGCCGCTGCTGCTGCGCGTGGCCCAGGCGCGCAGAGCCTGCACCTGGGCGACCTGTTCGCGCGAACTCAGGCGGCCGTCCTTGTAGGTCTGGTCGAGCCGGTACAGGCACAGGTAATTCGCGCGCCCCTTGAGCAGCGCGGCCTTGATGCGAGCGCCGGTGACCTGGCGCACGCGCGGCAGGTCACGGTGGAACAGCTGGTCCTGCAGGGTCTTGGTGCCCGTCGACACGATCACGCGCTTGCCCGACAGCACGGCCGGCACGAGGTAGGCAAACGTCTTGCCCGTGCCGGTGCCGGCCTCGGCAATCAGGATGTGCCGCTCGTCGATGGCCTCGGCCACGGCCGCGGCCATGTCCTGCTGCGACGCACGCGGCGCGAAGCCCGGCACGTCGCGCGCGAACGGGCCCTCCGGCCCCAGCAGATCGCGGACGTCCTGCGTCATGCGGGTCAGAGCCGCTGGCGCGGCGGCACCTTGCACGCGGCGACCTGCGCCTTGGCGCTGGTGGCGCTGGCTTCGTCCTTGGCGATGCGGCGCGTTTCCACGACGGTCTGCCAGTTGCGTGCGCAGAGGCTGCCCAGGCGCGGGCCGAGTTCAAACGACTTGCGCGCCAGCGTCTCCGCTTCCGCGTAGCGGCGCAGGCCGATCAGCAGCTCGGCCTTGAGCTGCAGGATTTCCGGAGCGTCCGGCGCGAGCTTGAGCGCGCGGTCGACCGCGACGACGGCATCGGCAAAATTCAGTGCGGTCTCGAAGTCGGCGGCCTGTTTCAGAAACCCGTCGACGGCGGGGTCGCGCAGCGGCTGCACTTCCACCGCCGAGGCCGTGGACTGTCCGGCCTGGCGGATCGCCAGCACAGCGTCGCGGTCCGGGCGCGTGCCCTTCTTGCCGCCATCGCTGCCTCCCGGGCTGCCGCAGCCGGCCAGTACGGCCAGCGTCGCGGCGGTGGCGATCCAGCGGGTTGCCCTGCTCATGCGTGTCATCGTCGTCCCGTCCATTCCATGAAAACCCGAAACCGTGGCCGTGCCTTCGCGCGGTGCCTTCAATCAGGCTCAGCGCCGAACCATTCGCGCAAACGATCCATTGTGCACCCTTGTTCCTGCTGCGGCGCGTAGCCGGCCACGAACGGCAGCTGGCGTGCGCCCGGGCAGTCCGGCTCGGTGCGCTGACCCGATTCCGGGTTGACCCAGGCCAGCTCCAGTCCCTGGCTCAGATTCAGGTCCAGCGGCCGCGTCGGCAGCGCGTCGAACAGAGCCATCCACACCTTGAGCGCACCGGTCGCGCCGACCAGTCCGGTCGGCTTGTTGTCGTCACGGCCAACCCAGACCACGACCAGGTGATCGGCGCTGAAGCCCGCATACCAGCTGTCGCGCGAGTCGTCGCTGGTTCCGGTCTTGCCGGCGGAGTTCAACCGGGCCAGCGGCCCGGCACCGACGGCGCGCGCGGTTCCGCGCAGGTTGACCTGCTGCATCGCATAGGTGACCAGCCGCGCCGCATCGACGTAGTCGCCGGCACCGGGCTTGCTCGTATACCGGCGCAGCGGCTTGCCGTCGCGATCGAGCACGCCGCGCACGGCGACGACCGGCAACGCGTGGCCGTCGGCGGCGAAATACTGGTAGAGCTGGGCGACCTCGAGCGGCGACAGGTCCAGCGACCCGAGCAGCAGCGACGGATTCGGATTGATCTCGCGACCGAAGCCGAACGATTCGATCAACGCACGCACACGGTCAACGCCGACGAGCATGCCCAGGCGCACCGTCGAAAGGTTCCAGGAATTGACCAGCACGTCGATGAGCGCGACGCGGCCGTGCGCGATCTTGTCGGCGTTCTGCGGCATCCAGTTCTTGCCGTTGGGCTGCGGCATGCTGACCGGCGCGTCCTCGACGATGCTCGCGAGCGAATAGCGCTGCGGCTGCGCGAGCGCGGCCAGGAACACGAACGGCTTGACCAGCGAGCCGATCGGCCGGCGCGCATCCAATGCGCGGTTGAAACCGGGCTGGTCGGGCGCGCGATCGCCGATGACGGCCTGCACTTCTCCGTCGCGCGCGCCGGTCACGACCAGCGCGGCCTGGGTCTCGTCCTGTTTCTTGCCGAGCGCGGACAGACTTTCCTGCAGGGCTTTCTCCGCCGACAGCTGCGCCGAGGGCACCAGCGTGGTCAGCACCGACAGGCCGGCACCGCGCAGCGCCGCATCGTCGTAGTCGCGCTTGAGCTGTGTGCGCACGAGATCGATGAATGCCGGAAAGCGGTTGCGCGGCAGCCCCGGCGTTTCGGAGATGCCGAGCGGGCTGGCCTTGGCCCGCGCGAGTTCGTCGGCGTCGATCAGGCTGGTGTCGAAAAACTGCTGCAGCACCAGATTGCGCCGCGCCTGCGCGCGTTCCGGCGAGCGCCGCGGATCGTAGTAGCTCGGGCCCTGCACCAGACCGATCAGCAGGGCGATGTCGGGTGCGCGCAGCGTGCCGAGTTCGCGCCCGAAATAGAACTCGCTCGCCGCGGCGAAGCCGTGCACGGCCTGGCCGCCCTGCTGGCCGAGGAAGATCTCGTTGATGTAGGCCTCGAGGATGCGGTACTTGTCGTAGCGCGCCTCGATCAGCAGCGCGAGCAGCGCCTCGTTGCCCTTGCGCAGGAAATTCTGGCCGCGGTCGAGGAACAGGTTCTTGACCAGTTGCTGGGTCAGGGTAGAGCCGCCCTGCACCACATGTCCGGCGACGAGATTGGCCCAGCTCGCGCGCAGGATCGCGACCATGTCCACACCGTGGTGATGCTTGAAGTTGCGGTCTTCCACGGCCTGCAGGCCGGCGACGAGCAGCGGCGGCATCTGCCCGAGCTTGGCGACGCGGCGCTCTTCCTGCTCGGCGCCGTAGAGGGTCGCGATGCGCGCCGGGTCCAGGCGGACGCGCTCGATCGCCTTGCCGCTGTCGATGTCCTTGATGCTGACGACGCGCGCGCGCGCCAGCACGACTTCGATCCGACGCGCCTTCTCCAGGCCGTCCAGCGAGGCGAACGCACGCCGCGAAATGACGAAGCGGTCGCCGTCGCGCATGAAGCTGCCCGGCGCGCGTGCGCCGGTGATCTCGTCGTAACGCGCGGCTTCGAGCTCCAGCCGCAGCGTGGCCGCGTCCAGCGGCAGGCCGGGTGCGATCTCCAGCGCGCGGGCATAGATGCGCGTCGGCGTTTCCCACGACAGATCGTCGAAGCGCTCGCGCACCTGCGCATCGAGGTACAGCGCATACGGCACGATGAAGGCGACGACGAAACCGAGGGCGAACCAGAACGGGGCACGCAGCCAGCGCCAGAGCAGATGCGCCAGCTCGACGCAGCGAGCGATGAAGGACAAGGCGGAACCCAGGCCGGTGGAGGCACGCCGCCGCGCGGCGGGGCGCGGAGACACCAGAGCGACTGCGCGGCGGAACCCCGCACGCAGGCCGGGGCAGTGTACCCGATGCGGCACGGCGGCCGCGGCGGTTTCGCCAGCCGCGCCTATCCGCGATAATCCGGCCCCTTTTTCGCGTGCGCGGTTTCATCGGCGCAGCAGGGATCTATCAACATCGTGCCCATCCGACCGCTTACGCCCCCCACCTGCCTGCTCGTACACGGCAATCCTGCCGACGCAGCCTGGTGGCAGGCGCTGCTGCCGCAACTGCCGGCCGGGCTGGTCCTCGCCACCACGCTGGCCGCAGACGTTCCGGCGCAGGTCACGCGACTGCAAGCGGCCGATGCCTCGCGCCCTGCCCTGCTGGCCGCGGCGCGCGCGCGCTGGCCCGGACATCACCTGATCCTGCTGCGCAGCGACGCGCAGTTACCGCCGTATTGGGTCGAACGTCTGCTAGTCGCACTGCGGGGCGACGTGCTCGCCGCGAGCCCGCTCGACGACAGCGCTGCCTGGCATCCCTGCCCCGGATCGAGCGCGACGGTCGAACGCATCGATGCCCTGTGCCATGCGTACGGCCTCGGCCTGGCGATCGACAGCGGCGAGGTTTCGCCGGTGCTGAGCGCGTGGCAGGCCGGTCCACTCGCGGCGCTCGACGACGCGGCGCTGTACGGCATTGCCAGCGGCACATTGCCGCCGCCGGGTCGCCTGCTGCGTCTGGACCATCTGTTCGTCGCGAGCAACCGGCCATCGCGGCCGCGGCGCGACGACGTCGACGCCTCGCGTCTGGGCCATCTGCGCGGCCCGCTTGCGCGCGCACTCGCCGAGAACGCCTACCAGCCGGCCTGGTTCGGCCGTGACGGCCGGCCGGTGCTGCTGCATGTGCTGCATGGCTGGGGCGGCGGTGCCGAACGCTTCGTGCGCGACCTCGCGGCCGACGACCATACGCATACTCACCTGGTGCTGCGCGCGTTCGGCGATTTCCCGCGCCGGCGCTACGGCGAAATCCTGGAGCTGCACGACGGCTCCCTGCGCGGCCCGCCGCTGCGTCGCCTGGTGTTGCCGGCACCAATCGCCGACACCGTCCTGCAACACCACGACTGGGCGCAGTTCTTCCGCGCCACACTCGATGAGTTCGCGGTCGACGCGATCATCGTTTCCTCGCTGATCGGCCATAGCCTCGAGGCGCTGCGCAGCGGCCTGCCGACCTTCGTCGTCGCGCACGACTGCTATCCGCTATGGCCGCTGCTGCACCGCGACTTCGGCGCCGCAGCGCTGGCTTTCGACGCGACGCAGCGCGCGGCCGATCTCGCGGCCGCCGATGCCGACTTCGAATTCGCCAGCCGCGAACCGGCCTATTGGCAGCAGTTGCGCGACGCCTATGTGGACGCGCTGCGTGCCGCGTCGGTGTCGCTGTTCGCACCGAGCCGCACGGCGCTGGCCAATGTGCTGCGTCTCGCGCCGGAACTGCAGGCGCTGCCGGCGCGCGTGATCGCGCACGGCACCGCGCCATTTCCGACGATGACGGCAGCCGTGCCGGTGCGTACCGGCGCGACACTGCGCCTCGTCGTGCCGGGCCGCGTGCGTCGCGGCAAAGGGGCGGAACTGCTCGCCGCGCTGCTGCCCGGGCTGCCGGCGAACGTCGAGCTGCTGCTGCTCGGCGCCGGCGCGGAAGGCCACGCCTTCTTCGGCCATGCGCGCGTGCACGTGGTGCTGGACTACGCGCGCGACGAACTGCCGTCCCTGCTCGCGACGCTGCAACCCGATGCGGCGCTGATCCTGCCGACCGTCGCCGAAACCTTCAGCTACACCTTGTCGGAATGCTGGAGCCTCGGGCTGCCGGTCATCGCCACGCGGATCGGCGCGCTCGCCGAACGCATCGACGATGGCGTCGACGGCTTCCTCGTCGCGCCGCAGGCCGGGGCGATCCTGCAGCGCATCCGCGCGTTCGCGACCGACCGCGCGCCGCTGCGGCGCGCGCGCGACGTGCTGCGTACACGTACGCCGCGCACGCTCGCCGACATGCGCGCCGACTACCGTCGCGAACTGCCACAGGCTGCCCTGGCGCACGTGGCGCGGGATCCGCAGGCGGCGAGCACCGCGCAGATCGACGTCATGACCCTTCGCGCGCAGCTCGACGAACTGCGCGCAGAACTGCGCCGTCAGTCGCTCGCGCTGCGCGAGCAGACGCGTGAGCTCGACACCCGCGCCGAGTGGGCGTCGGGACTCGACCGCGAACTGCGCCGCTCGCAGGACGACGTGCGCATCGCGCTGGCCGAAGCGGAACGCCTGCGCGAGGACATCGAGCAGCGCACCGAATGGCTCACGCGTACACAGGACGACTACACCGGGCTCGAAACCGAATTCGAGACGCGCACGCGCTGGGCGCTTTCGCTAAAGGCCGAACTCGATCGCGCTTACGCCAGCCTGTCCTGGCGCCTGACTAAACCGCTGCGCTTCGGCATGCGCAAGCTGCGCGGCCTGCGCGCGCGCGCCGCGTTCAGCGTCACGCGCACGCTGGGCCTGTGGCAGCGGATGCGCGGCAGCCTCCGGCGACGTGGCCTGGCCGGTACGTTCCAGCGCACGCTGCGCGAATTCCGCCACGGCAGGCTGCCGGCCGTCGCCGTCGCGGTCGCGCCGCAGGAACATATCGAAGACATCCACCTGCCGACCTGGCCGCAGCCGCAGGTTTCCATCGTGATTCCGGTCTACAACAAGATCGCCTACACGCTGGCCTGCCTGAAGTCGCTCGCGACGCATGCGTCGACGGCGAGTTTCGAGGTCATCGTCGTCGACGACTGCTCCAGCGACGACACCGCCGAGCGCCTGGCCGACGTCGACGGCGTGCGCACGATCCGCAACGCGCAGAACCTCGGTTTCGTCGGTTCCTGCAACGCCGGCGCCGCCGCGGCGCAGGGCGAGTACGTGCTGTTTCTCAACAACGATACGGTCGTCACGCGGGGCTGGCTCGAAGCGCTGCTGCGCTGCTTCGCCGAAGAATCCGACGCCGGCCTCGTCGGCGCGAAGCTGGTCTATCCCGACGGCCGCCTGCAGGAAGCCGGCGGCATCGTGTTCCGCGACGGCTCAGGCTGGAACTACGGCCGCTTCGAGGACCCCGCCGACCCGCGCTACAACTTCCGCCGCGAAGCCGACTACTGCTCGGGTGCGGCGATACTGCTGCGCCGCGCGCTGTTCGAACAGCTCGGCGGCTTCGACCAGCGCTACGCACCGGCCTACTACGAAGACACCGACCTCGCCTTCGCCGTGCGCGCCGCCGGGCTCGAGGTCTATTACGAACCTCATTCCACGGTGATCCATTTCGAAGGCATCACCGCCGGCACCGACACGGCCAGCGGCACCAAGCGCTATCAGGTCGTCAATCGCGAGAAATTCCTGGACAAGTGGAAAACCGCGCTGACGCAGCAGCCGGAAGCCATCGACGATGCCGCGCTGGCGCCGCGCGCGGCGACGTTCCGGAGCGCGAAACGGCTGCTCGTCGTCGATGCCTGCACGCCGACGCCGGACCAGGATTCGGGCTCGCTGCGCATGGTCAACCTCATGCGCCTGCTGCGCGCACTCGGCTGGCAGGTCACTTTCTTCGCCGACAACCGCCTGTATGTGGACGGCTATACCGCCGCGCTGCAGTCGCTCGGCGTCGAAGTGCTGTATGCGCCGTACATGAACGACCCGATCCGCCTGTTCCGCCAGCGTGGCGCCGAGTTCGACGCCATCCTGCTGTCGCGCCACTACATCGCGATCAACTACCTCGGCCTCGCCCGCCTCTACGCGCCTAAGGCCAGGCTGATCTTCGACACGGTGGACCTGCACTACCTGCGCGAGCAGCGCGCCGCCGAACTCGAAGACAGCGACGAACTGCGCCGCAAGGCGGAACGCACGCGCGCGCAGGAGCAGAAGCTGATCCGCGCCTGCGACGCGACCCTTGTGGTCAGCCCGGTGGAACAGGCGCTGCTCGCGCGCGAGCTGCCGCAGGCGCGTGTGGAGATTCTTTCCAATGTGCACGAAGTGTTCGGCTGCCGCCGCGCGTTCGCCGAGCGCAGGGACCTCGTCTTCGTCGGCAGCTTCCAGCATCCGCCGAACGAGGACGCGGTGGTCTGGTTCGCGCGCGAGATCCTGCCACGCCTGCGCAGCACCCTGCCCGGCCTGCGCCTGCATGTGATCGGGCAGCCGGTGCCGCTGGCGCTGCGCGAGTTCGAGGCCGACGATCTCATCCTGCACGGCTTCGTCGCCGACCTCGAGCCGTACATGGACGGCTGCCGTATCTCGGTCGCGCCGCTGCGCTACGGCGCCGGCGTCAAGGGCAAGGTCAACATGGCGATGAGCTACGGACTGCCCGTGGTGGCCACGCCGGCCGCGGTCGAAGGCATGCATATCCAGGCCGGCAGCGACGTGCTCGTCGCCGCCGACGCGGAGGCGTTCGCGGCCGCGATCGTGCAGCTCTACGGCGACGAGACGCTGTGGAACACGTTGTCGGCCAATGGTCTGGCCAACGTCGAGCGGCACTTCTCCTTCGACGCGGCGAAAAAGGCGCTGTCGCGAATTCTTCCCTGATCGCGTTCCTGCTAGGTTGCTGAGCGATCCGTCCGGGAGGGCGGCGTTGTATCGGCGCGAATCGCTCATCGCGCCCTTGGCGGACTCCACAAACCTGCGTAGGGTGGCGCCAGCCTCCCTGAGCGCATCGCCATGATCCATGCCAGCATTCTCGACACCATCGGCCGCACGCCGGTCGTACGCATCAATCGTCTCGCGCCTGCCGGCGTCGAGATGTACGTCAAGCTCGAAGCCTTCAACCCCATGTCCTCGGTCAAGGACCGTCTGGCCCTGGCCATCGTGCTGGATGCCGAAGCCAAGGGGCTGCTCAAACCCGGACAGATGATCGTCGAGGCGACATCGGGCAATACCGGCATCGCGCTCGCGATGGTCTGCGCCGCCAAGGGCTATCAGTTCGTTTCTTTCATGGTCGAGACGTTCTCGATCGAGCGGCGCAAGATCATGCGCGCGCTAGGCGCCAAGGTGATCCTTACGCCGGCGGCCGAACGCGGCAGCGGCATGGTGCGCCGCGCCGAGGAATTCGCTGCGAAACACGATGCGTTCCTCGCGCGCCAGTTCGAGAACGAAGCGAACCCGTCCTATCACCGCAATACGACCGGTCCGGAAATCCTGCAGGATTTTGCCGGCCGCCGCTTCGACACCTTCGTCACGGGCTGGGGCACCGGCGGCACGCTGACGGGTGCCGGCGAAATGATCCGCCTGGCACGGCCCGAGGTCGAAATCGTCGTGACCGAGCCAGCGGGCGCTTCATTGCTGGCCGGCGCGGAATGGAAGCCGCACAAGATCCAGGGCTGGACGCCGGATTTCGTGCCTGCCGTACTCAAGCGTGACGTCGCGCATCGCATAGTGACGGTCGACGACGTGCTCGCACGCGACACCGCACGTGAACTCGCGACGCAGGAAGGCATTTTCTGTGGCATCTCCGCAGGCGGCACCTTTGCCGCGGCGCTGGAAGTCGCGCGTGCGGCACAACCCGGACATGTCATCCTGGCCATGCTGCCGGACACGGGCGAACGCTATCTGTCGACCTTCCTGTTCGAAGGCATCAACGAAGGCTCCGACGAGGATTGGCTGGCCAGCCTGCCCGCCGCGTGATGCGGATGACGAAGCGAACGAAAAAGCCCGCCTGAGGCGGGCTCTTCGTGTGCAACTCATATTTCTAAGAAGTTCTCGGCGGCAGTCGCCGCGGTGTCAATTGATCTTCTTCTGCTCGACGATGTTGCCTTTGCCGTTGACCGTCGTGATCGGCTTGGCACGGTCGGCGGGCGGCCAGGTGACCGTATTACCGTCGCCGTTGACCGCGATCTTCGTCGCCAGCGACTGCACATCGACCGTGTTGCCGGATCCCTGCACGCTGATCGACTGGCAGGGACCGAAGGTCTCGATACGGTTGTTGTTGCCGACAAACTGCACCTCCTCCATCTCGGTGCAGAAGTGCTGGATCTCCGAGTCTTCCCTCGCCACGGAGCTCTTGCGGCCGACATCGGTGGAAGCGGATTCATCGGTTACCGCCGCCGCGAGAAACGGCAGCGCGATCAAGGCGAACAATACGCTGGTGCGCAGAGACTGGAACATGGCAAACCCCAGGTCGAAATCCGCGGTCAGTATAGTCGCCGCCCCACGCCGGCCCATGCGGCCGCGGACACGGCGATACCGAGCGGCAGGATTCCGCCGTTCAGCGGCAGCGGCGCAACCGCGCCGAGTCTGTCAGCGCCCACCGCGGTGGACCGGCGCAGCATCGCATCCGGCACTATGGTCGGTTAAGACGACTTACTCGGATTGACCCAACGCCACAACGACGAAGGCCCGGTTTCCCGGGCCTTCGTCTATCACACTGAATTTAATGGTGGGCGGTACAAGTTTCGAACTTGTGACCCCTGCCGTGTGAAAGCAGTGCTCTACCGCTGAGCTAACCGCCCAAGGGCGCGGACTCTATCGAGTCGGCGCCGGATGGTCAAACGATGCAACTGGTGCCGACGAAGGGAATCGAACCCCCGACCTACTGATTACGAATCAGTTGCTCTACCAACTGAGCTACGTCGGCGAAACCGAGCGCGCGATTATAGCGGCGCGCCGGAGCGACAACAAGCGCGGCGAGCAGAGCGGGCGCGGGCGCATGACCCGTACCCGCGCAGGAGGACTTACCAGCAGGCGCCGTTGGAATTCTGCGGCATGGCGGTGGCGATCGGTGTCTTCACACCGGTGTTGTTTATCGACAACGCGCCGCATCGATCGCCCGTCTGGCCGGCGCCGGCGACTGGCGTGGCCGTCAATATGTAGCTCTGCGTATTGCCGGTCGCTCCGTTGGCCGAATTGATGGAGTAATAGCCGCGCTCCGAGGTCAGCGAGGTCAGACCCAGGCTGGTCGCTGCCGTCAGTGGTGCCACGGCGTAGCGGTTGAAATTGGTGTAGTACCGCTCCTGCGCGGCGGCAACGCGCATGAGCAGCTCCTTGCCGTCCGCGCGCCGCGCGCGTTCGCCGTAACGCTGGTAGGCGGGCATCGCGAACGCAGCGATCACCGCAATGATGGCGACGACGATCATGAGTTCCAGCAACGTGAATCCGCGGACCTTGCTGCGCTTGTGCATCGTGTTTCCCCAATGGAAAAGACACGCGCCGCAAGGCGGCGCGCATCAGGATTGCTTACAGGATTTCCAGCAGTTCGCGCCAGGAACCACGATGTGGTGGCGGGGTTGGCACCGTGAACGTTGCTCCGGTGGTTGGAAGCTTGAACTCGCCGTTGACGATACGCGGTGTGGGATCGCGGCACTTGTCGCCGTCGCAGGGTAGCGGTGGCTGCACGATGATCGGAGGCTGCGTCGCGCCAGCGTCGGTATTGGCCTGAAGGATGACCGGCGCCCCGCCGCTGGCGGCGTCAACGACGATCGACGCGCCGCGGAATGTAGGGCTGCAGGGATCGCTGCCGCGCGGAATCAAGGTATTGATGACGGCGTAGTTCAAGCTGTAGATCGGCTTTGCCGTGAAGATCACACGCTCGCCGGGTTCCGCCGCGATATCCAGCGGAATTTTCCAGCCGCTGGCAGTGGCAGGGGTCGTCGTCAGCGTACGCGTCGTGGCGCTCTGGGTAAGTACCTGCGTGGTCAGCGCCGACGGCAGCAGCGCGCGCGACGCATCAGGTATGCCGTAGATCGCCTGTGGCCCGACATTCGAGGCGATACCAGTGGCCGTGCGATCTTCCTTGCCGAGATACTTGCCGGTACCGAAAACCCAGATTGGGCCCGCGGCATTGCGGAACGCTACCGGCATGCTGGTGATCGGCTGTCGCGGCAGCGTCGCCTCGGTGACCTGGGTCGGTGTGGTCGTATAGGTCTTGAACATCAGGTCGACCCTCCACGACGCCGGATTTGTGCTGGTGAGATCGAAGCGGAACAGATTGCCGACCAGATCGCCGGCCACGGCGATATCGTCGATCTGATCACCCTCGAGATCGAAAGCGCCCGGGGTGGACAAGCCGAACGTCAACGGAACGCCCTGGGGTGCGGTCGCGGTCTGGATCTCGGCGAGGCGATTGCCATTCTCCAGATCCAGCACGAACAACGACGTCTTGTCCTTGTTCGGATCGAGCGTCGCCGGGTCCGGCTGACCGCGCGGGTCAAGGTTCGTCGTCGGGAAATAGCCGCTGGATACCAGCGCCGCCCAATTGCCCCTGTTGAGGCGCACGATGTTGGCGGAATCGTAGGTATAACCCAGCGCCGCTCCGCCGACCGAGGTGTTGCTGAACTCCCAGAGCACGTTGGCCGGGCCGAACGTCGTGGGATCGGTGATATCGAGCGCGAATACACCGCGTGCGCCCAGACGCATCGACCCTACCAGCACGGTACGCCAGCACGGACTGCGCGTGCACAACGGTGCATTGATGAAGACGTCCTGCACGCGCAGGCGCGAGTCGACGCCGGTAACGAGCTGGGCGTGAGTCGGGTTGGTGTATTCCGCTGCCTTGCCGTTCGTGATCAGCATGCTCGGCATGTAGGCGAAACGCTCCTGCCCGTTGACCGTGTCGATCGCGTGCACCATACCGTCGTTGGAGCCGACATAGACGGTCGGAGGACGATTCCTGACGCTCACGCCGAACTTCGCGTAACTGTCGTCGTTGTTGAGCGCTGCGAGCAACTCCGGAGAACCGTCCGGGAAGCTGTCCTGGTAAAGGCCGATCGGACCGGACACATAGGTCGGCTGCGAATTGATCACGGCACCCATCAGAGTTGTGCGGCGGCGCATGAACGGAGCGGTCGTTTCGCGCGCGCGATTACCGCGCAGATAGTCCACTCGCTGCGAGCCCAGGCCGTCGTTGTCGGCCGCAATCGTCGTCGGGTTGTTGTTCAAGGCTGCCTGTTGCGCCGTATTGAGGCTCGCCCACGCCAGAGGGATTCCTTTGCGCGGCAAGCTGGCGCCGTCCCACGTGAAAATGCGGCGGCTGGTCGGTGTGCGTGCAGTCAGCAGCGATGCCGCATCCCAATCCGGCAGAGTGGTCGGCAGGGTTTCCCCCGTCGCCGCGTCCACCTGATATTTCAGCACGTTGCCGGACCAGTCGGAGGTATCGAAGCTCGCCTTGAACGATTCGGTACTCGCCGTGATGATTGGCAGAGACACGGTTGCTGCAGTCGCCGTTGCGCGGCGCGCCGTGATGCTGCTGACGATGTCGACCAGAGCCTGCGCCAGTTCGGCCGGGTTGTTGGAAACAAAGAACTTGCCGCGGCTGTTGATCGCCGCATGCCACATGTCGTCGATCTTGCGACCGTCGTCGGTGCCTTCGGCCGGTGCTGGCCACTGCACGGAGGCTGGCGTCGCCGTCGACCCGCGCAGCTTCGCGTAGGTCGCATCATCGTTCTGCAACGTGCCGGAAGCGCCGAAGCCGATCATGAATTGGACCAGATGCGGCCAGCGGGCCGGATCGTTGGCGGGATTCCAGTAAATTTCCGGGTTCGTCAACGGATCCTGGCCACTGGTAAGCGGCGGCCCAAACAGACTAGTCGTACGGTCCGGCAGATAAGGCGGTACTTTCAGTGCATTGGCGCCCGCGAACGTACCGCCCGTACGTAGCGGCGTGGACCAGTAATAGAACGCCAGGTCCGCCATAGTCGTCGCCGTGGCGTTGGCCTCGTTCCAGAATATCTTGTTGTTGTTCGTGTTGACCGCATAGGGCTCAGCGTCCGGCAAGGTCGTCGCGATCGTGTCCTTGCGCGCGACACTGATACCGCTGTCGCCATTCCACAGGCCGTCGGTCATCTGAATATGGAAATTCTGCCGGCATACCAGTTCCCGGTTGAGTTCCGGATCCCAGTACGGATTGGTATAGGTGCCGGACGAGCGCTGGAAGAAATTGCCGACGCGTACCACGGCGCTGCGGTTGGGCGTGCCGCCGCTGGCCGGAATGTTGAACAGCCAGTCATAGAAACGGTCGCGGATGCCACCGGCCGTCGGCTGCAGCTCGAACTGGCGAATTTCGGTTGCGTTGTTGATGAGGTTTGAATTGATGTTCTGCCAGGCCACGCGCACTTCCGGACCGAACGTGCGATAGGCGTGCGACACGGCCGAAATCGCGGCGTATTGGCGCGTACGGTAGTACGAATACCAGTTGACGAAACGCTGCCGCGCCTGCGCCAGCGTGACGCCCGGCGGCAACGCGGGGCTCGCCGCGGTCAGGCTGATCCATTCCCAGTTGTTGCTGTTATTGTACAAGTCCAGATAGTTGGTGATCTTTCCGTTCGCATCGACCACCAGCGCAGGCGCCGTGTCTTTGTAGCGATAGTAGCCGGCGCCGACCGGGTTTAGGGTGGTGCCAGGAGACGGCGTACTCGTGGTGCCGGTGCCGCAGAACTTCGTGGTCGTTACGTCGATCGAGCCAAGGCCGGTATTCGGAGTCTGCGACCGGTTGTGCGCAATGCCATTGCGTTGCGCATTGGGCCAGGTCTGTGCCGGCATCGACGGGCTGTCGGTGATATCGCCATTGATCGG
Source organism: Lysobacterales bacterium (assembly GCA_038207515.1). Classification (GTDB taxonomy): domain Bacteria; phylum Pseudomonadota; class Gammaproteobacteria; order Xanthomonadales; family Rhodanobacteraceae; genus Tahibacter. The sequence continues at coordinate 25,625 of JBBQZR010000022.1, read as the reverse complement.
AGGATCGTAGGAATTGTTCGGATTGAAATAGACACCGTTCATCGAACGCGAGCGCACATTCGTCTCGTCGGTCACGTTCGAATCAATGACACCGGCGCATCGGGGCGGAAAGGTCCAGCCGCCGTTGGCGGGATCGTAAGGGCGCTGGTCCGGCATGTAGTCGTTGCCCATCGAGCCGGAGTCGTCGAAGGTCAGAACCAGATTCGGCGCAACCGCCACGGTCAGTTCCGGTGGCGTCGCCAGCAGGTCGGTGCTCCAGGCACGGGCTTCCTGCGGCTGCAGGCCGCAAAGACACAGCGCAAAGCCGGTCAGCAGCCACCGCGGAGAAATCAGACGAATACGCAGGTTCATAGCTAATCCTTGACGGTCTCAACGACGCGTACGAGAAAACAGCAGCACAGTTTGCCGAGAACAGGGCTCTGCCCTGTTCTCCATCGAACGGGGGCAAGCGGAGCCTGCACACGTTCTCCGAGAATCCATTGCTTATGCGATCGACTCCACCGTTCCCGAACCGATCGCTTACGCGATCGACTCTCGGGTGATCCAAACCCTGGATCGCTCCAGCAGGCTGATTCTCGACAGCCTGCTAGTTGCTGGTGAAGGAACCACCTGTTGTGAACGACGAATACACGACCTCGTTGACGCGGATAGCGGCCTCGCCGTTTCCGCCCTGGCTGCGCGCGGTGACACGATAGATCCGGCGCTGCGCATTGGTGGTGCCGCCGCCTTCCTGTTCGTTCGAGCCACCCATGCGACCCGGATTGGCGAAACCGCCGCTGTCCAGCCCGAGGTCCTCGTACATCATGACCGGCTGCACGGCGATGGATGCTGTCTCGGCGGCACCCGTCAATCCGGAGAGCACCGGCGTGTAGGTCGTTCCCGCGCTGTTGACACTGGCCGACCAGTCACGGGACGTGCGGAACAAGGTGGCCGGCGCGCGCGGACCGGAGTACCGGGCGCTCAGCTGATCCCAGGCACACGGTTGGGGCGCTCCGCCGGAACAGCTCGGGAACACCATGCCACCAGTGCTGAGATTGGCGCGCGCCGGCGCCGTGAATACCTGTGTTTCGCCACCGCGCGCTGCGCTTTCCGAACCCATGAGCGCGAGCTGGCGATTGCGCACGCCGCCGGTCATGCGTTCCTGCAGTATCGAATTGCCGGACGCGGCAAGCCCCAGCAGAGTCAGCAGGATAAGGAAGACCAGCGCAACGAACAGCACCGCGCCGCGCTGCCGTGCCTGAACTCCGCGATACACTGGATAGTTCGCTTTCATGCTCATGGCCGCCTTTCAGTTGCTGCCGTTGCGGGTGGAAACCAGGGAAACGAATTCGCGCCGCATCATGCGGTGCCTTGGCCTGCCCGTGACCGGCATGGTCACACCGGGAATGACCGGGCCCGTGCCGCCATCGATGCTGTACCAGTACGCCATGTCCTGCGGCGACATCGCACCGACGTCGTCAACCGTATTGAACAGTCCGTGCGCTTCGATGGAACGCACCGAGCGCCAGAGACAATTCGGCTCCCGGTACGTGGGAATCGCCGGCTGCATACGGTCGAACTGGGGTGAAGGCAGCGAGCAGCGCACATCGTTGAGGGCGGACGTCAGCTGGTTCGCCGTCAGGTACATGACGGTGCCATTGTTCATCGTCGAAACGCCGTAGAGGAAATCGAGGCGCTCGACGCCCTGCGCGACTTCCTGCGCCGGATCGGTACCTTCCCGCCGCATCAGCGTGGGAATGAGTCGTCCAGCATCCGCACTTGGATTGGTATCGGCCTGCAGCTGCAGCCAGTAACTGGCGGTTATGAAGTCGCGGGTGAAATTGAACAGCCGCGAATCGCAGGGGGCGTTCGCGCTGCCCGGCAAAAACTGCGCAGGCTGAAGCAAGCTGCCGGACACTGGCGATACAGCGTTGCCGGCAACCGCGGCGCGGAACAGTATGGGCGCACTGCAACCGGCGAAAAGGGCCAGATCGCCGGCCTGGAAGTTGTGTCCCGCAGGCAGTGTAAATACGGTTGCTGCGCCTGTTCCGGTAGAGGTAAAGACGGAACCGAGGCCACGCAGATAACTGACCGTCAACACGTCGGAGCCGACCACCCGGTTTCCGGCCGTAGTTCCTTGCGCCGGAAAGCCGGTAGGCAGGGTCGGCAGACACGTACCGGTACTGCACTCGTAGCCACGCACGAAAAAGGACGCGCTGAGCGGATACGCCTCGTTGGCGGCCCAGCCGGACGGGGGTCTTCCGTCCGTAGCGAGATGATTCAAGGTCACCCCGCTCGCATTGACGACGATGGATGCGCGCGGAAACAGCGCGCCATTGCCGGACTGCGACCAGTTTCGCACCGTCGTGACCTGCCGGTACAAGGCACCCGCCATGCGCAGGTCAGCCTCCATGCGCCCCATGGCGAAGCGGCCGTTTTCCTGCACGCGACTCAAAGCTGTCTGCACCTGGTTGGTCCGGCTGGTCGCGCTGAACAGTGCGACGATGCCACCGGAGACGAGCAGGCCCAGCACCATGGCGACCATCAGCTCCAGCAGCGTCAGGCCTCGCTGCCGCAACCCTCCGCCGGATGAATGACTGGCCGCGCGGCGAAGAATCTTCATTTCTGACGCAGCGCTCATGGCTGGAATACCCAGGCAAAGGTCTGGAAGTTGGCACCGGCCCCTACGTTGAGCGAGGACTCGGACCAGGTGATGGTGATGGTGCACAGGCCGTCGTATGGAGCCCGGTCGAGCATCTGCACATTGGAGGGAACGAGGGCGCCGGCATTCAGTACACAGCGGACTGTGGCCGTCGGCCCCGGCAGCAGCTGGGTCAGCGACTGGCTCCAGGCAATGCTGTCGCGGTTGACGATGGCGGCAATGTTGCAGCCTGTGGTGCAGGCTGACGGGGTTCCACCAACGGGATAGGCCAGGTTGTACTGATCGGTCCATAAGGCCGGCATGTTCAGACGCATGCGATCAGCCAGACCCTGCGCGAGGAAGCCGGCCTGGCTGCGCAGGTACGCACTGTGGTTGGTGCGTACCGACAGCATGAGCAGGCCGGCCATGCCGAGGATGCCAATGCTGAAGATGACCAGGGCGATCATCACCTCGAGCAAAGAAAAACCTGTGTGGTTGCGCTTCATGATCAGGTCCCCACCGGACAGGCAGCTGCGGTGGAACCGGTAGTGTCCTTGTGGGAAGACACTGCGCCGCTGGCACGCACGCGAATGCGCCGTGACTTGGTCGCTTCGCCGGTCGGATAACAGACATTCATGTCGAAGCCTGTGTTGGTCACTGCGCCATTGATCGCGAAGATCACCTGTCCATCGGTACCGCCGCCAGTGCTGCTGACGAAAACACCGTATTGCGCGGCCAGTGCAGGCGACGTCGAAACGACGTCGTCGGTGGCGAGAAAATTGCCGTCGCGGTTGATATCGGCAATGACCCGCCAGCCCGTGCTCCAGTTGGATCCGCCGCTGACCGAGACGACGGCGACCTGCATGCCACGGCGTACGGCTTCGGCTCGCGCCGTGGACAGCGAAGTGACGAGATCGTTGGTCTGATTCGACACGCTCGTGCTGCGGATGACATTGCGGAACATCGGCAAGGCGATCACGACACCGATCGCGAGGACGGCCATCGCAATGAAAAGTTCCAGAAGCGTAAAGCCACGCTCGGTCTTCAGCCCGCGAAGACGTCGGTCGCGCCCATAGAGAAATGCCATAAGTCCCTCTGCGAAGACGAAATAGCGCAGGGCTATCCGACGTTGGAAGCTATGCGCGCCCCGGGAGTCAGGCAAGGCTGAGCGCTGCGCGAGGTAGGAAATGTCGGATGAGCGGACAGGCCGGCGCGGAAGCGGCGAAGCGACCCGCCGTCGCCCCCGCCGCTGTGCGGCAAGCCAGTCGGCGGACCGCGCGCGGAACCGGAGCGGCGCCACGACCACGGGGCGGTTCAGGGCACCAGCTGTATGCGCAGCTCGCGCGGCAGTGCGAAGGTGATCGTTTCGATGGCACCGCTGAGCTCGCGTACCTGTCCACCGCCGAAGGCCTGAATTCGCGCGATCACGTCCTTGACCAGGATTTCCGGCGCCGACGCGCCGGCGGTGACGCCGATGCGTGCGCGCCCCAGCAGCCACTCGTCGCGGATGTCGTCCGCACCGTCGATCAGGTAGGCCGGCACGCCCTGCTTTTCCGCAAGTTCGCGCAAACGGTTGGAGTTCGAACTGTTGATCGATCCGACGACCAGCACGAGGTCGCATTGCTGGCCGAGATCGCGCACTGCGTCCTGGCGGTTCTGCGTGGCGTAGCAGATGTCGTCATGGCGCGGTCCGAGCACCTTCGGAAAGTGCCGGCGCAGTGCGTCGATGACCGCCTTGGTGTCATCGACCGACAGCGTGGTCTGCGTCACGTAGGCGATGTGTTGCGGATTGCGCGGCTGCAGGCGCGCCACGTCGTCGGGCGTCTCGACGAGGTAGATCTCGCCGACCGCGCCGGACTTCATCCACTGGCCCAGCGTGCCTTCGACTTCCGGATGCCCGGCGTGGCCGATCAGCACGACGTCGCGGCCGGCCTTGCAGTGGCTGGATACCTCGATATGCACCTTGGTGACCAGCGGACAGGTCGCGTCGAACACGCGGAGGCCGCGTTCGTCGGCCTCGGCACGCACGGCTTTCGACACGCCGTGGGCACTGAAGATCACGGTCGCGTCGTCGGGCACTTCGACGAGTTCGTCGACGAAGATCGCACCACGCGCACGCAGTCCCTCGACGACGAAGCGGTTGTGCACGACCTCGTGGCGTACGTAGATCGGCGCGCCGAAGACCTCGAGTGCGCGCTCGACGATCTCGATGGCGCGGTCGACGCCGGCGCAGAAACCGCGCGGATTGGCTAACAGAACTTCCATGGCATGAACGGAGCCGACACGGCACGAGTACCGATTATCGCCCCAGACCCTCCCCTTTCGCACTGCGCAGGCTGGCCAGGGCCAGAAGCACCGCGCCGACCGAGATGGCCGAGTCGGCGACGTTGAACGCCGGAAACGTCCAGTCGCCGTGATAGACCTGGATGAAGTCGACGACGTGACCGAAGCGCAGGCGATCGATCAGGTTGCCGATCGCTCCGCCGATCACGAGCGACAGCGGCAGCGCCGTAAGCCAGTCGCGCCGCGGCGTGCGCGCAAGCCACACGGTCAGCACCAGGCTGATGAGTACGGCCAGCGCGCTGAACCCCCAGCGCTGCCAGCCACCCGCGTCGGCCAGGAAGCTGAAGGCCGCGCCGGTGTTGAACGCGAGCATCCAGTTCAGGAAACCCGGCACGACCGGGATCGGCACGCCTTCCTGCAGATGCCCCAGCACGACATGCTTGGTCCACTGGTCCAGCACGATCAGGGTCGCGGACAGGACCAGCCAGGCCAGCGCATTGGCCCGGCGTGAGACGCGCGTGGCGAGCGCGGCCATCAGAAGTAGCGCCGCTGTTCGCCGCCGCCGTCGACATTGCCGACACAGCGCGCGCACAGTTCCGGATGCGCCGCGTGGCTGCCCACGTCGGCGCGGTAATGCCAGCAACGCACGCACTTCGTCGCACTGCTGGCCTTGGCCACGATCCAGACTTCGTGCGCAGCCAGATCGGCCCGGGCCGCGAGCGACGTCGGCTTGGCCTCGTCGTCGACGAAGGACTCGAAACCGAGCTTCGCAGCGACCTGGTCATAGACCGGCCGGTCACGCAGCGCCGCCAGTTCGAGCTGCGACGTAATGAAGCCGAAACGCAGTTCGTCGGCGACCTCGGCGAAACGTTCGCGTTCGTCCGCGTCGACGTACAGCGTGACTTCGGCCTCGAGCGAGGCACCGATCACGCCGAGCACGCGCATGCCTTCGAGCACCTTGGACGTGGCCGAACGGATCGCGAGCAGGTCGCTCCACCATTGCCGCTGCTGCGGCGACGCCTGGGTCGCGGCAAGGCCGTCGTAGAAGGTCGCGAAGAACACCGATTCGTCGCGCACACCCGGCATTGCCGCCCAGATTTCTTCGGCCGTGAACGTGAGCACCGGCGCGAGCCAGCGCACCAGCGCCTCGAGGATGCGGTACATCGCGCTCTGCGCCGAGCGCCGGCCATGGCTGGCCGTCGGCATCGTGTAGAGGCGGTCCTTGGTGATGTCGAGGTACAGCGCGCCCATCTCGTTGGTGCAGAAGTTCTGCACGCGCTGGACGATTTCCGGGAAATCGTAGCGCTCGTACGCGGCCATGATGGCCTGCTGCGTGTCGAAGGCCTGCTGCACCGCCCACTGGTCGAGCAGCAGCGAATCGTCCACCGCGACCAGGTGCTGCGCCGGATCGAAGCCGTGCAGGTTGCCGAGCAGGAAGCGGGCCGTGTTGCGGATGCGCCGGTAGGCGTCGGCGACGCGCTTGAGGATCTCGTTCGACATCGACATTTCGTTGCGATAGTCGGTCGAAGCTACCCACAGGCGCAGGATGTCGGCGCCGTAGTTCTTCATCACGTCCTGCGGCTCGACGCCGTTGCCGAGCGACTTGGACATTTTGCGGCCGTTCTCGTCCACGGTGAAGCCGTGGGTCAGCACCTCGTTGTATGGCGCGTGGCGATACATCGCCGTCGCGGTCAGCAGCGAGGAGTGGAACCAGCCGCGGTGCTGGTCCGAGCCTTCCAGGTACATGACCTTGTCGTCGGGGCCGTCGGTGCGCAGTTCCGGCCGTTCGGCGAGCACGCCGCGGTGGGTCACGCCCGAGTCGAACCAGACGTCGAGCACGTCGGTGACTTTCTCGTACTGCTCCGACTCGGCGCCGATCAGGTCGGCCACCTCGAGCGCATACCAGGCGTCGATGCCGCCCTGCTCCATGTGCTTCGCAATCGTTTCGAACAATTCCACACTGCGCGGATGCGGCAATTGCGTCACCTTGTCCACGAGCAGCGTGATCGGCACGCCCCAGGTGCGCTGGCGCGATATGCACCAGTCCGGACGGCCGGCGATCATGCTCGTGATGCGTTCCTCGCCCCAGCCCGGGATCCAGCGCACGCGCTTGATCGCCGCGAGCGCGTCGGCGCGCAGGCCGGCCTTCTCCATGCTGATGAACCACTGCGGCGTGGCGCGGAACGCGACCGGCGTCTTGTGGCGCCAGCAGTGCGGATAGCTGTGCTGGATCTTGACCGAAGCGAGCAGTTTGCCGCGCTCGGCGACGAGTTCGATGATGGCGTCGTTGGCCTTCCAGATGTACTGCCCTTCGACCAGCGGCGTACCGGGCAGGTAGACGCCGTTGCCGCCGACCGGATTGAGCTCGGCCGGGCTGTAGGCATCGATCAATCCGTATTTCTGGCCGACCGCGAAGTCTTCCACGCCGTGGCCCGGAGCCGTATGCACGGCACCGGTACCGTCGTCGGCGGAGACATGGTCCCCAACCAGCACCGGCACCTGGCGCGTGTAGAACGGATGCTGCAGCAGCTGATTTTCGAGCGCCGTGCCGCGCACCGCACGGCCGTGCGTCAGCGCGACGCCGTCGACCGCGCTGCCGTAACGCGCCGCGCAGCGATCGGCGAGCGCAGCCGCGACGACGAGCAGCACGCGCTTGCCGTCGCGCGCCGGCCCCTCGATCAGAACGTAGTCGAGTTCCGGTCCCAGCGTGACGGCGATGCTGGCAGGCAGCGTCCAGGGTGTCGTCGTCCAGATCGGCACCGCAACGATCAGCGAATCAAACTGCTGCCACAGCGCCGCATCGGCGCTGCGCGGTCCGGCGAACGCGCCGAGCACGGCGTCCTTGTCCACGACGTCATACGCCACGTCGATCGCCGGCGAGGTCTTGTCGGCATATTCGATCTCCGCCTCGGCGAGCGCCGAGCCGCAGTCGAAGCACCAGTGCACCGGCTTGAAGCCGCGCGTGACGTGGCCGTTCGAATAGATCGTCGCGAGCGCGCGCACCATGTCGGCTTCGAACTTCGCGTCCATCGTGCGGTACGGATTGTCCCAGTCGCCGAACACGCCGAGACGCTTGAAGTCTGTGCGCTGCAGGTCAATCTGCTGGCTGGCGTATTCGCGGCATTTCTGGCGGAAGGTGACCGCATCGACCTTCTGGCCGACCTTGCCGATCTTCTTCTCGACCGCGATCTCGATCGGTAGTCCGTGACAGTCCCAGCCCGGCACGTAGGGCGAGCGGTAGCCCGCCATCAGCTTGGACTTGACTACGGTGTCCTTGAGGATCTTGTTCAGCGCGTGGCCGAGATGGATCACGCCGTTCGCGTACGGCGGGCCGTCGTGCAGCACGAAGGCGCGCTCGCGACCGGCGGTCTTCTGCTGGATCTGGTGATAGCGCTGCCTGGCTTCCCACTCGGCCAGCATGGCCGGTTCGCGCTTGGCCAGGTCCGCCTTCATCGCGAAGGTCGTCTCGGGCAGGTTGATCGTGTTCTTGTAATCGGTCGTCACGGTTCAGGCTCCGGCGTCCGCGTTGGCGGTTGCGCCCAGGATGCGCCGCGCGCTGGCGGCGTCAGAGTCGATCTGCCGGACCATGCTGGCCAGGTCCGGGAATTTTTCTTCATCACGCAGTTTTGCAACAAATTCCACGTCGATACGCTGACCGTAGAGATCGCCGTCGAAATCGAACAGGTGCGCTTCGAGCAGCGGCTCCGTGCCGGCAACGGTCGGACGCACACCGAGGCTCGCGACGGCCGGATGCGAGACGAGCCCGGCACCGCTCACGCGCACGGCGAAAATGCCCTGCAGCGGCGCAAGCCGGCGACCGAGTCGGATGTTGGCCGTCGGATAGCCGAGCTGGCGACCGAGCTGGCGACCGTGCACGACCTTACCGCCGATCGCGAACGCGCGCCCCAACAAAGCCGCCGCCGCGTCGAAGCGGCTGTGCGCTAGCAAGTCGCGAATCGCCGAACTCGACACCCGCGCGCCCTGCGCCGCAAACGGCGACAGTTCCCGCGCCGCGAAACCGTGGTCGGCGCCGAGACGCTGCAACAAGGCCATATTGCCGCGCCGCGCATGGCCGAAGCGAAAACCCTGCCCTACGAGCACTTCGCGTACCGCGAGCCGGCCAACCAATACCTGTGTGACGAAATCCTCGGCGCTCATCGCCGCGAGCAACCCGTTGAAGCGCAATACCAACAACCGGCTGATGCCGGCATCGAACAGTTGCTCGATCTTGTCGCGCGCCGATGACAGGCGCACCAGACTGCCGCGCGCGAAAAATTCGCGCGGCACCGGCTCGAAACTGATGGCGGCCGGCTCCAGATTCAACTCGGCGGCGCGGCGGCAGACGTGGTCGAGCACATAGCGATGACCGCGATGTACGCCGTCGAATGCGCCGATACAGACCACGCTGCCGCGCGGCGCGAGCACGGGGCCGGCGACGTCACGGGACAACGTATGCATTGGCCCGAGTATAGCGACTGGCGCCGGACGATGGATCACGGCCATTCCCTCGATCTCAGTGCGCACGCAGTTCGCGCAGACGGAAGCCCTGGGCGAACAGGGCCACCAGGTAGACGCCGGCACCGAGGACTACCAGCACGCCCAGCTGGACGATGCGCTGCCAGGTCGGGATCTGCGTCCAGCCCTCGGCGAAACGCAGTCCGAGCAGCAGCACCGCGGCCATCGCCGCGCAGGCCAGGCCGACCCGCCAGAGATGTCGCGCCCAGCCAGCCTGGCGCTGGAACACGCCGCTGCGCGCCAGCGCCAGCCAGAGCTGGGCCAGATTGAGATACCCGGCCAGCGCACTCGCCAGGGCCAGCGCCACATGCAGACCCGGCACGCGCGCCAGCGCCGCGACCCAACCGCCGTCGAGGTCCGCCGGTTGGTGCCACAGCGCGAACAACGCCGCGACGAAGATCAGGTTCATCAGCATGTTCGCCGCCATCGCGACCACGCCGGCGCGCACCGGAGTGCGCGTGTCGCCGCGCGCGTAGAACGCCGGCGCGACCACTTTGACCAGGACGAAAGCCGGCAGGCCGAAGCTCAGCGCCGACAGGCTCAGGCTCGCCATGGCCACGTCGTGCGGCGTGAACTTGCCATGGAAGAACAGGGTGGCGACCAGCGGCTCGGCCAGCAGCACCAGACCGAGCATGGCCGGCAGCGCGATCAGCAAGGCCGTACGCAGCCCCCAGTCGAGCGCGCGCGCGAACGCCGCGGAATCGGTGCTGACATGGTGGCGCGACAGGCTCGGCAGGATCACCGTACCCAGCGCCACGCCAAACAGGCCGAGCGGGAATTCGAGCAGGCGGTCACTTTGCCCCAGCCAGGTCTGCGAACCGGTGATCAGATAGGACGCGATCAGCGTGTCCAGCAGCAGATTGACCTGGGCGACCGAGGAACCGAACAGGGTCGGCAGCATGACCTGGCGGATGCGCTTGACCTGCGGATGACTCCAGCCCCAGCGCGGCCAGGCCAGCATGTTGAGCCGCCGCAAGGCCGGCAGCAGGAACAGCAACTGCAGCAGGCCGGCCGCGAAGATCGCCCAGCCCACCGCCATGATGGGCACGTCGAAATGCGGCGCGAACCAGAGCGCGCCGGCGATCCAGCACAGATTGAGGATCACCGGCGTCAACGCCGGCAGCGCGAAGCGGTTGAACGCGTTGAGCACGGCGCCGGCCAGCGCGGTCAGCGACACGAACAGCAGGAACGGGAAGGTCACGCGCAGAAGGTCCGCGGTGAGCGCGAATTTCTCGGGTTCATCGATCGCGCCGGAGGCGAACAGGCGCACGACCCAGTCGGCACCGAGCATGCCGATCGCAGTGACGACGAGCAGGATCGCTCCCAGCGTGCCGGCCGCGCGCGCGATCAGTTCCCGCAGGGCTTCGGGAGACTCCTTCTCCTTGACCTCGGTCAGCACCGGCACGAAGGCCAGCGAGAACGAGCCCTCGGCGAACAGCCGGCGCAGGAAATTCGGAATACGGAACGCAACGTTGAACGCGTCGGTTACCATGCCGGCACCGAACGCGGCGGACATGGCCACTTCGCGCGCCAGTCCGAGCAGGCGCGAGATGAAGGTCATGCCGCTGAAGGACATGAGGGAACGCAGCAGACTCGGGGCTTTCACACGCAGGACTCCATCCCTCGCTGGCCGCCCCGCTGCGGCGGGGTCAGGGCTGCGGGCACAAGCGTTCTATTCTAGGCCCACCACGCCCGGCGCCCCAGCGTCGCAGGCATCTTCCCGATCGCGCGGTTGACGCGGCCGGACATCGTCCTTAAACTCGCGCGTCTTTTTCCAAAGCCGTGCGTCTGGAGTCTTACCTTGGCCAATATCAAATCCGCAAAGAAGCGTGCGAAGCAGTCTGAAGTGCGCCGTCAGCGCAACGTCAGTGCCCGCTCCATGCTGCGCACGGCAATCAAGAAGGTCGTAAAGGCCATCGAATCGAAGGACAAGGCTGGCGCCGAAGCCGCTTACAAGGTCGCCGAGCCCATCATGGATCGCTACGGCAGCCGCGGCCTGATCCACAAGAACAAAGCCAACCGTCACAAGAGCCGCCTGACCAACCACATCAAGGCGCTCGCCTGATCATCGTTGGACACACGCTGCAATGAAAAGCCGGCGCAAGCCGGCTTTTTTGTGCCTGGAATCCGGCGATTGCGTTGAGTAATGAGGTTGGAGAAGTGAGAAACGAGCAGCGCCCATCGCTGGGCTCGGTCCTTTCTCACTCCTTCACCCGCGTTACTGGCCTTCGCGCTCTTCCCGCTCCACCCGCTTCGCCTCGTCGAAGAACTTCTGCGCTTCCAGGCAGATCGGCCAGGTGCCTTCGCGGCCAATGGCCGACACGAGGAACCACGGCGCTTTCCACTTCAGCCGCTTGACGATGTCCTTGGCGGCCTTGAGCCGGTCTTCCTCGGGCAGCAGGTCGGCCTTGTTCAGCACGAGCCAGCGCGGGCGCTTGAGCAGGCCCGGATCGAACTGCTTGAGTTCGGCCTCGATCGCCTTGACCTGCGCGACCGGGTCGGTCTCGCCGTCGAGCGGCGCCATATCGACCAGATGCAGCAACAGGCTGGTACGCGCGACGTGCTTGAGGAACTGGATGCCCAGGCCCGCGCCGTCGGCCGCGCCTTCGATCAGTCCTGGGATATCGGCGACGACGAAGCTCTGGTCCGTATCGATGCGTACCACGCCCAGGTTCGGATGCAGCGTCGTGAACGGATAGTCCGCCACGCGCGGCGTCGCCGCCGACACCGCGCGGATGAAGGTGGATTTGCCCGCATTCGGAAAACCGAGCAGACCGACGTCCGCGAGCAGCTTCAGCTCCAGGCGCAGCTCGCGCGAGTCGCCGGGAAAGCCCGAGGTCGCCTTGCGCGGCGCGCGATTGGTCGAACTCTTGAAGTGGATATTGCCCAGGCCGCCGTCACCGCCCTGGGCAACCTTGAGGCGCTGGCCGTGCTCGGTCAGATCGCCAATGGTCTCGTCGGTATCAATGTTGATGATCACGGTACCGACCGGCACGCGGATGGTCAGCTCTTCGCCGGCCTTGCCGTGCATCTGCCGGCTCATGCCGTTTTCGCCGCGACCGGCGCGGTAGACGCGCTGGTGGCGGAAATCGATCAGGGTGTTGAGGTTTTCGTCGGCGACGAGGAACACGCTGCCGCCGGCACCACCGTCGCCGCCGTCGGGCCCGCCGAACGGAATGAATTTCTCGCGCCGGAAACTGGCGCAGCCATTGCCGCCATTGCCGGCGTGGACATGGATTTCAGCTTCGTCGACGAATTTCATAGGGATTCAAGAGTGCCCATCGAAGGCATAAGGTAGCGCACGCCCGACCGGCGAACGCGCAAAGGAAGATCGGGGCCGGAGCAAGACAGGAGCCGCGTACCCGGAATGGCGCATGCGCCGCTTTCAGTCAGCCGGCGCGGACGTCGCCGGGCCTACAAAACAAAAGCCCCGCCAGAGCGGGGCTTCTGCGTCATCGTGTGCTGCGTGGATCAGGCCGGAACGACGCTGATTGTGCGGCGGCTCTTCGGACCCTTGACCGCGAATTCCACCTTGCCATCGATCAGCGCAAAGATGGTGTGGTCGCGACCCAGGCCGACGCCGGTACCCGGATGGAACTGGGTGCCGCGCTGGCGAATGATGATGTTGCCGGCATTGATGGCTTCGCCACCGTAGACCTTGACGCCGAGATACTTCGGATTCGAATCGCGGCCGTTACGACTTGAGCCTACGCCCTTCTTTGATGCCATGACTGCTGCTCCTCAGATTCAGCCGGCGACGATGCCGGTGATCTCGACTTCGGTGAAATGCTGACGGTGACCGGTTTCCTTGCGGAAATGCTTGCGGCGGCGGAATTTGACGATGCGGATCTTGTCGGCGCGACCGTGCTTCTTCACGGTGGCGGTGACCGACGCGCCGCTGAGCAGCGGACCGCCGATATTGATCGAATCGCCTTCGCCGACCAGCAGAACCTGGTCGAAAGTAAAGGTGGAGTCGACGTCGGCCTTGAGCAGCTCGACGCGGAGGGTCTCACCCTTCATCACGCGGTATTGCTTACCGCCAGTGACGATGACTGCGTACATGGGAATTCCTCTGTAGTTATTCTGCTGTTGCCAAGCCTGGACGAAGGCCTGTCCCTTTTTGGGGCGCGCGAGGATAACGGCTTTGGCGATTCTGGTCAATTCGTCAGCAGGCAGCACGCAGGCCAGGCCTCGCGATGCGGAGCCATCGGCGACGATGCGAAGCGACTTCCGGAGCAGTCACTTCAAATCAGGGCGGAATCTGTCCGCATTCAGCTCTATAGGTTCGCTCTTGCCCTGATTGGATTCCCGTCGTGCCGCCCTCACCTGTCACGCGCCGCCGACCCGCTGCGGCGCATACTACTTCGCTGACCCCCATGCCCAATCCCCACATGGACACGATCCGCATCCGCGGCGCGCGCACCCACAATCTCAAGAACATCGATCTCGACCTGCCGCGCGACAGCCTGATCGTGATCACCGGGCTGTCGGGCTCGGGCAAGTCGTCGCTCGCGTTCGACACCATTTATGCCGAAGGCCAGCGCCGCTACGTCGAGTCGCTGTCGGCCTATGCGCGCCAGTTCCTGTCGGTGATGGAAAAGCCCGACGTCGATCACATCGAAGGCCTGTCGCCGGCGATTTCGATCGAACAGAAGTCGACGTCGCACAACCCGCGCTCGACCGTCGGCACCATCACCGAGATCTACGACTACCTGCGTCTGCTGTTTGCCCGCGTCGGCACGCCGCGCTGTCCCGACCACGGCATTGCGCTCGAAGCGCAGACGGTCAGCCAGATGGTCGACGCCACCCTGGCCCTGAAGCCGGAACACCGCTACATGCTGCTCGCCCCGGTCGTGCGCGAGCGCAAGGGCGAACATGTGCAGGTGTTCGAACAACTGCGCGCGCAGGGTTTCGTGCGCGCCCGCGTCAACGGCACCGTATACGAGCTCGACGCGGTACCTGCCCTGGCCCTGCGCCAGAAGCACACGATCGAAGTCGTGGTCGACCGCTTCCGGCCCAAGGCCGATATCAAGCAGCGCCTGGCCGAATCCTTCGAGACCGCGCTGCGCCTCGGCGATGGTCTCGTGCTGGTCGCCGACCTCGATGCGACCGACACGCCGGAAACGCTGTACTCGTCGCGCTTCTCCTGTTCGATCTGCGACTACTCGCTGCCGGAACTGGAACCGCGCCTGTTTTCGTTCAATTCGCCGCTCGGCGCCTGCCCGGGCTGCGACGGCCTCGGCGTCAGCCAGTTCTTCGATCCGGGTCGCATCGTCGTGCATCCCGAGCACAGCCTCGCCGCCGGCGCGGTGCGCGGCTGGGACCGGCGCAATGCGTACTATTTCCAATTGATACTTTCGCTGGCCAAGCACTACGGCTTCGACATCGACACGCCCTGGGAGAAACTGTCCAAGGCGAACCAGAACGCCGTGCTGTACGGTTCCGGCGAGGACGTCGTCACCTTCCGCTATCTCACCGATGCCGGCGGCAATGTCACGCGCAAGCACCGCTTCGAAGGCATCGTCAACAACCTCGAGCGCCGCTACAAGGAAACCGAATCCCCCGCCGTGCGCGAGGAACTGGCCAAGTTCATCAGCGGACGGCCCTGCCCCGACTGCGGCGGCCAGCGTCTGAACCGCTCCGCACGCAACGTCTTCGTCGCCGAAAGCAACCTGTCGGCGCTGACCGCGCTGCCGATCGACCACTCGCTCGACTTCTTCCAGAAGCTCACCCTGGCCGGTTGGCGCGGCGAGATCGCAGCCAAGATCGTCAAGGAAATCCGCGAACGCCTGCGCTTCCTCGTCGACGTGGGCCTGGACTACCTCACGCTGGACCGCCAGGCCGATTCGCTGTCCGGCGGCGAAGCGCAGCGCATCCGCCTGGCCAGCCAGATCGGCGCGGGCCTCGTCGGCGTCATGTACGTGCTCGACGAACCCTCGATAGGCCTGCACCAGCGCGACAACGAGCGCCTGCTCGGTACGCTGACGCGCCTGCGCGATCTCGGCAACACGGTGATCGTGGTCGAGCATGACGAAGACGCGATCCGCCTCGCCGACTACATACTCGACATCGGCCCCGGCGCCGGCGTGCACGGCGGCGAGATCGTCGCCCAGGGCTCGCTCAAGGACGTGCTCAAGAGCCCGCGCTCGGTGACTGGACAGTATCTGTCGGGCAAGCGCCGCATCGCCATTCCGAAGAAGCGGCGCACGCCTGACCCCAAGCGCATGCTGCGTATCACCGGCGCCAGCGGCAACAATCTGAAAAATGTCGATCTGGAAATTCCGGCCGGGCTGTTCACCTGCATCACCGGCGTGTCCGGTTCGGGCAAGTCGACGCTGATCAACGACACGCTCTACCGCCTGACCGCGGCCGAACTCAACGGCGCCGGCGAGAAACCGGCCGCCTACAAAAAGGTGCAGGGCCTGGACCTGTTCGACAAGGTCGTCGACATCGACCAGTCGCCGATCGGCCGCACGCCGCGCTCGAATCCGGCTACGTATACCGGCCTGTTCACGCCGCTGCGCGAACTGTTCGCGCAAGTGCCGGAGTCGCGCGCACGCGGCTACGGCGCCGGCCGCTTCAGCTTCAACGTCAAGGGCGGCCGCTGCGAAGCCTGTGAAGGCGACGGCCTGATCAAGGTCGAGATGCACTTCCTGCCCGACGTCTACGTGCCTTGTGATCTCTGCCACGGCAAGCGCTATAACCGCGAGACGCTGGACATCACCTACAAGGGCTACAACATCTCCGACGTGCTGCAGATGACGGTCGAGGACGCGCACAAGCTGTTCGAACCGGTGCCGACGCTGGCGCGCAAGCTCGAAACGCTGATGCACGTGGGCCTGAGCTATATCAAGCTCGGCCAGAGCGCGACGACGCTGTCGGGTGGCGAGGCGCAGCGCGTCAAACTCTCGCGCGAACTGTCCAAGCGCGATACCGGGCGTACGCTGTATATCCTTGTCGAACCCACCACCGGCCTGCACTTCCACGACATCGAGCAGCTGCTGCAGGTATTGCAGCGCCTGTCCGAAGACGGCAATACCGTGGTCGTGATCGAGCACAACCTCGACGTGATCAAGACCGCCGACTGGGTCGTCGATCTCGGCCCCGAAGGCGGCCACCGCGGCGGCGAGATCATCGCCAGCGGTACGCCCGAGCAGATCGCCGCCGACAAGCGCTCGCATACCGGCCGCTTCCTCGCGCGCCTGCTCGCCGGCAACGGCAAGAAAAAAGAAGCGGCGTGATGACCCCGGTCCAGCCCGTTGCCACGGCGGAAGCATCCGCCGCGGCGCCGAAACCGCTCGCACGCGTGCCGATCCGCGTGCGCTGGCGTGATCTCGATGCATTCAACCACGTCAACAATGCGAGCTTTTTGACTTTTCTCGAGGAAGCGCGCCTCGTTTGGCTCAGCGGCATCGACGGCGAATGGATGGGCGAGGCCTTCATGCCCGTGCTCGCGGCGACGCAGCTGAACTATCGTCGCCAGCTCGGCTGGCCGGGCGAAGTCGTGGTCGAGCTGTCGGTGCAGCGCATCGGCAACAGCTCGCTGACGATCGCGCACCGGATTGTCGCGGCTGACGACGCGGATCTGCTCTATGGCGACGGCAGCGTCGTGATGGTCTGGGCCGATCCCGCGAGCGGCGCGTCGGTCGCGCTGCCCGCCGCCGTGCGGCGCACCTGCGCCTAGGGAAGTTCTGAACAAGCCCGGGCACTACCGCTCTTGTACTCAGCACCAGATCTCCACAACCCCGCCAAACGCCTGCTTCGCAGGCATTTGGCCGCCCCCTTGACTCAAGGGGGCTCCAGAATCAAAAGCAGATATCGACTTGTTCACGAGGTTACCTAGCACTTTGTTGGACGCGTAGGGACGCCGCGCCGCCGCTAGTTCAGAATCGGCGAACCCTCGCTGCGGGCACGCCCATGCTGTTCTTCCCGTACAAGCTCGACGCCGATCTCTATCGCGTGCCGTTCCTGACCGTGCTCGTGTGCCTGGCCTGCGTGTTCGTGTTCATGCAGCAGCTTTCCGCCGATTCGGACTACGGCCAGCGCATCGTCCAGCATTGCCGCAACGGCATCGATCCGAACCTGCAGGCGATATTCGCCCAGGTCAGCGTCGACGGCGAACGCGGCGGCTGCGTGACGACCCTGCTCGCACTGCGCGACGCCAGCGACCGCGAGACGATGATCGCGGCCCTCGCCGTGCAGCCGCGCGATCTCGTGTTCTACGCCGACCGCGCCAAGGACCTGGAGTACAAGACGGCCAAGCTGACCCAGGCGGTCAGCGACTTCGATCTCGCGGTGCCGCCGTCGATGACCGGCGACCTGGCCTACGATCCGTCGCGGCTCGACGTGGTGCGCATGATGACGTCGACGTTCGCGCATGCGAGCTGGAGTCATCTGATCGGCAACCTGATCTTCTTTTTCATCTTCGCGTCGTTCGTCGAAAGCGCGATCGGCTACGTCTACTACGCCGTCGCGTTCGTCGTCATCGCCATCGCCGCGAGCCTCGCCTACAGCTACAGCGTCGGCGCGAGCAGCGAAGCCTTGCCCAGCGTCGGCCTGTCCGGCGTCGTCATGGGCATGCTGGCACTGATCACGGTATTGATGCCACGCGCCCGCGTGCGCTGCTTCTTCTGGTTCCTCCTTTTCGTGCGCCGCTTCCGGATTCCGCTGCTGCTGCTCGCCGCGTGGTACGTCGGCTGGGATATCTACAGCCACTATTTCGGTGACCGCGCGTCGAGCACGAACTACGTCGCGCATATCGGTGGCGCGGCCGCGGGCTTCACCATCGGCCTGCTGTTCCGATTGATCCATCGCGATCGCATGCGCGATCTGGCCGCTGAAATGCCGCATTGATCGATACGCGGGGCACAGTGCTGACGGAGCCGACGTTGCGCGCTAACGAACCGCCTGGCGCAACTCATCGGGCAAAAGCGCATACACCGATGCTGTGACCGCCTCGCCGTGATGTTGCACGCGATGGCGCGCATCGCATTCGCGGAGCGCGCCGAGCGCAAGAGCGACACGATGGCTGGCGTGGTTGTCGAGCAGTACGATGATCTCGATGCGGCACAGCGCGAGCTCGCGAAAGCCGAACTCCGCCGCGACGGCCGCCGCGCGGCGCGCGACGCCGCGACCGGCATGCGCGCTGGACACCCAGTAACCGAGCGCCCCGCGTCGGTTCGGCAGGTCCAGGTGATTGATGCCGGTGCCACCGACGACATCGCCGCTGTGCGCGTCGAATACGCCGAACGGAAACTGACTGCGTTCGTGCCAGCTGCGCATCGAAAAATCCACCCAGGCCACCGCATCGACCGGCGCATAGGCGTCGGAACACCACGGCAGCCAGCGCGTCAGCTCGACGCGCGAAGCATCGACCGCGCGATACAGGTTTTCCGCGTCAGCCGCCTGCCAGGGCCGGACGATCAGTCCGCCGGTCATTTTCTGCATGATTCTTCCCGCCGTCGATTCAATGATGCGCGTGGTCGTCCCCGGATGTGGCCGTGTCGCGCACGACGAACTCGGCCTGCGCTGAAGAACCGCCCTCGATTTCAAACCGGATCGCGGCCTTCGCGCCCGCATCCAGCTCGCGGACCGGACGCATCAGCATGAGGTGCTTGCCGCCGGGTTCCAGCGTGACGCTTTCGCCGGCCGCCAGCGGAATCTGCTCGAGTTCGCGCATGCGCGCCATGCCGTTCTCGATCGACGTCGCGTGCATGCTGACGTCGCCGAATGCCTCGCTCGTCGCGCCGCGAACGATCAGCGGCGCATCGCCGGTATTGCGCAGGATCGCGTAGCCCGCGCGCATCGCCGCGGCCGGCGGAGCCGTACGTATCCACGCCTCCTCGACGACGAGATGTCCCGCGGCCTGGGCCGTGCCCACGATCGACGCCGCCACAACGCATCCCGCAAGCCATAGTCCCGCACACAATCCGCTTACGCGCCACATGGCTTGCTCCCTTCCATCCGCAGTCGTGCGGCTATGATAATTGCCGCCCGTCCTGTTTTCCGCGGCCGGCGGCTGCGACGCAGCGTCGCAGCCTCGCCAGACCGTCGCGCCCTTCCTGGAGATCCCCATGCTCGATCTGATCCGTCACGACGACATACTTGAACTGCGCCTGGCGCGGCCGCCGGTCAACGCGCTCGACGCCGGCCTGATCCGCGCCCTGCGCGAGGCGATCGAGGCCGCGCCGCGCGAAGGCGCACGCGGCATCATCCTGTCGGGCCGCAGCGGCATGTTCTCCGGCGGTCTCGACGTACCTTCGCTGCTGCAGCTGGACCGAGCCGGCATGGCCGAGGTCTGGCGCGACCTGTTCGGCACCTGCGCTGCCCTCGCGCGCTCGCCGGTCCCTACCGTCGCCGCGATCACCGGCCACAGCCCCGCCGGCGGCGCGGTGCTGTCGATCTTCTGCGACTACCGCATCATGGCGCGCGGCGCCTACCGCATCGGTTTGAATGAAGTGCAGGTCGGCCTGGTCGTGCCCGAACCGATCCAGCGCGGCCTGCGCCGCCTGGTCGGCAACTACCGCGCCGAGCGCCTGATGGTCGCCGGTGCCATGCTCGATTCCGAACAGGCGCTTGCCGCGGGCTTCGTCGACGAACTCGTCGATGTCGACCACGTCGTCGCGCGCGCACAGATCTGGCTCGGCGAACTGCTGGCCCTGCCGCCGCGCGCCATGAGCGAAACGCGCCGCTTCGCCCGTGCCGATCTCGCCGACGCCTTCGGCGACATCGCGTCGCTCAACGTCGACGAATTCGTCGACGGCTGGTTCGGCGAGGAATCGCAGCGCGTATTGCAGGGGCTGATGGCGAAGCTAAAGGCGAAGGCTGATTCGCAGGCATCCAAAAAAGTGGAATAACGTACATTCGGATACTGAAAGACCCCGCGAGATCCGGCGGGGTCTTTTGTGGTGTTCGCGTTGTATTGACTACGCTGCTGCACCGGCGAAGCCCGTGCGGTCTACGCCGCGCCGCGTGCAACCGGACGCGAGACGTCCGAAATCCAGCCGCTCCACGACGGCGCGAAGATGCGCGAACCATCCAGTCCTGCGTGCTCCATCGCGAGCAGGTTGTGGCAGGCCGTCACGCCGGAACCGCAGGAATGGATCACCTGGGCCGGCTCGTAGCCGGCGATCACCGCTTCGAACTCCTCGCGCAATTCGTCGGCGTGCTTGAACACGCCGCCCGCTGCGAGGTTGTCGTTGAACGGCCGGTTGCGCGCACCGGGAATGTGTCCGGCGATCGCATCCAGCGGCTCCACCTCGCCGCGGAAACGCACCGCGGCGCGCGCGTCGAGCAGCAGCACGCTCGCATCACGCAGGCCTGCCTCGAGTTCGTCGGCATAGACGATCTGGTCCGCCGCGAATGCCAGTTCGATCGTGCCGCCGGCCTGCGCCGGAACTTCGTTGCTCAGCGGCAGACAAGCCGCGGACCACGCGGCGAAACCGCCGTCGAGTACGGCCGCGCGGCCATGGCCGATCAGCCGCAGCATCCACCACAGACGCGACGCGGTCGAGCCGGTTGCATCGTCGTAGGCGACGACCTGCAGGTCCGGCCGCCAGCCCCAGCGCCGCAGCGCTGCGGCGAACCATTCGATGTCGGGCAGCGGATGGCGGCCGAGACCCTGCTTGGACAGATCCGACAGATCGTGGTCCAGACTTGCATAGTGCGCATTCGGCAGATGCGACGCGCGCCAGGCGTTCTCGCCTTTGTGCGTATCCGCCAGATCGAAGCGGCAGTCGATGACGAGAAGTTCCGAAGAGCCGCAGAACTCCGCCAGATCCTGCGGCGAAATCAGCGTCGTGAAATTCATGGCAAAGCCTCCATCCGGCGCAGCAGATTCACCAGAATCGCGGCGGTCGCGCCCCAGATGCGGCGACCGTCGTAATCGTATTCGTAGATTTCGCGCTGGCGTCCGCGCCAGTCGATCTCGCTGCGGCGCAGGTTGGCCACGTCGAGCAGGAATGGCAACGGCACCTCGAACACTTCAGCCACTTCGCGCGGATCGGGCGCGAGCAGGTAGTCGGGCGCGACCTCGGCCACGACCGGCGTCACGCCGAATCCGCTGATGGTCTCGAAGCAATCGAGGAAGCCCAGCGGCCGCACGAGACGGCGCGCGATGCCGGTCTCCTCTTCGGTCTCGCGTACCGCAGCGGCTACCGCGTCAGCGTCGCCGCGTTCGATGCGCCCGCCCGGAAAGCTGACCTGCCCCGCGTGCGTGCGCATGCCTTCATTGCGTCGCGTGAAAAGCAGGGAACTCGTCGCGCCGCGTCGCACCAGCGGCACGAGCACCGCGGCTGGCGTACGCACCGTGTCGCCGAGCAGGTCGGCGAGTTCGGCATGGTTCCAGCCGGGCAGCGACGGCGGATCGTCGAGCCGGCGCAGGGAGGAAAGCAGCGTTGCGCCGGTAGCGGCGCGATCGCTCATGAGCGCTGCCGCTCCCGTTGCGGCAGCACGTCGAACATCAGGTGACGGCGTTCCGCGTCGCTGAGTCCACGCCACGCGGCGATCTCCGCACCGGTGCGATGGCAGCCTTCGCAATAGCCGTGCGCATCGAGTGCGCACACACCGATGCAGGGCGTCAGGATCACAGCAGGAGGGTTAACTGAGAACATCGTCGTAGGAATGTGGCGATTACGTTGCTAGATTACAACAACCCTGAACTGCGGAACGGTTGAGCATGCTCGCACTTGCCACCCGGGTCGTCAGTGATTACGGCAAGGTGCTCGCACACGTCTCCCCTGGCGTGTACGGGCTGCCCCAATCGCTGCTGCCCTATCCGAAAGACCGCATCCGCGCCGCGCTGCGCTTCCTGCTGCACGAGGTCGCGCCCGATCATCCCGAACTGCGCGAAGGACTCGCCCGCGGTTATGTATACCTTGCACAATTTGTAGACGACGGCGACGCCGGTACCATCGCGCGCGGTGCCGCGGTCGCGAGCGGCATCGGCATCGACCAGGGCGACGCGGAGCCGGCCATGCGCCTGATCAACCGCATCAAGGCGGAGATGGAAGTCGCGCTCGAGGAACTCGCGGGAACCCGCGAAGAAACCAGAGCCTAGCGGCCCCGCCCCTCTCTCGATTCCCGATTCCCGATTCCCACGAAAAAGCCGCGCATTCGCGCGGCTTTTTCGTTTACTGCTTGATGTCGACCAGCTTGATCTCGAACACCAGCGCTTCGTTCGGGCCGATACGCGGCGGCTGGCCGCGTTCGCCGTAGGCGAGTTCCGGCGGTACGAACAACTGCCAGTGGTCGCCGACGCGCATCAGCGGCAGCGCTTCCTGCCAACCCTTGATCACGTCCTTGACCTTGAACTGCACCGGTTCGCCGCGGGCGAAGGAGCTGTCGAATTCGAGGCCCGAAGCCAGCGAGCCGCGGTAGTGCACGGTCACGTCGCTGTTGAGATTCGCGCGCGCACCGGTGCCTTCTTCGATGACGCGGTACTGCAGGCCCGACGGCGTGGCGACGACGTTCTTCTTGGCCTTGTTCTCGGCCATGAACTTCTGGCTCTTGGCCTTGTTCTCCGACGAGATCTTGTCGAACTCGGCCTTGGCCTCGGTCATCATCTTCTGCTGCATCTTGCCGAGCACGTCGCGCATCTGTTCCTGCGAAACGGCGGGGTTCTTCTTGCTGTAGCCATCCTGCATCGCGCGGATGATGGTGTTGATATCCACATCCATCTTGCGTTCGACGAAATCGTTGCCGATCTGGTAGCCGATGGAGTAGCTCAGCTTGCCTTTTTCACTTGTGGTGTCCTGTGCAACGACGGCACCGGTCACGAGCAGCGCCGCTGCGGCGACAGACCAACGCAAATTCATGCTTACCTCCAATGGAAATCCTGCGGGAATCGGCCGGCCCAGGGCGCGGCGGCCGCAAAAAATAGCTCGTCATGATAGCGGAGCGTCAGGCCAGCGGCTACCGCGGCGAAAACCCGCCAGGAGCGCGGAATTGCCGGCGGCAAAGCCCGCGGCAGACTGCCGTCGCGGAGCTGAACAGCACCCGCACACGACTGCTACCATGGTTTCTTTTGTGCGGAGCCCGCCATGGACTACCAGAACCTGCTCGTCAGCGATCGCGGCGCCGTCCGCAGCATCACGATCAATCGCCCGGACAAGCTCAACGCGTTGAATCTGCTGACCTTGCAGGAGCTGGATGCGGCGTTCCGCGGCGCCCGCGAGGATGCCGCGGTACGCGTGATCGTGCTCGCCGGAGCGGGCGAGAAAGCCTTCGTCGCCGGGGCCGACATCGCTGAACTCGCCACCTTGAGCCCGATCGAGGCGCAGACGTTTTCCCGCGCCGGGCAGGTCCTCATGCGCGGCATCGAGCGCACGACCAAGCCGGTCATCGCGCGCATCCAGGGCTTCGCACTCGGCGGCGGCATGGAGCTGGCCATGAGCTGCCACCTGCGCATCGCCAGCGAGAAGGCCAAGCTCGGCCAGCCGGAAATCAATCTCGGCGTGATCCCGGGCTTCGGCGGCACCCAGCGCCTGACCCGTCTGGCCGGACGCAGCGCCGCGCTGGAACTGTGCCTGCTCGGCACGACCATAGATGCCGCGCGCGGCCAGGCGCTTGGCGTGCTCAACCGCGTGGTCCCGGCCGACCAGCTCGACGACACGATTACCGCCGTCGCCGATCAGCTCGCCGCTGCCGCGCCCGTCGCCCTGGCCGGCATCCTCGACGCGGTGACGCTCGGTGCCGACTGCGCGATGGACCCGGCGCTCGAATTCGAGACTCAGGCCTTCGCCCTGTGCTGCTCCACCGCTGACATGCGCGAGGGTACGCAGGCCTTCCTGCAGAAGCGCAAGGCCGCGTTCACCGGCAAGTGACGCACCGCTATCGCGCCCGGATCACGCGTCCGGGCGCCCCCTCAAGACGTGAATATTTCACACGGATTACAGCCACGGCGCGCGCAAACCCAGCGCTGACGCCAATCCGGTCGCGGTTGCTGCCCGTCTCGCACCGCCTTGTCACACAGCTGAAATAAAACTCCCACGCGACTGCAACACAGCGCGCGTAAAAAGCGCGGCGATACCTGCAGCTCAGCCGCTCTCAAGGAGTTCACTGTGTTCAAGACTTTCACGACGCGCCTCGCGCTCGCCGGCCTCATCGCAGCGAGTGCCACTTCCGCCCAGGCCGCCGACATCACCGGCGCCGGCGCCACCTTCGTCTACCCGGTCATGTCCAAGTGGTCGGCCGATTACAGCACGGCGACCGGCAACAAGATCAACTACCAGTCGATCGGTTCCGGCGGCGGCATCGCCCAGATCAAGGCCGGTACGGTGGACTTCGGTTCCTCCGACAAGCCGCTGGACAGCAAGGAACTCAGCGAAGCCGGCCTCGGCCAGTTCCCGTCGGTGATCGGCGGCGTCGTGCCGGTGGTCAACATCAAGGGCATCGCTCCGGGCAAGATCCAGTTCACTGGCCCGCTGCTGGCCGAGATCTTCCTCGGCAAGATCACCAAGTGGAACGATCCGCAGATCGTCGCCGTGAACGCCGGCGTCGCGCTGCCGGACGCGCTGATCACCGTGGTGCATCGCTCCGACGGCTCCGGCACCACGTTCAACTGGGTCAACTACATTTCGAAGGTTTCGCCGGAATGGAAGACCAAGATCGGCGAAGGCACCTCGGTGCAGTGGCCGGTCGGCGTCGGCGGCAAGGGCAATGAAGGCGTCGCCGCGTACGTGAAGCAGATCCCGGGCTCGATCGGCTACGTCGAACTGGCCTACGCACTGCAGAACAAGATGACCTACGGCGCCGTGCAGAACGCCGCCGGCAAGTTCGTGCAGCCGAGCCGCGAGAGCTTCCAGGCCGCTGCCGCCAGCGCCGATTGGAAGAACGCGAAGGATTTCTACCTGATCATCACCAACGCCCCGGGCGAAGGTTCGTGGCCGATCGCCGCGACCAACTTCATCCTGATGTACAAGCAGCCCAAGGATGCGGCGCGCAGCAAGAACACGCTGGCCTTCTTCAAGTGGGCGCTGGAAAACGGCAAGGCGCAGGCCGAAGCGCTGGACTTCGTGCCGCTGCCCGACGATCTGGTCAAGCAGATCGAAGCCTACTGGGCTGCAGAGATCAAAGCCTGAGTGCGACCTGCCGCGGGGCGGAACGCGAAATCGTTTCGCCCCCTCCGTGTTTCTCAACGCCCGCCCCCTGACGGACGCATGGGCCGCGACCAAGCCATGCCCGACCCCCCGCACCACCCCCCGTTTCA
>JBBQZR010000021.1:0-83786 GCA_038207515.1 Lysobacterales bacterium | reverse complement strand
ACCCCCCGGCTTGGGCCCGGGGCCGCGCTTGGGTTTTATTTTTTGGCCCCCCCCGCGGGCGCCCCCGGGGCGCCCCCCGGGCGGGGGCCGGGGCCGCCCCGCGGGCCTGCGTTACCGCCGCAGCCTGGACGAATCGTCAGGAGAAGTCGACCGTCTTTTCGAACGAGCGCAGCTCGTGACGGGCCAGGGCGAGGTTCGACTTGGTGCGATCGAGCACCACGTAGAGGAACAGCTTCTGGTTGGACTCCAGCGGCCGTATCAGGTGGTACTGCCGGGTCAGGCTGATCAGGATGTCCTCGACCGTGTCGTTGAGCTTGAGGCTGGCGGCGACCTTGCGCTTGGCGCGGATCACTTCCGAATTGCCCGCGGCGGCCAGATCGAGGTCGATGCCCGAACCGTCACCGGCCAGCAGCATGCCGCTTTCGGTATCGACCAGCGCCGCGGCCACGTAGCCATCGATGCTGCGCAGCGGTTCCAGACTGATTTTTGCCATGATTGAGTTACCTTGGTGGAGTAAGTGACGGTGTGCTGCGTCCCGCCGGCCGGTCATGTCGACGAAGCGGTACACGAGTTCGGGTATGGCGTGTCAATGCGACCGCGTCATGCGGCACACTCGTGCGTCGCGGCATGAATGCGAGCTCATCGATAGTGCCGTTGTTGCGGGCGCGGCGAACGTCAGGGCGTCAGCCGGGCGAAGGCATTGCGGCAGGGCGGGCCGGACGCGCCCGGCTGCCGCTGCCACGGCGGTCTCGCTTCACCGTGTGGGTTCGACGATAGCGAAGCGGTCCTAAGGCGAACATAGGGGTTATCCTGATCTACATGACGAAAATTGACGCCATCGCGAAGATTTATGCCAAACGATGCGAGTGCGTCACAGTCGTTTTCGATGCGTGACGGCGCCGCGCGGCCGACCGCATCGATCCCCCACGCCATCGACCGGTCCGGGCATGCGGCTGAGCGTCGGCGGGAGACGACGCTTCTCATCCTGCTCGCGAGCGAGATCGCCACGGTCGGCCTGACCGCGGCGCTCGCGTCGCGTCCCCAACTGCATGTCGTTGCGGTCGCGCATTCGCTGGAAGAGGGCTTCTCGGCGCTGCGAAAGCATGCCCCCGAGATGATCGTGTCGGGCCCGGAGTGGCTGTTGCCGCTGCGGCAGTTCCTCGACGAAGCCGGACTGCGCGTGCGCATCGTCGTGTTCGGTGCGCAGCGCCACCTCGGCGCGAATGCCGAGCGCACCGCCGCGGTAGCCTGCGGCTACGTCAGCTATCTGACGCCGGGCAGGACCTACCTGCCGCTGGTCGACCTCATCGCGGGCTGTGCGCAACCGGTGATGCAGAGCGAGCCCGCTTCGTGCAGGCGCTGCGCCGCGCGCCCGACCCTCGAGCCGCCGAAGCTGCAGCTGACGCATCGCGAACGGCAGGTCTTCGTCGCGATCGGCAAGGGCTTCCGCTCGGTCGATATTGCCGGGGATCTGGGCATCAGCGTGAAGACCGTCGAAGCACACCGCGAAAGCATCAAGGCCAAGCTCGCGCTCGGATCGGCGCGCGAACTCAGCGCGGCCGCGGCGGACTGGTGCCGCGGCGGATCGTCGTGAGCGTGCGGTAACCATCGCCGCACGGCAGGCGGCTTCGCGTCCGCCGGCATCGCCGAGCGACATCGGGGCACTAAGCCGTTGTGGAATCGCAACGCCGGCAGGCCGGTTGGTGTGCAGCTAGTGCGGTCCGTCGATCAAGCAAGCGGACGGCGTGGATGACACAGCCCAACGCCGCGCCACGACGCGCTCGACCTGCCTCATTCCAGCGCCAGCAGAAGCTCCGCGGTGAACTTCGCCACATCGAACCGCGCGCCGGTGGGATCTTCGCCGCGCCGCACCAGTACGACGCTGAGGCTCGGTACGACGATCAGGTACTGCCCACGATTGCCGAACGCGCCGAAGGTGTCCGCGGGAATGCCGGGCGAGCGGTTGAGCAGCCAGAACGTCGCGCCGTAACCGAAATCGCCGGTGGGCGGCTGTGGACCGGAGGCCGCGGTGACGTACTGACGCCAGCCCTCCGGCAGCAGGCGTTCGCCCTGGAAAACGCCGTCGTTCTGGTAGAGCAGGCCGAGTCGCGCGAGGTCGCGTGCGGTGGTCCAGACCTGGCTGGACATCACGAAGTTGCCGCGCCAGTCCGTTTCCGGAATCGTGCGCGTCATGCCGATCTTCCACAGCAGCCCGGTGAACGGAAACGCAAGTGCCTTGGCATCGTCGCCGATTTTCTCGCGCAGGCCGCGCAGCGCGAGCACGGTGTCGTTGTTGGCGTAGCGGAATGTCGATCCGGGCGGCATCAGCGCGGGCGAGCCGGCCGCGTCCTGGTCCACCGTGGCGCCGCCGAAGTACAGCGCGTCCGTGCGATTGCCTGCCGTCGTGCTGTGCAGGCCGCTGGCCATGCGCAGCAGGTTGTCGGTCGTGATGGCGGCGCGCGGATCGCCCGGCATCTGCCACTGGGTGATCGCGACAGGCTGTGCCGGATCGACCATGCCATCGTGCTGCGCCACACCGATCAGCGTACCGGCGAGACTCTTGGCGACCGACCAGGTGCGCTGCGAGACGTAGGGCCCGAAGTCCTTGCGGTATTTCTCGGCGACGATGCGCCCCCGCTGCACGACGATGACGGCTGTGGTCTCGTTGCCTTCGCCGAACTGCTTGCGGTCGAACGCGGCGCTCACGCTTCGGGTCAGCGCGCGCGCGTTGCCCTGTACGCGACCCGTGGCCTTCCGGTCGCCGAGCGGCCAGGGCTTGCCGTCGAGCTTCGGCGCCGGCGCATCGAAACGCGGCAGCGTTGCGACGGCATCGGCCGTCGCGCCGATCGGCAACTGCGTGCAGCCGAGGTTCGGCCGCCATGCCGCGATGCGCGGCGCCAGCGTCTCATCGAATGCCACCGTGACGATCTTGCGCGGCTTGTCGATGCTTGCCACCAGCGTCGGCACGATCGCGTCGTATTCGGGGTAGATGCCCTCGAACTCCAGCGCCGACAACTGCTCCGGCTTGCGGCCCGCATTGAACACGCCGCTGCAGAGCGTGAGCGCTTTGTAGCCGGCAGCGATGGCGCGGTCGTAGAGAGTGGGTGGCTTCTGTTCGGCGAGCGCAGTCGTCGATACCCACAGGCACAGCAGCAGGCCGGTAACGTATTTCATGCGTTCAAGATCCTTGGCGCCGACCGCTGGAGCCAGCGTGGTGGTAAGTGCCACTGTGGGGGAAGGGGCGCGACGTATTTCACGAACGCCACTGTGATGGAAAGGGTGCGACGCATTTCACGAACCCAGGTCTATCAGGACGGATCGGTTCGCAGCAAGGGTCGGATCTCGATCGCGCCGCCGGCACGTGCGCACGGCGTATGCGCGACGAGCTGCACGGCGTCATCGATATCCTCGGCGTCGATGACCGAGAAACCCGCCAGCGGTGCGCGCGACGAGGCAAACGGTTCGGTCGTGGTGTGCGGAATGCCATCCCAGGCAGAGACCGTCGTCACCGCCGGCTCGACCGCCGACATGAAGGCGCCGCGATCGCGCAGCAGCTGATCCTGGGCCAGCAGCGCTTGCTGCTCCGCTGCGGTGAGCTTTTTCCAGTCCGCTTCACTGCCGTAGGCGAGACAAAGAAATTTCATGGGCGCTGGCTCCGGAAGGCGTGGCGGCATGCTTATCACGCGGAGCTGTATTGCTGGCGCGAAGGCGTGGGGTCCGTGTGCAGCGTCATGTGCATCGCCGGGGACCGCGGGCGTCCTGTTTTGTCATTTGCGAGACAGGATGCTAGCAGTCGTACCACGCCACGCCGCAGAACGCCGACCAGGCTACGGTCACCGACTCGCAGCGAAACTGCCACTCGGTCCAGCCCAGGCGATGAAATCCCGACAGCAGTATCGCCGTGTCGCCGTCCGACACGGATGCGTCGAACTGGATGATGCAGTCGTCGATGGGTCTGGCCGGTTCGCCGTGCGGCAGGAACTGCCGCGTGCTTTCGCTCCAGAGCCGGACACGCTGATCGCGGACGTTCCGGAACACCAGCGAACAGGGCTTGATGAGCTGGTCGGTTCCGCGCGGATTGGCTTCGTGGCCCTTGCCGATATACGCGAAACGCAGGTCCATGCGTGTCGTCGTGGCGCCGATGTCGATCGCGACGATTTCGGCATCGTGGAGATTGAACAGATCGATCCGCGAAGCGGTTTCGTACGGGGCCTGCAAGGCGGGGTCCTTGACAACCGTGCGGTGGCGCAGCGTGTTTACGACCCGTCAGCTCGAGCCTGCGGCATCGTGTTCACGCAGCGGAAAGCCTCGCGGTAAACGGTCGGACGCGCCAGAGCCGTCCTGCCGTTCGCCCGCGAGGCCGTGCCCGCCGGCTACTGCGGCGCAAACGACTTCGATGCCTTCTTGTCTTTCTTCGCCGCCTTTTTTTCCTTCATCGTCTTGTCGGGTTTCTTCTTCGCGTCTTTTTTCTGGTTCAGGCCCTTGCTCATGCGGTGCTCCTCGTGGTGGTGTCGGTGACGGCTGCGGTGTGCCGCGCGGTGTCCACAGTATGCACCGGCGGGCGTGGACGATGCGCGAGGCGGATCAGCGCCGGGTCGCGAGTACGCCATCGAGCGCGAGCCGCACGGTGAACCCGGCTTTCTGCAGCCGTTTCTCCACTTCCCGCGGCACATCGCGGCCGCTGGTGAGCTTATTCGGGCTGCCGGTGTAGTGGAACAGGCGTCCGCCGCGGCGCAGCACGCGCGCCAGCTGATCATAGAACGCCTGCGAGTACAGTTCGCCGGCGATGCCGAAGCGCGGCGGGTCGTGCAGCAGCGCATCCACCGACGCATCGCCAATCTGCGTGATCGCCGCCGATACGTCGGCGTGTACGAGCTGCAGCCGGCCACTGGCCGCGGGCGCCGCCGGATCCGGCGACCAGGGATTCAGCGTGCGCAGCCACAGGACGTCGGCGTTCTTCTCGAACGACTGGATACGCGCCGCGCCCGCGTCGAGACAGCAGGCCGCGAAGTAGCCCAGGCCGCCGCAGGTATCGAGCACGACCTTGCCCTGGGGCTCGACCAGCGCCACCTTGCGGCGCGCATCGTCGAACGGCGAGGTCTTCGCCGTAGGCAGCATCTTGATGCCGTCGATCTCGAACGTAGGTGCGCCCCATTCGGTGGGTACGAGCTTGATCAGCGAACCCGAGAAACGCGACGCCGGCGCAAACGCATCGCCGTCCCAATGGTAGATCGTGCGGTCTTTCAGCCGCTGCGCATAGGGATAGCGCTGTCCGCGCCAGCGCCACGCGTCGGTCTCCAGCACCGCGTCATCGCGCGAGCGCTCCAGATCCAGTGAGCCCGTCCATGTGTGCGTACCGGCATCGCGCGCGGCGAGCAGCGCATCGGCGATGGCGAGGGTCAGCAGCGGGCCGGAATAGTGCGAAGCGATGGGGAACTCCTGGGGCGCCAGCGCAGACGATGGCAATGGGCGGCATTGTCCCAGGATCGTGGCACGGGCAGTGATAGTAGAGTGGGTCCGGGCGTATTTCACGGCGCCGCGCAGTGCACGAGCCTGCGGCGAACAGTGACGCCGTCGCGTCTGCTCATCGCGACGAAGGAAGGTTGGAACGTTGTCGAAACCGCAGCCGCGGCGGGGCCGATCCGCTCATTGCCGCGTCGCCTGCGCGGCGATGCGGAAGACGCTCAGCCGACTGCCGGTATTTGATAGGCAAGCGCAGTCGGGAACGCGCACCTATCACGCGCCGCGCCCGCTCCGCCGCGCTTGTAAGGTTCGCGGCAAAATTGATACTTTGCTTTCAGTATTCGCGCCACGGCGCGCATGCTGGCCGCGCCTGTTGGGGGAATGGCGGGGTATCGGTCGAGGGCAGATTCCTGCTTTGCATTTCAGCCCGACCGTCGCACGCGGGTGACCGCGCATCACGGCCGGGCCAGCATCCACCAGCCAGAACCAGCAGCCAAAGGATCGCCATGACCGACAGCCGCAAGCCCAGCGACCCCGTGCGTCCGCTTTCGCCCGCCGAGCGCAAGCTGGTCGAGCAGATCGACCGCACCTGGACGCGCGATCGCGCGTTGACCGAACTCAAGGAACATCTGCAGATCGCGATCGAGGTCGAGCTCGCGACGATACCGATCTATCTGTACACCTATTACTCGATCAACCGCACGCCGGCGCCGTTTCCCGATTCGGACCTGTCGCGCTTCGCCGACCAGGCCGGCGCGGTGATCATGAGCGTCGCCGTTGAAGAAATGCTGCATATGTCGCTTTCTTCCAATACGCTGTTTTCGCTTGGCGTGCTGCCGCAGCTGTACCTGCGCTCGCCGGCGCCGTATCCGACCAATCTGCCCGGACACCAGAAGCTCGGACCCGACGCCAAGCCCCTCGCGCTGCCGCTCGCGAAGTTCTCGCTGGCGCAGATGTGGCAGTTCCTCGAGATCGAATATCCGGCCGAGGCCGACGCACCGCCCGAAGGCGGTAGCTGGGAAACGATCGGGCAGATCTACTCCTACGTGCGCTGCATCATCAGCTCCAGGCACATCACCGACGCGGACTTCCGCCAGGGCGAGAAGCTGCGCCAGATCCAGTCGACGAACTATTCGCCGAACAACATCGACACGGTGTTCCCGGGCGGCAGCTTCGACAAGACCTGTCCGGTGCCCGCGAGCGCGGCCGGGTCGGCCGCGACCGTGGCGGTCTATCCGAGTCGCGGCGACAGCCATGCGGGCCGTGCCGAACTGATCACGATCGATTCGCGCAAGAACGCACTGCAGGCGATCCAGACCATCGATGCGCAGGGCGAAGGCTTCGGCCCGAGCAAGTTCGATGACCCGTCGAAGCAGGAGGTGTCGCACTACTGGAAGTTCCTCTCGCTGCAGGCGCAGCTTGCCGGCTACGACCCGAAGCACGAGAACCTGCCCAAGCGGCCGAAGCCGCCCGCGGCGGCGGCGCGGCAGTTCACGCCGGAAGAACTCGCCGGCGTCGTATTCGACTTCCCCGACAACCCGGTGGCATCGAGCTATCCGGCCGGGCGGCGCGATCTCACCAATCTCGTCAGCGGCCTGTACCAGTACATGCTGATCCTGACCGAGACGATTTTCCTGCAGGAGCCGGCGCAGCAGAAGCTGTACTTCAACCAGGCCTTGCACCGCTCGATGATCTGGATCCTCGACAAGATCATCCGCACGATGCGCGGCGTGTTCCTGCAGCAGACCAGCGACGTCACCGGCAATCCGCGCCTCGCGCCGACCTTCGAGAATCTGGATCTGGGTCCGCGCGACCAGGCCTTCGCTACGCTCGTGACGATGTGCGCCGACCTGGATGCGCGCTACGGCAGCGAGTCGTGGTACAGCGCGGATCTCAAGGGCTACGTCGACATGGTGCCGAGCCTGCCGGACGTCAGTTCGTTCTGGGCCGCGCCGGCGCAGCCGGGCTGCGACGTATCCAAGTACAAAGGCGTGCCGAAATTTCCGGCGAGCCCGCCGGCCACGATCGGCGACGACGAGGCGCGGCACGCCTGCATGGGCCTGAACCATTGCGCCGGCCAAGGCCGTACGCGCGACAACGACTGCGCCGGCCAGGGCTACTGTTCCACCGCGCTCGAGTACAACTATGCCAACCCGGCTTCGCCGACTGTGTCGGACCATACCTGCCATGTGAGGAACGACTGCGCGGGGCAGGGCGGCTGCGGCCTCTACGGCACCGGCGAGGAACAGAACACGCCGGCTCAGAACCAGTGCGCCACGCTGGGCTCCTGCGCCACGCCGATCAATGCCGAGCGTTTCAGCACCGACGGGCCGAACCGCGGCAAGGGCGTATGGGTGCGCGCGCGGGAAGTGTTCGCGGAGAAGACCTGGCCGACCCTGCGCAAGAAGAATCCGAAGCTGCCCGCGAAACCGCCGAAAGTGCCGTATCCGAAGCTGTTCCAGTACGGGCCGACCATCGAGTGGATCCAGGACTACAGCGGCGAAGGCATGACCGCCTGCGGTTCCAGCGGCATGAGCGGCGCAGGCAGCTGTGCCTGAGGCCACCGCGATGGATGGCGTCGGCGAAGGAACGGTTTCGCACCACAACGGCACAACGCGGGAAAAGGCACTCGGCCTGGGCGTGGGGCTGCGCAATACGCACTTCGACCACATCCTCGCCGAGCGTCCCGCGGTCGACTGGTTCGAGGCCATCTCGGAGAACTTCATGGACTCCGGCGGGCGGCCGCGCGCGGTGCTGCGCGAGATCGCACAGCACTATCCGGTGGTGCTGCACGGTGTGTCGCTGTCGATCGGCAGCACCGATGCGATCGATCGCGGCTACGTGCGGCGTCTGCGCCGGCTGGCCGACGAGGTCGAGGCGCGCTGGGTCAGCGATCATCTGTGCTGGACTGGGGTGCTCGGCATCAACAGCCACGACCTGCTGCCGCTGCCATTGAATGCGGAAGTGCTCGCTCACGTCACGGCGCGCGTGCACGCGGTACAGGAACTGCTCGGCCGTTCGCTGGTGCTGGAGAATCCGAGCACCTATCTGCGCTTCCGCGACTCGGACGTGAGCGAGCCCGATTTCCTGCGCGCGCTGTGCGACGCGACGGATTGCCGACTGCTGCTCGACGTCAACAACGTCTACGTCAGCTGCTACAACGCCGGCACGGATCCGCAGGCGTATCTCGATGCCTTTCCGTTCGAGCGCGTGGTGCAGTTGCACCTCGCCGGCCACCAGCACTGCGGCACGCACATCGTCGACACGCACGACCGGCCGGTCAGCGATGCGGTATGGGCGCTGTTCGCCCACGCGTGGCAGCGCAGCGGCGGTGCGGCGACGCTGCTCGAATGGGACGGCAACGTGCCTGCATTTGCGCGTGTCCACGCGGAAGTGCTGCGCGCGCGAGAGTTCATGGCCGCTGTCGTGCGGCCGGCGGTTGAGCCGACGCCGGCGATGCCGGACATTTCGCGCGATTCGGCCACGGCCGAGGTGCTGTCGACGCCGGTCGATTTCCTCGTCCCCGACGTCATGGGTCGTAGCCGGCTGCAAACCGCATGAGTGTCGTCGCGCCCGGCCTGCAGGCGCTGCAGCGCTGGATGCTCGATGCGCTGATCGCGCCGGAATCGGTCGATCGTGCGGTCATCGATCATCAGGTACGGCCCGGCGCGCGCATCGACGCCGCGGCCTGCCTCGACATCTACCGCCGCAGCTATGCGCTGCGCCTGCGCCGCTGCCTCGCCGAGCAATTCCCCGCCACGCGCCATGCACTAGGCGCGACGCTGTTCGACGACTTCGCGGATACGTATCTGCGCGACTGTCCGTCGGACAGCACGACGCTCTACGAACTCGGGCGCCGCTATCCGGGCTGGCTCGAAGCGAATCGTCCGGACCGCGACGCGCCCGAGGACCAGCGCGAGGACTGGATCGACTTCCTCGTGGATCTCGCAACGTACGAAAGGGGATTGTTCCACCTGTTCGATGCCGCAGGCCACGAAGGGCAGTCCTGGCCCGATGCATCCGCCGACGACCGCGACCTGGTGCTGCAGCCCTGCCTCACCCTGGCGCAGTACCGCTATCCGGTGGCCTGGTACTACCACGAAGTCCGCGCCGGCCGGGCTCCGGCATTTCCGCAGTGCGCGGATTCCTGCGTCGTCGTGTTGCGCCGCGACTACCACACGACGACATATCCGGTCAGCGGCCTGCACTACCGGTTTCTGACGCGGTTGCGGCAGTGCGGTTCGATCCATGCTGCGCTCGACGACATTGCGGCCTGGACCGGGCGTGCTGTCAGCGCGGTACGCGAATCTTGGGCGACGGACGTCCGCACGGCGTGGATCGAAGCGGGATTCTTTGTCGACCGTCGCGTTGTTGCTGTTGCCGCTGCCTGAACAAGTGAAGCCGTACCGCTCGCGCACGCCGAAAAAAGCCCTCCCCTTGAAGGGGGTGAAAGGCAGCCGCTCAGAACCGAAAGGTTCTGGTTGCCTTGAACGCCCAACGGGCCGGAGGGCTGAACGCTCCGTAGCGCCATCTCGTCTATCGGCAACTACCGAAACGATCCGGGCTGACGCCAAGGCTGCCACGCGGAGCCGGCGGGTTTTCCCGGTTCGTGCCCGGGCCATCGGCGAACCGACGCGCATCGCGCGACCGGCGCTCGCCGGCCGCGCGACAGGACGTTCCGTTACGGCGCGCCGCAGAACGCGATCGTCGCGCCGGAATACGGCGTAGCGGCGGTGCCGCCGCCAGCAGCCAGGCGCGCGTCGGAGGTATAGCGCTCGAACGTGACGCCGGCGTTGGTCGCCGTAAGCTGCGAAACGGCCACCGTGCCCGCGGGACACGCGCCGTTCGCCGCGGGCACCGCATAGAACGCCGTGCCTTCGCCAGTCAGCCCGGCCTGGCCTGCATACGCGGCGCAGCGCGACGCGTCGACGCTGTAGACATGCCGCACGTGGGCGGCATCGTAGTAGCGGCAGACTGGCCGCGCATCGGCGCGCGCATCGGCACGCTGCCAGGCCTTGAACACATCGGACGTGCGCACGACGCGCGTCACGTTGCGCGCGAGCAGCGCGACATCGGCCGGCGCGGCGGTGCGGTAGTAGCGCGGCGGGCCGTCGATGGCGCCCGGCTCGCTGACGTATTCGAGCACCTGTACCTTGTCGCCAGCGTACAGCGCACGGGCCGCGACAGCATCGTCGGGAAAGTCGCTGAACAGGCCGTCGACACCGAGAGCGAACAGCTGCAGGTATTCCGCGGTAGCCGCGCCGACGCGGCCGGTGCCGCCGGCATAGTCGCGCGCGAACGGCCAGTCGCTGCGAAACGTATACGGGTGCACAATGAGGCCGGCGGCATGGGCGTCGGCGACGAGGTTGCTGTTCTTGACGCTCACGCCGTCGGCTTCGTTGACGCTGCCGTCGCCGTTGACGTCGGCAGGGCTGCCGTCGGCACGCAGCGCGACTGCCTTGACGCCGACGAACTGGCGCTTCCACGGGCCGATGCCGTCCGCGTAGCGCGCGATCTCGGCCAGGCCCGCCGGTGTGATCATGTCGGCGTAGGTGCGTCGGTCGCCGCCGGCGATGAGATCCCACGGCGCGCTGTCGGGATCGTTGGCCAGGTAGAGACAGTTGCCCGTGGCCAGATCGTTGTCGTAGCACGACAACAATTGCACGAGGCGCACGCCGGTCAGGCCGCGCAGCTGCTTGAGATTGGCGACCTCGAACGACTGCACGATCACCGGGTCGCTCTTGCGGCTCCAGCCCGCGGCCACCAGCATGTCGACGAGCTTGCGCTCCAGCGGCAGGTTCTGCTGCTGATGCCAGGTCGGGTGCTTGGTTTCGGGATACACGCCGACGGTGCGGCCCGTGCGCGCGGATTCCTTTTTTGCCAGGTCGATGACTTCCTGGAAGGTCGGGATCTCGAACGCGTCGTTGAAGCGCGCGCTCCGCGAGGCGACGCGTTCGCGCGCGCGCAGCTCCTTGATTTCGGCGAGCGTGAAATCGGACGCGAACCAGTCGTCGTACTGCACGCCGTCGATGCTGGTCTTGCGTTTGCGCGCGGCGAACTTGGCGATGGCCGATACGTTGGTTGTGCCGCCGAGCACCGGTTCGTGGCGCGCGATCAGCACGCCGTCTCTGGTCGAGACGAGATCCGGCTCGATGAAGTCCGCGCCCATGGCGATAGCGGTGCGATAGGCCTCCAGCGTGTGCTCGGGCAAGTGGCCCGAGGCCCCGCGGTGGCCGATGACCAGCGGCGCGCTGCGGTCGAGGGTCGGAAACTCGGCGGCGCCGATCGGCAGCGCGACGCTGCCGGCGAGCACGAGTACGCAAAGGCTACGGCTCAGGCTGTTCATGCGCAGGTTCCCGAAAGAGATGCGCGGAACCGTAGCGGCGCCATATGACGCGGCGATGAATTCGATCGTTGTGGAAATGCGCACGCCGTCGCAGTTGTCGGGATGTAGCGGTTTGGCCGTGGCTGCGCCTCGCCTGATGACGTGCGGGAATCGCTAAGCGTGCTGCACCGTGTACTGCATCGCAAATTCCACTTAATCGCAATTGTTGCAGTGGCTGCGCGGTCGATGACGAGGAAATCGCTGGCCTCGTCCAGTGCGGAATTCGTTGGTCGTGTCAGCGGCTGAAGGCCGCTGCGCATCGCACGTCTCCGCTTGCGCCGTCCGGTAGAGAAACCGCGAGC
Organism: Lysobacterales bacterium; assembly: GCA_038207515.1. GTDB lineage: Bacteria > Pseudomonadota > Gammaproteobacteria > Xanthomonadales > Rhodanobacteraceae > Tahibacter. The sequence goes on along the minus strand of JBBQZR010000021.1, from coordinate 71,636 downwards.
TGTTTCCCACAGCGATCAGAACCAATAGTCGGAAACGCAGCGGCCGTCGCGCGGCAGATCCTCGAACGTGTCGAGACCGTCGAAATGATCGATCGGGATTTGCGCGACCGCGTCCGGCTCAGCCAGGCGCAGGTTCACCGCGATGCGCACACGTCCTTGCTCGTCCCGCCGCAGGCCGCGCCAGAAGACCACGCAGCCGCAGGTGGGGCAGAAATGGAACTCCAGCGCCTTGCCGCGGACGTAGGCTTGCGTCCTGCCTGAGAGCGTGATGCCTTCGTCCTCGTAGTCGTAGGCCCAAAGCACGCCGTAGCGCCGGCAGGCCGTGCAGTTGCAGGCGGTGGCGCCATCGGGCTGGCCGGCGAACCGCCATCGCACTTCGCCACACAGACAGCATCCCTCGATCATGCGGTTCGCCTTTCTCAAACGCGATCAAGACACGGTTGATGCAGAGGACTGCGCCGCTACCAACGATGGCTCGGTTGTGGCTGCTGAACCTCGAGCCCACCGTAGAGGCTTGGCGGAGGCGTCGGCAGGCGGAGGCTGGCGATGGGTGTCATCTCGTCGTCGCTGCGCACGCGCTGGCCATCGTAGCGCGCTTCGCGTCGACGATGCGGGTCAAACGAAAAAGACCGCGCCGGTGCGATACCGGCGCGGCCTCGTCAACATCGCGCTCGCCGCTCACCCGGCGAATCACGCGCTGGATCTACAGGCGGCTATGCCTAGCGGCAGCTGCCGAAGCGATCCGGGCTGGCGCCTGGACCACCGCGCGGACCCGGCGGGTTTTCCCAGTTCGTGCCCCGGCCGCCGCGCGGACCCGGCGGATTGTCGTCGCGATCGTTCCAGCACCGCGCGTTCTGATTCCAGAAGCCGTGCTGCGGATGCCAGTAGCCGAAATTCCGGTTGTAGTAGTAGCCGCCATTCTTGCGCTCGAAGCGATAGCGGTTATTGCCTTGGCGGTAGTTGCGAAAGTCCGGCGATGCGCCGGGGCCGCCGCGCCAGCCCGGCGGGTTTTCCCAGTTGGTGCCGGGACCGCCGCGCGGGCCGGGCGGGTTGTCGTCGCGATCGCGACGGTGGTCTCGCGCGTCCGCAGCGGTGGCGGCGGCGAGGGTGATGAGGGTCGTCAACAGCAAACGGGTCAGTTTCATGGGCAGACTCCTGCGGTGTGCTCTTGTAGGGAACAACGTGGGCACGGCGCGGAGGTTGACACCCGATATGTGAACGGCTCGCGTAACACGGACGCCGGCGATTCCGCTGTATGCGCGGCGTTCAGCGGCATGAAATCCTTGTGACACCGACGGAGATGCAAACGGCGTCGCTACGCCAACGCATCCGTCAAGGCTGTGTTCGCCAGCACCGCTTCCGGTACTGGCGTGCAGCCGGCTACAGGCAAACAGTGAACGTTGCGGAAAGTTCCACTTCATCGCAATTGTTGCCGAGCCCGGCACGGTCGATGACGAGAAAATCACTCACCTCTTCCAGCGCGAGCAGCGGATGGTGCCAGGTGCCGGCGCGGTAGTTGACGCCCTGGCCGTCGCGCGCGAGGAAGGCGCGAGGCGTGCCGGCCGGGTCCTCGGCGACGACGACGAGATACGGCCGCTGCGACAGCGGCACGAAAGCCTGGCTGCCGAGCGGATGGCGCTCGAGCTGCGTGATCGCGAATGGCAGCTCGCGCGGCTGCGCGCGGAACAGGCTCAGCACCGGGCGGCCGCCGTCGCGGTCGGCGTCGATGCGCGCCAGATCATGGAAGCGCGTCGTGGTGCCGGCGTTGATCGCATAGGTCTGCGCGGCGGATGCGGGTTCGATCACGTCGCCGAACGGGGCGAAGGCGTCGCGCGTCAACGTCTCGACGCGCAACGGCAGCGGTTCGCTCACGCCGGTTTCCCGCGCAGTCGGAGTCGCGACACCCCGCCGTCGGGATGGATGTTGAAGCGGACATGCGTGACGGGTCCGTGTGGCAGGATCTCGCCCGTAACGAAGAAATGCTGGTGGTCCATCTGCAGCGTCTGCTCGGGCAGCAGCGTCGGCCAGAACATGGCCTGTGTCACCAGCGACTGCGGCGTGCCGGCGCTGACGTGAGCGCCCTGCAGCGAGCAGCGGTCGGGAAAGTTGCCTTTGAAATGCGCGGTGTCGACTTCAATGGCCTCGATGACACCCGCCAGCGCGAGCGCGATGACGCACCAGTCGTTGCCCGGCTCGCGGCGGCGGCGCGTTTCCCAGCCGTCGCCCATGTTCACGCCCCGGCCCGGCAGCAGCAGGCGACTGGCGAGTCCGAAATGTTCGTTGTTGGTCGCGACGACATGACCGCCGTTGAGCGCGCTGGCCAGGTCGATCAGGCCGTCGGCTTCCGGTTCGCTGCCGAACTGCGGCGTAGCGTAGACGCGCAAGCGAGCGAGGCCGCCGTCGGGATACAGATTAACGCGCAGATGTGTGCACGGTGTTTCGTCGGTGATCGAAAAATAGTGGTGGCTGTTGCCAGTGAGGTTCACGCTGGGCAGCAGCGGCGTCCAATCGGTGTGCGCGTCCGGATCGCTGCCGATCAGATAGCAGGCCTCGATCGAGGCGGCCGGTGGATAGTTGCCGGTGAAATGGCTGGTATCGAGATCGACGCCATGCACCCGGCCCGGACGCGCCAGGCGCACGACGCACCAGTCGTGGCCGCTCGAGCGCTTGCGCCGCGATTCCCACCCGTCCATCCACTTGCCGTTCTCGTCGTACTTGCCGGGGATGAACACCGCCGGTTCGGGATTGAGCATGCGCGACTTGTCGGCGAAGAAATCGTCGCTTGCGGCGAGCGTGACGGCGCCGAGCCGCGCATCGGCAAGGTTCACGTAGCGGCGCACGAAGTCGGGCGCATTCGGATCGGTGGCGGCAACGGCCATGCGGCAAAACCTGGGTCGGGAACTTAAGCGCCGATCCTGCCTTGCGCAGCAGCAAAGGTCGAGGGGCCGGCGCGGCGATGCGTGGCCTGAACGTTCCTGGATCAGTCGAGGCCGTCGCGGAAGATGCGGTCGCCGTCGCGCCAGGCAGTGGCATAGAACACGCGCTGGTTGCCCTGGTTGTACGTGCCGGCGATCAGCAGCCGTTGCGGAGAGAGCAGTACGTTGCTCAGGGTCAAGCCGTTATAGCCGTTCTGCAGCACCGTGCGCTTGCCCTCGGGCGCGAATGTCGCGTCAGGCTGGCCGCTGGGCAGCAGGCGCGCGAGGCGGATCGCCACGACCGGTTCGATCACGGCGCGAGCCAGCGTGAGCTTGCCGTCGGCACCGAGCGCGATGCGCGTGTCGGGATAGGCGATGCCGCGTTCGTCGCCGCCGAAATCGACGACGCGGAAACCGCTCGCGCCGTAGCCCGTATCGAGCTGGCCGTCGGGCAGCAGTCGCGCGACCGTGAGGCGGCCCTGGCTCGATCCCTGCCAGTTCGTCGCGTGGTGGCTGTTGCCGACGACGAGGATGCGGCCGTCTGCCAACACGCGCAGCTGCTGCGCATTGGCGCGCAGGTCGGGCTCGAGCAGGCTCAGTCCCTGGTTGCCGAAGCTCGTGTCGGTCGACCCGTCGGCGCGCAGGCGGCGCACGGCCATGCGGTAGCGCGTCGTGCCGAACTGGATGCCGCCGAGCAGGATGCGGTCCTGCGCGTCGCGCGTGAAGCCCAGCGGCACGAGGTCGTTCGGCAGCACGAGTTTTCCGCCGACGCCGAAACTCGCGTCGAGCTGCCCTTGCGCGGTGAACCGCATCAGCACGTCGCTGTTGGAGTCGACCAGCAGCCAGGCGCGCTGCTGCGCATCGACCTGCAGGTCGAGCAGGATGTCCTGGCCGCCGACATCGACCTGTGCGCGGCCCTGGTTGCCGTAGGCGCCGTCGAGCTGGCCGTTCGGTAGCAGGCGCGCAAGGCCGACATCGAAGCTCGGCCCGACACGGCCGGCGACGAGCCACTGGCCGCCGTCGAGCCGTGCCACGGATCGCGCGTAGGCCGGATAGTCGGCGGCGCCATTGCTGAAATCGATCTCGCTGACGCCGACGGAACCGAACGTCGTATCCACGCCGCCGTCGGGCAGGAACCTGGCAACGGCGAAGCGCGTCGCGGTGCTGTAGGCGCTGACGCCGGCGACGCCGGCGGTGACGATGCTGCCGTCGTCGCCGAGCGCGGCGCCGGGTTCGTAGAGCTGGTACAGCGGCGTGGTCACCGCGCGCGTGGCGATGCCGCCGAACGCGAAACCAGGATCGGGGTCGCCGTCGGCGGCGTGGACGGCCGCGGTCGCGAACAGCGCGGCGGTGAACAAACAGGCGGCTTTCATCGGGAGTTCCTTGCGCGAAGGGCGCAGCGCGACAGTCGCTGCGAGCACAAGGACGGAGTCAGGCCGGATTTGCTGTCAGACCGCGAGCAGTGCCTCGAGCCGGAAGCGCGCGATGCGTTCGACCTGGTGCAGTGCCTCGGCGAATTCCTCGTCGCGCGCGTTGTCGATTCGCGCTGCCAGGTTGTCGAGGATGCTGCTACGCGTATGGCCGCGCACCGCGAGAATGAACGGAAAGCCGAAGCGCTGTTCGTATTTGGCGTTGAGTGTGTGCAGCCGCGCGAATTCCTCGGGGCTGCACTGGTCGAGGCCGGCGCCCTGTTGTTCGCGCGTGGAATCGGCGGTCAGTTCGCCGCGCAGCGCGGCCTTGCCAGCGAGCCGCGGGTGCGCGCGCAGCAGGGCCAGCTGCGCGTCTTCGCCGGCGTCGACGACGGACTTGCACATCGCCGCATGCAGGTCGTCGATGCCGGCGAACGGGCGCAGCGGCCAGACGTCCTCAGCCACCCAGGGCGAGTGCTCGAAGATACTGCCGAGCCGCGCGGTGAACGCGACCAGATCCAGTGCGTTGAGTTCGTCGATGCTCATGCGGTTTCCCGGTACGGATGGCGCTGCTGCCAGTGGCGCGCGATGTCGATGCGGCGGCAGACCCAGACGCGATCGTGGCGCGCGATATGGTCGAGAAAGCGCTGCAGCGCGATGAAACGGCCCGGCCGGCCGAGCAGGCGGCAGTGCATGCCGATCGACAGCATGCGCGGTGTCTCGTGGCCTTCGGCGTAGAGCACATCGAAGCTGTCGCGCAGGTAGTCGAAGAACTGCGTGGCGGTGTTGAAGCCCTGCGGGGTCGCGAAGCGCATGTCGTTGGTGTCGAGCGTATACGGCACGACGAGATGCGGCCGGCGCGAGCCGTCGCCGAGCGTAACCGTGGTCCAGAACGGCAACTCGTCGCCGTAGTAGTCCGAGTCGTAGACGAAGCCGCCGTGCTCGACGACGAGGCGGCGCGTGTTCGGGCTGTCACGGCCGGTATACCAGCCCAGCGGCGCGGCGCCGGTGAGTTCGCGCTGGATTGCGACGGCGCGCTGCAGATGCTCGCGCTCCTGCGCTTCGTCCATGGCCTGGTAGTGGATCCAGCGCCAGCCATGGCTCGCGATCTCGTGGCCCTGCTCCAGGCAGGTGCGCACGAAGTCCGGGTTGCGCTGCATCGCCATGGCGACGCCGAACACGGTCAGCGGCAGGCCGCGCCGCTCGAACTCGCGCAGGATGCGCCAGGCGCCGACGCGCGAGCCGTATTCGTAGATCGACTCCATGCTCAGATGACGCGCGGGGTAGGCCTGCGCGCCGATGATCTCGGAGAGGAACTGCTCGCTGCCCGCATCGCCGTGCAGCACGCAGTTCTCGCCGCCTTCCTCGTAATTGAGGACGAACTGGACGGCGATGCGCGCGTTGCCGGGCCAGTCGGCATGCGGCGGGCAGCGGCCATAGCCGATGAGGTCGCGCGGGTAGTCGTCGGTCGAGGTCATGCGGCACGGCGGCAGGGCAGGGCTTGCGAGTGTCGGCGCTGGTAGGCGCGACTGGCAAGCCGGACGTGTTCTGGCTGACTGGCTTGTTGCTGTCCGCGTCATGTCGTCGCCGGCCGACGCGGAATCGCCGTTGCCCGACATGCTCGACGCGGCGGCGGAGCCGGCAGCGAACGGATGGCGTCGCGCGGCGCTAACGCAGGCCTATGGCACACTCGCCGGCTGTCGAACCATCAGGAATACCGATGAATCCGCCGAATCCCGCCCAGGCCGGCCAGCGCGCCACGCCCGACCAGCTCATCGACGTCGCGGCCTTGCAGCAGGCGTATTTCGACCGGCGCCCCGATCCGGCCGAACCGGCCCAGCGGGTCGCATTCGGCACGTCGGGCCATCGCGGCTGCTCCTTCGACGGCAGTTTCAATGAAGCGCACGTCCTGGCGATCACCCAGGCGATTTGCGACTACCGCCGCGATCAGGGTATCGACGGCCCGCTGTTCCTCGGCATCGACACGCATGCGCTGTCGCGGCCGGCGTTCGACAGCGCGCTGGAAGTGCTCGCGGCCAACGGTGTCGAGACGCGTATTGCCGCGGGCGACGAATTCACGCCGACGCCGGCGATTTCCCACGCCATCCTCGTGCACAACCGCGGCCGCGAGCGCGGCCTGGCCGACGGCATCGTGATCACGCCGTCGCACAACCCGCCGCAGGATGGCGGCTTCAAGTACAACCCGACTCACGGCGGCCCGGCCGATACCGCGGTCACCGGCGCGATCGAGCAGCGCGCGAACGCGCTGCTGCAGGAAGGTCTCGCCGGCGTGCGCCGCCTGCCGCTCATCCAGGCGCGTCAGGCCGCGACAACACGCGAACACGACTTCGTGTCGGCTTATGTCGCCGATATCGCGAACGTCATTGATTTCGACGTGATCCGCGCGAGCGGAATCCGCCTCGGCGTCGATCCGCTCGGCGGCGCGGGACTGCGCTACTGGCAGCGCATCGCGCAGGACTACCGGCTCGCGCTCGACGTGGTCAACACGCGCATCGATCCGCAGTTCGGCTTCATGACGCTGGACTGGGACGGGCGCATCCGCATGGATCCTTCCTCGCCGCCGGCGATGCGCAGCCTCGTCGACCTGCGCGAGCGCTTCGACGTCGCGTTCGCCTGCGATCCCGATCACGACCGCCACGGCATCGTCACGCGCAGCGGCGGGCTGATGCAGCCGAACGCCTACCTCGCCGTCATGGCGGATTACCTTTTTACGCATCGTCCACAATGGCCGGAGAATGCCGGCGTCGGCAAGACCCTGGTATCGAGCGCGCTGATCGACCGCGTCGCCGCGCGACTGGGCCGGCCCCTGGTCGAGACGCCGGTCGGCTTCAAGTGGTTCGTCGAAGGACTGTCTTCCGGCACGCTCGGCTTTGGCGCGGAAGAAAGCGCCGGTGCGTCGTTCCTGCGCCGTGACGGTGGTGTGTGGAGCACCGACAAGGACGGCCTCGCGCCGGCGCTGCTGTCGGCCGAGATCACCGCGCGCCTCGGCCGCGATCCGCACGAACGCTATCGCGAGCTCTGCAGCGAACTCGGCGAACCCTACAGCAGCCGCAAGGATGCGCCGGCCACGCCGGAGCAGAAGAAGAAACTGTCCCGACTCACGCCGGCGCAGATCGGCGCGACCGCGCTCGCTGGCGAGCCCATCCTGCAGGTGCTCGACAAGGCGCCGGGCAACGGTGCAGGCATCGGCGGGATCAAAGTGCTCTGCGCCAACGGCTGGTTCGCCGCGCGGCCCTCGGGTACCGAGGCGATCTACAAGATCTACGCCGAGAGCTTCCGCGGCGAGGACCATCTGCAGCAGATCCTCGCCGAAGCGCAGGCCGTGGTTGATGCGACGCTGGCTGGTTGACCTGTAGCGGCGAATCGGCGGCGCGTCGCCGCTGCGCTAACAGGGTACAAGAAAATTCCGAGACACCCGCCGAGAGCAGTACGCCCTCCCATTGAAGGGGAGGGCTTTCACGGCCTTTGCGTAGCATTCTTTAGAGCATCTAACACAATGAGCTGCCGGACCGCGCTGGCGCAACGGTCCGGGAAGAGTAAAGTGCGCGTGGTCGACACCTCCACAATGCTGACCACGGCATTCCGACAAGCACGGCGAGGCGGCGGCTCCGTTGTCTGGCTCACAGGATGGAGGTCGACGTGGTCAAACGCATGGTGCTGGCTCTGCTGGGTCTGATCGCCGTGATCTCCATCGGCTTGCTGGTCCTTGCGTATCGGCCAGGCCTCGACCCGATCACACCACCTTCCGCCGGCCTGTTCCCGCCGGAACTTGTCGCAAAAGGAAAAATGCTGGCGGGTGCCGGCTACTGCGCCAGCTGCCATACCGCCAAAGGCGGTGAGGCCTATGCCGGGGGCTATGCGATGGAGACCGGCTTCGGGACGATCTACTCCACCAACATCACGCCCGATGCGCTGACGGGCATCGGCCAATGGTCGGAAGAAGCCTTCCGACGCGCCATGCGGGAAGGCGTGGCGCGCGATGGCGCTCACCTGTTTCCCGCGTTTCCGTACCAGCATTTCGCGCTGGTCACCGATGGCGACCTCCAGGCGCTCTACGCCTATTTCATGACCCGCAAGCCCGTCACGGCGCCGTCGCGCAGGCCCGATATTCCCTTTCCTCTGAACCAACGGATGCTGCAGGCCGGCTGGAAGCTGCTGTTCTTTCGCGACGATGCCTATGGTCCGACCAGCGGCAGGACGGCGGAGTGGAATCGCGGCGCCTATCTGGCCGAAGGGCTGGGTCATTGCTCGGCCTGTCACAGTCCACGCAACGCGCTGGGTGCCGAGAAAACGGCGCCGGATGATCGCTACGCCGGCGCACGCGTCGACGACTGGTACGCGCCGCCGCTGAACGCGAGCAACCGCGCTCCCGTCGCCTGGAACCAGATCGAGCTGTTCGCCTACCTGCGCAGCGGCGGCACCCCGCTGCACGGCGTTGCCGCCGGGCCGATGTCGCCTGTGATCCACGATGGCCTGTCCCGGCTCTCCGACGCGGACGTGAGGGCGATCGCGGTGTATTTCGCCGACCGCTTCGGTGCAGCCTCCGATGGCCAGTCCGCGGTGTCAGACGCGGCGCTGGCGAAAGCCCTGGCGGCGACGAACGGCAACGGCGAACCGGCGGCTCGCGGCGCCAGCCTCTACGACGCGGCGTGTTCGTCCTGCCACTACAACTCGGGCCCGATGCCGCTGCTGGTGCGCCCGGAACTGAGCCTCAACAGCGCGCTGACCGCTTCCGACCCTTCCAGCCTGATCCAGATCATTCTGCACGGTGTCGCCATGGACGAAGGCCTGCCCGGCGTGATGATGCCCGGTTTCTCGCAGGCGCTGGCCGATAGCGACATTGTGGAACTTGCGGCATGGCTGCGCAGCAGTCGCACCGATCAGCCGCCATGGCCGGAGCTGGGAAGGCAGGTCGCCGCGCTGCGTGCAAAATCCACTGCATCCCGTTCCACGCACTGATTCCGGAGCCCGCACATGAGCCAGTTCCACCTCAACGGTCGTGCGGTCAGCGTCGAAGCCCAGGACGACACGCCGCTGTTATGGGCGATCCGCGACGACCTGCAGTTGACGGGTACCAAGTTCGGCTGCGGCATCGGGTTCTGTGGCGCCTGCACGGTGCACCTCAACGGCCGCGCCATACGTTCGTGCATCACGCCGGTGGGCGCGGCGGCCGGGCAGCAGGTAACCACGATCGAAGGATTGGACCCGGCGGGCCAGCACCCGCTGCAGAAGGCCTGGGTGGCGGCACAGGCGCCGCAGTGCGGCTACTGCCAGCCGGGCCAGATCATGCAGGCGGCGACGCTGCTGGCGGATTTCCCCAACCCGAGCGATGCGGAAATCAACGCGGTCATGGCGGGAAGCCTGTGCCGCTGCATGGCTTACGTGCGCATACGCAAGGCCATCAAGCTCGCGGCGGCCGAGATGCAGCAGGACGCGACGCAAGGGGCGAAGCCATGAACACGTTCATCCGGATGGACCGGAAGCAGGGCGAGCCGCCGTCGCCGACACGCCGCAGTTTCCTGATCGGTGCGGTCGCCAGCGGTTTCGTCATGGCGTTTGCCGATGCCTCGCTGATCCTGCCGGCCTCGCCGGAGACGGTGGTCGCGCAGAAGACGTACGACCCCGCGCTGTGGTTCCGTATCGATGCCGACGGCATCGTCACCGTCAATATCGTGCGCGCGGAAATGGGCCAGCATGTGGGCACGGCGCTGGCGCGCATCCTGGCCGACGAACTGGAAGCCGACTGGGCGAGCGTGCGCATCGAGCACGTCGACACCGATCCGAAGTGGGGACTGATGGTCACCGGCGGCAGCTGGTCGGTGTGGCAGAGCTTTCCGCTGTTGAGTCAGGCCGGCGCCGCAGGCCGAACCGCCTTGATCGAGGAAGCGGCCAGGCTGATGGGCGTTGCCGCGTCGGCCTGCGTGGCGCGCGACAGCGTGGTGCGCGCCGGCGAACGCTCTATCACCTACGCCGACATCGTCAAGCGCGGCAGTCTGAGCCGCAGCTATTCCGCCGATGAACTCAAAGCGATGCCGATCAAGTCCGCGGCGGAACGCCGCCTGGTCGGCGTGGACACGCAGGCCATCGACATTCCCGACAAGATCGACGGCAGGGCTATCTACGGCATCGATGCGCAGATCGACGGCGTGGTCCACGCGAGGCCGAAGGTTCCGCCTACCCGCAACGGCTCCAAAGTCGTTTCGGTCGATGATTCGGCAGCCAGGTCGGTGAAGGGCTATCTGAGCAGCCTGACGTTGGAAGACCCTTCGGGCACGGTGCCCGGCTGGGTGATGGTGTTTGCCAACTCCACTGCCGCCGCGATCAAGGCGGCGGATCTGGTCCACGTGACATGGCAGAGCGACGATACGGCCGGCGTATCCGAGCACGACCTGCTGGCCCATGCGGCCAAACTCATCGGCGATCCGGCGGCCGGCGCGACGGTGGTCAACGATGAGGGCGTCGACGCGGCGTTTGCCGCGGCGGCGTCGACTCTGCAGCACGACTACACCACCGCCAGCGTGCTGCATTTCCAGCTAGAGCCGATCAATGCGACCGCGCTGCAGAAGGACGGCATCTGGGAGATCCATACCGGCAATCAGTGGCAGTCGCTGATCCTGCCGACGCTGGCGAAGGCGCTGGGTGTCGGCGAAGACAAAGTGATCATGCGCACGTACCTGCTGGGCGGTGGCTTCGGCCGTCGCCTGAACGGCGACTACGCGGTGCCGGCAGCGCTGGCGGCGAAGGCGCTGGGCAAACCGGTCAAGATGACGTGCACACGCGCCGACGACGTGCGTTTCGATTCGTTCCGTTCGCCATCGCTGCAGCGACTGCGAATGGGGTTCGATGCGGCGGGCAAGGTGGTAGCCATGCAGCACGACGCGTGCGCCGGCTGGCCGACCGAAGTCATGGTTCCCAGCTTCATGCCCAAGGGCAAGAACGGCAGACCCTACGATCCTTTCGCGATCGCCGGCGCAGACCATTGGTACACCGTCGGCGCGCATCGGGTACGGGCCATTTCCAACGACCTGGCCAATCGGGCATTCCGTCCGGGCTGGCTTCGTTCGGTCGGCCCCGGCTGGACCAACTGGGCCCTGGAAAGCTTCGTCGACGAAGCGGCGCACAAGCAGGGTATCGATCCGCTGGCATTTCGATTGAACCTCCTCGACGCGACGGGAGGCAACGCGGGCAGTGCGCCGAACGCCGTGGGCGGCGCGAAGCGTCAGGCCGCAGTGCTGCGGCGCGTCGCCGAGATTTCCGGCTGGGGCGGGGCGCTGCCGAAGGGCACGGGGCTCGGCATCGCCACATCGTTCGGCCAGGAACGCGGCATGCCTACATGGGTGACGTGCGTAGCCCGAGTAAAAGTGGAACCTGCGACGGGTGTGGTCACGGTGGAAAAGCTCTTCCTGGTGGCCGACGCCGGTACCATCGTGCATCCGGACGGTGCGATGGCGCAGATGGAAGGCGCGGCGCTGTGGGGGCTGAGCATGGCGCTGCACGAAGGTACCCGGTTCGAGAGCGGTCAAGTGCGCGATACCAACCTCGATACGTATACGCCGCTTCGCATGCGCGACGTACCGGAGATGCAGATCGAATTCCTGCCCAGCACGGAAGCCGCCGTCGGCTTGGGCGAACCGGCCACCACGGTGGTGGCGCCCGCGATCGGTAATGCCATCTTCGCCGCGGTGGGTATCCGCGTCAGGCACATTCCCATCCGTCCCAGAGCGTTGCTCGACGGGGTGCACAAGCCGGCCTGATGTTCGAGGTAGACGGCGGCATTCTTCGAAGCATCGCGGCCCCGAGCGCTCCACGACTGACGCGCGTGGCACCACCGGTGGTGCACGAAGCGGCGTTCCCGGTGGGTGCGCGGATTGGGCTGCGGGGGGGCCGGCGCGCGGTGTGCCTGAACACCACGGCCAGGTCCTGCTGCATGTTGATCACTGCGATCTGCGAGGCCTGGCGCGCCGTGACGATGCCGAGCAGATCGCCACGGACCCGCGTGAGTGCGCCTCGGCGCCTCGTCATTGGAGCAGATTCCCACTCAAGCTGTTGTCCGAATTTGCGGAGCCAGCTCTGCATGCCGTCAACACCATCCCCACCCAACCCTCCGGCCCGTTGGGCGTTCAAGGCAGCCCGAACCTTCGGTTCTTGACGGCTGCCTTTCACCTCCTTGAAGGGGAGGGCTTAGAGCTCGCAGCGCAGAGGCCCTCTGGCATTTTGATAGACGCTCTTGAACACTTTACTTTCGGAGCCCGGCGCGCCGGCTCCGCGCAAGTCGACCTTGGTGAACGTTGTTCCCGGGTGGTTCGTCCCCACGTCAGCGGCAGCTCAATCTGCCTATGAGATTCCGATGACTGCGCTTTCCATCCTCGAACTCGGCCGGGTCTGCGAAGGTTCCGATCGCCGCACCGCCCTCGACAATGCGAGGGACCTCGCGCGCCACGCCGAAGGCTGGGGTTATCGCCGCTTCTGGGTCGCCGAGCATCACAACATGCCGACCGTCACCACGGCGGCGACATCCATCGTCATCGCGCACATCGCCGCCAGCACGCAGACGATTCGCGTCGGCGCCGGCGGCATCATGCTGCCGAACCATGCACCGTACGTGATCGCCGAACAGTTCGGCACGCTCGCGACGCTGTATCCGGGACGCATCGACCTGGGTCTCGGCCGCGCCCCCGGCACCGACCAGCTGACCCTGCGCGCGCTGCGGCGTGATCCGGGCAATGCCGAGAATTTCCCGGCCGACGTGCAGGAACTGCAGGCCTTCCTCGCGCCGGTGCGTCCGGGCCAGCGCATCGAGGCGGTGCCCGGCTCCGGTACCGAAGTGCCTTTGTGGATTCTTGGATCGAGCCTCTACGGCGCGCAGCTTGCGGCCGAGCTGGGCCTGCCGTACGGCTTCGCCTCGCATTTCGCGCCCGATGCGCTCGACCCGGCGCTGAAGATCTACCGCGAACGCTTCAAGCCCTCGGCGCAGCTGGACAAGCCCTACGCACTGGTCGGCGTCAATATCATCGCCGCGCCCACCGACGAGGAAGCGAAATTCCTCGCGACCTCGCAGCAGATGTCGTTCGCCAACATGGTCCGCGGCGCCCGCAAGCTCACCCAGCCGCCGATCGCCGACATCGAAACCTACTGGACGCCGCAGGAAAAGGCCCAGGCCTCGCGCATGCTCGCCTGCAGCATCGTCGGCAGCGCGGACACCGTGCGCAACGGCATGCGGCAGTTCGTCGAGCGCACGGGTGCGGATGAACTCATGGTCGTGTCCGATGTGTTCGATCCGACGCTGCGCTTGCGTTCGTTCGAGATGATTGCCGAGGCGGCGCGGTAGGCGCGCCGATTCTGTGGCCACGCCGGTCGAACGTGACGGCCGGCGAGACCCTCCGGTGCCTTCCGATGTGTCCGCATCGACCGGCGTGTTCGAGTGCGACGGAATCGTCCGCTGGTCGATCGACCCTCCGTCGCGCCTGCTGCTTGCCGTGCCGCATCGTCGAACGGACTCGCGAACATGGCGTGCCACTCCGGCTCCGACCACGTCAAAGCCCGACGTCGGCCACCCTCGAGCCCGTCGGTGAAAATCCCCTCGTTGCCGGTGAGGTGGTATTCCCACGTGGACTGGACGAGGCCGTTGCCGCTCCCACTGGACTGAACGTGCGTCGTCCGTCCCTGGCTGCGCAGATAGAACGTCTGCTGCAAGGACAGGGCGGCGCCGGCCAAGCGCCAGCCGCCACTGATGCGGCGCATGGTGCCGACGTCCGTGCAGGCGTTGCCGTCGGCGGAAAGCAGCAGCTGCGCGGGCAACGCGAGTTCCGGACCGGCCGGCGCCGCCGTCGTAGCGGATCGCCGGGAGAGACTGCAATGCCGGTTGCGTCGGATTGAACTGGCTCCGAAGCTTCGCGCAACAACACCCGCAACACTGTGAACATTTTCGCATCATGTTCTACGACGAATGCCTTGATGCGATTTGCGAGTCAGTCCGCTCTCACAGCGGCGGCTACGTCCCGGCAAATCAGCCTTGATTCGATATCCTGGCCAAGTGCCGGGATCTATTCGTTCATGGGTTGCCCGAGGAACTGATCGTTCGACGAGTGATACGAGTAGCGGACGTGAGCAGGCCCCGATTCTGATCGCTTGCCGGGCCCTGTCTGCTATGGGCGGCCGGGCTGACGATGCGTCGTTCCGATAGGAGGACTGTGCCGGCAGTTTGCCGTTGAATGATTGCGCCACTGTCGGGTTGACGCCGATGCTGGACACGGCCGTCAGTGGCGACGTGCGCGAAGCATCGGGCGGCGATGGCGGTGCGGGCGAATACAGATTTATGCGCCTAGCAAATCTGCTAGGTGGGAAAAAGTTTTTAGATTGTCTATGCGACGATCAAGTTCACAATTAACTTCAACAAGCCTACGCATGGATCGCGCGAAACCTGTTGTGCCGGGACGCTATCGATTTCGGTACTGATCAAGTTGCTTGGGGCGCTCGACGCCTAAGCCGCGGAGACCGTCCGATGATTCCGCCGGCGCTGCATTGTGGAACACGATCGCCAGGAAACCTCTGCCGTCCGAGTGCTGAGGTGTAGTGATTCATCCCCGACCACCGCCGCTCATCTGCTCGAAACCGACCGGGTACATCCACTCGGCGCGCCGTGAAGCGAGGAGTTTCGTCGTGATGCAAGAGGACATCGGTTCTTTCTTTCAATCTGAAGACCTGTCGCGAAGTGCAAGCTGCAGCACCACGACGGCGCCGATGGAAGTCACCCGTTCCCTGGCGAAAGCAACCGATACTTCGGGAAATCGTCCGCTAAAGCACGAGCAAATCCAGCGACAAGGCGCGTGCACAAGCCGCTTGGCGACCATTCACATGAAGCTTCTTTGCCGCGCGCTGCAGGTGGTAATTGACCGTGTGTTCACTCAGGGCAAGGATCTGCGAGACCTCCCACGAAGTCTTTCCGATCGCCGTCCAACGCAGTACCTCCCGCTCTCGATCACTCAGACCTGGATCTGGTATGGACGCCTGGTGCAGGCGTCGCACAGCCGCGCTCAGGCAGGAGGAAAAATACATCGCAGGCGCGACGAGTGGCCGCAACGCTCGCAAACTGCTCGTGTTCTCCGTCGAAAATGTCACCAACGCCCAACTGGACTTCGGGCTCAGCATCGGCACGGAAATTCCGCCGCGCAGTCCGACATCGTGCGTTTTCGCGAGCATGGCGCGTGCGCTGCCGGTGAACTCCTTGCTCGTATATCCCACCCCGGTCGTGACGCTCCAGGCAGTCGCAGGCAATCCTGCGCGCGCGTGCCGGACCCTCACGTCTTCGGATCGTTTCTGCTCATCTTCCCAGTCCGGGTAGAGCACGTGCCAAATCTGCTCATTGTGGTTATGAAACTGAAAGTGCTCAGTTTTCAGGGCGTCCGCCGGTTTCGGCATCGTCACAAAACAGCAGAATTTTTCAAATCCCAAAATGCGCGCGCAGCATGCCGCGTCCTTCTGGAGTTCCGCCAATGATGCTGCTCGCAAAATTCGTTCGGAATATTCCCACGAATTCATATGGACCTCGCCGTCGATGAGAACCGCGCAAGGCCTCCGGCCCTGCTCGAATACGTATCGTATTTGCAATGTTTCTGATTGATAAATAGTTTCTTTTTGTGCAAACCGTTGTTCGAGCGTAGCGGGGTCAACGCCAGATGCTCACCGCGCAACCGTGACCGTCTGGGGCGACCCCGAGTAGTTGGTAGTTCAATAGCCCGCATGAATCAGGAGTAATATCATGAATCTGTTTGGATCCAGCCTGGCCGTATCGTCCCTCACGAAAATTTGTCGCTGCGTGCTCGCGATCTCCGTTTCTGCCATCGCCGCGACCGCTGGGGCCCAGGACGGCGTTTCTGCCGCCACTCGAGACAGTTTGATCCGGGAGCAAGGCTATTCGGAGATTGTCGAAGGCTTCTTCGTGAAGCGAGTCGGCCTTCAGGAATCCTATTTGGCTGTGGGAGCAGCGGGGAATCTGGCGATGGTGGAAAAGCTCATGGAGAGTCGTAACGCACGTCAGCAGGCCATCCTGAAGCAGGGCGGAGACGCCGAAGAGGTCGTTGCCAAGTTCAACGGGATCATTGACCGGCTGATTGGGTCAGGCCTCAAGACCTCGGCGTCGCAGACGGGCAATTGTTCGGGGACGCAAGGGTCGCCTGATTTCTACGTTTCCGCCCAGGCATCGGGCGGCATCTTCGCGCTGGCGAATGCTGGGAACAATGTCGGCACCGTGAATACCACCAACCACACGGAATCCTGGACCACGAACAAGCGCGGCGATGTCACCAGCAGCCAGGTGTCGACAACTTACGGCGTTTCGTCTTCCCATTCGCAGGTTTCCATTCCCGACTCTGCGATGGCGTGCGAGTCGATTGCGCTGGCCACCGTCAAGTGCCCCGGCTACAGCAACCCGTCGCTGTCGCTTTTCATCAATCAGCTCAAGTGGTGGGACTGCCGAAACTGAGTTCATTCGCTGACTCGTTGGGCGTTGCGATTGCCCACGGCGCACGGAAGGAACCCGTGCACCGGGCGCTGCATCCGTCCGGACTGATCCCGGCGTACGGCTAAGGCGATCTCGTGCTGTTCGAGACCGGCGCGATGGTGCTGCATGGCGCGCAGCGCCGCGCCGGCCCGCTGCCGGACGTTGCCGATGCGCGGGCGCGGGCGATCACCGGGATGTTTGCCGCGGTCAACGCGATGGAACCGCCGATCGTCGAACTCGCCCACACCGTGCTGCTGGGACGCGGCACGGCGTGGAGCGCGGAGCGTCTTGGGCCAGTAACGGATCGCGTGCGGGATCGGATGCGCACGCTGTCCGCGTACCTGGGCCCGGATCCCCGCGCCCGCGTTGCGGGCGAGGCCAATGAATCCGACCCGTTGTCCTCTCCTCCCCGCGCGCAGGGAGGAGAGGACGTCACGCGACGTGCTTACGGCGAATTGATGGCCGCCTGATACGCAAGCCACGCATCCACGCGTCCATGCCCGACCATATGGTTCGGCCGCACGCCCGAGGTCGTGCCGCCGCAGGTCTGGCTGAATGGCACGGTGGCGCTGACGACGGACTGGCGCAGCAGTTGCGCGACGAGGGTCGGGTTGCCCTTGAGCGAGGGCTTGGCCGACATCATCAGCGCGACCACGCCGGCGACATGCGGTGTCGCCATGCTCGTGCCGCTCATGCTGCCGTAGCTGCTGTTGCGGATACTTGAGCGCACGCTGACGCCGGGTGCGCTGAGGTCGGGCTTGATCGCGCTGAGGCCGGGTACCGGACCGCGGCTTGAGAAACTCGCGAGGCTGTCGCTGGTGCTGCCGGTCGCGCCGACGACGAAGGCCGACGCGTAGATCGCCGGCGGATCGCCGATGGTCGAGCACGACGAGCCATCGTTGCCCGCTGCCGCGACGACCACCACTCCTCCCGCGACGAGATTGTCGACCGCGGTCCTGATCTCGTTGCCGGTCGTGCAGCCCTCGGACGGGATACAGCCCCAGGAATTGCTGGTGACGTCGGGCGCGAGGTCCGGATTCGGGCTGGCATTGGCGAGATTGGTCGGCGCCAGCATCCACTGCAGGCATTCGATATAGCGCGCCGGCGTGCCGTAGCCCGCGGCCATGTTGCGGCAGCCGACCCATTTCGCGCGCGGTGCCACGCCGATCTGGTTGCTGCCGCCGTCGTCGCCGGCGAAGGTGCCGGCGGTATGGGTGCCATGGCCGTTGTCGTCGCAGGGCGCGGTCGCGTTGTTGCCGCAGCTATTGCCGGAGGTGTTACGGATCGCGTCGTGCCAATGGTAGTTGTGGTTCGCCGTGCTGCCGTTCCAGCCGCGGTATTGCGGCCGCAGTGCCGGATGGTTCCACTGATAGCCCGTGTCCATGCCGCCGATGACGACACCCTGGCCGCGGAAGCCGGCCGACCAGACCGACGGCGCGCGAATACGCGTGACGCCGGTGGCGACCGCTTCGATCGCCTTGTCCGTCGCCTCGAGCTTCGGCAGGCGGGTGGTCAGCAGCGGGTTCGGTTCGACGCGCGCGATGCGGCCCAGCGCCGAACCGGCGGTGGCGCGCGCGAGTTCTTCGAGCGCCTGCATCGGCAGTTCGGCCTGGATCACATTGGCGATCCAGTAGGGCCGATAGGCGATGCCGCGCTTGTCCAGCCACGCGCGCACATCGGTTTGCGATTCCTCGGCGCGTGCGATCAGGTTCGCCACGAGGATGCGGCGACGCAGCAGGTAGTCGGCATCGCTGGCCAGCGGCGTCGTCAGCGGCGTGGACTGGTCGTCCATGACCAGCAGCACGTCCTGGTTGGCGGCGCCACGGTAGTCCAGCAGTGTGGGATTGATTTCGGCGGCGCCGGCACTGCCGGCGGCGAACAAGGCGAGCCAGAGCAGACGGCGGTTGCCGCGCGGCGGCGTGACGCGAATGGTGCGATGCATCGGTTTTCCCCTCCCAGGGCGTGGTGACCGCGGCGGACGCCGCGATCGATGAGCCGTGCGTTCCCCGCAACGACGGCGTGAACCGTTGCCAGGCCACTACGCGTACGGCACCGCACGCGTCCCCCGGAAGGCTGGCGAAAAATCAATTCGGCCATCTTTGTATAAATTCATCGCATTGTCGACGGTCCCGCGTGCAGCGGCGCGCGGTGTGACGCAGGGCGCGGAAGGCGCTGACGATCAGGTATGGCCGCATCGTGGGAGGGGCTGGTCGCCGAACGTGGGATGCGCCCACGGTCGTGCCCATTGCGTGCGCTGTCGCAGGCTTCACAGCAAGCGACCCGCACCGCATGTCGAACGCTTATTCCTTTTTCAGCGGCACCGGCGGCTTGCCGAGTACGCCAATCGCGAACCGTGACGCGTCGATGCTTGGATTGGCCTTCGCGAACAGCCCGACTTCTTCAATGTCGTAGACGACGTCGTACTTCGTTGCGCGGGTGCTGGTGCCCAGCTGGATCGCCCAGTTGCCGAGATACAGCACGGCGCCGGGCTTGAGCTCGAAATACTGCTCGGAGCCGGTGATGCGGTTGTCCCAGTCGACCCGCGGCGCTTCCAGCATGTGGAAGTGATACTTCCCGGGCGGCAGCGGTGCGGCGAAGTCGTGAGAGCTCGGCGCTGGTCCAAATTGCCGAGCAGGTCATCGTACGCGCGGGAAAACGTCCCGCGGCGGGCGTGTCCTGACGGGTTCAGCGGCTTCTTCCGGGCAACGCGACGCGCGGACCTGCCCCCAATCGAGCAGTCTGGAATTTTGCCGGACCGCGTTGCGTCAGCCGGCGACGGGTGCCTCGCGGAAGCTGGTGATCTCGTCGGGCGCCTTGCGTGTGATCGCCGGCACCTGACAACCCGCGGCGGGGTGACCGACCACCAGCAACAGGTAAGGCACTTCGTGCTTCGGGCGTCCGAGCAGCGCGTTGAGGAATGCCATAGGGCTAGGCGTGTGTGTCAGCGTTACCAGCCCGGCGTGATGCAGCGCGGCGATCAGCAGGCCGCAGGCGATGCCGGTCGATTCGTGCGGGTAGTAGCGCTTGGCTTTCTGGCCATCGACCTCGGCACCGGTGCGCTCGTAGAACACCGCGATCAGCCACGGTGCGATGTCCAGGAAGGGCTTGTCGGCATTGGTGCCCAGCGGCGCGAGGGCATCCAGCCAGGCCTGTGGCGCGCGCCGGCCGTAGAACTCGCGCTCCTCGGCTTCCGCCGCTTCGCGGAGGCTTCGCTTCACGGCCGGGTCCGAGATCGCGACGAAATGCCAGGGCTGCTGGTTCGCGCCGCTGGGTGCGCTGGCGGCGGCGCGCAGGCAGGCCTCGATCACCGCGCGCGGAACTGGCGTTGCGGCAAAGTCGCGCACCGTGCGGCGGCGTGCCAGCTCGTCGGCAAAGGCATTTGCGCGGGCCAGGCGTACGTCGTCGCTGTACTGAGGTGATGGGGGCAAGGGGTGCAACTCGGCCATGTTCATTCTCTGCGTTGAAATCCTGTTGTCGTGTGGCTGCTGCGGCCGGTTCGCCTGTCCACGTAGGCAGCAACGCGAAGTGATCCGTGCCGACTTCGCAGCTTCTGATCACGGACGGAACGAGGCAGGCCGCCGCCGCCATGGCGATGGTAGCCGGATACAAGGGCGATCCCGTGTTGCTCCGGTGGATTGCCAAGCCGCTCCCGCATCCGGGCAAGCCGTGCCGAAACGACGGCAGCCGACGACAAAAAGAATTCCTGGGCAGTGAATCCAAACGCCGGGCAGCCTGCGTCCAAGCGTCCGAAGCGTTGCACTGATGCGGCGCAAACTCAGGAGCAGAAAGATGACTGCATTCGATGGAATGCGACGTGGGACAGGTTCCCTCGTCCTGGCCGCGCTGGCGCTGTTCGCCGCGTCGGCAGGTGCCGGCATGCTGCCGGACACGGCCGCCGGCAAGGTGCTGGATGCAAGGCTGAAGGCCTTTGCCTCGGGTTCCGAGAAACAGCTGGTGCGATACAAGGGGCTGCACGAGCCGGCGCTCGATATCAAGCGTGAGCTGGCCTTCTATGGTGCCACCGGCGGTTTCGACGTGCTCAAGGTAGAGCGTAGTGAACCCTATGCGATCACCGCAGTGGTCCGGGCCCGCGACGCCGACAGCATTGGCCGGATCATGCTGGAAGTGGAGCCCGCCAGCCCTGAGCGCGTTGCCCGCCTGCACCTGCAGCCGTCGACGGACGTGCCGTCGGAGTTCATGCCGGCTCGGCTGGATCTGGCCGCCGTGCTGACCGGGATCCAGGACAAGGCCTCAAGCATGGCCAAACGCGGTCAATTCTCCGGCAATCTGTTGATCGCGCGGGGCGGGGAAACACTGCTGAGTCGTAGCTGGGGCCATGCCGAGCGGGACAAAGAACGCGCCAATCGTGCCGAGACGCCGTTTCGCATCGCCTCGATGTTCAAGATGTTCACGGCGGTGGCGGTGCTGCAACTGGTCGATGCCGGCAAGCTCGATCTCGATGGCAAGGTGGCTACTTATCTGCCCGACTATCCCAACCGCGAGCTGGCTACGCAGGTCACTATTCGCCAGTTGCTGACACACACCGGGGGAACGGGCGACATTTTCACGCCGGAATACACCGCGCGACGCGAGCAGGTGCGCGAACACCAGGACTACCTCGCATTGTTCGGCACTCGCGCCCCCGAGTTCGTGCCGGGCAGCGCTGCGCAGTACTCGAACTACGGCTACGTCCTGCTTGGTGCCATCGTTGAACGGGTCAGCGGCCGCAGTTACTACGACTACGTGCAGGCGCAGGTATTCGAACCGGCGGGCATGCGCGCCACCGGCGCCTTGCCCGAGCAGCAGGTCGCCGCGCAGCTGGCGGTCGGCTACACCGTCCAGGACGGACGGCTGAAGGACAATCGCGAATATCTGCCGTGGCGGGGCACGGCCGCCGGCGGCGGCTACTCCACGACGGGAGACCTGCTGCGCTTCGTGCAGGCGCTGCAGTCGGGCCAGCTGCTCTCGTCCACACGGCTGGCACAGGCCACCCAGGCACAGAATGGCGATGGCTGGTATGGCTTTGGCTTTCTGGTCGGTGGCGCGGGCCGCCTGCGTTGGTTTGGTCACGACGGTGGCGCCGAAGGCATGAGCGCAAGCCTGCGCGTCTATCCCGAGCTCGGTTACGTGCTGGTTGGCCTTGCGAATGTCGACCCGCCGGCGGCGGAACGTCTGACGGAGTATTTCAGCAACAGAATGCCGCTGTGAGGCCAGCATCGCTGCTGCCCGCAGCAGCGACAGCTCGCCATCTCTTTCTTGAGGAGCAGGAATATGGAATTTGTTCCCATGTTGATCATTCCGGCCGCGGTAATGCTGGCGCCGGTCCTGATCACCGCACTGGTATTGCGTTACCGCCGCACGCGCAGCGAAATGCGCTACCGGCTGCTGCTCCAGCTAGCTGAAATGGGCGTTGCGCTGCCGGCGGCACTGCCCGGAGAAGCCACGCCGCAGTACTGCGACCGCCGCCGCGCGCTGGTGTTGCTGGCCGGCGGTATCGGATTGAGCGCCATGTTGTTGAGTCTGCCGCTCGAATACCACGCCGGACACCGCGTGGCTGAGCTGTGGGGTCTGGGCATATTGCCTGTCGTATTGGGGCTGGGCTATCTCGGCAATTGGTATCTGGCCCAGCGCGGGGACGCGCATGGATGATCGCGATGCGCAGGCGCGCATCGATGCGGTCCTGGTCGAACGAGCGGTGCGGGGCAGCGATGCTCGCGCCTTTGAGATTCTGGTGCGGCGCCACCAAGGCATGGTCCGTGCCCAGCTTCGGCGCCTTCTCGGGGACAACGGGGCCATGGCCGATGATCTGGCGCAAGAAACCTTTGTCCTGGCCTGGCGCAAGCTGGGCCAGTTTCGCGGCGAATCGCGTTTCACGACGTGGCTGTACCGCATCGCCCATTCCTGTTTCCAGCAGTACTGGCGCAGCAGGGGATGGCGGGTACAGCAGGAGTCGGAGCTGGAGGGCGACAGTGCAGAGGCCCTTGGCCTGGAGCGAGCCGATCCGGCACTGGGGCTCGACATCGACGCAGCCCTGCGGCGCCTGTCAGACAACCAGCAAGCGGCGCTGCTGTACTGCGTGCAGCTTGAACTCAGTCATGAAGAGGCCGCGCTGGTGCTGGACATGCCATTGGGCAGCGTGAAAACGCATGTGGCGCGCGGCAAGGCGAGGCTGCGGCAGCTGCTGCAGGACCCGGTGACGCACCATGAACGGAGCAACCGAAATGACTGAACTTTCCGACCACTCGCTGGATAACCTGCTGCGCCGTTCTTTCGCCGGCGCGGTAGCCGACGACGGCTTCACCGAGCGCGTCATGCATGCGCTACCCGCGCGCCGCCAGCGGCCGTGGCTGCTTCCGGGCGCGGCGCTGGCCGGTGGGCTCCTGGCCTGGCTGGCATTGCTGCCCTCGCCGCCGTGGCGGCAGGTCGCGCAGGAATGGCTGGCGGGCGGCTTTGGTATGGCTTCGGTGGGCGGCTGTGTGCTGTTGCTCGCCGTGTCCCTGCTGGGCTGCGGCTGGGCGCTGGCCGACGAGTAGAACGGCGCCGGGAGCGGGGGCAGATTCGATGCGCATGTCGCGTGGGAAATCGCGGCTGCAACGGACACCCGGCACACGTCACGCATCTGCCCTCGCGTCGGACCCCGCCAGGCCCGCAGCATGATCCCCGACTCCGTCTCTCGCCGTAGGTGAAGCCGAGGGCGCGGCAATGCGTTGCCTCGCGACCTCTCCACCCTTTCGCAGCGCGCCGGCCACGACGGTCGCAGCTGCCTCGCAGAAACGGAGCCATTCATGAAAACCGCAACACATGCCCTGTGCCGGCTCGTCGCCGGCGGATTGCTGCTGTGCCTGGGTCTGGCCCATGCCGTCGAGGACAGCGGCGCGTCCCGCATGACCTGGGAAGAAGAGCGCGATAAGGACGAGCTCGAGAAACGCGAACGTGTCATGGGCGAGCGGTTTCACCGTGACAACGATGCAGCCTACGCGCGGAGTCTCATGGCCGCGGCGGCGCGCGAGCGTGAAACGAATGCACGCCTGATGCCGGGGGCCAAGGCCGGCGATCTGACCCTCGGCGAGGTATGGAGCAATCTCGGTCCGTCGCGCATGCGCAGCGGGCCAATGGACAGCGGCCGCGTTTCGGCCATCGTCACACATCCGGACAATTCGAGCATTGTATACGTCGCATCCGCTGGCGGCGGCGTGTGGCGCTCGCTCGACGCGGGCGCGAGCTGGAAGGCCATGACCGATACCTTGGGCAGCCTGGGCACTGGCGCGCTCGCGATGGACGCCAACCTGCCGAATCGCCTGTACCTCGGGCTCGGCGATCCGCACAAGACCGGCTTTCTTTCCGGCATCAGCAGCTCGCTGGGTACTGCGCCGGGGCTCGGTGTGCTCAAGAGCACGGACGGCGGCGCCACGTGGGGATCTCCGGTGCTGCTCGGCGAGAGCACCAGCACTCGCAAGATCGTTGTGAGCCCGAACAACAGCAACCTCGTGCTCGTCGCCACCGACCGGGGGCTTTACCGCTCGACCAACGCAGGCGCTTCCTACCAGCTACAGCCGCTCGGTGGCGGCGACGGCAAGCCCGAGGTCTGGAGCATTGCCTGGGCCGGCAGCAATCGTTTCACCGCGAGCACGCGCGCCAGCAACGGCGGCAGCGGAAAGATCTGGCACTCGAGCGAGCAGGCCGCCGACTGGACACCTGCGGCCGGTATCCCGGCCGATTTCGGCCGGATCACTCTCGCGAGCGCGCCGAGCAGCCCGAATGTGCAATACGCGCTCACCTATCACCTCACCAACGCGCTCACGCATATCTACAAGACCACCGACGGCGGCCAGGACTGGTCGTCGCTGAACATCGACCAGGAAAGCTACGTCAACCACGCCGAACCGGTGCGCAAACTGCTCGGCACTCAGGGGAAGTACAACCAGATGGTTGTCGTGAATCCGACTACGCCCAATATCGCCTACTTCGGCGGCCAGCCGCGTCTCGCACGCACCGGCGACGGCGGCGCGACGTTCAGCCTCGTCAACTCGACGAGCACTGGCGCTGTGAACTACGTGCATCCGGACTTTCACGCGGCCGCGTACGACGCGTCGAACCGGCTCTACGTCGGCAACGATGGCGGTGTATTCCGCAGCGACAACGCCGGCCAGAGCTGGACGCCGCGCAATGAGGGACTGATCACGCATCTTGTCTACGGCATAGCATCGTCGGTGGACGACCTCGGCGAAATCCTCGTCGCGCTGCAGGACAACGGCATATTCCAGAGTTCCGATACCGGAACGAACTACTCGCGCATGGCCGGAGGCGACGGTTTCTGGGCACTCCTGTCGCAGAACGATGCGCGCAAACTCATCGTCGCGACAAACGGCGGCACCTATCAGTCCGACGACGGCGGCCTGAGCGGCGGTGAACTCGCGTTCACCGGCATACCGAACGGTGCGGCGAGCTTCATCGACCAGAGTCCGGCCGTCGCCAGCGGCGAGACGCTGTACGCAGCGTCGGGCGGCAAGATCTATCGCAGCACCAACTTCGGCAAGCAGTGGCAAGCCGTTGCTGCGAACGGTCTCGTCGGCAGTGTTCGCTGGGTGCGCGCCGGCCGCAACAGCGGCGTACTCGTCGCCATCGTCAGCAGCAGCCCGGGCCAGATCTGGTTCACGCTCGACAACGGGGCGCACTGGACGCAGGCGGCCACGCCGGCCAACGCCGACGGCAGCTTCATCGACGCGGCGGTCGGCGACGACAACCAGTTCTACGTGATCAGCGACGGCTATCGCAACGACAAGAGCCGCATCTGGACATCCAACGATCCGGCCAGCGGTTGGGTCCCCGGTGCCTGGGGCGGACTGCCGACCGGCGTTCGCGTCAATGCGCTCAAGGCCGACCCGGTGCGCAACGGCACGATCTACGTCGGCACCGATCTGGGCATGTATCGCTCGATCAACAAAGGCTTGTCGTTCAGTCGGCTCGGTGCCGGCTTGCCGCTGGTCAGCGTAGCCGACATCTGGGTTGCCGGTGACGGCAGCCAACTGCGCGCAGGAACGTACGGTCGCGGGGTCTGGAGCATGGGGCTGGCGAACTGACGCCGCCGCAGGCCGAATCATTTGCCGGCCCACAAGATTCCGAACGGGAAATTCCGTAGGGATCTCGCCGCGAGACCGGCGCGGCGAGCAGACGCGCTGGCAGGCGAAACGACGTATCGCGATGAACGACGCCGGGCTGTTCGGAACCCTGTGGCCTGGTGCACTACTGACGGAGTCGCCGGGCGCCTTTGCGGGTGCCCGGTTCCGCCACACGCATGGCTGGGTCGGGCGGCGTACGGTGCGTTCAGTCAATCATCAGATGGAATCAAATACATAAGTACAAATTGAAACTTATTCAACAGCAAGTCTGTGGCAGGACCGCGGCCGCGCGATACGCTGGTATTCGTCAGGCCGCGCGCTATCGCACGACTACGTTCTTGGCAAGTGTCTTGAATCGCTCGCCGTCGCCTTGAACCACGGTAATCGATACTGCTCCCGTCTTGCTCGTCTTCATGTCCCGTACGGTTCCCGATTTTCCCTGGTGCGTGCCTGCAATGACGATGCACTTGTCGCCGTCATTCAATGGGTTTTCGAGGGATTTTTTCATTGCTGTCGATCCGCTTTCAAAAAGGCCAACTGTTCAGATCGAAAGCGAAGGGTGGCCAACTTCCCCTTCGTCGCGTGATGTCCAATCAATACCGCCCGGAGCCTCGAGGGCGATAGCGTAACGTATGGATTGCCAACCGGTGGGTCGCCAAGCCTGGAAAAGGTTTGTCAGGGTATGTGACGCGCTGGAAAACACGCGGAACTGGCGGTGTTCAGCTCAGTCCTCCGGCCGCAACCCGCCACGGCGGATTCTTGCGATTGCCGCCAGCCGAGAACAGGCAAATGACATTGCCGGAAGGGTCGACAAGACGTGCTTCCCGCCATAGCCACGGCTCATCAGTCGGGAGTTTTGTGAACTCGAATCCTGCGGCGAGAAGAATATCGACCCGGGCATTCAGGTCAGAACACTCGAAGTACACGACGACCCCAGTGCTTTCAGCCGGGCTCTCCACGGCATGGAGCGAAAAGGTCGAGTCGCCCTCCGGGCATTCGAAACGTGCGTATCGTGGTGGAGAGTGGACGATGAGCGTGAATCCCATATCGCAATAGAACGCGACAGAGCGATCGAAGTCGGTGACGGGGAGGGTAACTTGGTTGAGGTTCATACCAGCCTCGACCCGCAGCGGCATGGCGGTCGGGCGCAAGCGTAGCTCACGTGTGTGGGCGACACCACGACCTGGCGGAAGGGTGCAGGCCCGGACGTGTCAGCCGATTGGCGGCGGCCGGCGAAGCGCTGCGCAGGCAGCCCGGCGTGCGGCCGGGAGCGGCGACAGAATCGAGCCTGTCGCCTAGACTTCGCGTCCGCTTTCCACCAGTGTCGTTCGCCGGCTTCCCATGGGCGGGTTCGCGCGCTTCGGGTCAGCCGCGACACCGGCTTCTCCGGGGCGGGATATCCACGAAGACGGAAACTCGTTCTACCTTGGTCACGCGCTCCCCGATCCACCCACGCGACAAACCCACAAGGTGCCTCATGCATTCGTCAATACGTTGGTTCTGCATGCTGATAGCCGGTCTCAGTGGAAGCGCCTTGAGCGCGTCCGCGGCCGATTCGGCCCTGGGTGATTTGCATTGGCGGAGTATCGGGCCGCACCGGGCGGGATGGAGCACAGTGGCGGCCGGAGTGCCGGGCGCGCCGAATGTCTATTACTTTGGTGCGGCGGGCGGCGGGGTCTGGAAGACGACGGATGCGGGGCATAACTGGTTTTCGATATTTGATTCGCACGCGCCGTCGATTGGTGCGCTCGCGATTGCGGCGAGCGACTCCAAAGTCATCTATGTCGGCACCGGGCAGCCTCAGGCACGGTATGACACGGCAGCGGGCGACGGCGTTTATGTTTCGCGTGATGCGGGCGCCAGCTGGGCGCACCTGGGCCTGAACGAAACGCGGCATATCGGCGATCTTCTGGTGCACCCCGGGAATGCCGAAATACTGCTGGTTGCGGCGCTGGGGCCCTACTACGGCGACTCGTCGCAGCGCGGCGTATTTCGCAGCACCGATGGCGGCGCGCACTGGAAAAAGACGCTGTTCGTGGATGAATCCACGGGGGTGGTCGATCTGGCAAGCGATGTGAAAGACCCGGACGTGATCTATGCAGCCGCATGGACGGCGCGCAATTATCCCTGGATGAGCTATTTCACGCCCATGGTGGGGGCGGGCAGTGGCCTCTATAAATCCGTGGATGGCGGCCAGCACTGGACGCGGCTGAACGGCAAGGGATGGCCGGCGGCCGCTCTCGGGCGCATTGGCGTCGCAACGCGCATGGTGGGTTCACAGAGCCGTGTCTACGCCATCGTCGATCACGCCGAGCAGGGTGGCCTGTATCGCTCTGATGACGGCGGCGCGAATTGGCAGGCCATGCAAAAAGACCCCGGCCTGACCTCCCGGTACTTTTCACGCGTGATCGTGCATCCGGATGA
Source organism: Lysobacterales bacterium (assembly GCA_038207515.1). Classification (GTDB taxonomy): domain Bacteria; phylum Pseudomonadota; class Gammaproteobacteria; order Xanthomonadales; family Rhodanobacteraceae; genus Tahibacter. Next base: position 43,249 of record JBBQZR010000021.1, on the reverse strand, counting down.
TGCCGACACCCTTTACCTGATGGGCCGTTCGATCAAGGTCTCGCACGATGGCGGCAAGACCCTGAAAGTCCTGCGCGGCTCGCCGGGCGGTGATGACTACCATGACCTGTGGCTCAATCCCGACAATCCGGAAAACATGATTGCGGCGAGCGACCAGGGCACCGTGGTAACGCTCAATGGCGGAACCAGCTGGAGCAACTGGTACAACCAGGCTACCGGGCAATTTTACTGTCTGCATGTCGATGAGCGCTTTCCGTATAGGCTCTATGCAGGGCAGCAGGACAATGGCTCGGTCTCGATTGCCAGTCGCTCGGACTACGGCGCAATCAGCTTTCGCGACTGGATGCCCGCCGGCGCCGACGAGCGCGATTGCGTGCTGGCCGATCCCGACGATCGCAACGTCATCTATGGCAGTGGACTGGGTGGGCGCGTGAGCCGCTTTGACGCGCGCACCGGCGATGTACAGAACATCACGCCGGTCCCCATCAACACCTATGGCCGCGATCCGCGCACGATTGACCATCGCTGGTCCTGGATCACGCCATTCACCCTGTCGAGCACGGCCTCGCATGCCCTGTATCTTGGCTCCCAGTATTTGTTTCGCAGTGATGACCGCGGCGCGCACTGGTCCATCATCAGTCCCGATCTGACCGGGCAGACGCGCGATGCCAGGCAATGCCAAGGCACGGTGACCGAGCACGATGCCAGGGACTGCGGATTCGGCGTGATTTTCACCATTGCGCCGTCGCCACATGATGAGCAGGAGATTTGGGTAGGCACCGACAGCGGCCTGGTGCAGCACACGAGCGATGGCGGCAAGACCTGGCAGAACCGCACACCCAGGCAGTTGCCGGCATGGTCGACGGTCGCGCGCATCGACATTTCACCATTGCACCGCAATCACATTTACCTGGCGGTCGATCAGCATCGCCGCAACGTGTTCGCACCGATGCTGTTTCGCAGCCGTGACAGCGGGGTCACGTGGCAGCGTATTGACGCAGGAATCCCTGCCAACGAATTCACCGCCGTGATTCGCGCGGACCGGCAGCAGGCGGGCCTGCTGTTTGCCGGCACCGATCGCGGTGTGTACTTTTCGCTGGACGATGGCGGTCACTGGCATTCACTGCAGCTGAATCTGCCAGTCGCGTGGGTGCGTGACCTGCGCGTGGTCGGCAATGACCTGGCGATCGCGACACAAGGCCGTGCGCTGTGGATCCTGGACAATTTCTCGCGCTTGCGTGAGCTGGCGCGCACCGGACTGGGCGGCACTCCACGCCTGTTCGCCGCGGCCGATGCCATGCGCCTGCGCAAGAACCAGAACAAGGACACTCCGCTCGCCGCGGAAATACCACTCGGCGAGAACCCGGTTACCGGCGCGATGATCGAATACCATCTGCCGCGCGATGCCAGGCACGTGAGCCTGAAAATAGTCGACGGCCAGCAGCAGCTGGTGCGCAGCTTCAGTTCTGACGATCCCCCCGAAAAGCTGACTGCCGACCAGTATTTTTCAGATCTGTATCGCAAACCCCCGGAGAACCTCCCGCAGCGCGCCGGCCTGCATCGCTGGGTCTGGAACTTGCGCTATCCGCGTCCCTTGGCAAGCGCCTACGAGTACTCGATAGCAGCGACTGCGGGGGTAGAAACCTCCGCCTTGCCGGAAGGCGCGCTGGCGCTGCCAGGTGACTATCGCATCGTGATGACAGTGGATGGCCAGTCACTCGAGTCCGACCTGCGCATCATTGCCGACCCTCGCGCAGCGCTGCCGATCGCTGATATGCGCACCATCCTGGATTTCAATCTCGCCCTGGCGCGAGTGCTCAAGGCGGTGGCAGAGCGCAGCGAGGTCGCCGAACAAGAACTGGCCTCGCTGAAAACGACTGACACGCCTGCGGCGGCAGCGAGAACAGCACAACTCAATACCCTGCTCGACGGCCCTGGCCCCCGCGGGCTGCGCACATGGATGGCGTATCTGTCGGCGCTCGCGGTCGATGCCGAAAGCGCAGAGCGGATCCCCACTTCGGCACAGCGCGAGCTGCTGCGCGAAGCGGAGCGCTCACTGGAGGCACTCTGAACGAGTCACGGCCGACAGGCGGCGGATGAATCGGGACCGGGTGGGACGCGTGCACCATCAGCCACTACATGAGCGCACGAGTTCCGTCGTTTCCGGCGGCGGCCTTGTCGGTCCCCGAGCAGGGCTGGTTTCTGGCCACACCGCGACCACCCTCCATACCGACCCGATATCTGGGGCCTGGATCTCGCAAGCGGCGCCGAGCGCGAGCTTGCCTGCCGCGCGCTCACGGCCGAGGTGCGCGCGGGACAACTTCCGGCGTAGTCCTGGCCTGACGGTTTCAGAGGCGCTTTGCGGGCGACGCGACGAGCGTGCCTGTCGGCAATCGAGCGGCCTGGATGTCAGCAGGACCGCCTTGCGTCAGCCGGCTTCGGCTCGCTCACCGAAGCGGGTAATCGCGCAGGCCCGTTGCTCGTCTTCGCCGTCGTGAGGGAGCGGCTGCAAAGGCTTCAACTCGCTGCCGTCCATGCGTGATCTGCGGTCAGATTCACGTTGGCAGAAACAGGCGTCAGGTCAACTTTCCGGATGATGCCACTACGTTAACCTCGTTCCGCTTTCGTCCTCAGGAACTGCCCGTGAATGCCTGCGTTGCCGTGTCGCCGACCGATTGCCTCGCTGGCCCGCGGCCGCTCTTCTCCGGCAGTATCTGTGCCGTTCTTGCCGTGCTCCTGCTGAGTGCCGCGCCGCTGGCGACATCCGGTGTGCTCGTGCCGGTCAATGTCCGGCTCGAAGGTCTGGCCCTGGGCAACGCGGTGTCGCTGCGCCGGGGCGGTGTCACGCTCGGCGCGAGTCTCGACGGGCCACTGGTGCTCGGCCAGGCGGAAGCCGGCACGCCGCTGAGTATCGAGGTGCTGTCGCAGCCGGATGGCCAGACCTGCGCGCTGTCGGCGCAGGCGCCGGCGCTGGTGCCTGCTTCCGCCGCGACGGTGTTCGTGCGCTGCGTGCACGGCGTCGCGCCGCGCATCAGGATGCCCGCGACTTTGCCCGATGATCCCTTGACGTGGTGGCTGGATGGCGCCGGGCTCCGGCCGATGGCCTATCCCGGCCTCGCGTATGAGAGCCGGCCCGGCGTGGTGGGTGGCCAGTTTCCCTACGAGTTCCGCCTTCTCGCCATGCGCTTCAACGGCCAGTCGATGTCGACGGCCACGGCCAGCCTCGATTTCCGTCGCGGCACGCTGCGGTTCGTTCCCGCGGCCGCCGGGACTTTCGAATTCGACATCGAGGTGCGCGACAGTGGCGTTGTGCAGAAAGTCGCGCAGCGCACCTTTGCCGTGACCGCGGCGACCAACCGATTCCTGTTCGTCGCGCCGAATGGCGTGGATGCGCCGGGGCGCGGCAGCATGGCTCAGCCGTTCCTGAGCATCCCCTATGCGTTGACTCAAGGCACGTCGGCGCAGTCACTGATGCTGCGCGCCGGCACCTATGTCGGCCGCTTCGATCTGAACGACGGGCGCACCCGGCAGATCGTGGCCTATCCCGACGAAGTGGCCGTGATCGCGCTCGACCAGACCGGAAACATCACCGTGCGTTTCAACCAGGCGCCCGCGGCGCGGCTGGAGGGTGTGGACATCACCGGCGTGCGCCAGTACGGCATCGTCAGCGATCCCGCGCTGCCCGGACTGGTACTGCGCAACCTCCGCTTCCTCGACGGGGTCGTCGCCAACGGCGGCGAGAATCCCGCCTACATCCACGGCTGGGGCGATGAACTCACGCGGCATCGTTTCCTGGTGCAGGACTCCTCGTTCATCAACTACCCGGCGGGCTACGCCACCACCTGGTTCGATGCCGGCGATTCGCTGTTCGAGAACAACCAGGTGCGCCTGGGCGCCTCCACCGTCGGCGTGCATGACAAGGACAACTCGCAGCGCAACGTCTACCGCGAGAACTTCATCGAGTACGCGCCTGGTTTCGCGAACAACAACGGCATCCAGATCTCCGCGCAGTACAACTCTGAAAAAGTACACATTCACCACAATCTGATGATCAACACAGGGGTGCTGCTCGGCGGGCAGTGCGTCCAGGACCCGGGCTGCTACCTGCGCGAGCACGATGTCCACCACAACACGCTGGTCGGCGGTGGCGTGGTGCTGCGCTGGGGCGTGTTCAATGCGACCAGCGCCGACACGCGGATGAGCAACAACCTGATCCGCTCGACGGTGGCGCCGTATGCGTGGGCATCCTGCCTGAACACCGTGCCCGCCGGATTCGCGGTCCAGATCCGCGCACGCGCCAACCGGTTCGAAACGGCGAATACCAACGCGATGCGCGACACGGAGTGCGGCGGCTCGGTGATGAACATGAGCTGGGCGACCTGGCGCAACACCCATGGCCTCGACACGGTCGGCTCCGGCAGCGTGGTCAGCGCGAGCTCGGATCTGATCGGCAGCGGCGCCCTGACCCGGCTGCCGCCGGGCGATTCGCGGCTGAGTGTCCTCGGGCATCGCTATCCGCTGCCGGGTAGCGCGAGCGATAGCATTTTTTTGGATGGTTTCGAGTAGGAACGCCGCGATGCACGGCCGCACGGGCACGCGCGCGAGGCACGACATTGGCGCAACAAGGACGAGCCTCGCGAAGGAGGCTCGTCCCGCCGCGATCACGGCGTCACGGGATAACCGCTGTACAGACGAATGACGTCAGCCCAGTCCTGGAAATACATGGTCGTTCCGCCGCCGCCGGTCACGCTGCCTTTCGCGCGCACGCCGTCGCCCAACAGCGCGAACACCGGACCACCGCTGTCGCCGCCGCGCGCGGCCGTCGAGCCGTTGATCTGCGTCGTCTTGATCACGCCGAAGATCGTGTAGCCGCAGTCACCGTCGGAATCCGGTGAGTCGCACGAGACGGAAATGTTCTGGCTCGATCCCGTCTTCAGGCCGCAGACGACGGTGCCGTAGTAGTACCCGCTCGTGAATCCGGATTGGCACAGCAGTTCATTGGCCACGTGATAGCCCCAGCTGTACACGTTCTTGAAGTCGTAGCCGTTGGGCTGACGGTTGTCGAACATGCGGTGATAGCCGGCTGCGTCGATCAGGATCAGATCGTACGCGTAGTTCTCACGCGTCACCGGACCCATGTACTGGCCGTCGAAGCCCTGATAGCCGACGTCCGGCGCCGTTGCGCAATGCGCTGCCGTCAGCACCCACGTACGGTTGTACGCGCGGATGCCGAAGCCGGTGGTGCACTCGCCCCGGACCTGCGTGCCGCGGCGCGACTGCCAATAGCCGCCCGCGTTCCATGCCGGCGAGTCATCGGTGCGGCTGGCAAGTTCGATCGGCGCGTCGCCGATCGTCAGCGTGACGGCGACACCGAGGTCGAGACCGGCAAGGACCTGCTCCGCGGACGCCATCGCGATCGCGCCGGCCTTCGCACGCGCGGCCTGAAGTTCCTTCAATGTCGCGCGCGGCATGCGCTCGATATCGAGGCCGCTGCCGTCATTGCGCATGACGACCGCCTGGATCTCGCTGCCGCCGATGGCGCGCGACTTCGTGTCGATCGTTGCGGCCGCGGCTTCGAGTTCGGCGAGCGAGTACGCGGCGGGCTTCACCGCAACCGCACCGGCCTCGCGCGCCTGGCCGATGGCGTTGTGCATGCCGAGGCTCAGCGGCCCTTTCCAGTAGAGCGTGACGCCGTCGCCCTCGAACGCGACGCCGGCGAAGCCCGAGCCCGGCGATTTCAGGTGCGCTTCGTAAAGCGCCGTCACGGCCGGCTGCAGTTGCTCCTGCCGTCGCATGACCGCGACGATGGCCGGATCGACATCGTCGAGGAACGACCTCGGCTTTGCGCTCGGATCGACCGGTTCTTCGGACGCGTGAATCGTGCCGCACGCGAGGATTGCCGTGGCCAGCGCGACGAAGCGAATCGAGTTCTTTTGCATGTCAGTTCTCCGTGTTGCGTCGTGCAGGCGGTTGCGTCCGGCCCGCGCGACAACTCGTTCAGGGGTGAGAATCAGGAAAAACACAGCGGCGAGCGGGTCACAGCATCGGCACTCCTCCATGCAAGATACGCATATCGACCAGGGGTCAAAAGTGACATGTCTCAATGTGTACATATCGTGTCTCACCGTTCGAGAGGGGCGTGAGTGCAGAAATTGCGGCATCGCCCGAGTAGGGACGGCCGCGCCGGAATATCGCGAAAGCCGGCGGGCACTTGGCCGCGTTTGTTGCGCCGCTCGCGCAACGGCGGACGCCGGATACCGGATGCCGCCTTCTTCATCGGCGTCCGCGCAGGAGGTAAAGCTATGAGGAGTGCCGTCGACGTCCGCGCTGCCGTCAGGCGGACCGTCGTACTTCGTGTTGGCGCGCGGCGTCGCGGGTGTACCGGCGCCCAGATTCTTCTTGCCCGGTCAGCGGATCTGCGTGCATCGCTTTCCACAAAAGAAGCGTAAATCGACGGTGATAGGAATCCCGCGACTCGTACGCTTGGGCTTCGATGTGAGGTCCGGTTCCGACTCACGTCGAGAGGAGATTGGAAAATGCGCCAAAATGCACTCCGCGACCGGCCCGCGCTGGCCGGTTGCTTCCCCGCAACACGTTCCGCCGCTGCCTCGGCGCTTTCCTGCCTCATTGCCGTACTGGGTCTGATCGCCGGCTATCCGGCCCCTGCCGCGGCCGACGAGGTGTCGGCGGAAATGCAGTCCCCGGCCTGCCCGGACGGCATCTGCCGCGGCCTGGGTCACGCGTTCTTCCTGCCGGCCATCAACGGGTTCGATCCGCCCAGCGCGGGCAACGATTTTTTCGTGGACGCCCGCCTGGGAAGCTGCGCCTCGCTGTCCCCGCCCGACGGCTCGGCGACGCGGCAATTCCAGAACTCGGAAAGCATGGAAGAGCTCACCCGCAAGACCTCGTCGAGCTTTGAACTGAGCGGCAGCTACACGACGGCACGTTTGACCGCGCGCGGATCGGTGTCGGCCATGACCGGCGCGGACACCACGACGACCCAGCGCATGACCAGCACGCACATCGACATCACCACGCCGACGCGCACCGTCGACTTCAATCAGCGGGGCCGCGACTGCTTCGCGAAGGACAACGTCGATCCCTCCGACGTACAGCAATTCGAGGCGCTGCCCCTGATCCCTGCCGACCGCGCTGGCCAGCAAGGCCAGTGGGATCCCTACGTGGTCTACCTGCAGCGGCTCGGCTCGCACATCCAGGTGCGGCAAGTGCTCGGCAGCCGCTTCCAGCGGTGGGAGAGTTCGAACGCCAGCACCAGCGACATCCTGAATATCCTGAAAGCCAAGGCCTGCGCCGCAGTCGAAGGCAAGAACCCAAGCAACGCGGGATGGAGCGTCGACGGATGCGCGGCGTACTCGAGCGAACAGCGGGAAAAGGCGTCGCAGACGCACTCCGAATGGCGACAGATCGTCATGGGCGGAACCCCGCGGGCGCGCGTCGCGCTCACGCAGGAGGTGACGAAAGAACGCGTCGACGCCTTCATCGCCAGCGGCGCGCGCGGCGATCAACCGATTCGCTACGGCTTCAAGCCGGTCTGGGAACTGTGGATCCAGATCTATTCGCCCGCGTGCAGCGGCGGCAGCACGAAAGACTGCCAACACCTGCAGCGCGCGTACAACCTCAAGACCGCGTACGAAGGCGTACTCGCGATCGGCTGCCCCGAGCAGAAAGACGGCAACGGCGTCGCGTTCCAGACCATCGCGCCCGATGGCGAGCCCAATTCGCTGGGCATCCAGTCCTACGGATGCTTCGCCGAGCGCACGGGATGCCGTTCGAATCGCGACTGCCGCGCCGGCGGCGCCGGCACCGCCTGCTACTGCTACGGGGCGAGCTGCCTCGATCAGGGCGAAGGCATCGCCGGCACGAACCTGGTGCGCACCCGACTGCGCGGGACGCAGGAGGGCAGCTTCCGGCAAGGCGTGAACAACTCCTGCCGGCTCCGCGGCGGCCTCGGCAATACCTGTTCTTGCGACACGACGTGGAGTGGCGGCTTGCCGCGACGCGATCTGTTCCGACAGCCGTGAGGCAGATAGCGTGCGGTCGCTCCGGCGATCGCGCGATCTGACGAAGCGGACGGTGTGCGGCCACTAGCAGGCTGTTGAGAAACAGCCTGCTAGAGCGATCCAGAAGGGATCGCCCGAGAGTCGATCGCGTAAGCGACTGATTCTCGCAGAACGTGCGCAAGCTCCGCTTACGCCGCTGCGGCTAGAGCACGGCTGTCCGATGGCCGTCGCCGCGAGCGCTCTTCGACCTGTCGCCCCCTTCATCGCACCATCGGAGCGGGACGGTCGAGCAGCTCTTTCAACAACGGATTCGGAAAACGCCGCGTCTGCACGATCGCATGGAAACTCTCGGTGAGGTCGGGGATGCGGCAACGCTCGACCAGGATGCCGGTGTTCAATTCATCGCGAACCACGATCGGTGGCACGAGGGTCAGGCCATCGCCCTCACGGGCCAGCAATCGCAACATCGCCATGTCGTCCACTTCCGCCCGGATAATGGGGCGGATACCCGCGAGCGCGAGCAAGCGATCGAAATCCTGGCGAATGTCGCTGTCCAGGCTCGGCAACAGCAGCGGCTGGTCGCGCAGGTCTTCGGGGAAACGGAAGGCCGGCGCATCGCCCTGCGGGCGCCCCACCAGGCTGACCGGCTGCCGATCCAGAAGGTGGCTGTGCAGCACCGTATCTGCATCCCGCCGCACGGTACTGTTGGTGAGCACGATATCGATCCTCTGTGCCTCCAGTTGCGCCAGCAGCTCGCGCATCGTGCCCGAGCGCACGATGACCGTCACGTCTTCGCGCTGCATCAACGGCCGCAGGAATTCCATCTGGAAGTTGCGAGAGAGCGTGGTCAGCGCACCGACTTTCAGCACACACCGGTTCACCGGCGGCTTACCACACAGCGTCCCGAGCAGTTCGTCGCCCGCTTGGAACACCGTGTCCGCGTAGTCGAGCGCGATCCGGCCGGCCTCTGTGAGGACCAGGCTTCGGCCCTGTCGGTCGAACAAGGCATGGCCCAACTCTGCTTCGAGCTTGGCCAGTTGCGCCGACAACGCCGACTGCGACAGGTGCAGCCGTGCGGACGCCTTGGTCAGGCTTCCGTCGTGGGCAATGGCCCAGAAATAGCGCAGGTGGCGGTAATTGAGCTGCGGCATGGCTGGCTTCCAAAAAAGCGAACGATAAGTTTTAGTCTTTGTATTATCTAAAACAATAGCGGGTCGCTAGAGTGCCGGCCATTCAGCTCCGGAGACGATGATGACCCAACCGCTGCTCTGGCTCCTGGCCCTGGGTCCACTCGCGCTGACTGGAGTAGGGATGCTCCCGGCGGGCTGGGCGAACCGTCATCCAAAGCGGGTGGCACGTGTCGCCTGTGCTGCAGGAATTGCCGCGCTGGCGCTCATCATGGCCGCGACCGGTATCCAGTTTGCGCACGGAGGCGCGGTGCTGAGGACCGGCACGATCGGCTGGGCCGGATTTGGGGTCGCGCTCCAGCTTGATGTGCTGAGCGCCACGGTCGCGCTGCTGGTCGCCTTCGTGGGAACCATCGTCCTTCACTACAGCCGCAACTATCTGGACGGCGATCGCGGCCACGGCCGTTTCATCCGGTGGTTGAGTCTGACGCTGGCGTGCGTGCTGACTCTGATCCTGGCGGGCAACCTGTTCCAGCTCGCGTCAGCGTGGTTGGGCACATCGCTGTGCCTGCATCGGCTGCTGTTGTTCTATCGCGAACGACCGGCGGCGATTCTGGCCGCGCGCAAGAAGTTTATCGCCAGCCGGATCGGCGATCTGTGCCTGATCGGTGCGATGGCGCTCGCGTACGGCCGCTTCGGCAGTCTGGATTTCGCGGCGATACAGGAGGGTGCGAAAGCGTTGCACGAAGCGGCGACGATCCCCGGGGACGTCCACGTGCTGGCCGCGCTGCTGGTCGTGGCGGGTCTGCTCAAGTGCGCGCAATTCCCACTGCATGGCTGGCTGCTGGAAGTGATGGAGACGCCCACGCCGGTGTCGGCCCTGCTGCATGCCGGCATCATCAACGCGGGCGGTTTCCTGCTGCTGCGCTTCGCGGATGTCCTCGTGCTGTCGGGGCCCGCGCTGGACCTGCTGCTCCTGGCTGGCGGCGTGACTGCATTGTTCGGCTCGGTCGTGATGACGACGCAGACCTCAATCAAGGTATCGCTGGCGTATTCGACGATTGCCCAGATGGGTTTCATGATGCTGCAGATCGGCCTCGGCGCGTTTTCCGCAGCGCTGCTGCACCTGATCGCGCATTCGCTCTACAAGGCGCATGCGTTCCTGTCCTCGGGTAGCGTCATCGATATGGCACGTGCGCCGGGCGCAAACGCTCCCGGCTGGCGCCCACATCCGGCCAGCCTGCTGAGCGCCACCGGGCTCATCCTGGTGACGACCCTGGCGGCCGGCAGCGTGTTCGGCATGAGGCCCGGCAGTCAGCCGGGCGTGTTCGCCCTCGGCGCGATCGTCATGCTCGGGCTCACGCATCTGATCGGCCAGGCGATCGACGAGCGTCCGAGCGCCGCCTTGATCGGGCGCGTCCTTCTGCTCGCGACCGCCGTCGCAACGGCCTATTTCGGATTGCAGTGGCTGGCCGCGCGGCTGACCGCTGGCGTGCTGCCCTCGATGCTGGCGCTACGCGGACCGTTCGATCTGGCGATCGGCGCGACCGTGGTTTGCGGTTTCGCTGCGATAACCATTGTGCACGGACTGCTGCCGGGCTGGATCCAGACGCCGTTCTGGCAGCGCTGGCATGCCCACGTGGCCAACGGTTTCTACGTCAACACCATCGCCAACCGCCTGGTTCTGCGCTTGTGGCCCACGGCATCGGCACGGCCCCCTGCGTGCGCTGAAGCCCATCCGGAGACTTGAACATGTCCACTGTATCCGCCGCCGTCCGCACGCGGGCGGCGCCCGCATCGGAACCCAAGCCGATCGCATCCGTAAGCGAACGCCTCGACCGGGCGATCGCCACCGCCTGCCAGCGGATCGCGCCGTTGTGGCCGCTCAAGCACTTTGTCGCGGTCAATCCGTTCCTGGGATTTTCCGGGCAGACCTTCGCTGCGACCTGTTCGCAGATGCGCCGGGTCACGGGCGCCCATATGCTCATGCCGCGCAGCTTCTATCGGGAAGCGCTGGCCAGCGGTCGTATCGAGGACATCGATCTGGCAGTCGGTCTGCGCCATCTGCCTGCAGGGATCGCAGGGCCGACGGACGTTGTGGCGTTCAAACGGCAACTCGCGCAGGAATCGACGCAGGAATCGAACTGCCGCCCCGCTGTCGCAACAGTCGCCGATGTGCTCGACGCACTCGCCGGAGGCGACCGCCATGCCTCGCGCACCGCCTTCATGGTCGACGAGATCTCGCGCTGGTGCGCCGCGTATTTCGACGAAGGCCCGGCCGCGTGGAAGATGCCATCGCGCCAGCTCACTCCGTATGCCGCGTGGCGCGCGGCGATGCGATTCGACCGCAACGCGGAATCATTCGGGATCACGAGATTTCGCACGGCCGTCGGCGCAATGCCCGAAGATCCGCGCAAGGCCATCGCCGCCGTCGTCGATGCTCTGGGCATACCTTCTGACGTGCTGGAGGATTACCTGCATCGCGCCCTGTTCGACATCGCCGGATGGGCCGGCCATCTGCGTTATCTGGCGTGGGACAACGCGCTGCATGGACGCCAGGACGACCGGCTGATCGATCTGCTTGCGATCCGGGTGGTCTGGGGCCATGCCCTGTTCCGTGAACGCAAGGATCCCGCCTTCAAGGCAGCATGGTCGAACGCGATAGCCCTGGCGGCCTCGTCGCCGCAGCACGCAAATTCGCAGTTCGATCTGGACTTCGCGACCGACCTTGCCCTCCACGAGGCCTATGAGACGGCAACCCAGCGCCGGTTGATCGCGAGCATTGCATCGCACGCCAGCGCAGCCGCGCCGCCATCGGTCGTTCGCAAGGCCGTGCAGGCCGTGTTCTGCATCGACGTACGCTCGGAGGTCTTCCGGCGCGCATTGGAAACCGCGTCGCCGGAAATCGAAACCCTGGGCTTCGCGGGCTTCTTCGGCTTCCCGATCGAATACGTCCCGCTGGGCCAGACGCACGGTGAAGCGCAGTGCCCGGTGCTGCTCAAGCCCGTGTTCCTGGTCTGCCAAGCGGTCGCCGGCGCTTCCGTCGCGCAGGAAGCCGGAATCCTGCGACGGCGCACGCTGCGACAGCGCATGGCCAGGGCCTGGAAATCCTTCAAGCTGTCCGCCGTCTCGTCGTTCACTTTCGTCGAAACCACCGGCTTGCTGTACGCCGCGAGGATACTCGGCGACGCCGCCGGCAAGACCCGCACAATGCCGCATCCATCCTCCGATGGGCTCGATGCCGCCGTGCTCGAGCGCATCGGCCCGCGCCTGGAGCCCGGGACGATCGCCGGTCGCGTGAGCGGGTTCGACCTCGCGCAGCGCGTGGCGATGGCCGAAGCCGTACTGCGCGCGATGTCGATGACCGGCGATTTCGCGCGGCTGGTGCTGCTGGCCGGACACGGCAGCAGCACGGTCAACAACCCGTATGCCTCCGGCCTGGATTGCGGTGCCTGCGGCGGCCACACCGGCGAGGTCAACGCGCGCGTTGCCGCGGGCCTGCTCAACGACCCGGACGTTCGCGACGCATTGCGCCCGCGCGGGATCGCGATCCCTGACGACACCTGGTTCATCGGTGGCCTACACGACACGACCACCGATGCCGTTCGCCTGTTCGACACCGATGCGATGCCGGCCACGCTCAAACCCGATCTGCATCGACTGCACGAAGATCTCGACCGGGCCGGCACGCTCGCGCGGATGGAGCGTTCGGCACTGCTCGGAATCCGCGCGGGTGCCGACATCGACGCGGCCATCGTGGCGCGCAGTCGCGACTGGTCGCAGGTCCGCCCCGAATGGGGTCTGGCAGGAAACGCCGCTTTCATCGCCGCGCCGCGCGAACGCACACGCGGACTCGACCTCGGAGGACGAACGTTCCTGCACAGCTACGACTGGCGCAAGGATGCGGAATGGGGCGTGCTCGAACTCATCATGACCGCACCGATGGTCGTCGCAAGCTGGATCAACTTGCAGTACTACGGCTCGACCGTGGACAACCGCGCCTTTGGCGCCGGCAACAAGGTGCTGCACAACGTCGTGGGCGGCATCGGCGTGCTGGAGGGCAACGCGGGCGACTTGAAGGTCGGCCTGCCATGGCAATCGGTGCACGACGGCCAGCGCTTCGTGCACGAGCCGGTGCGCCTGAACGTGTTCATCGCCGCGCCCATCGAGGCGATGAATGCCGTGATTGCCAAACATCAGGATGTGCGCAAATTGGTCGACAACCAGTGGCTGCACCTGTTCGCTCTCGACGAGAGCGGCCGGGTTTCGCACCGCTACCTCGGCGCATTGGCATGGAGCGAACTGTCGTGACGAACCAGCCCACGCACCTGCACCGGCTCGAGTCCGAAGCGATTCGCATCCTGCGCGAAGCCGTCGCCGAGGCGCGCATTCCGGTAATGCTGTTTTCGGCCGGCAAGACTCGACCGTGATCGCGCACCTCGCGCTTCGCGCGTTCTACGCAGCCGAGCCGCCATTCCGCTTGCTGCACGACGATTCGACGTGGGAGTTCCGTTCGCTGATCGCGTTCCGCTCGGCTCGCGTATTCCGGCTTTCCAATGGGAGCGAGGCGGATATCGGGACCTGCGCCCTGAGCCGCGGAATCGCACTGGCACCGCTGTATTTCGCCGAGCAGTTGCGGGTCATTGCGCGTGGCGTCGCGTACCTCGTCGTCGACGACGAAAGCCGCATGCGTTGCCAGCCTGGCGAAACGGCCCAGACCCGAAGCGTGCGCTTCCGCACCCTGGGATGCTGGCCGGTCACCCGCGCGATCGCCTCGGAGGCGCCGGGACCTGGCTGCGGTGGTCCTCGAAACGATGGGCGCGGGCGTATCCGAACGGCAGGGCCGCATCTGCGACGCCGCGGACGGCGGTTCGCTCGAACAGAAAAAACGCGAGGGCTATTTCCGATGCGCTCCCGTGTCCCGACCTGGTTGCGGAAGGAAAGAAACGGATTGCAGCCATGCCGTCGTCATTCATGATCGTGGACCGGAGCCCTGCATGACGCGCCGACACACACGATCCTCCCTGACGGACAGTGCGATGCCGCACCCGGTGCGTCAGGCATTTTCCTATCGGGACCAGGAGGTTGCCCTGCTGACGCAGCACGGAAAGGAGCATGTGCTCGCAACGGTGCTCGGCGCGGCAGTAGGGTGCCGGATCAAGCGTGTGGATGGATACGACACCGATCTGCTGGGGACTTTCACCCGCGACATTACGCGCGCCGGCACGCAACTGGACGCCGCGCGCACCAAAGCCCGTCTGGGCATGAAGCTCTCCGGCTTGCCACTGGGGCTGGCAAGCGAGGGCGCGTTTGGACCCGATCCGATGATCGGGCTGCTCCCCTGGAATACCGAAGTGCTGATTTGGATCGACGACTGGCAAGGACTGGAGATCGTCGGAATAGCGCAGGACACGGCGAAGCATGGACATCTCCTGACGCCCGACTGGACAGCCGCCGCAGCCTTTGCCGAGCAGTGCGGATTTCCAGAGCACCAGTTGGTGATTCGCCCCGACCGTCAGGATGACCCTCGAATCCGCAAGGGAATCGGCTCATGGGCGGATCTCGAGACCGCCTTCGCTTGGGCACGCCAGGGTTCGTCGAACGGGCAGGTTTTTCTGGAAACGGATGTGCGGGCGCATGCGAACCCGACGCGCATGGAGAATATTGGACGCGCGGCCGAGGATCTGGCCAGAAAGTTGTGTTCGCCCTGCCCGGAATGCGGCGCACCGGGTTACTGGCGCGTCGCGCGCGTGCCGGGACTGCCTTGCGAGTGCTGCGGCGCGCCCACGGAGGAAACGCAGGCGGATGTATTGGGCTGCGTCAAATGCACGCATCGGGTCACGCACCAACGCAGCGATCGGACCACTGCGGATCCGGCGCGTTGCGACTATTGCAACCCGTAAGCGAATTGTTCTCGACTCTCTCCTGATGAGGACCCAGCCGATGGACGTTCTGTTCGACCGACTCAAAGCATGCGGACGGGAGAAGTAAATGATGCGTGGCGTATTCATTGCCGGCACCGACACGGGTGTTGGCAAAACCCGGATCGGCGCGGCGCTCGCGTATCTACTGGGGCAGCGCGGTCTGCGCGTGCGGCCCCGAAAACCGGTGGAGTCTGGCTGCGCGACAGGTCCCGATGGATGGGTGCCGCAGGACGCGGTACTTCTGCGCGAAGCGTCCGGGGCGAATGAACCACTTGACCACATATGCGCCTACCGCCTCCAGGCAGCACTCTCTCCGGAACGGGCAGCCGCATTGGAAGGCGCAACGATAGGCCTTGAGCAGCTCGATGCGGCGTGTCGGTCGGGCATCGAAAGCAGCGATTTTCTACTGGTCGAGGGAGCCGGCGGCTTCTACTCTCCGCTGGCCCGTGGGGCGCTCAATGCCGACCTGGCCAGTGGCCTGGGCTTACCGGTGCTGCTGGTGGCTGCTGATCGGCTTGGCGCAATCAATCACACCCTGTTGACGGTCGAGGCCGCTCGGGTGCGCGGACTCGCGCTCGCGGGCGTGGTCTTGAATCAGCCTGCACAGCAGCCCGATCCGCAGATGGACAACGCTGCCGACCTCGAACGTTGGTTGCAGATGCGCGTGCTGCGATTGCCATACCGTGCCGGTTCCGGAGTCGAGGCGTGGAGACGCGAGGCTGCGCTACTTGCACCCCTGGCCGATGCGTGGTTTGCCGAAACTACGGAGCAACGTCAGTGCTGAATGCCCTCAAGCAGCTCCCCGATGCGCACGAGGCAGTGATCGTCCTGCGCAAGGGTGGACTCGTGGCCTTTCCGACGGAGACGGTTTACGGCCTTGGCGCCGATGCACGAAATCCGGAAGCCGTCGCTCGGATCTTCTCGGCCAAGGGCCGGCCCGTCGACCATCCGCTCATCGTGCATTTGGCAGACGCGTCACAACTGACCGAGTGGGCACAAGACATTCCGCATGCAGCGTGGCGATTGGCGGAGGCTTTCTGGCCGGGTCCGCTGACGCTGGTGTTGCCTCGTGCGCCAGGGGTGCTGGATGCGGTCACCGGTGGGCTCGACACGGTCGCCCTTCGCGTGCCGGACCATCCGCTCGCCCTGGGGCTATTGGACGCATTTGCAGGCGGTGTCGCAGCGCCGTCGGCGAACCGCCATGGACGCGTGAGCCCTACCTCGGCTGCGCACGTGCGGGACGAACTGGGCGATGCCGTGGACCTCGTGCTGGACGGCGGGCCTTGTTCCGTCGGCATTGAATCCACGATTGTGGATGTGTCGTCAGCGACGGTCCGGATCCTTCGCCCGGGCGCGATCACCGAGCGCGCCGTGCGTCGTCTCCTGGGTATGCCATTGGCGACCGACAGCATTGCGGGAGTGCGTTGTCCGGGCCGGAAACCCTCGCACTATGCGCCGCGGGCTCGCGTGGTGCTGGCATCACAGGCACAGGCGGAACAGGCAGTGGAGCGATGGCAGACATGCGGCTGCCGGGTAGGCTTGCTGGCATCGCGACGGCCGCCTGCGCTGCCGGAAAATGTGACCTGGCTGCATCTCACGGGCAATGTCCGGGAGCAGGCGCGACTGCTCTACCAACGGTTGCGTGACGCCGATCAGCTTGGCCTGGAGGTGCTGGTGGCCGTAATGCCTCCTGACGTTGGGCTCGGCCACGCACTGCGTGACAGACTGCGCCGCGCGGCCGGTCTTGGCGACGGCGGCGCAGAGCGCGACCCGTTCGAACCTGCGTGTGGAGATGAGGCATGACGCGAAGCGCCGAAACAGGTGATGGACATGGGCAACACAGGCTT
Source organism: Lysobacterales bacterium (assembly GCA_038207515.1). Taxonomy (GTDB): domain Bacteria; phylum Pseudomonadota; class Gammaproteobacteria; order Xanthomonadales; family Rhodanobacteraceae; genus Tahibacter. The sequence continues at coordinate 26,330 of JBBQZR010000021.1, read as the reverse complement.
GTCCTGACCCGGCCCGACGATTGGCATGTGCATCTTCGTGACGGAGCCATGCTTGCGCGCGTGGTTCCGGATACGGCGCGTCGCTTCGCCCGCGCGATCGCGATGCCCAATCTCGTCCCGCCGGTGACAACGACCGAACTTGCGGAGGCCTACCGCCAGAGGATCAGGGCCGCCGTGCCATCGGGCATGCACTTCGAGCCATTGATGACCCTCTACCTGACGGACAGCATGGAGCCGTCGGAGATCGCACTAGCCAAGGCCAGCGGGCGCATTTGCGGCGTGAAGTGGTATCCCGCCGGCGCCACCACGAACTCGGACAGTGGAGTCACCGACATCCGCCGCTGCGACGCCGTCCTGGCTGCGATGGAAGAACACGATCTGCCGCTGCTGGTGCACGGCGAAGTGACCGATCCACGCGTAGATGTATTCGATCGCGAAAGGGTGTTCATCGAACAGCACCTCATTCCCCTGATCGAGCGTTTCCCACGGTTGCGCGTCGTGCTCGAACACATCACGACACGGCAAGCGGTGGAGTTCATCCTCCAGGCAGACACCCGTGTCGCGGCAACCATCACCGCGCACCATCTGCAGCTCAACCGCAACGCTCTGTTCACCGGAGGCGTGCGGCCGCACCACTACTGCCTGCCAGTCCTCAAGCGCGAGCAGCACCGTCTGGCGCTTCTGGCAGCAGCCACCAGCGGCAATCCGAAGTTCTTCCTCGGCACCGACAGCGCGCCCCATCAGCGCGACGCCAAGGAGTCTGCCTGCGGCTGCGCTGGCATCTACACCGCACACGCAGCCATCGAACTGTATGCGGAAGCGTTTGAGCAGGCTGGTGCGCTTGATCGGCTGGAGGCCTTCGCCAGTTTCCACGGCGCGGATTTCCATCGTTTGCCGCGCAACCACGACAAGATCACGCTGGAACGCCACGGCTGGCTGGTGCCGCAACAATTCGGCGAAGACCAGGAGGCCATCGTGCCACTGCGGGCAGGGGAAAGCGTCGCCTGGCGACTGGTCACCCCAAAAACGGGGTCAGGTTAGCTTTATCGCGTGCTCCATATGTGTCTGAAGTTAACCTGAGCCCGTTTTCGCCCCACACAGCCATCGGCCTATACTTCCGCCATGAGCCAGCCCAGACCTGATTTTCTTAGCCTCTCCGTTGTTGAACGGATCCAGCTTGCGGAAGACATTTGGGACAGCATCGCTGCAGAAAGCCCAGAATCCATGGCCCTAACGCCCGATCAGCTGCAAGCAGTACAGGCTAGGCTGGAGGAGCATGAACAGGACCCAGCGAGTGCCGTGCCATGGGATCAGGTCCGCACTGAACTGTTTCAGCGCAATCACTAAATGCACGTCCTCTTTCCAAAAATGGGTTCAGGTTAGCTTTATCGCGTGCTCCATATGTGTCTGAAGTTAACCTGACCCCGTTTTCGCAAGGAGTTCGCATGCCAGACCTTAGCCCCGTCTTTGCAGAGCTACGCAAGATCATGGCGCCCTATGCGGGCAAGCTCGCTGCCATCCGAGACGACGATCAACAACTCTACGTCGACACGCGGCACATCCAGAAGAACAAGAAGCCGCTGTTCTTCGGTGCCGTTCAAATCAAGAAGTCGTACGTCAGCTTCCACCTCATGCCGGTCTACGTGAAGCCAGAACTGCTGGCTTCTACATCACCGGAACTCAAGGCACGCATGCAAGGCAAGTCATGTTTCAACTTCGCCACGCTCGAACCTGCACTGTTCAGAGAACTTGCCACGCTCACCAAGGTAGGCTACGCAAGCTACAAGGAGCAGGGCTTTATCCAATAACCGTGCTCCGCCAAGCCCAGCGCGGTCCAACCCCTCGTTGAACCTGACCCGCTACAGCAAGCGCTGCAAGCCCAGGCTGCGGCGCATGGTGCATCATGGCAGCCCGAGCTTGCAGCACCTGCCTACGCGGGCAGGTCAACTCGAACGTCAGGCCCCTGAGGCAAACTTATGCGTATCTTGCGAGCCGGATTCGTATACTTTTTGATAGTGTTCGGCGCCGGCTTCGCGCTCGCGCTCATCAGGATCCCGTTCCTGGTGCCACGCTTTGGCGTCCGCACAGCCGAGCTCATTGAAGCCCCGGCCATGTTGCTCGTCATCCTCTGGGCATCGCGATACCTGGCCCGCCGCAATGCACCGCTGGGACGCCCGGCGCGCTTGGCTGCTGGCTGCACCGCCTTCGTGTTGCTCGTCGCTGCGGAACTCGGGGTGGCGTACTTCCTGGGCGCCCGATCGCCGAGTGACTACCTGGCGTCCCGTGATCCGATCTCGGGCAGCGTTTACTTGGCCTCGCTTGTATTCTTCGCGGTAGCGCCGGCCTTGTGGGCTCCGAGTGCGGGGACTGGCCCATCATTCAAGCCGACGCCTTCGGTGCGGCAACCAAGGCGATAGGCAGCACCCCATGCACACTGACTCGCGCTTCCTCCGCGTTGCGACGGGTCGCACCGACCTGATCGTCGACATCCTCACGACTCACGGTTCCGGGCCCTGGCCCGAGGTGGAAGGTGCCTCGCTGCTTCAATGGGCGGCTTACTACGGCGACGTCACCGCCCTGAAGGCGCTTCTTGGCGCTGGGGCCGTTCTGGCTGACCTCGGCCAGGACAGGGGACTCAACGCAGCAGCCTTCCACGGTCACTGGCAACTGTGTGAGTTCCTGGTCGAGGCGGGAGTGAGCGGGAGATACGCCGATTCGGTTACGGGTGAGACGCCGCTCCACTCGGCACTCACGAACGAAGACCGAATGAGGTACGACCTGGTGGTGAAGGTCCTGCTACGCGCGGGCGCCGACGCGAACGCACCGACCGTTCCGGGCGCGGCGACGGGATCGTTCATGAGAGATAGCCGGACGCGAGGCGAGGGGCCCTTGCATCGGGCAGCGGCCTTCGGAACCCCAGCCACGATTCAGTTCCTGCTTGACGCCGGTGCAAGACCGGAACAGACCGATTCCCACGGAGACACGCCGCTGGCCTGGGCCAGCTGGTACCGACGTCCAGTCGAAGTGCTGCGGCCGCTCCTCCACGGCGAGCACCGGATTCATCCAGCTCACAAGCCCCTGCGCGAGAACCTCTTGGGCTCGCCGTCGGGCGACAGTGCTGCGTGACCGCTCCGTACATTTGCGCGCGCGCCGCTCAGCTCAACGATTAGGACTTGTGTACCGAATCATCCTCAAATGCAGCGGCGTTCCTGAGCATGCTGGCGCCGCGGCAGCGATCGGCATCACCGAGGAGTTCACGCATCGGCCATCGCAAGAGAATGTCCGATGCACATGGGATGGCGTTGTCCTTCGGCTCCAGGCTAGCAATGATTTCGACGACAATGGGGCTGCGCTGACGGACGAGGTCTCCGATGTGATTGCGGCGTGCATTGCAGAGGGCTTCGATGGCAGCATTACAGTCGAGTCGGTCACGGTCATTTCGGGGCCTGACTAATCGTTCAAGCGGACCGCTGGGAGAGAGCTCGATGTTTCTTGATACGTCATTGGCCCGCGGCCGCATGGCGCGGCGTTAGGCGACTGCCCATGTCAGCGCTCGATAAAAAGACACGCAAGAACGACGTCATGGAGAGCATTCGCATTGTCGAAGAGATCCTGCGTCGGTGGGACCCGATAGGTGTCCAGCCTGGCGTCGTTGCTCCCGCGGACGAGTACGACAGCTATGCGCCTGACATCGTTTCGATGGTCGGAAATGGCTGCACGGTTGAAGAGATTGCTTCCCGACTCGAGTTCCTTGCTGTTGAAACCATGGGACTGCGGCCCAGCTCACCGAGCGCGCGACAGCACCACGGCGGGTTCGCTGCTCTGATCGTCGACACCTTGAGGTGGCCCAACAAATCGCTGGAGCGGACGCGTGAGGGATAACGTGCCAACTTCATACAACGGCGCGCACGCCGCTCAGCTCAACCGTTAGTCGCTTGAAAAGGAGCAATACATGGGAGCCTGGTCGCACGAACCCTTCGGCAACGATACTGCTTGCGATTGGGGTTATGGCTTGCTGGAGGCAACCGACCTCTCGCCAGTAGAAGCAGCGCTCGATGCTGTCATTGAAAACGGCGAAGATTACCTGGATGCCGATCTGGCGACCGAAGCCCTTGCCGCGATCGAAGTTCTGGCAAAGCTACAGGGCAAGGGAACCCAGACCGATGCCTACACGAAGGAAATCGACCAGTGGGTAAAGCGGCATGCCCAGAAGCCGACCGCGGAACTCCTGGCCAAGGCAAAACAAGTCATTGAGCGAATTGCATCTGCCGATTCCGAGTTGCTTGAGCTTTGGGAAGAGGGAGAGGAAGCAGACGCCTGGAAAGCTTCGCTACGGCAGCTTGCTGCGGCAACAAGCGCCTAACCCTTCCATCGAGAGGGACGCCCAAGGCGATCGCCTTTGGGCGCCCCCACATGTCGAATGTTTGGCCGCGCTAGCACACTCATGCAGACCTTCAGACCGTGGTTCCCGATCGAAAAAGTGCCGGAGTTCCTCGCTGGCGTCTTCGTCCTGCAGCACTTCGCGGGATCCATCACCGTCGTGTGCGATGGCGACTTCGGAAATGGGAAATTGCTCATACTTCGCTTTGAGTGCTTCGAAGCGGTAATTATTCACGAGGAGTTTGCCCATCACTGGCTGGGCGAGTCCAGCACTCACGCCCTTCCAACGTCACCGGGCGGCTCGTGGACGTTCCCTTTCCTTCAAGTAGACGGTTCTGTCTTAGCAGCCAAATCAGTGCAGGCGGTAACGTTCGGCAGAATCCCCAGCCATTACTGCATCCTCTCGGGCAGCGATATCGTGGATGTCCTTGCCCTCGAGCCGCCGCGAGTCGCGTGGACCACCGCGGTGGCGTTAGAGTCCGTCATGGACGCCGCAGGAAGGCTGGGCGCGGCCTAACAATTCAAGCCGGCATCGCTCCGTGACGCGGCTCAACTCAGGTGTCTAAATCCCCATGCTGCGACTCCTCGCCGCTCTGCCAGGCGGCCCGCATGTCGCTGCGCACCGACGATGACCACGTCGTCGGAAACGGATCGCGCGTGTGCAGGGTCGCGCGCGTGCACGGGCCTTTCTTGCCGTAGGGGCAGGTCGTGCCTTCGGTGGTCGTACTCACGTCGATGATCGTGGGGTCGTAGTCCACGGAGAAGGTCCGGCCGCCCAGGTGCACCGTCAGCGTGCCGCTCTCGAACGCGACGCCGGCGGCGCCCATGAACGTGCCCGCGAGCTTCGCGTTGCTGAAGTCGGCGTTGTGCAGGAAGGCCTGGGTGAGGTTCACCGCGACGCCGTCGTAGGTCGACAGGTCCGCGCCGACGAAATTCGCGTCGACGAGAAAGGCGTGGTCAAACTTGGCGCCGCTCATCTTCTTCTGCTCGACCGCGCCGAAGGCCGCGCCGCGCAGATAGGCGTTGGCAAAGTTGGTACCGACGAGCGTGGCGCCGTTGAACTGGGTTTCGTCCATGCGCGCGCCGGAGAAGTTCGTGTGGCTGCAGCGGGCGTCCGTGAAGTCGCTGCCCTGCAGGCGCGCGCCGCCGAAATCGGTCGGCGCGAAATCGGGTTCGATGACGGCATCCATGTGCGCGCCGCGGAACGAGGCCAGCGGCAGCGTGGCGTTGACGAAGCTCGCGCCGCGCAGGATCGCCTCGTCGAATTTCGAACTCGTGCCGAAGGTGACGCCGGCCAAGGCGATGCCGGTGAGGTTGGCGTTGCGCGCATCGATGGCCACGTCGTTCGGCAGGTTTTCGATGGTCGCCCAGTCGAAGTGCATGTGCCGCCAGGTCGGGCCGACCAGCGCGTAATTGAGCGTGGCATAGGAAAAACGCAGTGGCGCGCCGGCGGTCGACGTGAGGGCGAGCGGCACGTCACCGTGCTTGACGGTGCGCAGGTCGCAATACGAAAAATCGCAGCCGCCGCCCGTGACGCCCTTCAGGGTCGTGTCGAGCATCGAGGCTTCGATGAAGCGCGTGCGATCCAGCGTGGCGCCCTCGAACGTCGCGCCGTCGAGCAGGGTCTTGCGGAACATTGCCGCCTTGAACGAGGCATTCTTCATCACCGTGCCGGTGAGCACGGCGCCGCTGAAATCCGATCGGCCGAAATCGACGCCGGTCAGATCCTCGCCCGACAGGTCCACGATCGCCTCGCCGGCGGCCGAGAAGTCGAAATGCGTGACCTTCTTCGACGTCCTGATCTCGTCGATGCCGTCGCCGTGCTGCACGAGCGTCCACACCGGGCCTTCGCGCAGCGTGGCACTGAGATTGGTGACGTAGCGCGCGCCGGTGATCTCGTCGACCTCGCGCAGGCGCACAGAAGACGCTTCGAGAAAGCGCCATTTCACGCTGGCCTCTGTCTCCAGGTAGAACCGCAACTGGGCCTTGCCGCTTGCACGCGTTTTGCGTAGCAGGGCGAGATCGAAGCGCATGGTGCCGATCGGCAACACGGAAGGAACAAAGCGGGTCGGTTCGGTGGTGACCTCGACCATTGCCAGGTAGTGGTTGGTCGCCAGCACCTCGCCGTTCCAGGCTTGCAGCACGAAGGTGTCGTCGCCGCGATCGATGGCGAAGAACATGCAGGCCTCCGGCGGCAGCGGCACGCGCTTGCCGGTCAGATCGAGGATGTCGGTGCGGTCCTTGCTGATCAGGCCGACGCGCCGCTCCCAGAGCACGAGCTTGCGACCGTCGATGAGCAACGAATATTTGCCGGCGAATCGTTTCATGCGCGCTTCCCCTGGTTGCTCTTTATCGAAATCATTCGCCCGTTTCGCTTTGCAGTTTCGGCGGCGCGGGCGGCCGCCATTGACTGATGCCGGGTTCCGGCCGCCGCGAGGCGTGGTCCAACACCTCGTAGTTCATGGCGAAAATATTGCGCAGCAGGTCCACCGTGATGCGCGCCGCGGTGAAGTTCGGCGTAGAGGTCAGAAACGCGCCCGACGGGTCGTACAGATCGAGGCGGTAGTCGCCCGGCAGCTTGCCGGCACCGGTGTGGCCGAGAAGGAAGAGATGTCCCTTGGCCTCGACCGCCATGTCGAGCAGCGAGAAATCGGGATCCTTGCGCAGTTCCAGGAACGGTGTGGGTTTCTGCGTGGCCGCCTCCTTGAAGTAGGCCACCGGATTTCCGTTCACGTCGAAGCACTGGATGCGGTTGTTGCCTTCCTCCAGCACCAGTACGCGGCCGTCGAGCGCCAGCGCGAGTGCCAGCGGCGACTGCATCAGGCCCACGCGCTTGCCTTCGCCGGAGTACAGCGCCGCCATCGGCGCATCGATATCTTCCGCACCGTTCTCCGGCAGCTCGACCCGATAAAGCTTGTGGCGGCCGCGGCGGATGGCGAATACGTAGCCATGCGGGTGCACTACCATGCCGTCGACCGCATCGGGAAAGCGCCCGAAGCTGTCGCCGGTGCCCAGATTGAACTTCGGCGCACGCGTGCGATTCAGCATGACGCGGCGCAGGTGATGGCCGCCGGCGGGATTGGTCTCTTCGTCGTAGATTCCGCGCGTGGGATCGAGGAGGAAATTGCGGCCGCTGCCGTCGTCGGGCGAGACCAGGTCATACGCGATGCCGCCGCTGGCGGTGGTGCCGATGACGGGCGTGGCGTAGCGTTCCTGTGGGTGCTGCAGCACCGAGAGATTCTGCAGCGTGAATAAGCTCGCGCTGGTGGGCGGCTTGCGCGGATCATCCGGCGGCAGATCCAGATCGGTCGCCTGCCACGCATAGCCGACGAATTGCGGGTACTGCGCCATGGTGATGGCGTGGCGCTTTTCGATCTTGCCGCGAATGGGCCACGACGTGGTCTTGGTCGCCTTCGGCGCCGGGCCAGCCTGCCACACGTGCCGGTTGTCGCGCAGCACGATCTTCTGCAGATGCTCGTACACCGACCAGCGTCCCAGCGGCACTTCGTTCACCGCGATCTCGACCGGCGGAACGACCAGGCGCGCGCTGCCCGAATTGCCTTCGGCCTTCATCCAGTCGCTCGCGCCCTGGCCCGACTGCCAATCGTTTTCGGCGTAGAAGAACACCTGTACGCGCAGGTTGCCGGCGGCCGGCACATCCTTGAATTCGACCACGATGTCTTCGCTGATCGTTTCCGTGGGCAGCGCCTTGACGAGCTTGGGCAAGGTCGCACCCGAGTCGTACACCACGACCACGCCCAGATGATGGTGGTGATCGGGGAATTTCTTGTAGACCTTGCTGGACGTGATGGTGATGCGCAGATCGATGCTGCGCGTGATCTCCGTGCGGTGCGCGCGCGGCGACTGGCGGATCGCGTTGGAGGTCTGTGCCAGCTGCGCGACCGTGGCCGCGGTATCGGCGAGAAACAGCGCGATATTGATGAACGGTATGGCCTTCTTTGCGCCGCCCTCGATGATTTTCGAGGCAATGTATTCCGACAGTTTGCCCAGGCCCGCCTTGGCGATCACCGGGATCAGCTTCTTGCCGATCGTCGTGACCGCCTTGGCCGGATTGTCGGCGATATAGAAGGCGGTGAAGGCCGCGAGCAGCGCGCCGAGAATCGGTTTCTCGCGCAGGAGCTTGAGCAGGCCGCCCGAGGCGGTGAGCCCGGCGCCCGCCACCAGCATCACGACCGGCAGCGCCATCTCCACCACCACGGTCATGATGGCGCCGGGCGGGCAGGCGACCGGATGGTTGCGTCCCTGACCCAGACCACCCCAGACGAAGCGCACCACGGCCGCATCCATCGGCACCGGCACGCTGAGATGGGACGAGTCCGCAGGCAGCGGAATGCCCATCATCGTTTCGACCGGACCGACCATGTCGACATAGCGCAAGGTCGGATGGTCGTCGAAGCTCGTGCCCGGAATCGGAAAACGCGAGGTCCAGTTGGGCGGCGCCTTCGGCCGTCCCGCCGCATCGAGAAATTCGACATAGGCCGACAGATGCCGCAGCCAGTGGTTCTTCACCACCACCATCAGGTTGCCGTTGCTGCCGCCATCGCGTACCAGCACCGTGTGAACCTTCTTCAGCGCGCCGGGCGTGCCGATGGCAAAGTAAGCACTGTCGACCGCCCCGTCCGTCGTGCTGACCAGATACTGCAGCGCGCTACCGACCGCATTCAGGCGGCACTCGCCCTGCGCACGGCGCGACGAGCCTTGCGCACCGAGTGAAACCGAATACAGGCCCGCCTTGCCGGCAACCGGAACCAGCGGCCCGGAAATGGTGCCGAACACCAGATGCAAACGCTGCGCGGCGAGCGCCTTCTGGGCCGCGTCGTCGAACGGGCCGACGGCGAGATCGTCCTCGCTCGACCACACGCCATCGGCGCGCCAGTTGTTGCCCGGCGCGGCGGGCGTGAAACGCACGTCCGGCTCGAACTGCAGGCCGTCCGATGGCGTGAGATTCTTCAGCCGCCAATTCACGTCGCCCGCGGCGCGCAGCACCTCAGGCTCCGCCGTGGCACGCGGCTTCGGCTTCACGGTGCCCGCATAGTCCGCCACCGTGCTGCCGTACTCGAGGGACCACGACTGATTGCGCAATTCCTCCGCCTGCTTGGCCAGCACCAGCGCGCGCGACAACGCCGCCGGCAGCGCCGCCGCCACGGCCGGGTGCAGCTCGGCCACGAACACCGGCTGGCCTTCGTCGTCCACAGCCGGCTGATCGCCGTCCATCGCGCGCACGGGGCGCGACCAGTCGTCCAGATGCGCCGCAATCTGGTCGATGAGAATCGTCGACTTCGACAGCGCGCGGCGGATGCAGGCCTCGATGACCGTGACCGGCCCGCCGGTGGCGGCATCCTTGTTGAGATTGATCAGCTCCGGATGCTTGAACAGCAGCGCGACCGCGATTTCATAGGCGTCCTGCACCGCGGCGATCTGATCGGGTGCGGCTTCCAGCGACACGCGCTGATCTCGCAGCAACTTCTGGCCGGCCTGACGATACGTCAGCTTCGGGTGAGGCTCCTCCGCCTGCAGCAGATGCAGATTGCGCCGTACATCGCGCAGCCGCGCCTCGCGCGGCACGTGGATGCCCATCGAGACGAGGCGCTCCGTCTGAACGCCGTCGATCAGCACGGGCTCGGTCACCCACATCAACGCGACGGCATCGGCGGGCAGCGGTACGTCGGCATAGTGGCTGAGATCCGCATCGGGCAAGTGATGCAGAAAGCCGTTGCTGCCGCGCGCCTTGAGCAGCGTTTCCGGCGTATGGCGTGCGATGGGGTACTGGCGCTGCGCGACGTGAAAGGTATACGCGGCCTCGCGGCCGCGCAGATCGAAATGCAGCAAATGGCGCTCGGGCGTCGCGGACATGGACACTCCTGGTCATCGATGACGCAAGAAACACGGTGGTGAAACCACGTTGCCGGCTATGGCTGGCTGCAGGCAGCGACGCGAATCCACTACGAAGACGATGGCGACACGAACGCGCGCGCCGAGGCGTGCCGATCATGTTCCGTCTTTATGAATAGCGCAATCGTGATTTTTGAACTCGCGACTGAAATTAATCAAAAATCGGCGCAAGCGAAAAACGCCGTCGCAAGCTATCAAACGCGACAAAGCATTCAGAAATGCCATGAACGCGGGTGATCACCGAAAGCACTGATAGGAAGCGGCGCCGGACCGCGCTTCTATGGCGCGTGATGCGCGATTGCGGGCCGAATGGGCGGCAACGGACCGGCAGTTTTCCCGGTCGCGGGCGGCGCCACGTGCGCAGGTTTTTCCCCAGCGCGAATCGAATCTATTTTTTGCTCATAGCTGAGCGGTTGCAGCTTCAGGCGGCGCGCTCGAAGCGCGGCGTGGGCCGGGTAAGGCTGACCCCGTCAGGTTGCTATCAGGCTCGAAGATAATCTGACCCGCTGTTCGCACGACGTGCGCGAACCGGCGAGAACGGGCAGGGCGAACGCCGAGCGGGCCGATCGATCTCCGGCGCGGCAGCGTCACGTTCGAAACGCCGGAGCGGCGCGATGCCGCCCCGGCAACGCAGGAACCTACGGTCCCTTTTCCCACCGGGCCTCCAGCAGCCCGCGCACATCGCGCGAGAGGATGGCCACGGCTTCGAGGATCCCGCTGTGCGAGCGCGAGCCCGGCCATTCCAGTTCCGCCGTCGCGATGGTTTCGCTGAGTTCCTGGATGGCGCCAAGGCGGGTCATGATCTCCTCGTCAAACGCCTCGCGGTGCTCGTTCGAGTCGAGCACATACGCGAACATCACGGGATGATCGCCGCGGTCGTCGCGGCGCAGGGGATAGAACGAACCCTGTGGCGTCATGGCGCGCGCCTCCCGGATAGGGGAACAACGCCGCGAACGCGGACAAGGCAACAACGACGCGGCTCAGTGCCGCCAACTGCAGACCGAATTTCCATGGACAACTCCCTTTGCGTGGAGTCGCCACCCGGAACGGCGAAATGGGTGGCGAACGGTGTGCGGGTTAGCAGACCGGGAAGTAGCATCCGGCGAGCCTTGCGGCTCCCCACACACCGCCGCCATAAAACAGCAGCAGTCGCCGCACAAACTCCGGGCGAAAAAAAACGCCAGGAGTACGTGCGGCGCTGTGTGCGCTACTTACTACGAGCTGCTAAACCCGGTCGCCGAATAGGCGGCAACGGGCGGATTGTTTACCTGGGGGCGAGCGGCGTCAAGAGGCACGGATTTGTCCTCAGCGCGAGCCGGGAATATTTTGCTCACAGCTGCGAGGTTGACGCTTCCGACGACAGACTCATAGCAGGGCTGGCACGGACGAAGCATGTTCTGCGGCGTAGACGGGGACAGGTTGACTTCCGTTGGGTTTCCATCAGGTTGGGGGGGTGAGCTAGCCCCGTTGTTCAAAGAAGTCCCGGCTCGCGCTTGACGTCTGCCTCACGCGTTACACCTTGATCCTGCCGTACGGACGTCATGCGCCCTGGCATAGCCGGAGTAACGGCGGTAGCGTAGAAGAGCCCCGCGCTGGAGGGCATCAAAGACCGTTGCGGCGGCGTGTAGCAAAGCTATTGAGATTCAGTCGATACTGGGTCTATTACTCCCCGAGTTGGTGTATGAATTGAAGTTAGGCCGCGCAACAAAGACCTGAGCCGGCCGCCGCACTCTCCGCCTAAACTCCATCGAAGTCCCCGTGACAAGAACAAGGCACAAGAGGAAGCATGACCGAAGACCAACAAAAGGAGGCACTGTCGCGGGAGTTCCTCCGAATTCTCGCCAACGGTCACGGCTTCAAAGTCATAGAACCGCCGCAAGACCATGGCGTAGACATGATCGTCTGCCCAGTCACGATTCGTCAGGAGCCAAGCGGCAGACTTCGCTACCTTGACTCGCAATACAAGCTTGACTTCCAGCTGAAGGCGACCACGCCGACTGGCGTCGTCGATTCTGCAGAGAACGTCAAGTACGACCTGGACGTTAAGAACTACAACGACTTAGTTCAGAGACGCGGCGAACCGTTGCCACTTCACTTGCTGGTTGTTGTGCTGCAGTCCTCGCCACCGGCATGCATAGCGGTCAGCCCGGAGCAGATCGGCGTTCTAGGCCAAGCCTACTGGTATCTTCCCGATGAAGGCGCGGCCGTCAGCACTAACCAGCAGCAAGTTCGCATCACTATTCCGAAAGCCAATCTCATTAGCGCCCAGTTTGTGCGCGAACGGTTTGAGGGACTGGGGATTGAACTATGAAGCGACAAGCGACTGACGCGGTTGCTCTTGAACAGCGAATCCGCTCCTTCATGGTCGACGCTGGCTGGATACAAATCAGAAGCAGTCGAGGTCTCTCATTCTTCTCTCCTCCTGAGTCCTTGGGCATTCGTGGCAACTACACAATCGCTTTGCCTGAAGATCCAGCTCAGTTAAGCGTAAGCGGTCTTATCCACGATGCCGCTGATGCGTTGGTGCAGGTCTATGGTTACGGGCAGCTAGGTGATTTGCTAAATCGCGCCGCTTCGCTCAGTGACCTCGATCAGTCCACACGAATAATTTCGCGCTTTCTCGATGACTCTACCAAGGGCGGCGCTATTCCCCTTACAGCGATTTCGGCATACGTGAATGGCATGGAGAAAGCGCTATATAGAAGTGCAAAGTTTCAGCTCGGCGCCGAGACAAAGGCCGTGGACCTTGCGGCCAGGCAATTTGCGAAGGACTGCTTCTTCCTGCAGACCGCAATTGGTAGTTTTGTCGCCAAAATAGAAATTCCTGCCACGGTCCTGCGTCAGCCTGACCTGTTCGGAACACTTCCGCTTGACTCGACAGAAGTCACGTCTTCCCTTTTCGCAGCAATAGATTTTCTGAACGGTAGAATTCTCGGTACGGACGTCGAATTTGATGATGCGGAGACGATTTTCAACGCGATTAGCCTGTTTGACGTCGAACTTCTAACAGCGATTGCCGATGTGCTACTTGAACCGGCGGTAGATTCAATCGATTTCTCTTTCGAGTTTGGCAACAGGGTTCGTACAACTTCTACAGGTTGGCTGTCCGCAGACAAGCGATCTCGATTGAAGGAATTCGTTGCGTTCGTAACGGACCAACTTCGCGGCGAAGACAGCATTGATGTTGTCGGCGGCATCGTTGAACTGCGATCTCGCGACCCTGCTGGTGACCGTAACCACATACGGGTCGTCACGAACTTTCATGGCGATCGCACATTCTTCAGCGCAACTCTTACTAATGTTCAGTATCAAGTCGCGGTCGATGCGCATCGAAATAAACGTGACGTACGGCTGGTGGGCCGAGGCATTCGTCTAAAGACGCAGGTCCGCATTACAGAGTTGCACAGCTTCGAGTGATGACTCAAAAAGTGCACTTTCAATGCCGCCGCAGCGTGGCCTAACCTCTCGCTCAGGCGGAGCGCCACGGCATACCCCAGGAACGGGCATCGGAGAAGGGCGGAGCGGTGTGTGGGAATGTTCTCTAGATTGAGGCGATACTGGATGCATTACGCTCCGGTTTGGGGTCTGAACTGAAGTTAGAGGTCACTGCAAGTGAAAGGGAGCTTTGAGCGTGTAAGTCCTGCGGCTTTCGCAGAGAAGATTGGCATTCCGCTAGGATGGTTCGTCATCTCTCACCGATGGATGCCTGAGAGGAAGCAACGTCGGGAACGTCATGGCAAGTGGTTCAAGTTGTCTACTTCCTCCGGCGTTGTTTACCGGGTTCTGCGTTTCTCGGCCAATCTTCGTGGTATGCCAGGCAGCATGGGCGACATAGTTCTGGATTGGCCTGCCTGGCTGGACCTCTTCGGGCGAGAAGAGAACGTGGAAGGGCCGATTGAGATCACAATCACTCCTGCCAAATGGTGGGAGTATCCGCGACTCGCGATATCGCACCCTGATCCTGCGGTGCGCTTGGCTGGATGGATCTCCCTCGTATCTTTGGGGCTTGGCGCTCTGTCCGTAGTTCTCGGTGCTTGGTCGCTTTGCGCTACCTATTTTCCCGTAAGGTGACATCTAACAATTCAAGCCGACGCCGCTTTGTGGCTCGGCTTCAAGCGTTAGGTCGCACAGGAGAGGTGATGAACCGGAACCAAAAGATAAATTTCACTGATCGTGAAGCCTTTGAACGCGTTCTTTCCGAGGTTCGCACCAGCACTGGCGCTTCCTACCAGGACGTGGCAACGATCTACGGAGATCTTTCTCGCCTGGTTGTGGGGCTCCTGGCTACAACCTCGCCCCGGCAACTTCAGGAACTCTATTCTCAGGCGGGCTGGGGCGGCAACGCTAATGTCCGTGCGCTTCACCAGGCGGCCAAACGCTGGTACGAAATTCATCAGCCGGGCAGACTTCCGCCAGTTGGTGCGGGTGCTGCTTGACTAATCATTCAAGCCGACGCCTTCGGCGCGTCTCAACACAGCGTTAGGCGCCTCCATGTGCACCCATAGCTTCCAATTGCAGAGCATCGTCGCATCGCTGTCCAAGCACTCCCAGAGGGCGACCTATGGAGCCGTCGGTGGCCTCGTTGGCCTGCCTGCGCGCTCAGTTATGTCTGGTCAGCCAAGGAACTGGGAGAATTCCTGGGTCGTCTCTGCAAAGACCAAAGTGCCCACTGGGTATCTTCCCAGCGAGATTCATCCTGACCTTGAGGCTCGCCCGACGATAATTTCGGCGTCTGGTGATCTCGCTGCATGGCTAAGCGCGCACCCGTAGCTTCAAAAGTGATTGCGGCGCTCGCCTCTGCGGGCCGGTTATTTCGAGCGTTAGACGTCGTCATGCGCACAGAGGCATCGTGCCCACCAGAGCAACGCCCGGCCGGATCAGCCGTGGCGTTCGACGTAGGCGACGGCAAGCCGTCGCCATTCCTGGGCGCAATGGCACGGCGCGCGCGAACCAGCGCGAATGGGCCCGACGAACGCCGAGCGGGCCGATCGAGCTCCTGCGCGGCAGTATCACGGTCAAAACGCCGGAGCGGCACGACGCCGCCCCGGCAACGCAGGAACCTACGGTCCCTTTTCCCATCGGGCTTCCAGCAGCCCGCGAACATCGCGCGAGAGGATGGCTACGGCTTCGAGGATGCCGCTGTGCGAGCGCGAGCCCGGCCACTCCAGTTCCGCCGTCGCGATGGTTTCGCTGAGTTCCTGGATGGCGCCGAGGCGGGTCATGATCTCCTCGTCAAACGCATCGCGGTGCTCGTTCGAGTCGAGCACATACGCGAACATCACGGGATGATCGCCGCGGTCGTCACGGCGCAGGGGATAGAACGAACCTTGAGGGGTCATGGCGCGCGCCTCCCGGATACGGGAACAACGCCGCCAACGCGGACAAGGCAACAAGAACGCGGCTCAGTGCCGCCAACTGCAGACCGATTTTCCATGGACAACTCCCTTTGCGTGGAGTCGCCACCCGGAACGGTGAAAAGGGTGGCGAACGGTGTGCGGGTAGCAGACCGGGCACGAAGACCGGCGAGCCTCGCGGCTCCCCGCACACCGCCGCCAGAAAGCGGCAGACGGCGTCGCATGAAAATCGGGCATAAAAAAACGCCGACTCACGGAGCGACGCTTTGCGCGTCGTGCTTTCGGGCTGCTATTCCCGGTTGCCGAATGGGCGGCAACGAGCGGATTGTTTACCTGAGGACGGGCGGCGTCAAGGGTGCGGATTTGTCTCCAGCGCGAACCGAGTAAATTTTGCTCACGGCTGAGAGGTTGCGGCTTCAGACGGCAGGCTGAAAGCGCTGTTGGCTATGGACGAGGTTCGGTTTCGCTATCCGGCACTCTGCGGATAGTGAACCCGCCGACTTCTTGGGAAGAAAGTCGGCAACAATGCGGTGGCGAGAAAGAACAGGGGGCAGGCCATGGGGTGGATTCTGTTGACCATTGCGCTCATCGCATTGGTTGTCGTGCATCACGGACGGGTTTCAGACAGCAAGAAGGCGGCCAAAGCGGCTGAAGAAGCCAAGCGAGGCGCTGACGAATCTGCGCATCGCTTTCGACAGCAAATAGATGCGCTCGACGAAGAGCTGCACAGCCTGCGGCCTTTCAAGAACGTTCGAGACGCGATGGCGGCAACCGCCGTTCTTCGCGCGGAAGGGCAGCGAATACTGGAGGACGCGAGGCGGGAAGCTGAAGCGCTGGGAATCACCGCCGGGACAGAGGCAAAGCGGATTCGATTCGAGGCGGCGACAGAAGCCAACCGGATTCTTTCCGAGGCAGCGGCAGAAGCAAGCCGGCTTCGCTCCGAGTCCGTTGCAGAGTCAAACTCGCTCAAGCTCGACTCGAAAACCTCGCACGCAATGGCGCAAGCGAAAATCGCTTCACTGATCCTGAGTGCCAACACGCGCGCTGAAGTCATCATTGCCGAAGCCGAAGCTCGCGCGGAAGAAGTTGCAGGCGATGCCTATCGCGCGCTGAAAGAAGCGGATCAGCTCAAGCGCGTCACAGTAGCAATGGGAAACGTTATCGACGGCTACGGAGATCGCTATCTCGTGCCGACGTACAGCTTGCTCGATCAACTCGGCGAAACATACGGATTCGATGAGGCGGGCCGAGAACTGACAGCGTCGAGAGAGATGTCGCGCAACCTAGTCACTTCAGGTCGGGCTGCCGAGTGCGACTACGTCGAGACCAATCGCCGCGAGACCGCATTGCGGTTTGTCCTGGACGCGTTCAACGGCAAAGTCGACACCATTCTGGCGCGCGCCAAGTCCGACAACGCCGGAACCCTGGAGCAACAGATCAAGGACGCTTTCTCACTGGTGAACCACAACGGCGCTGCTTTCCGGAATGCCCGAATCAGTCCGGACTATCTTTCCTCACGACTCAAGGAGCTGAAGTGGGCGGCGTCGGTACAGGCTCTGAGAGAGCGCGAGAAAGAAGAGCAAAGACGAATCCGCGAACAGATTCGCGAGGAAGAAAAGGCGCAGCGAGAGATTGAGCGGGCTCTGAAGGACGCAGCCCGGGAAGAGGACTTCTTGCAGAAAGCGCTTCAAAAGGTGCAGGCTCAAGTCGCGAAAGCCAACGAAGAGCAGCGTGCCGGATTCGAGGCAAAGCTGCTGGAGCTACAAGGCAAGCTGGCTGATGCTGAGGCCAAGAACCAGCGAGCGCTGTCGATGGCTCAGCAGACCAAGGCTGGGCACGTCTATGTGATTTCAAACGTCGGTTCATTCGGTGAGGACGTCTTGAAAGTTGGAATGACGAGGCGTCTCGAGCCAGTGGATCGTATTCGCGAACTTGGCGACGCGAGCGTGCCGTTCGGTTTTGACATTCACGCGATGATCTGGACGGACGACGCGCCTGCCTTGGAGCGCGAACTGCATAGGCGCTTCGTTCGAAGCCAAATCAACAAGGTCAATCCGCGCAAGGAGTTCTTTCGCATCCCTTTGAGCGCGATAAGAGAATCCGTCAGCACGATGGGGCTCGAAGCCGTCTGGACAATTAGTGCTGAGGCGACTCAATATCGCGAAACGCTGGCCATCGAGAAGTCATTGCAAGCTAACACTGCCGCTGCTCAAGACTGGTTGAGAGCGCAGCTGCAGGTCACTCCAGAAATTGTGTCCGATGTTGCAGAAAGCGAGCCGGGTGTGGGTGAACCAGTGACAGCGTAGAATCCAGGCGCAATCAGGGTAAGGAAGTTGCACCTTCATCCTGCCGTATGTAAGTCATACGTGCCCGCATTGCCGAAGTAGCGGCGGTAGGATGGACGAGCCTCGTGCTGGAGAGCATTCAGATAGCCGTACAGCGGCGGAGCGTGGAAAAGTTCCCGAGATGCAGGCGATACTGGATTTGTTACGCCCCGAGTTGGGGCATGAATTGAGGTTAGGCATCAAGACATGCTTCTCTACAAGTATCGATCTCTTAGCAAAGAGTCAAAGGCATTCACGCTTGATGTCATCAACAAGCAGGTCATGTACTTTTCGAACCCCGACAAGTTCAACGATCCGTTCGAGTTCCGCCCCTTGATATCGCTCGAAGCAAGTGATCATGAGTTTGCAAAGTATCTCGACGGCCTTTATCAGCGAAAAAGCCCGTTGCTGAATCGGAGACAACGCCGGGAAAGCATCGCAACGCTTGTTAAAGATAAGAGCCGGAACCATCGATCACCCGCAGCGACGAAGACAATGACGGACGCAATGTTCCAAGTCACGAAGATGTGCGGCGTACTCTGTTTGTCGGATGACCCCTCCAATATTTTGATGTGGGCCCACTACGGTGATAACCACAATGGCATCTGCTTCGGATTTGATGGATCTTCGACGAATGCCTTCTTTGGTAGAGCGCAGAAAGTCAACTACAGCAGCGTGTACCCAACAGTCAACATAATTCGGGACCACCCACGTACTTTTCATGAGAGGAGCGTGCTTACAAAGTCAGATCATTGGGCTTATGAGCGAGAGTGGAGAATCATAGAACACGAGAAGGGTGCCGGCGTATATCGCTTCTCTACTGCAGACCTGAAAGAGGTCATCTTTGGCCTCAACACAGTTGCCTCTGCAATCGAGGAAGTCAAAGCCGCACTTGGGGCCGCCGGCTGCAAGCCGCGCCTCCTTCAGGCAACAAGGCACCCAATGGAGTACAAGCTATCACTGATCGATATTGATGCTTAGCTCTTCCTTCAAGCGGACGCGCCTACGCCACGCCGCTTAAGTCAATCGTCAGGCCGCGCAGTCTACTCATGACCACACTCCTTCCGAATCTCGCCCTTTCGGGCTACCGCAGTTTTGGCAAAGATCCGCAGTACTTCGATCAGTTTGCGAAGATCAATATCCTGATCGGCAGAAACAACTCAGGCAAGTCGAATGTTCTTCGCGCCATCAAGGAGGTACTCCCTCAGGTCGGCGACCGCGGCCCGCTCGAGCTTGAACCGGTAGCGATACACCTTCCCGACCAGCCGCCTTTCCAGCTCGGCATCGGGGAGGCATTCACTGAGGACGAGTCTGGGTACTTTTCACTTCCATCATCCTCACCTCGACGCCACCAACTTCCGGACGGTCGCGGGCACAACATCGATTCGCTAGTGGCCGAACTGCTAGGCCGCAAGGCTAAGCACGACAAAACCAGTCTTGCTTGGTCGTTCACGACATTTCCGGACCGCAAACCAATCAATGACACGTGGGTTGCGGCAATAGCCGGCATGGGAGGGGACCGCGTACAGAATCTTTGGAACTTCCTAACCGGCGGAGGAAGAGGAGACCGCAAAGCTCATTGGGAACCGGGGATCATCGATCGATTCCCCCTCAAAGTTCCGCAGCACACGGTTGAGCTGATCCCCGCCATTCGGCGTATTGGTGATTCAGGCGTCGATCCAAGTGGTTATGACGGTACAGGCATCATCAACAGACTCGCGCAGCTGCAGAATCCATCAGCGCAAGATCAGAGCGAAAAACTCAAGTTCGAGGCGATCAATGCGTTTCTGAGAGAGGTGACGGATAGACCTGACGCCAGGATCGAGATTCCGTATGCCCGAGACACAATACTTGTTCACATGGACAACAAGGTTTTGCCTATTGGCTGCCTTGGGTCTGGCCTCCACGAGGTCATTATTCTCGCCGCCGCTGCGACCACGCTCACCAAACAAATAGTCTGCATTGAGGAACCCGAACTCCATCTCAACCCGGTTCTTCAGAAGAAGTTCATTCGACACCTTGCTACGCGCACCGAGAATCAATACTTCATCACCACACACTCTGCGGCGATCATGGACACCCCCAGCGCGGAGGTCTATCACGTAACCCTGGTCGATGGCAGATCGCGCGTCGAGAGGGTTACCACCGACAGTACCAGGGTGGCCGTTTGCGAGGATCTTGGCTATCACCCATCCGATCTGCTTCTGGCTAACTGCATCATTTGGGTCGAAGGCCCATCAGACCGCCTGTATCTAAACTGGTGGCTGCGCGCAATCGAACCGTCACTGGTCGAAGGCATTCACTTCAGCCTGATGTTCTATGGGGGCAAGCTGGCGGCACATGTGTCGAACGCGGAAACATCAGAAGGCGTTACGGAGTTCATCCAGCTAAGGCGTTTGAACCGACGGGGCGTGATCCTGATCGATAGCGACCGCCCTACGTCGCACGCCCGCCTCAATGAGACGAAGAAGCGACTGCGCGAAGAGTTCGATCAGGGGCCAGGCTTTGCATGGATTACCGATGGGCGCGAAGTTGAGAACTATCTGCCGATCGACAGCGTCTCCAATGCGGTGTCGAAGACGATACCGTCCGCGACACGGCTAGGCGGCGATGATCGCTTTGGCAACCTGCTAAAGATACGCAGAGCTTCCGGTTCAGAAGACCAAGCATCAAAGGTTGATGTTGCAAAGTGGATAACGATCAACACAGAGCCGGATCTCAAGATACTGGACCTGCGCCAGCAATTGACAAGGCTTGTTGCCTTCATCCGGGAGTCGAACCCGGTTGGCGGCGGTGCGGCCTAGCCGCTCGGCAAACGGGCTCGGATTGAGATACGCCCGCGCGCACGGTGATTGCGGCGCTCGCCTCCGCGGGCCGATTAAACTCGAACGTTAGGCGTCGTAATGCTCACAGAGGCATCCTGCCCACCAGAACACCGCTATCTCATGCTCGCTGCTCGCCTCTCGTCGCGCCGTTTCGCCGAGTGCCGCGAGAGTGCCATCGAGTGGTGCGCCAAGAATCCAACTCGCCTGGACGCATCCAACTTGGAAGCGCTTGAGTTACTGCGAATGATTGAGCTAGCTGACGACACGGCTGCGTTTGTCACATACGGTTGCTATGCGGACATTCCGAAGAGCCGGGTCTACACCGCGATGTTCGACTCCTCTCGCCCGGGCGAAGTACTCGAAACGTTGGCGACACTGATCTTGAGCGTCTTTTGGCGGTGCCTTCCAATGCTGGGTCTTGAGCATGGGCACCATCAGTTGGTCGTCTTCAAGTTTCCGAGCGGCCTTCCGAGCCTGGTTGATAGCCTTCCAGTATGCGACTCCTCCATGGTGGATACCGCTGCGCGGTGGCTCGGTCTTTGTGACGCAGAAAACTGGAAATCTATAAGTGAGTACCGAACCAACGCCTAACCCTTCAGGAACGGGGTCAGGTAGCTTAGGGAAGCGTTTTTGAGGAAATTAACCTGGTCCCGTTCTTGTCGCCGGCTGGTGGTTTGGCGCGTGCTCGTCGAGTCGCGCTGGCGTGACCTTTGCTATCTGAAACCGTGACAGCCGCTCATCGTAGTCCCAGCGCTCCACCTGGCAGGCGCGTGGTCCGGCAGCGGCGTCGTAACGGATCAGATTGACGGAATTCGGGGCGCCGCGACGTATGCGCGTGGATATGGCGGTGCCCGCCTGGACGGCCCAGGCATTCCTGCTGGATCCGGCGCGGCATTCGCGCAAGGCTTGCACATAGGGCAGGTGGATATGGCCCCCGAGGATCAGATCCATACCGGCATCAGTCCACTGCGACAGCGCAGCATCGGCGTTATGCAGGCGGTTTTCTTCGTCCTCCGGCAAGATCACCCATGCTGGCTGGTGCGTGACCACGACACGAAGCTGATCCGGTCGTGCCTGTCGCAGCCTTGCGGCAACGCGTGCGATCTGTTCCGTATCGACGACACCGTCCTTATGCCGGGAAGGGCGCGTCGTGTTGACCCCGATCAACAGCAGGGAATCGACATCCAATACCGGCTCCAGTTCTGCACCGAAGGCGGCGCGATAGTTGCCGTACGGGTAAAACAGTCGTGCCACGAGATTGAACAGCGGAATATCGTGATTACCGGGCAGAACCAGAACCGGCAGCGGCCGCCAGGTTTCGACGAACGCGCGGGCTGCGTCGAACTGGTCGCGGCGCGCGCGCTGGGTGATATCGCCGGAGAGCGCTACGGCATCGGGCCGGCATTCCGCAACGAGGGCATGGACGGCGGCAACGCAGGCGGGACGTTCCGTACCGAAATGCAGGTCCGACACGTGCATCAACAGACTCACGGTGCAGATTCCTGGTGTGGAACCAGCAGGCACAACCGTTGTGGTGCGATGCGAAATTCCAACGGCAGCCGTAACTGCGTAATTTCACCATCCATTGCGACCTTGACGCGGCGCCCGCGCGGCAGGCGCAGGGACACGGTCATGCGCTGGAACGGAAACGTCACGACGTTCTCTGCTTCACCGAGGCGTCCGACGGCACCGCGTATCAGCAAACCGAACATTGCCATACGGCTCATTGGCCGCAATGCGATCGCGGCGAGCTGTCCCTGGCGGACGGCGTCCGCCTCGGCAATCCCCACCTGATCCAACTGCAGCGGATTGTTGCCGATGAACAAGGTCGGTGTGCGCAACACCTGCGTCTGGCCGTCATGTTCGATCTGCACGACCCAGCGACGATGATCACGCAGCAATGCCACGGCGCTTGACCACAGAGCCACGAAGCGATTGCGGCCGAACTGCTGCTTGTACGCCTCGCGCTCCTCGAGCACTTTCGGATAGAGACCGAAGCTGGCGTTGACCAGGAAAACGCGATCGTTGACCAGCCCGACCTGGGTCGGTTGGGGCGCTGCCTCCAGCAGAGCCCGCGTGGCCGCTTCGGCATCGGCAGGAATACCGTGGGTGCGGCCGAAATAGTTGAAGGTGCCTTGCGGCACGACACCGAAACGCAGACCGCTCGGCAACACCTGCTGTGCTACTGCATTCAGCGTACCGTCGCCGCCTGCAGCGACGACAATTCCGCCGGACGATTGCGCCTGCGCCACGGCGGCCGCAGCGATTCGCGGTAGGTCGCCGGGCTTTTCGACGCGAAATACCTGATGCGGGCGGCCTGCTTCCGAAAGCACGCGGCGGATGTCGGCCTCGGCCTGGTTCTTGTCGCCGTGACCGGAACCTGCGTTGAGCACTACGAACACGGTTCCTGATTCCGGCATTCCCTGGTTCCTCGGTATCACTGCGTCACCACCATAGACAACGACTCAAAGGATCACTACTGCGCTCCAGCAGACTGCGCGGCCAGGTCCTGCGGCTGTTGCGGACATCCGCGTTCGAGATAGGCGGGCGCGGCGGTCAGTATGCTGTGTATGCGCTACAGCGGGCGCGTAGCGAATTCTGAATGGGACTGGCATGCGGCGATGACGAAATCCGCCGCTCCCGCCGACCTTCCAGAGCTTCGGCCCACCACTTCATCCCGCGAACCCGCCTGTGCCAGAGTACACAAACCCATATTCGCCGGTGGGGGCTGGGGCATCTTCGAGGAGGGGCTCGATGGCAACGCACGGTATGGGGCAGCGCAGCCGGGCATCCCTGGTTCACCGCGTCCGCCGCATGGTCGCGTGGTCGGCCGTCATCATCGGCTCGGCATTTCCGGGTGCGGTCGCGGCGACTGCGCCGGCGGTGCTGGTGGCCGGCACGCAGATCGAGCAGCGGGTCCCGGGCGACGCGGAGGCGCGGCTGCTGGTCGATGCCTCGGCCGGTCCGCTGGTCGTCGTGATCGATCAACTCGGCGTCGATTTCGTCGTGCGCTGTGGCGACGAGGCGCACGAGCGCAATTCGCCGTCGGGTGCGTGGGCGCCGGAAATTCTCGTCGTCACTTCCGGCTGCCTGCTGACATTACGGGCGCGCAGCGTGGGCGCGCCAACCATGCCATTCCGGGCGCGCGCGTTCCCGCTGGACAGCGCGGAGGGACGGCGTTGGCCGCGGGCGGTCTGGGCGCAGTGGTCGCAGGGACACCTCGACAGCGGCGGCCAGGATGTGCCGGCGATGAGTCGCGCGCTCCAGCAGCTGCAGGAGGTCGAGCGCGTCGTCGCGGCACAGGGCGACAGTGAGGATCTGCGATTCCTGCGGTATGGCAATGCCAATCTCCTGCGGCGCATCGGCCGGCACGAGGAGGCCGTGCAGGCGTATGAGGTGCTGATTCGTTCGCTCGATCCGTCGCGTGATCCGCAATGGCTCACCCGCGCCAGCAACGCCAAGGGTCTGTCGCTGCGCGAACTGGATCGCTTCGACGCCGCGGACCAGGCCTTTGCCGACGCCGTGCGCTACGGTGAAGGACGCAGTGAAGGCGTCGAGTGGGTTTCGGCGAAGAACAACCGCTGCCTGATCCTGCACAGCCTGGGCAAGCTTGCCGCCGCGCGCGATTGCTACGCCGCGGTCATTCCGGAGTATCGCCAGCTTGCGCCGAATCAGGTGGCCGTGCCCATGCTGAATCTGGCGGCGGCGGCCGATGCGCTCGGCGAACCGGCGCTGGCGCTGAAGAATTACCGGGCCGTGCTGGAGTTGCGGCGCGGCGGATCCGATCGAACCAGTCTCGGTATCGTTTTGCTGAATCTGGCAAACCACGAAGCGCAGACGGGCGCGTGGCAGGAAGCGCTGGAACACAGCCTCGAAGCGCAGCAGGTCTTCGAGGCGCTCGGCGACAAGCCGCGCACGGTCAACACGCTGAACCTGCGTGGCGCCATCTATCGGGAGCTGGGCGAGCCGGCGCGCGCCCGTGACTACCTCAGCCAATCGATGCGCATTGCCCAGGAAAGCGCGGATTCCGGCGCCCTGGCGCTGGCGAAGTCGGCGCTGGCACGCATCGAGACGGATGATGCGAAGGCCGCCGAGGCGCATCGGGACGTGGTCGGCCAGTTCATGCGGACGGGGCAGGGCGGCTTGGCCAGCCAGGAATGGCTGCTGCTGGCCGGCCGGCTGGACGCGCTAGGCGATCACGCCGGGCGTGACGCTGCGCTTGCTGCCTGCGAAACGTTGCTGCAAAGCAACGGCAGTCGCTCATCCCGGGCGACGGCGGCGATGCTGCGGGGGCGTGTGGCGTTGCGCGCCGGTCAGCTGGCCGAAGCCACTGCGCTGGCGGAGCAGGCCATCGCCTGGCGAACGCAGACGCGCGAAACCGAGGAACTGGCGGCGGCCCGCCTGCTCAAGGCCAAGGCTGAGCGCGGCGCCGGGCGCAACGACGCGGCGTTGGCCGAAATCGAACGCGCGCTGGAGGAATTGCGGCGGGCGGAGCGATTGCCGAGCAGTCCCGTGCTCGCGGCCAATCTCTACGACCGACGCATCGAACTCCTCGATGAAGCGATGGACATTCTGCTGGGCGCGGAGGCTGTGACCGATGCGGCGCTGTCCAGGGCCTGGGCGATCAAATGGAAATATGCGCGCGCACCGGACGCGCGGCTGCCAGCGCCGGCCGATGCTGCCGAACGCGAGTTGCTCGATGAGTTGCGCGCGAAAGTGATGCTGCTGTCGGGTACGCAGACGCCCGGCATTGCGCGCGCGAAACCGCCGTCGGCGGAAGGGCTGGCGGATATCGCCAGGCGCATCGAGGTCATCGAGTCGCAGCTGGACGCGCGCCGGACGCAGGCGGCAGCGCCGGGTCCGCAGACGCTTGCGCTGAGCGGCGTGCAGACCGCGCTTGAACCGGATGAAGTGCTGATCGGCGTGAATCTGGGGAGCAGGGCCAGCGGCGCATGGGTCACTACGCACCAGTCGACGCGGTGGGCGGCGCTGCCGTCTCGCGGGGCATTGCTGTCGACGGTCGAGGGTGTGCTGACGCGCCAGGACAGGGCATCGTTCGACAAGCTGTCGGAGTTGCTTTCGCCGCTGGTCGCAGCGGCCGGAGCTGCCCGCCGCGTGATGATCATTCCCGACGGTCCGTCCCACCTGATTCCCTATGCCGTGCTGCGCAATGGCCACGGTGAATTCTGGATAGAGCGCAGCAGCATCGAGCTGCTGGCCCGGCCTCCGGTCGCGTCAGCCGACTTGCGGCCGGTAGCGCTGGCGCAGGGCTTCCCGGTCGTGTTCTGGGGTGCACGCGACACGGGCGACGATGTCGCGGCGCGGAGCGGCACCGGGCCGGTCTACAGGTCCGGTGCGGCGATGGTTGAACTGCCGGCGGTGTCGACCGAGTTTCAGGCGATGAAGCGCGTGCTCGGTAGCCGTCGCATCGTCGCCGGCGATCCGCGCGCGCCGGTCGCTCCTTCAGACGGAAGCCGCTGGATGCTGCATGTCGCCGGACATGGATTGGCCAGCGGCAACCATCCCTATGCCTC
>JBBQZR010000020.1:0-84441 GCA_038207515.1 Lysobacterales bacterium | reverse complement strand
CTGATCGTACGCCTTGAACTCGCCACCGAATCGCTCGGCACCGATCTTCGTCAGCGCTGCCGTCAGCGTCGTCTTGCCGTGGTCCACGTGACCAATCGTGCCGACGTTGACGTGCGGCTTGGTGCGCTCGAATTTACCCTTGGCCATGCCTGCAAAACCCCGAGAGATCTAAGGAGGTGGATGAGTCGAAACGGTGTTGCGAAGAAGATGGTGCTCACGAAAGGAATCGAACCTTCGACCTCTTCCTTACCAAGGAAGTGCTCTACCGACTGAGCTACGTGAGCGTGAAACGTGTCAACCGCGGCAATGATTCAATGGAGCGGGAGACGGGAATCGAACCCGCACAATCAGCTTGGAAGGCTGAAGTTCTACCATTGAACTACTCCCGCTCAAGCTAGAACCGGCTGGTGGAGGGAGGTGGATTCGAACCACCGAAGGCGTGAGCCAGCAGATTTACAGTCTGCCCCCGTTGGCCGCTTGGGTATCCCTCCAGCGCGGAGCCCGGCATTCTCGTTATCCGCAGGCCGAAAGTCAATGCCGTTGCGGCATGAATTTCTTGATCTCTGACGACGACTGCGCGGGGCCGGGGAAGATACCCGGAACGCTCGTCCATGCCAAGCCGCCTAGCGCTGAGCTCGCTGATCCGCTTCCTGTTCAGTTTCCGGGTACGGCATGTGCAAATGTAACCAACTGTTACGGAATGCGATCTGCGTCACAGTTCGGCATAACCCGTGCTTAACTGCCGTGCCTGCCAACGGGCAGCACGCCCACTACCAGAGGTATTCCATCGTGACATCGAAATTGCGCTTCATTCCTCGCCTTGCCGCGCTCGCGCTCGCGTCGGCCGCCTGCTTTCCCTCGGGTGTCTTTGCCCAGGCCCAGGGTTCGGTGGACGTCGACATCACGCTAAATAACGGCATCACCATCCTCTATTACTACTCGTCGGTTGACGTGAACATCTCGCTGACCGACCTGTTCGGCACACCCGTCGGCTGCGTAGCCGGCACCGGCGACACGCGCGCCTGCGCCGTCGCGCCGTTGGCTGCAGCCGTCAATGCGGCGCCCGTCGGCGGCCAACTGGTCGCCAACTTCAACATCAACCCCGCAGCCCTATCGATCAACCCGAGCGCGGTGCCGCTGGTGCTGCAGAACCTCTGGGCCGTGCGTGCCGTCGGCGGCACCGCCAACACCACGACCGTCGCGATCGCCGCCGGTTTGACCACGCTGAACGGCCCGTCGGGCTCTACGATCGGCATGAGCAACTTCCGCGTGCAGACGCCGGCCTTCGGTGCGGCAGCGGCGGTTGGCCCCGCGGTCAGCGTGCAGTTTCCTGACCCGGGCCTGGTCACAGCGCGTCCGGGCGACGTGCGCATCGACTTGAACCTGACCGGCGCGAACGCACTCGGCGATTATTCGACCACCGGTGCGATCGGTTCGAACGCCGACAGCAACTTCACGCTGACCGTCACCAGCACCTGATACGCCATGGCCGCCTTGCTGCCAATGCTGGCCCTGGGGGCGTCCCTGATCGTGGCCGCGGCATCCCCGAACGGGATGCCGCCAGCCTCGAAGCTGGAACTCACCAACAGCAGCGCCGCTCCGGTGCTCAGCGTCAGCCAGGCATCGATCCAGCTGGAACCGATCACGGTGCACGAATTGTTGGGCAATTCTGCACCGATGCAACCGGCGACGCGCCTCAACGCCTATTTCAACGGCAGCACGGCAACGGCGGTAGCCGACTTGCGTCCCGCGCCGCTGGCAACGACCATTCGCCGTCGCATTCCGGCCTTGTGGCGCCTGAGCAGGCCCACGGGCAGCAATGTGCAGCAACATGTAAAAGTGTCGATCGAAAGCATCGACGGCATACCGGGAGTGCTCAATGCGGCGGATGCCAGCAGCCTGACCGTTCCCGTCGCCGTGAAGGAACTCGCGCCGCGCAACGTCGCCATCGGACGCGAGCAGTACGGACTGGAAGGCGACGTCATCCTGGAAATTCCCACCGCGGCGCTCGGTGACGCCACCCGTTATCGCGGGCGGCTGGTCATCCGCGTCGAAGGCTACTGATCCCATGCGTTCATTGCGGCTGTTCGCCTCCCTGCTGGTCCTGCTTGCAGCGTCCTTCCCTGTGCTGGCCCAGGTCGGCATCAGTCCGGCCTATTACGACCTCAGCGCGGCCGAAGCGGGCAAGACGCAGACCTTCCGACTGTTCAACTACACCGACGAAGCCAAACGCGTGCGCGTGTCGCTGGCACCTTGGGATGCCGATCCGTCCAACCAGCCGCGCCTGCTGCCGTCGGGTGCCACCACGCTGGACCAATGGGTCGTCGTCAATCCGGTCGAGTTCGAGGTCAAGGCGCGGTCGTCCCAGGCGGTTCGCTTCAGCGTGCGCCCAGCGGCGGAACTGCCGGCCGGGGAACAGCGCGTCATGTTCATCTTCGACGAAATCAGTCCGCCGTCGCCGGATGGCAACATGCGTTCGCGGTTCCAGTTCCGTTCCGCGCTGTATGTCCAAACCGGACCCACAGCGCGCAAAGGCGATATCGAATCGCTGACCGCCTCGACGGACGGCGCGCGTGTGCGGCTGAAGAATGCCGGCAACGCCAATGTGCGCCTGATGGGTCAGTTCGCGATCTGGCAGGCCGATGCCTTTCCGGGCGTCGAGGCGACCGCACTGGTTCCGGGCCTCGGCACGCCCGAGGCCAAGCTCGCGCGCGGACAGCTCATCGCCAACAGCCTGCCCGGCACGCCGGTACTGCCCGGCGAGACCCACGACATCGTGTTTCCGTTCGGGCCGACCGTGCTCAAGCCAGGCCGCTACGTGCTGGACCTCAATGGCAAGCTCGGCGACGCGGTGCTCGACCGCTCGGTCGAATTCGTCGTCGGCCCTGCGGCGCGCTGAACCGTGGCAGCGCGGTGCCACCGCACGCTGGCTCTTTCCGGAGCCATAGCAAGCCTCCTTGCCGCGCACGCCGTGGAAGCCGCGCCGGCACCGGCGCCGCGCCCGGAATTCTCGTCCTTCGGGGCGGCCATCCCCTCGAGCACGCAGAAGCAGGTGCTGCTGGTGGTACCGATCCTCAACAAAAAAGAAGTCGACGCCAGCCTGGCCCTGCTGCGCCAGCCTGACGGGCGCGATTTCGTCAGCCTCGACGACTTCACCCAGCTCTGCGCGATCGGCAGCCTGCGCGAAGCCGATGGCAGCGTGCGCCTGAGCACACCGCTCGGCGATGCGCTACTGACGGGCGAGGCGCTGCTCGACGACAAGGGCGTGACCTACGTCGACGTCGCCGCGCTGTCGACGGTGCTTGCCGCCCAGGTCGCGTTCGACCCGGCCGAATACGCGCTGCGTGTCGTGCTGCCCTGGACGCCGGGTGTCGATGCCGACGGCCGACTGCCGGCGCGCGACGAGGGTCCGGTCGACATCCGCGCGCCGCGCGCCAGCCTGTCGCGGTGGCGCAGCGAAGTCCTGACCGTCCAGTCCAACGGCGAACTGTCCAGCGCGGCCAACCATCGCCTGGTCGGCGCGCTCGGCCCGGGCAACTGGCGTGCGGATTTCAGTCACTATCTGACCGGGGACGACCGCGGCATCGACGTAGGTGCCCTGTCGTGGCGCCTGGATCGCGGCAATTCGCGCTTCCTGGTCGGCCAGGAACGGGTCTTTTTGCATCCGCTGCTGCAGTCCTTCGACCTGACCGGCGCGCAGTACGCGTGGACCAACCGGCCCGGCCAGGTATTCGATTCCAGCCTCGGCGATGCCGGCCAGCTGCTCGCCTACCAGGCGCGGCCGACCAGCACGATACGCGGCAGCGGCCCGCCGGGCGGCACGGCGGAGCTGCGCTATGCTGGCGGCGTGTTCGCGCGCCAGACCATTCGCCTCGACGGACGATACGAATTCACCGATGTCCCCGCCGCACCGGGCGACGCGATTCCGGTCGAGGTCGCGGTCTACGAATTCGGCGACAACGGCACGCCGCTGCGCGTGGACCAGACGTATTCCCAGGCCAGCAACCTGCAGCTGCCGGCCGGCGCGCAGGCGCATTATCTCGGCGCCGGCAGCAACGGTTTCCTGCTCGACGACCAGCGCAATGGCCACGGCAGCGCCGGTTTCTACCAGTTCCGCCGCGGGCTGAGCGAACGCTTCACCGGCGATTTGATCATCCAGTCCGTCGACGGACGCACGCAAAGCGTGATCGGCACCGCCGCCAACCTCGGCATGGCCGGCAGCTGGGCCGGCTATGTCGGCCGCGACGACAACGGCAGCGAGGCACGCCAGGTGCTTGGCGACGGCCAGAGCGGAGCGTGGTTCTGGCGCGCCAACTGGCTGGACTACGGCGCTGGCTACCAGAACGAGGAGACCATTGCCAGCCGCAACCTGCGCGTCGAGGCGGGGCGCACCGTCGGCGCCGACCTGCGCGTCTCGCTGATCCATGCGAATGCCAGCGTGACCGGCGCCGAAGATATCGAATACACCTTGCCGGCCGTGAGCTGGCGTCCCCTGCGCAACCTGCAGCTGTCGGCGCGGCCCGAATTCGACGGCCGCTATTCGTACGACGCGCAGTGGGGCGTTCGCCGCGGCACACGGCTGTCGGCGACGCGCTACGGCAACCTGAGCCAGGTCGGCGTCGACCAGGCGCTGGGCCAGAGCTCCCGTCTCTCGGTGATGGCGCAGCGCGACAGCGATCGCGGCAACCGGCTCAGCGCGATCTTCCAGCACTATCAGCCGGGCGTCTCCGGACTGGCCTGGTCGGCCGGCCTGCTGCACGGCGAAGGCCGCAGCGGGTTCATCGCCGACGCCAGCATGGAGCTGCGTCCTGGTCTGAGCGCCCGCCTGCAGGCCGTGCGCGACCCGCTCGCGCCGGCCAACGGCACCGTGATCGGTCTTTCCGTGATCGCCGATTTCGCCGTGACCGGCGCCGGCCTCGCGCGCGGCGGCGCCAATCTCGGCCAGGTTCGTGATGGCGGCGTCTCCGGCCTGATCGGTTCGGGCCGCAGCGTCGGCGGAGTCGACCTGTCCAACGTGCCGATACTCGTCGACGGCCACGTGCGCGCACGCAGCGATGCCGACGGCCACTTTCATGTGCCGAACCTCACGCCCGGTGTGCACCGCGTCGAGCTCGACAGCGAAGGCCTGCCGATCGAGTTCAGCGTGCACGAGGCGCCGCGTCGCGTCGAAGTCCGCGCCGGCAGCCTCACGCGGGTCGATTTCACGCTCGACCTGCGCCTGGGCCTGGCCGGCCAGCTGCGTGCGCCCGACGGCAAGGCGCTGGGCGAGGTCGACCTCCACCTGATCGACACCGAGCAGTCCATTCAGGGACGCGCGCGCAGCAATGCCTACGGCTACTACCGCATCGACGGCATCCCACCGGGCCGCTACGAGTTGCGCGCGATGGCCGCGGACGGCCGTATCCTGGCGCGCAAGGACGTGCTGCTCGATGATCGATTCCTGTTCGGTCAGGAACTCACCACCGCTGCACAAGGCCCATCGCCATGAGCACAGTTTCCCATTGCGCACGTTGGCTGCTGTTCGGCCTGGCGGCGCTGACGCTGCCGGTCCAGGCGCAAATTCCGGTCAACGGGGGGTTCGAGACCGGCACCATCGCGAGCTGGACCGCCGGCGGCGACACCCGCGCCGGCGCGATTCGCGCCAGCTATGTCAGCGGCACGATCGTGATTCCCGAAGGCACCTGGGCCGGCGCGGTTTCCACCGGTCCGGGCGCGAGGTCGACCGGCCCGCTGGATTTCGACGGCTTCGGCGGCAACAACGACTATGACCAGTCGTGGCTGGAATCGACATCGGCAGTCACCTTCAGCCCGGCCTTCGTCGCGTTCGACTGGGCGTTCGCGTCCAGCGAGCAGAACGAACCCGACCAGTTCGACGACGTGATGGACCTCAAGGTCGACGGCGTGCGCATCTTTTCGCGCTCCAGTTGCAAGCTCAACGGATCGAGTTATTCGCCGTTCGCCAACGCGAACTGTCAGAACGCGACCGTCGTCAACAACACGATCAGCAATCCCGCCGCGCTCAATACCGTCAACCTGCGCTTCGGCCCGCCGACATTCCAGCGCACCTGTCTGCAGATTCCCGCCGCCGCGCTGGCCGACAGCAGCGTGACGCTGCGCTTCAGCGTCGCCGACAGCAATGACCGCAACGTCGACTCCACGCTGTTCATCGACGACGTGCAGATCAAGACTTCCTGCAACGAAATCGGCAGCATCGTGCAGCGCACGGTCACGACCGGGCGCAACGTCGAACTCAAGGGCGGCACGTTCTTCTTCCGCGGCGCCAACGCGCGCCTGATCGCCAACGACTCCACCGGCGAGATCGTCGCCTTCGTCACCAGCGCCGACCTCGGCAGCAATCCCAACCTGCTCGACCAGATCTACGTCTGGAACGGCACGGCGTTCACGCGCGCCACCGGCTTCAACGTGACCAGCGGCGGCGGCATCTCCGGGCTCGCCATGTCCTACCAGGACGGCGGCCGCTACCTTGCCATCGCTGCGCGCCTGACCGATACCGCGACGACGCAGATCTACCGCTACGACCGCAATACCAACACCTTCCTGACGCTGACCAGCACGCCGGCCGGCTGCGAGAACGGCACACCGACCATCGACGGCGACGGCGGCGTGATCGCGTTCGAATCGACCTGCAGCACGCTGACCGGGTCCGGCACGGCGAAGAAGATCGTGGTCTGGAACGGTACGGCCAACAGCACTTCGCTGTTCGGCACGGCGACCGACTGCACGATGGCCGAGCCGGCACTGACCAAGAACATCAGCGGCCGCTATCTCGTCTTCAAGTCGACCTGCGTGCACAACGGCACCAACACCGATGTCAATTTCGAGCTCTACCGCTTCGACCGCGGCGCCACCGGCACCAACAGCGGCACCACGGCAGCCAATTTCACGCGCATCACCAACACGACCACGAACGGCACCGGCGGTCCGCAGACCAACAACAGCTCGGCCGTGCTCGACGGAAGCGCCAACGGCACCTATATCTATTTCCTGTCGGACGGCAACCTCACACCCGCCGCGGCCAACTTCAACGCCGATTTTTCCTCGGAAATATTCCGCTACGAAGTGGGCGGAACTCCGCTGGTCCAGCGCACGAACAGTTCCGACAGTGTCTATATCGGCGTCGATGTCGAGACCGATGGCACGCTCAACTACGCCTACGAGCGCATCAGCCTGCTCAACGGCCAGTTCTCGGTCGGCCAGCGCCGCGTCAACGGCAACAGCGACATCGAGAACAACCTCGCGACCGGCCTGACCACCAACGGCGCACGCATTGGCCGCACCAATACCGTCATCCCGGTCGTGAACTTCATCTCGGCGGAAAATTTCCTCACCACCAACGCCGACCGCAATGCCGAGATCTGGCAGGGGAGAGTGCAATGAAGCGCCGCACCGCATCGCTGCTGCTGCTCGCCGCACTGGCCGCTCCCTGCCAGGCCGGCACCAATCCGCGCGCGCAGCTGACTCAACTCGACGGCTACGGCCATTTCGCCTCGGCCGATCCGGCGCTGTGCACCTACGCCCCCGTCGACGTCGACGGCGGTACGACGCTGAACCCGATTGCGGCATCGCCTTCCGCCACTGCGCTCGACGACGGCGCGGCCGCGTTCGCGCTAGGCCAGCCATTCCGCTTCTTCGGCACCGACTACAGCGCGCTGGTGGTGTCGACCAACGGCTACGTCGCCTTCGCGGCGAGCCTCGCCGAGGAAAACGGCGGCGACTTCAGCAACGACATCTATCTGCCTGCGGTGCCCGACAACGCGCCGTTCGCCGCCGCGCGCCTGCTCGCCTACCACGATGAACTGAGCGGCGAAGGCGCGGGCGCCGCGCTGACGCAGCAGTTCTTCGCAACCTGTCCGCGCGCGTCCGGCCTGATTGCCGACGAAGCCTGCAGCGTGGTGCGCTGGAAGAACTGGAACCGCCTCGGCGATAACCAGCCGCTGACGTTTCAGCTCGTGCTGTACCACGCCAGCCAGGCGGCGGTTGTGCAGTACACCGCGCTCGACGCGACGGCCGGCGCTTCGGCCTGCGCCGGACTGCAATCCGACGGCGCCGCCGACGGCGGCGCGTGGAGCTGCAACGGCACGCGCATCCTGGAAGGAGGTACCGCCCTGTGCCTGTTCGATCCGGCCCACCTGCCCTCGACGAGCAGCGATCGCCTCTTTACCGACGGCTTCGAACCGTAGCGACGATCACGCTCAGCCGTTGCGCTCGATGTCGTGGCGCACGCGTTCGAGTTCGTGCTGCTGCTCGCGCGACATGGCGATGATCTTCTCGGCGTACGACGCCAGGATGCGGTCGTCCTCGGTCTGCGGCACCCACGGCGGGACCGCAGCGGGGTGGCCTTCGGGGGCGTCAAGCGCGACGAAGCTGATCATGCAATGCGTGGCGAGACGCTCGCCTCCGCTCTTGAGGTCACGCGCAATCACGTCGACCGCGAAATGCATGCTGCTGCTGCCGGTGCGGATCAGCTTGCAGCGCACGACCACGATGTCGCCGATGAGGATCGGCTTGACGAACTGGATGCCGCCCAGGGCCACCGTGACGCAGTATTGTCCGCTCCAGCCGACTGCGGCGGCGTAGCCGGCCTGGTCTATCCATTTCATGACCATGCCGCCATGGACCTTGCCGCCGAAATTCACGTCGGAAGGCTGGGCCAGGAAGCGGAAGGTGGTTTCGCGTTGTTGACCTGGCATGGGGCGGCTCGGCGTGGGGACGGCGCGCATCCTAACCCATGGCCCGGAATGTGACCGCCGTCACGCTGCGCTGATGCGCGGACCTATACTTTTTCCAAGACGGCGGCCTGCCGTCCGCGGAATGGGGAATCGGCATGAAGCGGTGGGCATTCGCGCTGGCAACAGCGCTGTTCGGCACGGGCGTGGGCGCGGTCGAGCAGACCGTACAGAACGACTCCCTCGGCAACGGCGATGCCGGCGTACTCGTCTATGGCTTCGCGGCCAACGAGGCGGCCGCATCGTGGCTGACCTCGCCGTGCGCCGGCACCCTGCGCGCCGTGCAGGTATTCTGGCGTTCGCCCAGCGGTACTCAGGGGCAGGAAATCCACGATTCGGTGACGGTCTACCGCGCCGGCACGTTTCCGAATCCCGGTGCTCAGGCCGCCGTGGTCGACGGCCCGATCCTGAGCGATGGCGTGCTCAACGAATGGCGCTATCTCGACGAAAACAACACGATCCCGCTCGCGGTGGCGCTCGCGGCCAACGAACGGTTCGTCGTTTCGTTCAAGTTCTTCACCCCGCCGCTCACCAATTCCGGCCCCACCGTGGTACGCGACACCAACGGCATACAGAGCGGCCGCAACGCGCTGCTCGCCGACCTCGGCGGCACCTTCATGTGGTTCGACAGCGCGACGCTGGGCCTGACCGGCGACTGGGTGATTCGCGGCGTGGTCGACTGCCCGGTCGGGCCCCAGACCGCGGACCTCGTCGTCGGCATGAGCGCGAATCCACAGGCCTACATACCGGGCAGCACGCTGGTCTATACAGTCACCGTGGCCAACTTAGGTCCGTCGGCGGCGACCGCCACGGTCGTCGACATCTTCCCGGCCAGCTATACGAACGTGTCCTGGGTCTGCCAGGTCACCGGCGGCGCCACCTGCACCGCCAGCGGCAACGGCAACATCACCCAGAACATCAGCCTGCCCGCGGCCGGACTCGTGA
Organism: Lysobacterales bacterium; assembly: GCA_038207515.1. Classification (GTDB taxonomy): domain Bacteria; phylum Pseudomonadota; class Gammaproteobacteria; order Xanthomonadales; family Rhodanobacteraceae; genus Tahibacter. Next base: position 74,749 of record JBBQZR010000020.1, on the reverse strand, counting down.
CCTATACCGTCAGCGGCACGGTCGCACCGGGCACCACGGGCAGCCTCTCGAACACCGCCACCGCCGTCGTCGGCTCGCCGGTCACCGACCCGGTCGGCAACAACAACACGGCGACGCTGGCGCTCGATGCGGATACCGATCGCATCTTCGAGGGCGATTTCGAGCCCTGAGCCAGCGATGTCGGTCGCGCCGCCGCATCGGGCGACCGGCTCTGTCCCAGCAGCAGCACCCGTTCTTCGGTCCCGTCGCTGGTCAGCATGAATAGGCCCTGTGACCATCCGGCGTTCCGCCGCCGCTAGTCGGCGAGCTTTCTTCACGACGCGGCAAGGCAGGTTTCCATGCCTCGTCGCTCTTGCCAGCCGGAATCCAAAACCGTTCCTTCGCGCGGCGCGAAGCCGCGACGAGGTTTGTGGTCGATGGGCCTGAGGACTGCGTGCTCAAGCAGCTCACGCCGGCAGCGCGCTGCGTCTTGCTTCGGATGTCGCCGATACTCCGACGCCCGCTCGGACACCGGCGTCCGAACTGAGTCCTATCGACGAAGAGGCTCAGCCGGCGGTTCGCGTTACCCTCCAACATCCCTTCAGAAGCCGCGCTAAGTGCCATGACACGTCCGCAGAGTCCTGTGCCACCGGAAACATCGGGCACGCCCGAGCATTGGGAGAAGGTCTACCGCACCCGCCATGCCACCGAAGTCAGCTGGTATCGCCCCCACCTGGAGCGCTCCCTGGCTATCATCGAAGCAATCGGGGCGGATCAGAATGCCTGTGTTCTGGACGTCGGCAGCGGTGCCTCGACCCTCGTGGATGATTTGCTCGCAAAAGGCTACCGGCAGCTGTCGGTGCTCGACCTGTCGGAGGCCGCACTGCGCGCAGCCCGCGACCGCCTGGGCGCGTTGGACAACCCTGTTATCTGGCTGCACGGCGACGTACGCACGATCGCCCTCGAACCGCAGAGCATCGACGTATGGCACGACCGCGCCGTGTTCCACTTCCTGACGGACGAGGCGGATCGAACTGCCTACGTGAGCCAGCTCGTCCGCGCCCTGAAACCGCATGGCCATCTGGTCATCGCCACGTTCGCGCTGGACGGACCGGCGCGGTGCAGCGGCCTGCCGGTCGTCCGCTACGACGCAGCCGGTCTGCAGCAGGTGTTCGGTGAGGCATTCCGATTGGAGGCCCAGGCGGCCGACACGCACGACACGCCCGGTGGCAGCGTCCAGCCGTTCGTTTACTGCCACTTCGTCCGGGTCGGCTGACCGTAGTGCCCACTCGGTCCTCCTTTGTGCCCGACAGCGAACGGCTCATGTCGGACAAGCCGGCTGCCTGACGTGACCATGGACGAAAAGCCGGCTGCATCCGCATGCGGCGCCTCCGCCATCGGCGAGGTGTTTCGGGCGTTCCTGGCGTTGGGCCTCACATCGTTTGGCGGTCCGATCGCTCACCTCGCGTATTTCCGTCGGGAGTTCGTGGAACGACGGCAATGGCTGAGCGAAGCGGCTTACGCCGACCTGGTCGCGCTGTGCCAGTTCTTGCCCGGCCCGGCCAGCAGCCAGGTGGGGATGGCGCTGGGCATCCGCCGTGCCGGCGTTCCCGGTGCTCTGGCCGCCTGGGCCGGATTCACCCTGCCCTCGGCTTTGCTCATGGTCGCGGCGGCGTACGGGGTGGCCGGCATGAGCGACGTGGCGCACGCACCGTGGCTTCGTGGCCTCAAGCTCGCCGCAGTCGCCATCGTGGCGCACGCCGTATGGACCATGGGGCGGCAACTTTGCACCGGCCCCATCCGCCTTGGGATTGCCGCCGGCGCTGCCGCTGTTTGCGTGGCCTTTCCCTCTGCATGGGCGCAGCTGGGCGCCGCCGCCGCCGGTGGCCTGCTGGGTGTGTGCCTGCTCGACGGGACGTCCCGCACCACATCGCCGTTTGAGCGAACGCCGTACGGCCGACGCTGGGGAGCGGTGGCGCTGGCGTTCTTCGCGGTGGGTCTCCTGGGCTTGGCGCCTCTGGCCGCCTGGAGCGGCAGCCACGGTATCGCCCTGTTCGACGGGTTCTACCGGTCCGGTGCGCTCGTGTTCGGCGGCGGCCATGTCGTGCTGCCTCTGCTCGATGCCGAAACCGTGGGCCGCGGCTGGCTCGACGCCGATACGTTTCTGGCCGGCTACGGCATCGCCCAGGCGCTGCCGGGACCACTTTTCACGTTTGCGGCGTATCTGGGCTTCACCATGACGCCGGAGCCCAACGGTTGGGCCGGGGCGGCACTGGCCTTGCTTGGCCTGTTCCTGCCGTCCTTTCTGCTGCTGGTCGGGGCTTTGCCATTCTGGGATCGGCTGCGCCAGGCGGCGGGTGCGCGGGCTGCACTCCAAGGCATCAACGCCGCCGTGGTGGGACTTCTTGCTGCGGCCTTCTACGACCCGGTGATGACCAGCGCCATTCACACGCCAGCGGATGTGGTTATTGCCGGCCTTGGCATGCTGGCGCTGGTGTTCGGAAACGCACCGAGCTGGCTGGTGGTGGGCTTGTGCCTGGCTGGGGCCAGTATGCACGGCTTCTTCGGACCGGTCTGACGCACGCAGCTGAAGCCTGCGGCCATGGCCGTTGGCTCACGACACAATAGATTTTTTTGTATTTGTTCATTATGCGACTTGCAGAAAGCCCGGCCTGCAGAAGACAGATCAACGCGCGTCAAGCACTCTCTGCTGAACGGCCGGCTCATCACCGAACGTGATGGCGCTCCGGAGAGCCTTGTATACGAATAGCTGCCAGCTCACTGCGCGCCCGCATAGCGGGTTTCCAGCAAGCCAACGAACTCAACAGGAAACCAAGGGAAATTTTCAGCAACTCATTTGAGTTGATGGCGGCCCCGATACGATTCGAACGTACGACCTTCCCCTTAGGAGGGGGACGCTCTATCCAGCTGAGCTACGGGGCCCGAAGGTTACTGTGATTCCGCGCTTCTCACGAAGCATTACACGGGAGCACCGGCGGCAATTCCGGCGCCGGATTCTGGCATGGAAGTCGGTCGGTCGGCGACTGGAGTGGGGCAAGCCTGCTCCCCGGTCCTGTCGGGCCGCGGCAACCGGTGGACGATGCAGCGAGGCCGGCATATCGATGGCCGGGCCCGACGCCGGATCGCCCGGCGCGATGGCCCAAGTGGCCCCGCGACGGAGCCAATTCAGCCTGACCCGGCAGGACCACCCGCCGCGACAGCTCCGGAACCGGGCGGCTGCAGAAGGCGGTTGCTATAATCCGCGCCCTTTGCGCGGACCGCGTCGCCTGTTCTGGCGGCACGACGGTCGCGCCCTTCGCTTTCCTTGCAGCTTCCGGAGTCACCCATGTCGCAGCAGATCCTCAAGGCCCTGAACCTGGCCGAGATGAATTCGGGCACCTATCTCGGCAACGGCGAATGGTCGTCGACCAGCGATGCCGGCGTGCTGGAATCGATCAGCCCGAGCAACAACGAAGTCATCGGCCGCGTGCACGCGAGTTCCGAAGCCGACTATGAAACCATCCTCACGCGCGCGCAGGCAGCGTTCAAGACCTGGCGCACGACGCCGGCGCCGAAGCGCGGCGAAGCCATCCGTCTCTGCGGCGAAGCGCTGCGCGCCCACAAGGATGCGCTGGGTTCGCTGGTCGCGCTGGAGATGGGCAAGATCAAGCCGGAGGGCGACGGCGAAGTGCAGGAAATGATCGACATCGCCGACTTCGCCGTCGGCCAGTCGCGCATGCTGTACGGCTACACCATGCATTCGGAGCGTCCGGGCCACCGCATGTACGAGCAGTGGCATCCGCTCGGCATCGTCGGCGTGATCTCGGCGTTCAATTTCCCGGTCGCGGTATGGGCGTGGAATTCGTTCCTGGCGGCGATCTGCGGCAACATCACGATCTGGAAGCCCTCGCCCAAGACGCCGCTGTCGGCGATCGCCTCGCTGCAGATCTGCAATGCCGCGCTCAAGGCCGGCGGCTTCCCGGACATCTTCTTCCTGTTCAACGACGCGCGCACCGAACTCGCGCAGCGCTTCGTCGACGACCACCGCATTCCGCTGATCAGCTTCACCGGCTCGACCCCGGTAGGCCGCCTTGTCGGCGAGCGCGTCGCCCAGCGCATGGGCCGTTCGCTGCTCGAACTCGGCGGCAACAACGCGATCATCGTCGACGAAACCGCCGACCTGAAGATCGCGATCCCGGGCATCGTGTTCGGCGCGGTCGGCACGGCCGGCCAGCGCTGCACGTCGACGCGCCGCCTGTTCGTGCACGAGTCGATCTTCGACGGCGTACTTGCCACGCTGGTCGGCGCGTACAAGCAGGTCGAAAGCAAGATCGGCGACCCGACCGAACCGACGACGCTGATGGGCCCGCTGACCGACAAGGCGTCGGTGCAGCGCTTCCTCGGCGCTATCGAGAAGGCCAAGGCGGCCGGCGGCACCGTCGCGACCGGCGGCGCGGCACTGACCGACCGCCCCGGCAACTTCGTGCTGCCGACCATCATCACCGGCCTGAAAAACAGCGATGAAGTGGTGCAGAGCGAAACCTTCGCGCCGATCCTCTACGTGATGCCGTTCAAGACCATCGACGAAGCGCTGGGCTTCCAGAACGGCGTGCCGCAGGGCCTGTCGTCGTCGATCTTCACGCAGAACGTCAAGACGGCCGAGGCCTTCCTGTCGGCCTCCGGCTCGGACTGCGGCATCGCGAACGTCAACATCGGCACTTCGGGTGCGGAAATCGGCGGCGCGTTCGGCGGCGAGAAGGAAACCGGCGGTGGCCGCGAATCCGGTTCGGACGCCTGGAAGGCCTACATGCGCCGCCAGACCAACACCATCAACTACTCCGACGCATTGCCGCTGGCCCAGGGCATCAAGTTCGAGTTCTGAGTAAGCCTGGCCGCACGACGCGGCTAGCGCGATTTCCACCGGCAGGCTGTTGGTAGACAGCCTGTCCGGCTGATCCACTAATGGATCGGCCTGGCAGGCCGGAGCGCACTGCGGAAAACCCTCAAGCGCCGGCTCGCCATTCATCGCGGCGGGTCGCGGAAAGACGTTCCCTCGGACCCTTTGGAAAGCGCGCCAGCGCCGCGATGTCGCGTGCACGTCGCATCAGGGCCACAGCCCCCCCGCGCCATCGGACCGATTGGCGGCAAAAGTCGGAATTTTTCAGGTTCTAAAAGGGCCAATTACTGGCCCCGCCTGCTTGGATCGTTCTCAACAGTGCCCCCCAACCAGTTCGGCGCAAACACTTTTTTACTGTTGGCACAAGTCTTGACTGGTAAAAGCAGTACGAATAGTGATTACTATTTGTTCAGCGAACGGTCAGCGCTCGTGTTCCGACGAATGCGCGCCCTGCCCGTCAGCAACTGGGGGTTTTTCGGCAATAACCAGTAGTGGAGCCACCGCAAGGGCTCCGGGGGAGACTGCGCGTGCAACGGCAATATGTGACACGAATCACACAATTCAGCCTGGCAGCGCTGCTGTCGCTGGCCGCCGGCTCGGCCCTCGCGAACATTACCGGCACCGTTTTCCGCGACTACGACGCGGACGGCGTGATCGACACGGGCGAGCCCGGCCTCGGCGGCATTACCGTCACAGCCTACGATGCCGCCGGCACCAGTGTCGCCACCGCGACCACATTCGACCAGTCCTGCTCGGCCGCGGCCACGCCGGTCGCCGCCTGCACCGCGGCGAACACGCCGGCCCTGGGCAGCTATACGCTCGTCATCGCCAGCGGCGGCCCGTTCCGCGTCGAGTTCACCGGCGAGACCGGTGCATTCGCGACGGCCGCCTTCGGCAGCGCGAACCCGACTTCGGTGCAGTTCGTCGCGACCAGCACCGCGACGGTCAACGCCGGCTTCAACAATCCGGCGCAGTACTGCTCCGGACCGACACCACCATCCGTCGTCGCCGGCTTCTTCGCCTTCGGCAATCAGACGCCGGGTCTGACGACGCTGTTCGGCTTCGACTACGACGCGCGCGGCATCGACCACGACGCCGACCCGAACACCGCCGGCGTGCAGGCGCAACGCAGCTACGGCCTGTCCGACCAGACCGGCGCGGTCTACGGCATCGCCTACCAGCGCCGCACGCGCAGCCTGTTTTCCTCCGCGTACCTGCACCGCGGCTCGCCGCTGGGCAGCACGGCCAATACCGGCACGATCTATCTGTCGTCCAACGTCGCGCGCGGCACGACCAACATCAACGCGGCGCCGTTCATTACGGTCAACGGTCTGGCCGGCATCGACACCGGCACGAACACGCACCCGGCCGGCACCGACTGGAACCTCGATGCGGCGACCTACGGCGTCGTCGGCAAGCGCGGTCTCGGCGACCTCGAAATCTCCGAGGACGGCCTGACCCTCTACACCATCAACCTGTTCCAGCGTGAAGTGCTGGTGCTGCCGATCGGCTCGGGGCCGACCGCGCCGACCGCCGCGCAGATCGTGCGCGTGCCGGTGCCGGTCCCGGCGAGCTGCAGCGGCGCGGCGCCGAGCGCGGCCGCGCCGAGCACCGACGACATCCGTCCGTTCGCGACCAAGTTCTTCGACGGCACGCTGTACGTCGGCATGGTCTGCACCGCACAGAGCATGCGCGCCGCCGGCGCGACGCTGGACAACGCCAAGCTCGCGATGCGCGCCTACGTCTACGCGATGAACCCGGCGACCAACACCTTCGCCGCGACGCCGATCCTCGAATTCCCGCTGAACTATCCGCGCCGGTTCCTCAACAGCGGCATCGGCTCGGCCACGACCGACGGCGAATGGAATCCCTGGAACGACACCTTCCAGTCGGCCGACTCCCCAGGCTCTGCGAACTTCTGGATTTATCCACAACCGGTCTTCACGGACCTCGAGTTCGACGCGCAGGGACGCATGGCGATCGGCCTGCGCGACCGCCTCGGCGACCAGGCCTACGACACCGGCGACATCGGCCCGCTAGGCAACCAGAACGACGGCACGCGCCAGGGCGGCGACCTGCTGCTGGCCTGCCGCAACGGCGCGGGCGGCAGCTGGGTACTGGAGAACGCCGGCGCCTGCGGCACCAGCACGACCTCCGATCCGAACAGCACCGGCGCCGGCACCAACGTCAATTCCGGCCCCGGCAACCGCGAGTTCTACTGGGAGGAATACTACGATTTCGACTTCGCACCGGACTTCCACCGCGAGACCGCCATGGGCTCGCTGCTGTGGCGCCCGGGCAGCGGCAACTTCATGTCCACCGTGTATGACGTCGACGGCACCTTCAATGCCGGCGTGCGCGTCTACAGCAATACCAACGGCGCGAACGCGCTGTTCGCAGGCAACGTGCGGCACGAGTTCCGTCTCTACGAGGACGGCACCTCCACGTTCGGCAAGGCCGGCGGCATCGGCGACATCGAGATCCTCTGCGAAGACCCGCCGGTAGAACTCGGCAACCGGGTCTGGCGCGACACCAATGGCAATGGACGGCAGGATCCCGGCGAGCCGCCGATCGCCGGCGTCGTGGTCAACCTCTACAGCGCCGCGGGCGCCGTGCTCGGCACGGCGACGACGGATGCGACCGGCCACTTCCTGTTCCTGTTCTCGATCGGTGCGACCGACCCGAGCACGGCCGACAACACGATCATCCAGCCCAATCCCTACGGTGCCGGCGTCACGGTGCTGATCGCGCCGTCCAACTTCAACGTCGGCGGCCCGCTCGCGGGCTTCACGCGCACGCTGGCCAATACCGGCGGCGTGATCCGCGATTCCAACGGCGTCGCGACGACCGTCGCTGGCGGGGGTCCCAGCAGCACCGGTTTCAACGCCACCGTCGGACAGCCCGGGCGCAACGACCATACGATCGACTTCGGCTTCGGCATCGCCGACTTCGGCGATCTGCCGGATACCGGCATCGGCACCGGCGTCGGCAACTACCAGACGCTCGCGTCCGACAACGGCGCGATGCACAACATCGTGCCGGGTCTGCAGATGGGCGCAACCGTCGACGGCGAAAGCGACGGACAGCCGAATGCCGCCGCGAACGGCGACGACACCAACGGTGCACCTGACGACGAGGACGGCGTGACCGTGGCCGACCTGAGCCTGCGGGTCGGCCTCGCGCCGAGCGTGCGCGTCAACGCGACCAACACCACCGGCTTGGCTGCGCAGCTCTGCGGCTTCATCGACTACAACGGCGACGGCGATTTCCTCGATGCCGGCGAAAGCGCCGCAGCCGTGGCCGTGCCGAACGGATCCAACAACGTTCAGTTCAACCTCGTGTTCGGCACGGTGCCGGCCGGTTCGGCGGCCGCGAGCTATGCGCGCTTCCGCCTCAGCGACACGATCGCCGCCTGCACCGCGATCGGCGCGGTCGGCAACGGCGAAGTCGAGGACTATCCAGTCGGCATCGCCGCGCTGGACTTCGGTGATCTGCCCGATGCCGCCGCCGGTACCGGTGTCGGCAACTACAACACGCGCGAGGCGGACAACGGCGCGTTCCACGCGATCGTGACCGGCCTGTTCATGGGCGGCAGCGTCGACGCGGAAGGCGACGGCCAGCCGGGTCTGCCGGCCAACGGCGACGACATCAACGGCGTGCCCGACGACGAGGACGGCGTCACCGTCGCCGACCTGCAGTTCGTCACCGGTTCGACCGCGAGCGTGCGCGTCAACGCGACCAATACCAGCGGCGCGGCCGCCGCACTCTGCGGCTTCGTCGACTTCAACGGCGACGGCGACTTTGCCGACGCCGGCGAAACGAGCGGGCCGACCACCGTCGCGAACGGCACGAACAACGTGCAGTTCACGCTGAATTTCGGCACGACGCCGGTCGGCGTGGCGAGCACCTACGCGCGCTTCCGCCTGAGCAGTCCGGCAGCAGCCTGCTCGCCGACCGGTTCCGGCGGCAGCGGCGAAGTCGAGGACTATCCGGCCGGCGTGATTCCGGCGGATCTCGGCGACCTGCCCGACCCGGCCGCCGGCATCGGTCCGGCCAACTATTCCACGCTGATCGCGAACAACGGCCCGCGCCATCCGCGCACGGCGAACGCACCGCGGCTCGGCGCGACGGTTGACACCGAAGCCGACGGCCAGCCCAACCTCGCAGCAACCGGTGACGGCGCCGACGAAGACGGCGTGACCATCGGCGCGCTGCTGGTCGGGGCCAACGCCAGCATCGGCGTCAACGCGACCAACCCGGGCGCCGGCGCCGCGCAGATCTGCGGCTTCCTCGATTTCAACGGCGACGGCGACTTCAACGACGCGGGCGAAACCGCGCCGTCGGTCAACGTACCGTCCGGCACCGTCAGCGGCAGCTTCACGCTCAACTTCGGCATCGTGCCGGTGGGCACGGCCGCCTCCACGTATGCGCGCTTCCGCATCAGCAGCGGCGTCGCGGCGTGCACGCCCGACGGCCTCGCAGTCGACGGCGAAGTCGAGGACTATGCCGTCGCGATCGGCACGCTGGATCTCGGCGACCTGCCCGATCCGGGCTATCCAACGCTGATCGCCAGCAACGGCGCGCGCCACCCCATCGTCACCGGCCTGCGCATCGGCGCGAACATCGATGCCGAAGCGAACGGGCAGCCGAATGCCGGCGCCAGCGGCGACGACACGAACGGTGCGCCGGACGACGAAGACGGCGTGAACATCGCCGATCTGAACCTCGTCGGCGGCAGCGCCGCGAGCGTGCGCGTCAACGCGACCAACACCACCGGCGCGGCGGCGCAGCTCTGCGGTTTCGTCGACTTCAACGGCGACGGCGACCTCAACGACGCCGGCGAAACCGCGCCCGCGGTGGCCGTGCCGAACGGCAGCAACAATGTGCAGTTTTCGCTTAATTTCGGCACCGTGCCGACCGGATTCTCCGGCAGCACCTATGCACGCTTCCGCCTGAGCACCGACGCGACTGCCTGTGCGCCGACCGGTCTGGCGACGAATGGCGAAGTCGAGGACTACACCGCGGGCATCGCCCTGCTCGACTACGGCGACCTGCCCGACACGGCGCCCGGCACCGGCCCGAACAACTATGCCACGCTGCTTGCGGACAACGGCCCGCGCCATCCGATCATCGCCGGCCTGCGCCTGGGCGCGAACGAAGACGGCGAAGGCGACGGCCAGCCCGGCAGCGGCGCGAACGGTGACGACATCAACGGCGTGCCCGACGACGAGGACGGCGTGACCGTGGCCGATCTGAGTCTGACCGGCGGCAGCCCGGCGAACGTGCGCGTCAATGCCACGAACACCAGCGGCAGCGCGGCGCAGCTCTGTGGCTTCATCGACTTCAACGGCGACGGCGACTTCGCCGACGCGGGCGAAACCGCCCCCGCGCTCGCCGTGGCGAACGGCAGCAACAACGTGCAGTTCACGCTGGCGTTCGGCACCGTGCCGACAACGGCAGCGGCGAGCACCTATGCGCGCTTCCGCCTGAGCACCGACCTCGCCGCCTGCAGCGCGGTCGGCGCGGCGACGAACGGCGAAGTCGAGGACTACCCGGTCGGCATCGCCCAGTTCGATTTCGGCGACCTGCCCGACACCGGCGTGGGCCTCGGCGCGAACAACTACGCCACGCTGCTGGCCGACAACGGCCCGCGCCATCCGATCGTGGCCGGCCTGCGCCTGGGCGCTAACGAAGACGCCGAAGCCGACGGCCAGCCCAACGCCGGCGCCGACGCCGACGACACTGCCGGCACGCCCGACGACGAGGACGGTGTGACCGTGACCGACCTGAGTCTGGTCTCCGGCAGCAGCGCGAACGTGCGCGTCAACGCGACCAACACCGTCGGCACGGCCGCACAGCTGTGCGGCTTCATCGACTTCAACGGCGACGGTGATTTCGCCGATGCCAACGAGACCGCGCCGGCGCTGGCAGTGCCAAACGGCAGCAACAACGTGCAGTTCACGTTGAACTTCGGCACCGTGCCGGCCAGCGTCGCGACCGGCACCTACGCGCGCTTCCGACTGAGCACCGACGCGGGCGCGTGCAGCCCGACCGGCGCGGCGACGAACGGCGAAGTCGAGGATTACGCCGTCAGCATCGGCCTGCTCGACTACGGCGACCTGCCCGACACGGCCGCCGGCAGTGGAGTTGGCAACTATTCCACCTTGCTCGCCGACAACGGCCCGCGCCATCCGATCGTCGCCGGCCTGCGCATCGGCGCGAACGAGGACGGCGAGGCCGACGGCCAGCCCAGCATTGGCGCCAACGGCGACGACGGCAGCGGCGTGCCCGACGACGAGGACGGCGTCGTCGTCGGCGATCTCAGTCTCGTCGGCGGCAGCCCGGCCAACGTACGCGTCAACGCGACCAACACCACCGGCGCGCCGGCACAGCTCTGCGGCTTCATCGACTTCAACGGCGACGGCGATTTCGCCGATGCCGGCGAAACCGCGCCGCCACAGGCCGTGGCCACCGGCAGCAACAACGTGCAGTTCGTACTCGCCTTCGGCACCGTACCCGGCACCGCCGCGACGAGCACCTACGCGCGCTTCCGCCTGAGCACCGACACGGGCGCGTGCAGCGCGGTCGGCGCCGCGCCCGACGGTGAGGTCGAGGACAATCCGATCGGCATCAGCCAGACCGACTTCGGCGACCTGCCCGACACGGGTGCCGGCAATGGCGCCAACAATTACGCCACGCTGCTGGCCGACAACGGTCCGCGTCATCCGATCGTGGCCGGCCTGCACCTCGGTGCGAACGAAGACGGCGAAGCCGACGGCCAGCAAAGCGCCGCCGCGAATGGCGACGATGCGGCCGGAACGCCCGACGACGAGGACGGCGTCAACACGGCCGATCTCGCCCTGACTGCGGGCACCCCCGCGAACGTGCGCGTCACCGCGACGAATACGCTCGCCAGCGCGGCCCAGCTCTGCGGCTTCATCGACTTCAACGCCGACGGCGATTTCGCCGACGCCGGAGAAACCGCGCCCGCGGTCAGCGTGCCGGCCGGCTCGAGCGCCGTGTTGTTCACGCTGAACTTCGGCACGGTGCCGACAGGTGTCGCGACGAGTTCCTTCGCGCGCTTCCGCCTGAGCACCGGTGCCGGCGCGTGCAGCCCGACCGGCGCGGCCACCAACGGCGAAGTCGAGGACTATCCGGTCAGTGCCGGCCTGCTCGACTTCGGCGACCTGCCGGACACGGGTCCGGGCAGTGGCAACGGCAACTATTCCACCTTGCTCGCCGACAACGGCCCGCGCCATCCGATCGTGCCCGGCCTGTTCCTCGGCGCGACCGAGGACGGCGAAGCCGACGGCCAGCCCAACGTCGCCGCCAATGGCGACGGCGTGGACGAAGACGGCGTCACGCTGGCGGATCTGAACCTGACCGCCGGCACCGCCGCGACGATCCGCGTCAACGCGACCAACACCACCGGCAGCGCCGCGCAGCTCTGCGCTTTTGTCGACTTCAACGGCAACGGCAGCTTCGCCGATGCGGGCGAAACGACGAGTGTCGCGGTACCGACGGGCTCAACCAACGTGCAGTTCACCGTCGGCTTCGGCGTACCGGCGAATTCGGTGACGAGCAGCTACGCGCGCTTCCGTCTGAGCACCGACACCGGCGCCTGCACGCCGCTCGGCCAGGCCACGAACGGCGAGGTCGAGGACTATCCGGTCGGCATCGCGCTGATCGACTTCGGCGACCTGCCCGACACCGGCCCCGGCAGCGGCGCGGGCAACTACGCCACGGTGCTGGCCGACAACGGCCCGCGCCACCCGATCGTCGCGAACCTGCGCCTCGGCGCGAACGAAGACGCCGAAGCCGACGGCCTGCCCTCGATGGCGGCCAATGGCGACGACACCAACGGCACGCCCGATGACGAGGACGGCGTGAACACCGCCGATCTCGCGCTGCAGCGCGGCGTGGCTCCGGCGGTGCGCGTCACCGCAACGAACGGCACCGGTTCGGGTGCGCTGCTCTGCGGCTATCTCGACTACAACGCCGACGGCGATTTCGCCGATGCCGGCGAAGCGGCCCAGATCGCCGTACCGAACGGCAGCACCGCGGCGTTGTTCACGCTGAACTTCGGCACGGTGCCGAATACCGCGGCCGCGGCGAGCTTCGCGCGCTTCCGCCTGAGCACCGACCCGACCTGCAGCCCGACCGGACCGGCCACGAACGGCGAGGTCGAGGACTACCCGATCACGAGCGGCGCCGGCGTGCTGAGCCTCGGCAACCTGGTCTGGAACGACCGCAACAACAACGGCCTCGTCGAGGGCGGCGAAACCGGCATCAGCGGCGTGACCGTCGTGCTCTACCGCGACAGCGACAACAACGGCGCGCCCTACGGCGCCGCGATCGCGACGACGAGCACCGACGGCAGCGGCAATTACCTGTTTGCCGCGCTCGATCCTGACACCTACCTCGTGGAGATCACACCACCCGTCGGCTATCGCACCAGCACGGGCTCGGGCCTGCCGCCGTATCTGCCGACCGGCACCTACGAGCCGGCGCCGGACCCGGACAACGACGTCAACAACGACGACAACGGCACGCAGCTGGGCGCGGTCATCCGCTCGGCACCGGTCACGCTCAGTGTCGGCGGCGAGCCGGTCAACGACGGCGACGCCGATGCGAACAGCAACCTCAGCGTCGACTTCGGCCTGGTCGGCAACTTCGACCTCGCGCTGCGCAAGTCGCTGACGGCCGGCCAGCCCGGACCGTTCGTCATCGGCCAGGACGTGAGCTTCGACATCACCGTGTTCAACCAGGGTGCGATCCAGGCCACGACCATCGTCGTCAACGACTACATCCCGGCCGGCTTCGCGCTGAGCCCGAGCGAGACCAACTGGACCAGCGTCAGCCCGACGCTCGCGACACGCACGATCGCGGGTCCGCTCGCACCGGGCGCGTCGACCACGGTCACGATCCTGCTGCGCATCCAGCCGGCGGCAGTGTCGCCACTGGTCAACCGTGCCGAGATCGGCTCGGCCGACGACGACGGCAACGCCGGCACGCCACCCCCGATCGATGTCGATTCCACGCCAGATGGCAATTCGAACAACGATCCGGGCGGCGCACCGGGCACACCGTCCGACGATTCGACCGGCGGCAACGGTACGGGCACTCCAGGCGGCACGGATCCGGCCACCGACGAGGACGATTCCGATCCGGCGCAGATCTCGTTCGGCGGCGGCTTCGATCTCGCCCTGCGCAAGCGGGTCAGCGCCGGCCAGCCGGGTCCGTTCGCACCGGGCCAGGACGTCAGCTTCGACATCGAGGTGTTCAACCAGGGCACGATCCAGGCCACAAGCATCGTGATCAACGACTACATCCCGGCCGGTTTCGAGCTCAGCCCAACCGAGCTGAACTGGAGCCCGGTCAGCGCCAGCCTCGCCACGCGCACGATCAGCGGGCCGCTGCTGCCGGGCACGAGCACGGCGGTCACGATCACACTGCGCATCCTGCCCGGCGCGGTCTCGCCCCTGGTCAATCGCGCCGAGATCGGTTCGGCCGACGACGACGGTGACTCGCAGACGCCGCCGCCGACCGACATCGATTCGACGCCGGACGGCAACCCGGGCAATGACGCCGGCGGTGCCCCCGGCACGCCATCCGATGACGCCACCGGCGGCAACGGCAGCGGCACGCCCGGAGGCACCGATCCCGCCACCGACGAAGACGACGCCGATCCGGCGCCGATCACGCTCGGTCCCAACGGCGGCAGTTCGCCGCTCGGCGTGGCCAAGCAGGCGCAGGTGCTGTCGATGACCGAGGGCAGCGGCTACGGCACGGGCGGCACGCCGAACACGGCGCAACTGGCCTACGTGATCCTGCTGCGCAACTACGGCACCCAGCCGGTCAACAACCTGCAGGTGGTCGAGAACCTCGTCAGCACCTTCGGTGCGGGTCCGACCTGGAGCGTGGTCAGCGTGACGGCACCGACGTTGAGCCTGAACCCGGCCTACGATGGCCGCGCGAGCACGACCCTGCTGACCGGCACCGACACGCTCGCGGTCGGCGCGACGACGACGATCCGCCTGGTGGTCAACGTGCAGTTCACCTCCGGCGTGACCTACATCAATCAGGTGACCGGCAGCGGTTTCGTCGCCTCGGTCGCGGTATCGGACATGTCGAACAACGGCACCAATCCGGCACCGGGTGGCGATCCCGGCACGGACAACACGCCGACCGGCGTGCGTCTCGGCTCGCAGCCAGTACCCGCGCTGTCGACCTGGTCGATCGGACTGCTGCTGCTGGGCCTCGCGCTGATCGCCGCGCGGCAATCGCGGCGCACACGTGTGCGTGCGCGGGCGTGATCCGCAAACAGGTGTCGCCGCGATCGCGCGGCGGCACCTTTCCTGTCCGGCTCCTAGTGTGATGCGAGGGGCCGGCGGGCGAAGTCACGCTTTGAAACTTTGCGTCAAAGTATTTTTATTCACACTGCTCTCGGCCTGCAGCTTCGCCGCCGGCGCGCAGTCGCTGCCGCCGCTGGTCTTCGTCGAGCGGCAGATCCCCACCGACGGCAATGCCGCATGGGCCACGACCGGCGCGCTGCCCGGCGTCGGCACGTATGCGCGCACGCGCCCGGCCGCGCCGGCACGCCTGCGCGTACGCGAAAGCGACGGCAGCCTGCGCACCCTGCTCGACGGCGCGGCGCCGAATGCCACGCTGATCGACATGGCCGGACCCAGCGTCAGCTGGGACGGTACGCGCGTCGCCTTCGCCGGCCTGCCGCCGGGGAACTGGAGTACGGCGCCGGCGGCGCATCCCGGCGCGTGGCGCATCTACCAGATCAATGCCGACGGCAGCGGTCTGCGCGCTATCACGCACAGCGATATCACCGCCGACTATTCGCAGTTCGGCGCCGGCCCGGCAACCTGGCCTTACGACGATTACGACCCCTCGTATCTGCCCGACGGCCGCCTCGTGTTCGCCTCGACCCGCTGGCCGGCCTTCGCCCATTTCGCCGACCGGCGCGTGTCCAATCTCTGGATCGTCGACGTCAACGGCAACGGCCTGCATCGCATCACGAGCGAACGCAACGGCGCCGACCGCCCGCTGATCGATCCGGTCAGCGGCAAGATCGTCTACTTCCGCTGGTGGCGTAACCAGCGCCTGCCGGTCGCAGGCATGGACGACGCGCTGCTCATCGACGGCCAGCCGCAACTCGGCTGGCTGCGGCATGAGGGACTCGCCACCCAGGGCGCGGTGCCAGCGCGCAACAGCTGGCAGATCGTCAGCATCAATTCCGACGGCGCCGAGCTCGTCCTGTTCGGCGGCAAGCCCGACTCGGATGACGACGGATTCGGCTACGGCGGCGGCTTCGGCGCCAACGGCACGCTGTACGCGAATTATTTTCCGGCGCTGGATCTCGCCGCGGCCGCCGGCTTCGGCGGCATCCGCGCCTATCCGCGCGGCGCGACGCGCGGAAGCGCGCATTCCGGCGTGACGCGGCGCGACCCTGCACTGCGCCTGCCCGGCACGCCGGAGGCGGCGCAGCTGTACCAGGGACCGTATACGACCGACGCGGAAGTGCTGGCCGACGGGCGGATCGTGTTCGCACGCGCCGCCGACACCGGCCAGGACTACGGCCTGTGGGTCGCCGCGCCCGGCGGCGGCGCGCAGTTCGTGTACGACAATCCGGGCACGGCGGAACTGCGCCCGCGCGTACTCGCGGCGCGCACGCTGCCACCGGTGCTGCCGGATATCTATCGCGATACGCCGCAACTCGCGCCGTATCCGAACTTCCTGCCACCGCCGCAAGGCACCGCGCCGCGCGACGGCAGCTTCGTATTCGACGCGCGCAACGTGTATGCAAACGCCGCGGTCGACGTCGACATTCCTAGCGCGCCCGCGGTCGGCAGCGCCGCGAGCATCCGCTTCTACGCCGACCACCAGCGCACCGCACTGGGTACGTTTCCCTCGCTCGACTGGCCGGTGTTCCTCGGCGAGCAGGCCATTTCCGCGGCCGGCCGCGTCAGCGCGAACGCGCCCGCGTTCCTGCCCTTGTTCGAACAGCTGCGCAGCGCCGCGAGCGCTGGCTACGACGTGCCGCGCACCGGCTGGCCGCGCGGCGACGGCCGCGCGCATGTGGCCGGCATGAACCACGACCGCGCCGGCGTGGCGGCGCTGTGCAGCGGCTGCCATGCCGGGCATACGCTGATCCCGGTGCCGAGCGAAACCGACGCGCCCTGGTCGAACCTCGCACCCGGCGCGCGCCTGCACGCAAGCACCACACGGCCCGGCGCAAACCGCGACGGCCTGGTCGATCGCAAGGTGTTCCTTGGTCCGATCCGCGCCTACTGGACCTCGGCGCCGGGCGAGGTCAGCGGCCAGTGGGTCGAACTCGAATTTCCCGTATCCGTGGCCGTACGCCGCGTGCGCCTTTACAACCCGCGCCCGGGCGACGAAGCCAACAGCAGCCTGCAGGTGACCTCGACGCGCGTGACCCTGCGCGATGCGAACGGCAGCGTGCTCGATACGCGCACGACCGGCAGCCTGCTGCTGTTCGGCACCGACGTCGGTTTCGCCGATGTCGCCGCGCGCCGCGTGCGCGTGGAAATCCTCGGCGTCACCGGAACCTTCGACGGCGCCGCGGCCGCCGGGCTGGCCGAGGTCGAAGTCATCGCCAAGGGCCTGGCCATCGACATGGCGCCGGAAGACCGCCTGTTCCGCGACGCGTTCGAGCGTTGACGCTCCCGCGCCGCCGCGAGACCGTTGCGCCGGTGGCGAAAGCAGCGCCACGGCCGTGATCCCCGGCGCCATCCGTGGCACGATGCGCGCCCCCGCGCCGCCGTCCTGTCCGCATGTATCAGCTCGCACGCCCCCTCCTGTTCTGCCTCGACGCCGAGAAGGCGCATGAACTCGGCCTCAGGGCCATGGAGCTGGCGTATCGCACCGGCACGAACCCGCTGCTCGCCTTGCGGCCGAAGCCGCTGCCGACCCCGTTCTGCGGCATCACGCTGCCAAACCCGGTAGGCCTCGCCGCCGGACTGGACAAGAACGCCGCGCACATCGATGCGCTGGCCGCGCTCGGATTCGGTTTCGTCGAAGTCGGCACGACCACGCCGCGGCCGCAGCCCGGCAATCCGAAGCCGCGCATGTTCCGCCTGCCCGAGCACGAGGCCATCATCAACCGCCTCGGCTTCAATAACGGCGGCGTGGACGCCCTCGTGAAAAATGCCGAGGCGGCGCGATTCGGCGGCGTGCTCGGCATCAACATCGGCAAGAACAAGGACACGCCGAACGAGAACGCGGTCGACGACTACATTTTTTGCCTCGAACGCGTCTACGCGCGGGCCAGCTACGTCACGGTCAACATTTCCTCGCCAAATACACAGGGCCTGCGCGATTTGCAGGAAGAGGAAACGCTCAAGCGTTTCATCGGCACCTTGCGCGAACGCCAGGAACAGCTCGCAGCGCAGCACGGCGTGCGCAAGCCGATGCTGCTGAAGATCGCGCCGGATCTCACCGAGAGCGAACTCGACGCGATCGCCGAGGTGCTGCTCGCCACGCGCACCGATGGACTGATCTGCACCAACACCACGATCGCGCGCGACGCCGTCGCGGGTCATGCGCACGCGAACGAAGCCGGCGGGCTGTCGGGGCGTCCTGTATTCGCGCGCTCGACCGCGGTGCTGCGCGGCATGGCGCAACGCCTGAACGGCCGCGTGCCGCTGATCGGCGTCGGCGGCATCCTCGACGCTGCCGACGCGGCGGCGAAGATCGACGCCGGCGCGACGGCGGTGCAGGTCTACAGTGGACTGATCTATCGCGGCCCGGCGCTGATCGGCGCCTGCGTGGACGCGTTGCGCGCACGCGCGGCGCAGCCAGCGTGAGCGACTTCCGCGTCGCCCCGGCGCGCCTGGACGGCAACGGCTACAGCATTCTCGAAGACGCCTCGCTGGCCGGGCGCAACACGTTTCGCGTGGACGCGCGCGCGGCGCTGCTGGTCGACGTGCGCGACAGCGCGGCGCTGGCCGAGGTGTTCGCGTTCCCGCTGCTGGCCAGCGTGCCGCTGCTGGTACTCGGCGAAGGCAGCAACCTGCTGCTGACGCGCGACGTGACCGGCGCGGTGCTGACCCTGTCCACGCGCGGCATCGCGATCGTCGCAGAGCCCGACGGCGCGGCGATCGTACGGGCCGAAGCCGGCGAGAACTGGAACGACCTCGTGCACTGGACCCTGGGCCACGGCCTAGCCGGTCTGGAGAACCTGGCCCTGATTCCGGGCACGGTCGGCGCCGCGCCGATCCAGAACATCGGCGCCTACGGCGTCGAACTCAGCGAGTTCGTCCACGCAGTCGAAGCCTGGGACCGGATGGCGAAGGCACCGGTCCGCTTCGACGCCGCCGCCTGTGCATTCGCCTATCGCGACTCGCTGTTCAAACGCGACGCGGGGCGCTATCTCGTGACCGCGCTGCAGCTGCGCCTGACGCGCGTACCGGCACTGCGCCTCGACTACGCCGGCGTGCGCGAGGAACTGGCCGCGATGAACGTCGCGCAGCCGACGCCGGGCCTCGTCGCCGAGGCAGTCTCGCGCCTGCGCCGGCGCAAGCTGCCCGACCCGGCCGTGATCGGCAACGCCGGCAGCTTCTTCAAGAATCCCATCGTGGACACGACCGTGGCGGACGCCCTCAAGGCGGCACATGCACAGCTGCCGCTGTGGCCGCTGGCCGACGGTCGCTGCAAGCTATCGGCGGCCTGGCTGATCGAGCAGGCCGGCTTCAAGGGCGTCCGCGACGGCGACGCCGGCATCGCTGCGCAGCACGCGCTGGTGCTCGTCAACCACGGCCGCGCGAGCGGCGCGCAGCTATGGGCGCTGGCGCAGCGGGTGCAGGCAGGCGTCGCCGAACGCTTCGGCGTGACGCTCGACGCGGAACCGCGGATCGTCTGACGGCCGGTCGCTGCCACTCGTCTACGACTCTGGTCGATTTGCGACCGCTTTCACGACATTCGCTTACGTACGGTTTAGCCTGCGTGGATTCCGTCCCGCTCCTGGAACTCCCATGGCCAGCGTATTTGCGAGCCAGGTCCTCTCCCGCCGCCAGCTGATCCAGTCGCTGGCCGGCGCGATCGGCATCATCGATCCGGCCGCCATGCGCCGGCCCGGCAAGGCTTCCGTCGAGGCACCGAAAGCTGCCCCCGAACCCAACCTTGCCATGCCTCCCCCGCCCGTTCGCTGGCTGCAAAAAGCGACCTTCGGTTTCCGCGTCGTTGACTATTCCGCGTTCTTCGCTATCCCTGGCGCGAGCGATGAAGCGCGCTGGTCGACCTGGGTAGCCACCCAGCTCAATCCCGCGGCGATCAGCGACAGCGCCTGCGACACGCGCCTGTCGGGAGCGGGGTTCACCACGCTGAGCAAGACCCTGCCGCAGCTCTGGAGCCAGCACCGCAGCAGCTCGGACTACGCCACGCGCATGCGCCCGATCGCCGAGATCGAATGCGCGACGACGATCCGCGCGATTTATTCGCAGCGCCAGTTGTTCGAAGTCATGACCGACTTCTGGCACGACCACTTCAGCACCTTCGGCTGGGACTACGACGCCGGCCCGCTGTTCGTGCACTACGACCGCGACGTGATCCGGCCGAACGTGTTCGGCAATTTCCGCACGATGCTCGAAGCGGTCGCCAAGTCGACCACGATGATGTACTACCTCGACCTGTACGCGAGTTCCGTCGCAGGTCCGAACGAGAACTTCGCGCGCGAGCTCATCGAACTGCACACGCTCGGCGCGGAGAACTATGCCGGCGTCATGGATCCGACCGATCCGTCGCTGCCGGTCGGCGTGATCGGCGACGGCCAGACCGCGCGCCTCAAATACGTCGACGAGGACGTCTACGAATCCACGCGCGCGCTGACCGGCTGGACGCTCAAGAACGGCCACTGGCAGTACCCGGCCGACAACGACGGCACCTTCGTGTTCCGCGATTCGGCCGACTGGCACGACCGCTTCACCAAGTACGTGCTCAACCGCCGCTTCGCGCCGGACCAGGGCCAGCAGGACGGCTTCAAGCTGTTCGACCTGCTCGCGTCGCATCCGGGCACGGCGAATTTCATCGCACGCAAGCTGTGCCGGCGCTTCATCGGCGACGATCCGCCGCAGGGCCTCGTCACAAGCATCGCGCAGCTGTTCCAGAGCACCTGGCAGGCACCCGACCAGCTTAGACAGGTCACGCAGGCCATCCTGCTCAGCAGCGAGTTCAAGACCACCTGGGGCACGAAGATCAAGCGGCCGTTCAACGCGCTGGCCGGTGCGCTGCGCGCGACGGGCGCGGAGTTCGTGCCGACCTTGGCAACCTACGGCACGGACTGGTCAGCCAAGGACGAGATTAATTCGCGCGTGCAGCAGGCCGGCCAACGCAAGTTCTACTGGCCCGCGCCCAACGGCTATCCGGACCGCAGCGCCGCCTGGGCCAGTTCGGGCAGCCTCGCGATGACGTGGAAAATGCTCGTACGCCTGACCGAGATCCGCCAGCAGGTCGGCTATGACAACGCGCGGCCTTACGTCATCGACATCCTCGGCGTGACCAACTCGCTGGTTGCGGCGGCCGAACGCACAGCAACCGGGATCGTCAATCTCTGGTGCGACCTGATCCTCGGCTTCCGTCCCGAGCCGGTCTATACCAAGGCGATCAACTTCCTGCGCCAGAACGCCGCGGCGAACGAGGTACTGGTGCTCAGCGAAGCCTGGGCCGGCGGCACCAACCCCAATCTCAAGAACCACTACACCCAGTCGCGCCTGCGCTCCACCGTCGCGCTGATCCTGTGCAGTCCCGACGCACTGCGCCGCTGAGGAGATCCCCATGTTCGATCGTCGCGATTTCCTCAAGACCAGCGTCGCCGGCGGCGGCGCTCTCGCGCTGGCCGGCGGCAGCAAGCTCGCCTTCGGCGCCACCGCAGCCAACGCGTACGACACGCTGGTCGTCGTCTACCTGCGCGGCGGCATGGACGCGCTGAGCCTGTTCTCGCCGGGCGGCAGCAATGCGAACCGCGCGGCCTACGAGAACGCACGCCCGTCGCTGAAGGTGCCGCTGAGCGGCACCGGCGCCGGCCTGGCGGTCAGCGGCGACCAGTGGCGCCTGCATCCGCGCGCGCCGCAGCTGCGCGATCTCTACACCGGCGGCAAGATGGCCGTGGTGCTCGGCACCGGCATGCCCGCGCCGGTCTCGCGCAGCCATTTCGACGCCCAGGCCAACATGGAAGTCGGCCTCGCCGGCGTCGGCGGCGGCGTGGGCTGGCTCACGCGCGTGCTGGAATCGGCCAACCTGCCCGGCACGGTGCAGATCCCCGCGGTCAGCGCCGGCAGCATCACCGCGACCAGCCTGCTCGGCAGCACCGAAACCATCACGATGGGCAGCGGCTCGGACTTCCGCATCGACTCGGGCTCCTGGGCCTGGAACGTGGAACCGGACTTTCGCACCACCGCGCCGCCCGGCGCGCGCGGCATCTTCAGCATGCTGCCGGAGCTCTGGAGCGAAGCCGGCGCGTTCGAAGCCGCCGGACGCCAGACGCTGGATGCGCTCAACGTGATCAAGCCGATCGACTTCGGCGCCTATGCGCCGGCCAACGGCGCGGTCTACGACAGCGGCAGCGGGTTCGCGCAGCAGCTCAAGATGCTCGCCCAGCTGATCAAGCGCGACGTCGGCCTGCGCGTGGCGACGATCGACCTCGGCGGCTGGGATACGCACGACGGCCAGGGCAATCCGGCCAACAGCTACGACTATTTCGGCAACAAGGTCGACGAGCTGTCGAAGGGACTCGGCGCGTTCTATGCCGATCTCAACGGCAGCGGCGCGAACAACTACGCCGGCACGACCAGCGTCGTGGTCATGAGCGAGTTCGGCCGGCGCGTGCGCGAGAACGACGACGGCGGCACCGACCACGGCTACGGCAGCGTCATGCTCGCGCTGGGCGGCTCGGTCAACGGCGGCCTGACCTACGGCACCTTTGCCGGCCTCGCCACGGCGCAGCTGTTCGAGGGCGCCGACGTGATGGTCACGACCGACTACCGGCGCATCATGTCCGAAGCGGTGATCCGCCGGCTGCGTAATCCCAAAGTGTACTATGCATTCCCCGGCTATTCCGGCTACACGCCGCTGGGCATCTTCCAGGGCACCGACCTGCCGCCGGCCGGCGGCGACCGCATCTTCGGCAATGGTTTTCAGTAGCGGAGCGGCGGGTTCCGGCTTGAAGCTCTCCTCTTCCAAGGGGGAAAGGCAGCCGTTCAGAACCGTAGGGTTCTCGCTGCCTTGAACGCCCGACGAGCTGGAGGGTTGGGTGGGGATGGGTTTGCTCCCAACGTAGCAGTCGTGTTGCACTCTACTTTTTGCGCTCGAAGCGACACCATCCCCACCCAACCCTCCCCTTGAAGGGGAGGGCTCGAACAGCACTACACTTTGATTTTATTGCCATTTCCAGCAGCGCCGCCGCTCAAGGCTCGTGCGCTGGCGCCGCAACGGCGCTCTGCTAAACTCGGCCTCCCGCCCTCTGGGCATGTTGCCGCGACTGATGAGCGAGGACCACCCTAGTACGCCCGCCCACCGTTCCTGGTTCGAGCGTCTGAGCCAGGCACTGTCGGGCGAACCGCGCAATATCGAGGAACTGCTCGACGAGTTGCGTCAGGCCCAGGCCAACGGCCTGCTTTCCAACGACACCCTGTCCATGGTCGAAGGCGCGATCGACGTCGCCGACCTCACGGTTGCCGATGTCATGGTGCCGCGCGGCCAGGTCGTGAGCCTCGCGTCTGACGCGCCGTTCGCCGACAACCTTGCCATCGTCATCGAATCGGGCCATTCGCGCTTTCCGGTGCACGGCGACGAGAAAGATGAAATTGTCGGCATCCTGCTGGCCAAGGACCTGCTGAGCTGCCTCGCCGACGGCGTGCCGGCGGACATCAGCCAGCTGCTGCGCCCGGTCGCACTGATTCCTGCGTCGAAGAAACTCAACGTCCTGCTCAAGGAATTCCGTCTCTCGCACAACCACATGGCCATCGTGGTCGACGAGTACGGCGGCGTGGCCGGACTCATCACGATCGAGGACGTGCTCGAACAGATCGTCGGCGACATCGACGACGAGCACGACGACGATGACGATGGCGACTCGCGCCAGATGACCGAAGTCGACGGCCAGTGGCTGGTCAACGCGCTGACGCCGATCGCGGAATTCAACGAACGCTTCGGCAGCGCCTTCCTCGACGAGGAATTCGACACGGTCGGCGGCATGGTCACCGCGGAGTTCGGCCACCTGCCGGAAGCCGGCGAGGAAATCACGCTCGGCGGCTTCGACTTCCACGTCAACAAGTCCGACGACCGCCGCGTCCACCAGTTCATCGTGCGCGTGCATGCGAACTGAAAGTCGGCAGCGCGGCCGGCTGCTGCTGGCCGGCCTGCTGTTTCTGCTATTCGCGCACCTCGCGGTCGCGCAGGAACCGGCCGCGATCGACGAACCCGGCAGCGAACTGCAGATCTCCCTGCTGACCTTCGGCCCTGGCGCCATCTACTGGGAACGCTTCGGCCACAACGCCATCGCGATCCGCGACCGGCGCAGCGGCGAAGCGGTCAGCTACAACTACGGCATCTTCGACTTCGAGGAAGAATCCTTCTTCCTCAATTTCCTGCGCGGCCACATGCGCTACACGATCGAGGCCACGCGGCTGGAGCAGGACCTCGCCTACTACCGCGACGAAGGCCGCGCGGTGCTCGAGCAGGAACTGCACCTGACCCCGGCGCAACGCCTGCAACTGCGCGATTTCCTGCGCTGGAACCTGCACCCGGAAAATGCCAAGTACCGCTACGAGTACTTCACCTCGAACTGCTCGACGAAGGTGCGCGACGCGCTCGACCGCGTGCTCGGCGGCGCGATCCAGCGCAGCCTGGTCACGCGCTCGCGCGGCTATACCTATCGCCTGCAGGCCGACAGCCTGCTCGCGCCGCTGCCCGGCCTGATGCTGCCAATGGACCTGGGTCTGGGTCCTTACGCGGACCGGCGCCTGTCGTTCTGGGAGGAGAGCTTCATTCCGGCCGAGTTCGCCCGGCACCTGCCGCTCGTGCGCGTCGAGGACGAGAACGGAAAGCTGGTGCCGCTGGTCGGCGCGAGCCGCGTTCTGAGCACACCTGGGCCGCAACTGGCCGCGGCCGACGAGTCCTGGCTGCGCCGGCATGGTCCCTACCCGATCGGCTATGCCGCACCGGTGGCGGTCGCGAGCGGCGTGCTCGGCCTGTTGCTGCTGATGCTGGCCCGCGCGCCGCGGCCGCGCGCCGCGCGGGCGTTCGCGCTCGCGGCGTGCGCGTTTGCGCTGCTCGCCGGACTCGCTGGGCTGATGCTCGCCGCGCTGTGGGGTCTGACCGACCACGTATCGGCCTGGCGCAACGAGAACCTGCTGCTGGTCAATCCGCTGCTGCTGCTGCTGCTGCCGGCGCTGTGGCGGATGCGCCGGCCGCAGGCGGGCAGCGGTCGTGTCGCGCGAGTACTGGCCTGGACCGTACTGGTGATGGCCCTGCTGGCCCTGGTCGTGAAACTCCTGCCGCAGTCGCTGCAGAACAACGCGGTCTGGATCGCGCTGCTGCTGCCGCCGCACCTCGTGCTGGCCTGGCGCCTGCTGCGCGCGCGGTTGCCGCCAGCGGGCGGACCGGAGCACCAGTAGAAAAAGCACGTAAGTCCACTTCGCATCAGGGAACTTATGAACAAGGCTGAATAAGCCTTTGCTTTTGGAGCCCCCTTGAGTCAAGGGGGTGAAGAGTGATCGCTCAGAACCGCAGGTTCTGATCACTCTGAACGCCCAACGGGCCGGGCGGCCAACGCGCAGCGTTGGCGGGGTTGTGGAGATCTGGCGCACGGCCCAAGAGCGACACTCCAGCAACTTGCTAAGAACTTCCCTAAACTCGGCCGATGCGCGCCGTCTCCGTTTTTTCCGCGATCGTCCTGTCGCTGATCTGCATGCCGCTGGCGGCGCAGCAGCCGGCGCGGCTGCAGGTACGCCTGGCCACGCTCGAATGGCCGCCGTATGTCGGTTCCGCGCTGGCCGGCCAGGGCTATGCGGCCGAAGTCGTGCGCGACGCCTGCGCCCGTCACGGTGTCGACGTGACGTTCGACGTGATGCCCTGGGCGCGCGCGCTGATGCTCGGCCTGCGCGGCGACTACGCCGGCGTCATGCCGGAATACCGCAGCACGCGGCGCGAGGCCGAGTTCGCGTTTTCCGCCTCGTTTCCCGGAGGCCCGGTCGGCCTGTACCGGCGCCGCTCCGAAGCCATCGCCTATGCGCAGGACACGTCCGCCGATCTCGACGCCGCCTTGCGCAGCGTCGCGCAATATCGCATCGGCATTGTTCGCGACTATATAAACAATGCGACATTTGATCGCGCCACCTATCTCAAGCGCGAAGAAGCCGCCAGCGACAGCGTCAACCTGCGCAAGCTCGCGCATGGCCGCGTCGACCTGGCCTTCGCCGACCGCTGGGTCGCCGAATACCTGCTGCGCACCGATCCGCTATTGCGCGGCGCGGAGTTGGAAATGCTGCAGCCGCCGATCGAAGAACCCGCCCTGCACGTCGCCTGGTCGCGCCAGTCCGACAGCGCCGCGGCGGCGCGCACGGCCTGCGATGCGGGGCTCGCGGAGTTGCTCGGCGACGGCACGATCGAAGAACTGCGCAAGCGCCATGGCCTGAGTTCCAGCCCTTAAACCCTTTGCGCCAACGTCATCGGGGGCTTGGCAAGCGTTGGTGAAGGAGCGGTATGAGAACGGTTGCAGTTGGGCGCTGGCCAACTTGGCGGGGCGTGCGAGGCGATACTGGACGCTTCAGTGGCTGACCCTTGCGTCCCGGGGTACCGCATATTGAGTCCCCTGGGTGTCGGGGGCATGGCGTCGGTCTATCTGGCGGTGCAAGAGTCGCTGGATCGCAACGTTGCGCTCAAGATCATGGCGCCTGCGTTGGCTGCCAATCAGGATTTCGCCAACCGCTTTCTGAAAGAAGGCCGGATCACCGCGCGATTGAGCCATCCGCACCTGGTCACGGTGTTCGACATCGGACAGCATGGCTCGATCTACTATCTCGCCGCCGAGTACTTGCCCGGCGGCACCCTGTGCGACAGGCTCGAACGGGGCATCAGTGTTGCCGAGTCGCTCGATGTGGTGTGCGATGTCGCCAAGGGTTTGCACTTTGCCCACGACGCAGGATTCGTGCATCGCGACGTCAAGCCGGGCAATGTGTTGTTCCGGGCCAATGGCGCCGCTGTGTTGGCCGACTTTGGAATTGCCAAATCGATGGATGGCAAGACCATGCTCACCCAGGTCGGCAGTTTGATCGGTACCCCACGCTATATGAGTCCGGAGCAGGTCGGTGCCCAGGCGGTGGACGGGCGCTCGGATCTGTACAGCCTTGGAGTGGTGCTGTTTGAGTTGTTGACCGGCAAGCCGCCGTATGACGCCGGTGAACCGTTCGCCATCGCGCTGATGCACGTGACCCACCCACTGCCGCAACTGCCGGCGCCATTAGCCTGGTTGCAGCCTTTGATCGATGGGCTGATGGCCAAGGACTTCAGAGCGCGGTTCGCCAGTGGCGAGGCTTTTGTCGCCTCGGTGGAGCGTCTGTTGGCCCAGACGCCGGAAGGGATGGCATTACAGAACGCGCCAGAGACCAGCAAACGAGCGGCGCCCCGCTTAGCCCCCGCCGACATGCAGCAACCGGTCGCGCGACCGCGAGCGGCATCCGAAGCACCGCGACACGCGAGCCGCGAGGCGACGTCGTCAAATCCGCAGGCACTTCGGCGACGCATCGTCATGGTCGCGATCGTCGCCACGCTGGTCGTCGTTGGCGGCGCGGCTGCATGGGCGACTTTCTTTTACCGAGCCAGCGTGGAGACCGCGCGAATCGACGAAGTGTGTAGCGCTGCGGCTGCATTGGTTACGACGGCGATCAACCAGGCGGACTTGACGCGAGCGGAAGCGAAGTTCGCCGCCATACCCAACCAGTGCAGCGCACACCGCCAAGTCAGCCAGATCCGCGATGACTTGAGAACCGCCACCGAGCGTGCTGCTTCGACAAGAAACCGGGTGTATGCATCGCTCGATCGCGGTGATGTACCGGACGCTCGCATCGCGCTCAGCGCGCTGGAGCGCATAGATCATTTTGCGAAAGATCTGCCCGAACTGCGCGACCGTCTGGATCGGGCACAGAACACGGGCGGAGGCGACGAGAATGCAACCGCCAACCGTGCGCCAGAAGTCACGCCACAGGCACCGTTGCGAAAAGACATTCCGCCCAATGCTGGCGGACAGGGACCACCGAAACCCTCGTCATTGCGGCCGAATTCGGATGGCTCCGCGGCAGTCCGACGGCCAAGCGCAAATCCCTCGGGACAACAGTCCCAAAAGTGTATAGATATCAGTCTGCGCGCAGGATTGGGTGAGGAAACCGCAGAAGAACGCCAATACATTTCGGAGAACTGCAGATGAGCAGCAACCGCAATCGCTTCAGATCCTTGCTTGCAGCCGCATGCATGGCGGTTCTGACTGGGTGGGGTTTGACCGCCTGCGGCACCATGCCACCACGGGCCACTGGCGCTGCCGAGATGTCGTTCGATCAAGCCATCACGTTCTCGACGGATGACTTGATCGCGCAGATCAACACCTTGCCCGGCGTCCTGGCAAAACTTCAAGGCATGGTCGACAAGAGGTCGTTGATCATCGACCCGATGATCGATGCGGACACAGGACAGCAGACCATGGCGACTGCGCACCTCGAACGACTCGTGTCGCTTCGCATAGCGCAGGCCTATGCCCGGCTGAAAATCGTCTCATTCCAGCCAGCAGAACTCGCCAAATCCGATCTGCTGCTGATCGGCACTCTGGAACGCGAGAGCAGCCCGGACGGCCAGCCGCTGGTGAAATTGAATCTGGCACTGATCGAAATAAAGACCAGTACGACGGTCGCCAGCTCCAGCGCGGTCGCGGTCGCGCGCGACGTCGACATGAAACCGACGCCGTACTACCGCGACAGCCCGGTGCTGGTGATGGATCGCACGACACTCGGCTACATTCGCACGGCTGCGACATCGGCCGGGCAGCAGGCCGACCCGGACTATGCGGGGAAACTGGGCAACTCCGCCGTCGTCAACGAGGCGACCAGAGCTTACGACGAGCAGCAGTACGCACTGGCACTCGACAAGTTCCGCACGGCCAACCACGACAAGTCGGATCCTCGCCTCAAGGCTTTGAATGGCGAGTACATGTCGCACGTGAAACTCGGCCAGATTCGGCAGTCGGAGATTGCGTTCGGCAAGATGATGGCGTATGCGATCCCCAACGATGTGCTGCAGATCCGCTTCCTGTTTGCGCCTGGGTCGACCGAATTCTGGAAGGACTCGGTGACGAATCCCTACCTGCAGTACTACCCGATGTGGTTGCGGCAGATCGCAAAGGAACTGGCCTTGTCCAGCGTGTGCATGGCCATTGTCGGGCATACCAGCAGGACGGGATCGGAAGCGCTGAACACTCGCCTTTCCCTCCAGCGCGCTACCGCGATTCAGCAAGAGCTTGGGAAAGAGTCGCCGCAATTGCTGGGTCGCACGGAAGCACTCGGCATGGGCTTCCGGCAGAACCTGATCGGCTCAGGGACAGATGATGCCGGCGACGCACTTGACCGTCGAGTCGAGTTCAAGGTCGTCCAGTGCCATTAGGTTCCGGGACTCACCGGAAGACCCAGCTTCCCGCTGAGAGAGACGATCCGGTCCGTCCGGCACCGCGCCACGCGGTACGCAAGACTCAGCCGGAGATCGCCTGCCGCTGCCGCGCGTAGCCCAGCGCATCGCTCTCGCGCAGGCCGCAGCCGAACAGCATTCCCTGCAGCAGGTCGCAGCCGATGTCTTCGAGAAAGCGGCGCTGCCCGGGTGTCTCCACGCCCTCGGCGGCGACCTGCAGGCCGAGGCTGTGGCCCAGGCCGACGATCGCGCGCACGATGGTCGCGTCGCTGAGATCGGTGAGCACGTCGCGCACGAAGCTCATGTCGATCTTGAGCTTGGTCACCGGCAATTGTTTCAGATAACCCAGCGACGCATGTCCGGTGCCGAAGTCGTCGATCGCGATGCCGACGCCGAGCGCACGCAGGCGGCGCAGGGACTCCGCGGCATATTTTACATTGTCAACAATTGCCGTCTCGGTGATCTCCAGCTCCAGCGCCGAACCGGGCAGGCCGCTGGCCTCGAGCACCGCCGCGACGCGTTCGTGCAGGTTGCGTTCGCGCAACTGCGCGCCCGACACGTTGACCGACACCGGCAGCGTCTGTCCCGCTGCGCGCCAGGCCACGGCGCGCGCACAGGACTGCTGCAGCACCCAGTCGCCGAGCACCTGGATCGTGCCGTTTTCTTCGGCCAGGCGGATGAAGCTGACCGGGCGCAGCAGGCCGAACTCCGGATGCTGCCAGCGCAGCAGCGCTTCGAGCCCGTGCACGCGGCCATTGCCCGCAGCGACCAGCGGATCGAATACGAGTTCGAGCTCGTCGCCGATCGCGTGGCGGCGCAGGTCCTGGCTCAGCCGTCGGCGCGTCGCCGACTCGTCATCGCGCGCGGCGTCGAAGAATGCAGCGCTGCGCAGGCCGTCGCCCTTGGCCTGGGCCAGGGCGGATTCGGCGTTCTGCAACAGGCTTTCGGCGCCGTCGGCGTCGTCGGGATAGACCGCGCTGCCGGCGCGCACGTCGAGCTGGAACTGGCCGGACGGCAGCACCAGCGGAGCAGCCAGACCCGCCTTGACCTCGGTCAGCAACTGTTCGACCGCGTCCCGCGACGCACCTTCGTCCAGCAGCAGCGCGAACTTGTCCTCCACGACGCGCGCGACGAATACGCCGTCGATCGCATCGAGGCGCCGGCCGAACTCGCGCAGCACGTCATCGCCGATCGCGCGTCCGTAGGTGTCGTTGATCGCGCGCAGATTGCACAAGTCCACGATCAGCAAGGCACGCGGCGCGCCGTGCGACGCAGCCGTGGCGACGGCGTGGCCGAGCCGCGTCATCAGCAGATGACGGTTCGGCAGCGTGGTCAGGTCGTCGAACTGTTGCAGATAATTGGCGCGCGCTTCGGCCTCGGCGCGCCGCGCGAGATTCTCGCGTATCCCCGCGAGCAGGTTGTTGACCGCGCGGGCGAGACGGCCCAGTTCGTCATGCTCGTGGTTCTCAGGCACCTTGACCGACACGGTTTCCGGCGTCAGCGCATCGCTGTCGGCGAGCTCGCCGGCCAGACGTTCGAGCGGTCCGGTCAGCACGCGATTGACCACGCCGAGCAGGACCAGCCCGAGCAGTGCGGCCCAGGCCAGCCCGACGCCGAACACCAGACCGGTGCGGGCGAGGAAATCGCGCCCGCGCACGTAGGTATCGACGCGCACGCGGAGTTCGCCCAGCGCCGCGCCGCTGCGCGGATCGGTCAGCGTCTCGCGGTAATCGCGCTCGGCGCCGAACAGGCTGTCGCTGATGCCGCGCCAGGAACTGCGCAGCAACTCACCCTCGCGCTGCGCAAGCACCGTGGACGGCAGCATGCGGATTTCGGCGCGATACACGCCGGGAAAGGCGGACAGGCCTTCGAGCACCTGCCCGGCGAGTTCGGCATCGATCTCGTAAACGGATTCGGTCGCGGCGCGCTTGAGCGTGGTCAGCGCCTGCCGGCCCGAGCGATCGAGTTCGCTGCTGTGGCTGCGCGCGTCGGCGAGCACCTGCACCAGCGACAGCGCGCCGCCGATCAACAAGGTGCTCAGCAGCACGATGCGGGTCAGGCGGGTACTCAGACGATCACGGCGCGGCGGGCGGTCGAGTTCCACGCGGGCAACCTGCAGGGCGGGCGGTCCCGAGTGTAGCCGGTCGCGCACCGGCATCGTGCGCCGATCGCGCGAGCCGACCGGTGCGCGTGTCCCGGCGATTGTTGAGAAAGTCGCAAAAGCACCTTTCTCAATCAAACGCTGCCCGCAGGGCTTGCCCACGATCTCCGGGAGTCAATCGCTTACGCGATCGACTCTGCTGCTGTCCGATTCGTCGCCTGCACGAGCGACTCCACCTTGATCGCCTGCGCGGTCGAGTCCACCGTTGCCCCGGGACGATCCGGTCCGGAATCGCACTTATCGGCTGTTTCCAATCATCTGCCGGCGATGCCTCGCCTGACGGCCTTGCGTTAGGCTGGCGCTTCTCCAACCAGTCGCGGCGCCCATGCGCGAACCCTATACGTCCCGTATCAACTATCCGCTGCTGCTCGCGGTCGTGGCGCTGCACGTCGCGCTGTTCGCCTGGGCGCTGCAGCCCGCATCGTTGCACCCGGATCCGCGCCCGCGCGCCGCAGCGACGCCGCCGGCCGCGCTGCCCGTACCGGCCGAACCGGCGTCGGCTTCCGCCGCGGCCGACACCGGCGAGTCCATCGATGAGGCGGATGACGCACAGGCCGCCACCGATCCGCGGCGCGCGTTCTCGCCGCCGCAGTGGCGCCGCAACCACGACGCCGCGGCACTGGCGCAGGATCGTCAACGGCTCGGCGACCAGATGCGGCCCGACATGACGCCGGCGCAATCCATGGCAGCCATCGAGCAGGGCATGCAGCGCGGCGAACGTACCGCCGCGGCTGCCGCAGCCGAACTGCACGAGGACTGCAGCGATGTGGGCACGGTCGCGCCGTCGACGACACTGGATACCGAACTGCTGCGCGGCCTGGACGCCGCGGCGCAGACGCTCGCGCGCGCCAGTCTGGAAGCGCGCGTGCAGCGTCTTGCGCAACGCCAGCAGCGCTGCGCCGCCTGGCGCGACGCGCAGCAGCGCCTCGATGCCGCACGCCGGGCTTATGCGAGCAGCGCCACCGCGGATGCGTTCGAAGCCTTGCGCGCGCAGCAGCAGCTGGAACCGCCGACACCGGACCTGCTGACACGGCTGCGCGAGGGATTGCGCGCACTCTGGGAAAGCCAGTCGCAGACCCGCGTCGGTCGTGCGCTAGTGCTGCAGTTGCTCAGCGACGAAGGCCCTGCGCAGAACGAAGCCGGCCTGCGCCTGCTGCTGCAACTGGCGGAACGCGACGACAGCCAGGTCGAGTTCGCCGCCAGCGTGCTGACTCACGGCTACGGCCGCCTTGCGGCGCAGCCGGCGCTCGCGCAGGCGTGGCAGCAGCGCGCGGCCGAACTCGGCTCTGACCCCGCGATCGACGCGCAGCTGGCCCGAACCGACACGCGTGCAGCACCGGTGCAGGCCTGGGCTTGGCATGCCTGGCGCGTGTGGCTCAATGCGCACGGCTGCTACGTCGATGCGCCGCGGCCAGACGATGCGGTGCTGCTCGCCGACCTGCACGCGCTGCAGCAGCTCGATGCGACGATGCCCGCGGTCGAGCGCGCGGCCGCGGGACGCCTCTATCTCGAACGCACGCAGCGCCACGGCGAACGCGCGCGCGACGCGCGGCTGTGCGGTGAGGACGCGGCCGCCGCGCGTTGATCAGATCAGGTGCAGCGCGCGGCCTCGCCGCGCCACTCGGGCAACACCACCTCAAGGCGTGTACATCGGCACAGACATCGATCCACGATTTGTCGGCGATGCCGTGGCCGGCCACGGCCCATAAACGCACAGCGTCGCCATCGTCGCTGACGCGATCGCCGTCGACGGCAACGACGCTGTCGCCACCGGCGCCGTGAAAGCGCCAGCGCGCATGCACATCGTCGCTGAGCAGGAAACGCAGGCAGTTGTGCCGACGCAGCTCCTGCGGATGCTGCGGACGGCCCGCCCGCGCGAGATAGTCCGGCGCGGCGCAGGCCACGCGCCGGTTGCTCGGCAGCAGCGGCGACGCGACGAGGGCCGAGTCCGCCAGCGCACCGTAGCGCAGCGCCAGATCGACCAGCTGCCGGTAGACATCCGCAAGCCGGTCCGACAGCTGCACGCGCAGGCGCAGCGCCGCATGCTGCGCGAGGAACGCGTCCAGCTACGGCAGCACGACGTGACGACCCGGGTCCGACGGCATCGATCGTGCTGGAGGGCTTCGACGGCTAAGGGGCCGGGAATCGGGAATCGTAGAAGCGAAGCGGAAGTCTGCGCCTTGATTCAACGATTCCCCATTCCCCATTCCCGCTCCATCCAGCATCATTGCCGCGCCCTGCCCGCCGAGCCGCCCATGAATATCGCGCCCAGCTCCCACCCGCCCCTGCCTGTAGACCCGCATGCGATGGTGGTCAACTGTGTGGCGTATTCGACCGAAACCGGCCAGCGCCTGCGCGACATCACCATTGCCGAGATCAGCGAGGTGCTCAAGGACAAGAGCAACTTCGTCTGGGTCGGCCTGCACGAGCCCGACGAAAGCCTGCTCGAACGCCTGCAGGAAGAATTCGATCTGCATGAACTCGCGGTCGAGGATGCGCACGCCGCGCACCAGCGCCCGAAGATCGAGGTCTACGGCGACTCGCTGTTCATCGTCGTGCACACCGCCCAGGCCGTCGCCGGCAAAATCGCGTTCGGCGAAACCCATATCTTCCTCGGCCGCAACTATCTGGTCACCGTGCGCCACGGCGCCTCGCTGTCCTATCAGCCGGCACGGCGCAGCTGCGAGCAGTCGCCGGACCTGCTCGCGCTGGGACCGAGCTACGGCCTCTACGCCGTACTCGACTTTATCGTCGACAACTTCCTGCCGATCGTGCGCGACTTCCGCACCGAACTGGAGGAACTCGAGAAGGACATCTTCGAGGACACCTTCAGGCGCGACACCATCCGCAATCTCTACGAGTTGAAAAAGGAACTCGTGACCTTGCGCCTGGCCGTCGCGCCGCTGCAGGACATCCTCAACCAGCTCATGCGCTTCCATCCGAACCTGATCCGCGACGACGTACGGCTGTATTTCCGCGACGTGTCCGACCACGCCGCGCGCATCAACGAAGCCACCGACACCATGCGCGAGATGCTGACCGCGGCCATGAGCGTCAACATGTCGCTCGTGACGGTGGCGCAGAACGAAGTGGTCAAGCGCCTGGCCGGGTGGGCCGCCCTGCTCGCCGCGCCGACCCTGCTGACGAGCTGGTACGGGATGAACTTCAGGAACATGCCCGAGCTCGACAACGGCTACCACTATTTCATCGCCGCCACGATCGCGATCATCGCCGGCCTGCTGTTCGTGCTGCGCCGGGCGAAATGGCTCTGAGCAGCGGCGACCGCGTCGCCTGTTCCACTGCGTTCGCTGCCGGGAACACGGTCTGCGAAACTGAATGCCAGATGATCGCTACCTGAACGCGCCTGGCGGGCCGCTGCGAGGATGACGGCACCGGCGACAGTTACCACCTGTCGAGCGTGGATTGATCCTGAAGGACCGGGGGGAGGATCAAGCCACCACGCGCGAATGCCAGGCTATCGGACCCGGT
Organism: Lysobacterales bacterium; assembly: GCA_038207515.1. Classification (GTDB taxonomy): domain Bacteria; phylum Pseudomonadota; class Gammaproteobacteria; order Xanthomonadales; family Rhodanobacteraceae; genus Tahibacter. The sequence continues at coordinate 39,530 of JBBQZR010000020.1, read as the reverse complement.
CCCATGTCATATCCGCAATCCACCATTGCTGCCGCGCCGCACCGACGGTCCCCGCATCGAACGATCCGGCATGACCGGCCGCGCCCGGTATACGAGAACAAACGGCGTCGAATGGCTCTAAACATTGTTGTGCCAGGCGACGCAGCTTTGCAGCTTTTGACAGTTTGGTTAGGATCGAACCGAAGTTCATGCTTGCGAACCCTCCGCATGACCAACGGCTTGGATCCTGTGCCCGAACCGACGTCGACCATCGACTCCGATCTCGCCGCTCGCGTTGCCCGCGGCGACCGGCAAGCCGAAACGACGTTCGTACGTCGCCATCAGCGTACCGTCACCCTCGTACTGCAGAAGCGGGTGCAGCCGGACCGCGTCTACGATCTGACCCAGGAGACCTTCATCGTCGTGATCGCGCGCATGCGCGACAACGGCATCCATGAGCCCACCCGCATCGGCGGATTCCTGCGCCAGACCGCGATCAACCTCGCCAACAGCGAGCGGCGCAAATACCTGCGCCAACGTACCGACAACGACAACGACAGCATCGACACCGTCATCGACGAGGCACTGGGCCCGTCCGACTCGGTGGAGCTCGACGAGTTGGTCTCGATGATCGGCCAGCTCATGGACGAACTGCCGATGGAACGCGACCGCGATCTGCTGCGGCGCTACCTCGTGGACGGCCAGGACAAGGTGGCGCTGTGCCAGCACTACGGCCTGAGCTCCGAGCATTTCGACCGCGTGCTGCATCGCGCACGCGTGCGCCTCAAAGAACTGCTGGACAAGCGCCGCGGCAACCGCTGAGCGGCGGCACGCGTACTTGCCCGCGCCTGCCGCCGTCCCGCAACGGCCGCAGCCGATCGAATTGGTGGAGAAGCAGCATGAATTACCCCGACTACATTGCCGCCAGCGGATTTCCGCCGCGGAGGCTCCGATGAATCTCGCCGCGCCTGCCAGCGAACGTATCCGCGCCTATCTCGATGGGACGCTGAGCGAACAGGAACTCGAGGAGTTCGAGCTGTCCCTGTTCGACGATCCGGACCTGGCCGAAGCCGTCGACGCTGAGCGCCTGCTGCGCGACGGCCTGCGCGAGATCGAGGCACGCCGCCACGCCGGCGGCAGCACTACCGTGGTCGCGCTGCCGCCGCGTCGCGCGATCGCCCCGCAATGGCTGTCGCTCGCGGCCAGCCTCGTGGCCGGCGTACTGATCGGCGCGATCGCACGCAATCCGGCTCCGGTTCCGCTCCCCGCTACCGACGTCGCACTGACAGCGGCGGGCAACATCGGCGGCAAGACCCAGTTCGAAGCCTTGGGCACGTCGCGCGGACCGGTATCGGAGGAAGTGGTGATCACGCTGCGGGCCGATGCGCCGCAGCTGGCGCTGCAGTTCACGCGCCCGCGCCGGGACACCGTGCGCAGCTACGTGTTCGAGCTGGACCTGCCCGGCGGCGGCACGCGCGCCTTTCCCGACCTGATGCCGGAAAGCGACGCCAAGATATCCATCACGCTGGTCGCGGCCGCATTGCCGGCCGGCCGCTATCACGCCCGCCTGATCGCGATCGGCAACGACGGCAGCCGCAGCGAGGACCAGGATCGCCATTTCGTACTGCAGCGCACCGGCGCCGCGCCATAGGCGCTACGCCGGTCACGACTACCGGCCGCTTGAGAATCAGGACGCGGCGGCGGCCGGCAGCGGTTGCCGGCGCGAAGCGAGCAGCAGGCCGATACCGAGCAGGATCAACGGCAACGACAGCACCTGGCCCATCGTGACCCAGCCGAACGCGAGATAGCCCAGCTGCGCATCGGGTTCGCGCACGAATTCCACGCTGAAGCGGAATACGCCGTAGAGCAGCGCGAACCATCCGGAAACCGCATAGCGCCGCCGCGGCCGGGCCGAGAACAGCCACAGCACGACGAACAGCACCAGACCTTCGAGCAGCATTTCATACAGCTGCGAGGGGTGCCGCGCCTCGTGGTTGAGCTGTCCGGCCTGATACATGGCCAGCAGTTCGTCGCGGGTCTTGCCCAGGTGATCCAGCGTGCGCGGGAAGATCACGCCCCAGGCCAGATCGGTTTTCTGGCCCCAGAGTTCGGCACCGATGAAATTGCCGAGACGGCCGAAACCCAGACCGATGGGCACGAGCGGCGACACGAAATCCATCGTGTCGAAGAAATGCAGGCGGTTCTTGCGCGACCAGTACGCCGAGGCCGCAAGCACGCCGAGCAGCCCGCCGTGGAACGACATGCCGCCTTCCCAGACGCGCAGCAGCGACACCGGATCGGCGAGGATCTGCTCGAAGCCGTAGAACAGCATGTAGCCGAGGCGTCCACCGAGGATGACGCCGATCATTCCGTAGAAGATCAGGTCGGCATACTGCTCATACGTGACCGGCAGCCGCCCCTGCGCGAGACGACGCTTGCCGAGCCACCACGCAAACAATCCGGCGAGCACGTACATCAGCCCGTACCAGTGGATCGAGACCGGACCCAGCGACAGCGCGATCGGATTGATGTCGTGGAAATAGGGCATGGCGTATCCGACGGCGGGCGAAGCGCGGATTCTTGGGCAGATGCGGCGCGGCGTCCAGTCGCTTCCGCGGCCATTGTGTGACCTTCCGCCGTACGCCTTGCGGGCAACCGCCGTACAGTCGCCGCGTCAAACCTTCAGGACGCCTACGATGAAAGCGATTGCCGCACTCGCCCTGCTGCTCTGCAGCGCTGCTGCCGCGGCGCTCGAGTTCACACCGGCGTCGACGAGCGACGATATCGACAATCCGCACAAGGGCTACATGCTCTGGGGCACGACCTGGGCGCAGGGCGGCGCGGACAACCACTACGGCGCGAGCATCTACCACGTCTACGTGCCCTGGCGCGAACTCGAAACCGCCGACCAGGTATTCGACTGGGCCGGCTTCGAGCAGCGCCATCTGCAGCCGATCCTTGCGGATGATCCCAAAGCCACCTTCGTGCTGCGCCTCGTCGCCGACTACCCGGACAGCGTCAGCACCGGGCTCTCGTTCTACTACACCGGCGGCCAGCCCGAGCGCGACTATCCGCTGTTCCTCGAACAGCCGCCGCTGAACATCGCCGGGTTCGACTACACGAGTTGCGACGGCGACGGCCCGGGCCGCACGCCGGACTGGAACGCGCCGGCATTCGCGACGCAGGCCGTGCAACTCGTGCAGGCGCTCGCGCAGCGCTACGACGCGGACCCGCGCATCACGGCGATCCAGGTCGGGCTGCTGGGCCTCTGGGGCGAATGGCATCAGAGCGGCTGCGACGCGCGCGCGCCCGGCAACGCGATCAAGGTCGCCGTGCGCGACGCGTACACGCAGGCCTTCGCGACGGCACGGCTGCAGACGCGCTATGCGCGCAGTCCCGACGTCGTCGGCGCCGATTTCGCTTTCCACGAAGACTATTTCCCGTCGTTCACGGCGAACTGTATTTATGGATTTCCGCTGTGCGATGCGAGCGGCGACTGGAGTCTCGAATACGGCCTCGCCAACGTCGTGCCGGCGGCGCGGCAGAACTGGCGCCTCAATCCGGTCTCGGGCGAAAGCCCTACCGCGAGCCAGCAGAACACCTGGACCGGCGACACCGACGATGTGATCACGGTGCTGCGCAACTACCACTTCAGTTTCCTGGGGCCTGCGGGCAAGCACGAACAGCCCGGCTTCGCGACGCCGCTCGCCCGCATCAAGCGTGCACTCGGCTACGACCTCAGCGTCGATCGCTTCCTGCTCGGCGATCCGGTCGCACAGGGCGCCTCGTTGCCGTGGCGCCTCGAACTCGCGAACCGCGGCAGCGCGCCCGTGTATCACGCGACGCAGGCCAGGCTCGAGCTGCTCGATGCCGGCAACGTCGTGCGCGCGACGACGCCGCTGGCGATCACACTCGATACGGCCGAACCGGGCGCAACCAGCACCTGGCGCGGGCGTGTGCAGTGGAATGGCCTCGCCGCCGGCAGCTATACCGTGCGCCTCGTCGTCGCCGATGGCGTCGCGGGCCGGCCCGGCATCGTGCTGCAGAACAGTCCGCGCGACGCGGGCGCGGCCGGCGTGCGCCTCGGCAGCATCACGCTGGCCGCCGGCGCCGGCGATCGCATCTTCGCCGACGGTTTCAGCCTGTTCTGATCAGCCTGGTCTGATCAGTCTGTCTGAATCGCGTCAGACCGGCAACACGCGGCAGATATAGCCCTTCAGATAGTCGGTCTCGGGAATCGCCGGGTGCACCGGGTGATCGGCACCCTGTTGCAGCTGTTCGAGCACCTGCACCTGGCGGTCGAGATGGCGCGCGGCCTGCTGCACGCTGTCGAGCAGTGCGGCGCGTGGCATGTGGTAGGAGCACGAGAACGTCATCAGGATGCCGTCGCGCGACAGCACTTGCATGCCCATCTCGTTGAGGCGGCGGTAGGCGATGCGGCCTTCGGCGAAATCCTTCTTGCGTTTGACGAAGGCCGGCGGATCGAGCACGACGACGTCGAATCGATCGCGCTGCTCGCGCAGGCGCTTGAGTTCGTCGAACGCGTCGGCCTTGACCGCGGTGACGCGGTCGCCCATGCCATTGCGTTCGATGTTGCGGCGGATCGCGTCGACCGCATGCCCGGACGCGTCGACGCAGACCACTTCGCTCGCGCCCATGGCCGCGGCGCGCAGGCCCCAGCCACCGAGATAGCTGCAGACATCCAGCACGCGCTTGCCCGACACATAGCGCGCCATACGGTCGCGGTTGGCGTGCTGGTCGTAGAACCAGCCGGTCTTCTGTCCGCCGATCACGTCGCATTCGAATTCGACGCCGCCTTCGCGCACGACGACGGGCGCGTCGAGCGCGCCGTAGCCGATATCGGAATACTCCGGCAGCTGTTCCATGCTGCGGCTGCCGGCGTCGTTCTTCCACACCAGCGCACGCGGCTTGAACACCTTGACCACGGCTTGCGTGATTTCGTCCTTGAGGCGTTCCATGCCGGCCGTCGTCGTCTGGCCGACGATGACGTCGCCAAAGCGGTCGAGGGTCAGGCCCGGCAATCCGTCCGACTCGCCGTAGACGAGGCGGTAGTAGGGTTCGTCGAACAGGCGCTCGCGCAGGCTCAGCGCGATATTGAGCCGGTGCACGATCAGCGAACGGTCGAGCGCGTGTTCCAGCCCACGCGCGACGAGGCGCGCGCAGATCAGCGAATTCGGATTGACGTAGCCGACGCCGATCGGCTTGGCGGCATGGTCGACGACGATGCACAGCTCACCCGGCGCGAAGCCGGTCAGAGGCGAGCGCTTGACGTCGACCTCGTTGGAGAACACCCACAGATGGCCGGCGCGCAGGCGCGCATCCTCGCCTTTCTTGAGGAACAGCGCGGGGTATTCGACGGCGTCGGACATGGGAAGCCTTTAGTGTATAAATATAAAATACTTAGCTACGGCGAACACGAATGTGCAGTGCAGCCGAAATTGCTCCTCGCCGCCACTTTCAAACGCACCGCATTTTCCGATTCTCAAAGTTGAGCAGACTCGCAAGACCCGACACGAGCAGACCCGATTTCTCCGTCAGCGCGTGGCGAACGCCAACTCTCGCCGCCACCCGCTACAACAACCAGCGCGTCCCGAGTATCAGCCCCCAGCACAGCATCACGTTGGTCATCAGCATGAACACGGCGGCCGAGCCCATGTCCTTGGCGCGGCCGGCCAGTTCGTGGAATTCGGGACTGGCCTTGTCGACCACGGCCTCGATCGCCGAATTGAGCAGTTCGGCCGACAGCACGAGGATCAGGCTGCCGACGAGAATGGCCTTCTCGATCGGCCCTATGCCGAGCCACAGGCCGAGCGGCGCGAAGATCACAAACAGATACACCTCGAGCCGGAACGACGCTTCGAACGCGAATCCCGCCTTGAGTCCCTGCCACGACCACCGCAGCGCCTTGAGTATCTGTCGGGGACCACGCGGCTCGGTGCTGGACATGACGGTGTCGGCTGGCTGGAAGCGAGGGCCGCGTAGTATGCCAGAGCCACCCCGCCGCCTCCTTCGGCGCCCTGTCACGCGGTACATCGTCTGTGGCAAGCACCCGTCGACCGCAGCGACCATGACGCATCGCAGCACCAACAGACCCCGAAAAATCCGCCGTGCCGATGCCAAACCGCCGGGACTAAAGTGGGCTTGACCCCCGCCGCGAACCCGCAGACGCTTGCGCATCGCGGACGTGGGGACGGCATCGATGACGACAGCAATGGGGAGCAACACGCTGCTCAGCAAACTCGGCTGGGTAGCCCTTGCGGTAGTGGGTGCGGCCTGCCTCGGCGTCGTCGCGCTCAAGCGCGGCGAGCCGGTCAACGCGATCTGGCTGGTCGCGGCGGCCGTCGCGATCCTGACGATCGCCTATCGCTTCTACAGCCGTTTCATCGCCGATACGGCGCTGCAGCTCGACCCGACCCGTGCGACACCGGCCTGGCGCCGCAACGACGGCCTGGACTTCGTGCCGACCCAGCGCTGGGTGCTCTACGGCCATCACTTCGCCGCGATCGCCGGCGCCGGACCGCTCGTCGGCCCGGTGCTCGCCGCGCAGATGGGCTACCTGCCGGGCACATTGTGGATACTGGCCGGCGTGGTCTTCGCCGGTGCGGTGCAGGACATGATCATCCTGTTCTGCTCGACGCGCCGCGACGGCCGTTCACTCGGCGACATGATCCGCGGCGAACTCGGCAACACCGCCGGCACCACGGCCATGATCGGCATCCTCGCCATCATGATCATCCTGCTCGCGGTGCTCGCGCTGGTGGTGGTCAAGGCGCTGGCGGAAAGTCCGTGGGGCACCTTCACGGTCGCCGCGACGATTCCGATCGCGATCTTCATGGGCTGCTACATGCGCTGGCTGCGGCCCGGGAAAATTCTCGAGGCGTCGATGATCGGTCTGGTGCTGCTGCTCGCATCGATCTGGATCGGCGGCCATGTCGCGGCCGATCCGGCCTGGGCCGCCGCCTTCACCTTCAACGGCCGCGAGCTCGCCTGGATGCTGATCGCCTACGGCTTCGTCGCCTCGGTGCTGCCGGTGTGGTTCCTGCTCGCGCCGCGCGACTATCTGTCGACCTTCCTCAAGATCGGCACCATCGTCATCCTCGCGCTCGCGATCTTCCTCGTGCGGCCGGACCTGCAGATGCCGGCGCTCACGCGCTTCATCGACGGCAGCGGTCCGGTCTGGTCCGGCAGCCTGTTTCCGTTCCTGTTCATCACGATCGCCTGCGGCGCCGTGTCGGGCTTCCACGCGCTGGTCTCCTCGGGCACCACGCCGAAGATGATCGCCAGCGAAACCGACATCCGCCTGATCGGCTACGGCGGCATGCTGATGGAAGCCTTCGTCGCGATCATGGCGCTCGTCGCCGCTACCGCGCTGCAGCCCGGCATCTATTTCGCGATGAACGCCCCGGCGGCGGTGCTCGGCGGCACGGTGGAATCCGCCGCCCAGGCGATCAGCCAGTGGGGCTTCGTCATTACGCCGGAGATGCTGAGCCAGACCGCGCGCGAGATCGGCGAAACCACGATCCTGTCGCGCACCGGCGGCGCGCCGACGCTGGCCGTCGGCATGGCCCAGATCCTCCACAACGTGATCTCCGGCGACGGCATGATGGCGTTCTGGTACCACTACGCCATCCTGTTCGAAGCGCTGTTCATCCTGACCACGGTGGACGCCGGCACGCGCGTCGGCCGCTTCATGATCCAGGACCTGCTCGGTTCCGTGCATGCGCCGCTGCGGCATACCGAATCGTGGACCGGCAACCTGATCGCAACCGCCCTGTGCGTCGCGGGCTGGGGCTGGTTCCTGTACCAGGGCGTGATCGACCCGCTCGGCGGCATCAACACCTTGTGGCCGCTGTTCGGCATCGCCAACCAGATGCTCGCCGCGCTCGCGCTGATCTTCGCCTGTGTCGTGCTGATCAAGATGAAGCGCGACCGCTATGTCTGGATCGTCGCAGTGCCGGCGACGTGGCTGATCATCTGCACCCTCACCGCGAGCTGGCAGAAGCTGTTTCATGAGAATCCCAAGATCGGTTTCATCGCCAACGCCCGGCGCTTCGCCGACGCGGCCGGACGCGGCGAGATCCTCGCGCCGGCCAAGACCGTGGCCGACATGCAGCGCGTCGCGTTCAACAACTATCTCGACGCGGCGCTGTGCGGGCTGTTCGTCGCGGTCGTGATCGTGACCCTGGTATTCGGCATCCGTGCGGCCCTCGCCGCCCGCCGCAACAGCCGTTCGACCGCGCAGGAGACGCCGTACGTGGCGGCGTTGACGGTGGGCGCGTGAAACGAGCCGCCGCAAGCGCAGCGCTGTCCGCCCTGCGGACCGCGCTGCGCGGGTTCTGGCGTGGGCTCAATGAAACCGCGCGGCTCGCGGTCGGCGTGCCCGACTACGGCACCTACCTGCGCCATCACGCGGCGCAGCACCCCGACACGCCGCCGCTGAGCTACGAAGCCTTCTTCGCCGACCGCCTCGAAGCGCGCTACGGCCGCGGTCGCTCGCGTTGCTGTTGAGCAGCAACGTATAGGAACACCAGCTCCCTCGGCAGGGTGCCTGAACGACGTGGTGGGCCGAGAACATCATCCCTCCCCTTCAAGGGGAGGGCTTCTAAAGACCTTCGCGCTTGTCAGAGGCTCCAAGGCACAGGCTTTCCGTTACTGCCGTGTACGGCCAGTTCCCAGAAGCCACGGACACACGGGATAATCCGCGGCCCGCTCGCCTGGAATCACCTGCTGATGCATTTCACCCCCGGTCAACGCTGGATTTCCAATGCCGAACCCGAACTCGGGCTGGGCACCATCTTGCGCATCGAGGGGCGCAGCATCCAGGTCCTGTTCGCAAAGGCCGGCGTGCTGCGGCATTACGCGGCCCACGCGGCGCCGCTGGTGCGCGCGGAATTCCGCATCGGGCAGAAGGTCAGCGGCAAGGGCGACAGCTTCACGGTCGAGCGCGTCGAGACCCACCAGGGCCTGCTGCACTACCACGGCGGCGGCCACGATCTGGTCGAGGGCGAACTCGACGACGTGCAAAGCCTCTCGCAGGCCGACGAACGCCTGCTGTCGGGACGCCTGGACCGGCCCGACCGCTTCGATTTCCGCCTCGAAGCGCTGAACCGCCGCGCCGGCGCACGCCGCGGCATCGACTTCGGCCTCGGCGCCGCGCGCATCGCGCTGGTACCGCACCAGTTGCGCGTGGCGCAGATCGGCGCGAGTCGCCGCCCGGTGCGCGTGCTGCTCGCCGACGAGGTAGGCCTCGGCAAGACCATCGAAGCCGGCATGATCCTCGCGCGCCTGCTCGCCGCCGGCCGCGTCGAGCGCGTACTCGTGGTGCTGCCCGAGCCGCTGGTCTACCAGTGGTTCGTCGAGCTGCTGCGCCGCTTCAATCTGCAATTTTCCATTTTTGACGAAGAACGCTGCGCCGCGATCGAAGTCGCCGGCGACGCGCGCAATCCGTTCGAGGACGAGCAGCTGGTCATCACCGACCTGGCCTTCCTCGCCGGCCATGCGCGCCGCGCCGAGCAGGCCATCGCCGCGGGCTGGGACCTGCTCGTCGTCGACGAAGCGCATCACCTCGCCTGGACGCCGCAGGCGGCCAGCCCGGAATATGCGCTGATCGAAACCCTGGCCTCGACCACGCCCGGCGTGATCCTGCTGACCGCGACGCCGGAACAGCTCGGCCGCACCGGCCATTTCGCGCGCCTGCGCCTGCTCGATCCGGCGCGCTATCACGATCTCGCGCGCTATACCGCGGAAGCCGACGGCTATCTCAAGCTGTCGCAGATCGCGGCCAAGCTCGGCGAGGGTAACGGCGCCTCGCTTGACGCGGCGGAGCGCGAGGAGCTTGCGTTGCGCCTCGGCGAAGACGCCTCCAGCCTCGCGCTGCTCGACACGCTCGACAGCGATGCGAACGCCGCGAGCGCGCTGCTCGACGCGCTGATCGATCGCCACGGCACCGGCCGCGTGATGTTCCGCAACCGCCGCGCCGTCGTCGGCGGCTTTCCCCGGCGTGTCGCGAACATCGAGATTCTCGACGGTGTCGACCTTTCCGACGACGAGCGCCAGCGCCTGCTGACCGAGTTCCTGTCCGACATCCAGCAGCCCCCGTCGCAGCACGAATACGACTACATCGCCGACCCGCGCCTGGCCTGGCTCATCGGCGTGCTGGAAAAATTCCCGCGCGACAAGTTCCTGCTGATCTGCCGCAGCCAGGCCAAGGTGCTGGCGCTGGAAGAGGCCGTGCGCACGCGCAGCGGCATCAACCTCGCGCGCTTCCATGAAGGCCTGTCGATCATCCACCGCGACCGCAACGCGGCGTACTTCGCCGACCCGGAAGGTGCGCGCCTGCTGATCTGCTCGGAGATCGGCTCGGAAGGCCGCAATTTCCAGTTTGCGCACCATTTGATCTTGTGGGACGTGCCGCTGGATCCGGACCTGCTGGAACAGCGCATCGGCCGCCTCGACCGCATCGGCCAGCAGCACGACATCGAATTGCATGCGGTCGCCTACAGCGGCAGCGCGCAGCATGTGCTGCTGCGCTGGTACCAGGAAGGGCTGGACGCGCTGCGCCTGAGTCCGGCCGACGGCCGCGAACTGTACAAGCGCTTCGGCGCCGATCTGGCCGAACGCGCGGCGATGCACGCGCTGGAAGGCACCGACCCGGACCAGGAACTGGATTCGCTGATCGCGGAAACGCGCGCCACGCACGAGGAACTGTCGCGCCTCGTGCATGCGGGCCGCGACCGCCTGCTCGAACTCGCCAGCGCGCGAGAGGCGCGCGAGGAAACCCTGCGCGACGCGCTGACGACCGTCGACGCGGACCTCGAGACCGAGGACTTCATCCTGCGCCTGTTCGAACAGTTCGGTATCGAGCACGAGGAAATCGCGCCGCGCACCTGGGTGCTGGATCCCGAATACGTCAGCACCGAAGGGCTGGCCGGCCACAAGGACGGTCCGCAGCAGATCACCTTCGACCGTGCCACCGCACTCGCGCGCGAAGACCTGCCGCTGCTGCGCAACGACCATCCGCTCGTGATCGGCGCGCTGGACCTGCTGCTCGAAGGCGAGCAGGGCAACGCCGCGTTCCTCGTCGACGACGCACTGCCGCCGCGCACGGTGCTGATCGAGGCCGTCTACGTGCTCGAATGCATCGCCCGGCGCAGCCTCGGCATCGACCGCTTCCTGCCGCCGATGCCGCTGCGCGTCGTCGTCGACACGCGGCTGCAGGCGCGCGAGTACAAGCCCAATCCGGTCTCGCTGAAGAAATCCGTCGACCGCGCCATCGATTTCAACCGCTACCGCAAGTTCCTGGCCCAGCTCGTGCCGCCGATGCTGGAACGCTGCGAGACCGTCGCGCGCGAGATCGCCGCGCGCGAGATCGACACAGCGCTGGCCACGTCGCAATCCGCGCTCGGCGCCGACATCGCGCGCCTGCGCGCGCTGCGCGCGGTCAACCCGGCCGTGCGCGCCGATGAAATCGACGAACTCGACGCCGAACGCACGGCCATTGCCGATGCGCTGCCGCGCGCGCGGCCACGGCTGGATGCGGTGCGCTTCGTCTGCAGCCAGGATTTCCTGAGCCTGCGCTGATGCGCGGATCGACGATGTGGCGCGCCATTTACGCGCCGGCGCGATACGCGCGTCGGTGTAATGCACATGCCTGCGCGATGCGCTGTCGCGAAGGCCGGTAGATTGCCCATGGCGCGGCGCCGCCGCGCGGACCGCGTCGCGCTGCAGCCGAGGCCAGTGCGACCCGCGTCGCGCGACGCGGCCGGCAAACAGTGCGACGATGCGCCGGTCCGCGGCGTCTGGCCGTCCTTTTCCCCGTCGCCGTCCGCATGACGCTTCCGTCCTTCCGCTTCGGCGGGTTCGAACTCGATCCCGCCGCACGCGAACTGCGCCGCCACGACACGCGCATCGAACTGCCGAGCAGCGCGTTCGACGGACTCGTGTATCTGGTCCGCCACCGCGACCGCGCCGTCGGCCGCGACGAACTCATGGCCGCGATCTGGGGCCGCGCCGATGTCGCTGACAGCCTGCTCGGCCAGACCCTGGTTCGCCTGCGCCGCGCGCTCGGCGACAGCGGCGACACGCAGCAGTGGATACGCACGGTGCCGCGCTTCGGCTATCGCTGGGTCGGCGAGGTCGAAGAGATCGTGCCGCAACGCGACGCCACATCAACGCTGCCGGACGCGGGCATCGCAACGCCGATCCCCGCCACTCCTGCCGCCACCGGGGCGGCTGCGATTGGCGCCGAGGCAGGGCCGGATGCCGCGACGGCGCCGATCGAAAGTACGACCGGCACCGACGCACCTATCGCGCTGCGTTCGCGCTGGCCCGGCATCGCCGCGACCGCTGCGGTCGTGATTGCCGCGCTGCTGCTGTTCCTCGCGCTGTCGGCTCAGCGAGAGCAGCACGCAGCGCCGTCGGCTGGCACGGATGCGACATCGAACGGCACGCGCGGCAACCTGGCCGCGCCCGCGCTGGTGCTGCCCGCGCGTGTCGATGCCGGCGAAGAATGGGAATGGCTGCGTCTGGGCCTGATGGACCTGATCGCGAACCGCCTGCGCCGCGGCGATCTTGCGACGGCCGCCAGCGAAAGCGTCGTCGCGCTGCTGCGCGAGCGCCGCGGCACCGGCCCCGCCGCCGCGGACGACATCGAACTCGGCCTTCCCGACACGCTGCGCATCCAACCCGAGGTCGAACTGCGCAACGGCCGCTGGCGCGTGCAACTGCGCGCGCGCGATACGACCCACGACATCACAGTCGAGACGCGTGCCGACGACGCGATGAAAGCCGCACGGGAAGCAGCCGACACACTGCTGCTGCGCCTGGGCCGGCTGCCGCCGGACCGGCGCGACGAGGCACCCCAGGATCTCGCCGAACTGCTCGCGCGTACACGCGCCGCGATGCTGGCCGATCAGCTCGATCTCGCCGGCGAACTGATACGCCGCGCCGACGCGAGCCTGCGCGAACGCCCCGAGATCGCACTGCGCGAAGCACAGATCGAACTGCGTGCGGGCGACTATCTTTCGGTCGAGCAACGCCTCACACGGCTGCTCGATCGCCTGTCCGCCGAGCGCGATGCCGAACTGCGCGGCCGCGCGCTCGTCACGCTCGCGGCGAGCTACATCCGGCGCGAGCGGCCACTCGATGCGGCACGCCACTACGACGAAGCGATCAGCCTGCTGCGCGGACAGAAAGCGCCGGATGCGCTCGGTCTTGCACTGCTCGGCCGCGGGCTCGTCGCCACGCTGCGCGGCGACTACACCGCTGCGCTCGCCGACCTCGGCCTCGCGCGCAGCGAGACCGAAGCCGCGGGCAATGCGCTCGGCACCACGCAGATCGACCTGAACCTCGCGCTGATCGAAGTGCGCCGGCTGCGTCCCGCAACGGCGCTGCCCATGCTCGAAACCGCCGCGGCGCGTTTCGAGCGGCTCGGCGCGCAGGAAGAATTCGTGTTCACGGTGGCGAGCATCGCCGAGGTGCAGCAGTTGCTGCTCGATCACACCGGTGCGCTCGCGACGACCGAACGCTACTGGCCGCCGCAGAGCCACAGCAAGAATCAGCGCCTGCGCCACAAGCTCGCCCAGGTCCGCGCCGAGGCGCTGTTCGAGGTCGGCCGGCTGCGCGAGGCGACCGCGATCGTCGATGCGGCACTGGCCGAGGCCGACCGCGAGCTCGATGCCGTCGTCGTCGCGCGTCTCCATACCCTCAACGCCCGGCTCGCTGCCGCTCGCGGCACTGCAGCTACAGCCGTGCGCGAAGCGCAACTCGCGCAGACGCCTCAACTCGAAGGCTACGACGCGACGCGCTACCTGCAGGCCTGGCTCATCGAAATCCGCGGCCGGCGCGCGACCGGCGATGCCGCAGCGCAACAACGCACGGCCGCGCTGCGCGCCTGGGTCGACGCCGATCCCGATCCGTGGCGGCAGGCGTATGCCCAGCTCGCCGAAGCCGAGGCGCTCGCGGCCGGCAGCGCGCCCGAAGCCTCGCTGCCGCACTTCGAGCAGGCGCTCAAGCAGATCGATGCGTCGGGCGGCGTGCCCGACGACGTGGTCGAGATCATCGCGCCGTATGCCGACACGCTGGTCCGCAGCGGCCGTCTCGATGAAGCCCGCGCGCTCAGCGCGCGCATCGCTCCCTGGTCGGATCGCGACCTGCGCGCGGCCGGCGTGATGGTGCGCATCAACCAGACACCCGCACACAGCGAAGCGCTGGACGCGGCCCAGCGTCGGGTGCGTGAACTCGCGGGCGAGCGGGAGCTGCGCTGAAGCGGCGCGGGTCGTCGGGCTGAGGCGGGGAGCCCTCAAGCTCACTTTGCAAAGAACCCTCACCTAACCCGTCACGCATACGAAACGAATACGCAACGAATGCGGACGGACGCCCGCGTATCGACACTGGCCCGGCTGCATTTCCTCGCCTGGAGTGTCCATGAAAACGCCTGCTGCCCTGTTCCTGTCCCTGCTGGCTATCTCTGCAACCGCCGCCGCCGCACCGCCCGCACCGTCCACGTTCATTGCCGCGCGCGGCGGTAGTGTCAGCGTACCGGTCGCGGCCGGTACGCACGTCTATCTCGCGACCGGCAGCACCGTGACCGCGTGGAACCGCAACGCCAGCGGCGCGCTGGACTACACCGGCGACAGCCGCACCGCGCCGGCGCGCGGATTCCTCAACGGGCTCGTGCGCGAAGGCGACTATCTCTATGCCAGCTACCGCGGCTACGACTCGTCGATCTCGGGCGTCGCCGTGTACTCCATCGCCAATCGCGACCAGCCGCTGCTGCTGGGCCAGTACGCCTACAGCAATGCCGAATTCCTGTTCGCGCACAGCATCGCGGTCGCGAACGGCTATCTCTACGTGCTCGACAACGAGCAGGGGATTTTCGCCAGCCCACTGACCAGCCCGGCCGTGCCGGTGTTCAGCCAGGTCTTCACCGGCTGGGGCAACTTCGATAACGCGTTCACCCACGGCAACCGCCTCTATACGACCGGCCGCACCTTCCTGTCCGGCACGGCGCTGACGATCTTCGACCTGAGCACGCCGCTCGCGCCGCAGCTGGCAGGCAGCGCCACGCTCGACGGCTACGACAACTTCCGCCTCAAGGTCCAGCCGCCGTACGCCTACGGCTTCGGCCTCGCGATCAACGTCACCGACCTCAGCGACCCGGCCAACATCACGCCACGCGGCCGCATCGACGCGCCGGTCGCCTTCGAAGGCCTCGTGCTCGGCACGCATGCCTGGGGCGTCGGCCTCGACGGTCTCGACATCTGGAACATCGCCGACCCGGACCAGCCGGCGGCCGTCGGTCATTCGACGATCGACACCTTCGCGACCGACGCGACCGCGGCACTCGACGGCGACGCACTGCTCGCCACGCGCGCCGACCGTTTCGTGCGGCTCGACGCCACTGCGCCGACCACGCCGACCATGCGCGGCGAGGCGCAATTGCCGGCCGGCACCGCGGCCTACGACATCGCCGTGCGGGGCGATACCGCCTTCATCCTCGGCAATGCCTACGGCCTCAACGTGGCACGCGCGAGCGACCTCGCGCCGATCGCGCGCTTCGAAACCAGCCTGGAACCCTCGCTGCAGGGTCGCGCGTTCGAACAGCTCGCCGTCGACGGCAACCGCGCCTACCTGACCAGTTGGGGCAGCGGCCTGGTCATCGCGGACCTGTCCAACCCGACGCAACCGCAGCAGATCGGTTTCTGGGAATACCCGTTCGCGACCGCGATCGCCGCGCGCGGCAACTTCGCCTATGTCGGCCGCTCGACCAACGGCGGCGAACTCGTCGTGCTGGACGTGACCAACCCGGCCCAGCCGCAACAACTCGCGACCGTGCAGACCAGCAAGATCCTGCGCCTCGCGCTGTATGGCAACCACGTCTTCATCGCCGACGAGGCACCGTTCGGCGACGAGGGCGGCGCGCTGATCGTGATCGACGTGAGCAACCCGGCCGCACCGGTCGAAGCCGCGCGCTACACCGGCTGCGGCTCCGTGCGCGACGTCGCCCTGAGCGCAAACGGCCGCCGCGCGCTGATCGCCTGCGGCTCGACGGCGCATCTGCTCGACGTGAGCAACCCCGCCCAGCCGCAACAACTCGGCATCTATGCCGATGCCGGCTTCAGCGTCGCGCTGCAGGGTGACCGCGCGTTCATCGGCAGCGAGACCGGCCTCGACGAAGTCAGCTTCTCGAATCCGTCCCAGCCGCAGCGCCTGCAGCACTGGGACCTGCCGACACCGGTCGCGCGCCTGCAGCTCGGCAGCGATGCCCGCGTGTATGCGCTGACGACAATGGCCGGGATCCATGTCTACGCGGCGGACCGGCTGTTCGCCGATACGCTGGAATAACGCGGCAACCGCAAGCCAGAACGCCGCGCGGGCGTGCAGAAAAAAAAGCACGTAGCAGTACCCCGCTTATCGCGTTATGTACTTTGCGTATCAACCGGCAATCGCGAGGAATGAACCGCATCGGAGCCCGCTGCGACGCTGCGCAGCGCATCGCCGTCCCCGTTGTGGCATGCCGCCGAGATCCCTACCCCCCCCGGTGGGCGGCATGCCAGGAACGCCACGCCGCAGACCTGAATCTGCGGTGTGGCGTTTCTCTTGATGCCAAGTGGAATCGTGTTGCCTTGCCGATAACAACGCGGCCGGTTCTGCTCGACCGCAACGGGAAGTGGTGGGCGGATCGCATAGCGCCAGACAATTCGTCAGCCGACACCGGTGCATCCGATTCGCCGGCGCCGTGCGTTAGGATTTCTCTGGTTGGTGGATGGCCCCATCTGCCCTGGTCGGTGGATGGCCCCATCTGTGCCAGATGGCCCCATCTGTGCGCTGACCCGACTTACTCAGCGCCATCGCCACCTAACATCGCGCTCTCAGCTATAGCTCTAAATTGAGCCACTAACTGAAGAATGCCTAATTAATAGCATTTTTTAGAGCTATAGACGAATCGACCATTGCATGCTATAAGGGCCACATATAGGGCCATTGCTAGCCTTCTTAGGCTTTATTGGACCTAAAAGAAGCTGCCATGCCTCGCCCCTGAGATACCTGTTCGCCCTCGACAAGACATGAACCTTACCTCCACTGAAGAGCTGGAAGTACAGCTCGGCGCACGCCTTCGAGCCCTTCGCTTGGAGCGCAACATTGACCAGGTAACGCTCGCCTCGCAGGCGGGAATCAGCCTCAACGCCCTGAAGCACCTGGAAGGAGGGCAAGGCTCGAATTTGAAGACTCTGCTGAGGGTGCTCCGAGTGTTGGACCGGCTGGAATGGCTAAACACCATCGCACCGGTCGCCACCATCAACCCATTGACAATGCCTCGCGCCACGCCTTCTCGGCAGCGCGCTGCGCCGCGACGCAGATAAAGAGACTTCGCATGTCCCCGAAGCGAAAAGCTCACTCGCAATATGTCCATGTTTCCGTTGTGGACGTATACCTTTGGGGACAACGCATTGGCGCGACTGCACTGGACCCCAGTTACGGCTTTCACGCCTTTCGCTACACCCCAGAGTTTCAGGCAAGCGGCATCCAACCAGCCCCCCTCATGATGCCGGCGAATCGGAACGAAACGTTTCTGTTCACCGATCTGCCCGAACTCACCTATAAAAGACTGCCCGCTATGCTAGCCGACGCCCTGCCAGATGACTTCGGCAACGCCCTCATTGACCGCTGGATGCTGGATCACGGTATCGCACGCGAGGCCATTACCCCACTGGACCGCTTGGCATACATGAGCACCCGAGCCATGGGAGCCCTGACCTTCAAACCCGCGCGAGGTCCCGCCACAAGAAAAGCAATCGCGATAGAGTTAAGTGATTTGGTGGGGGCTGCTAGAGCGGCAGTAAGGGGCGACTTCGCCGATGACGGCCACGCGAATGCAACACTCCGCAACATCATTGAGGTTGGCACCTCGGCCGGTGGAGCACGAGCCAAGGCCGTGATTGCCTGGAACCCGGCAACCCAGGAAATTCGATCTGGCCACACAGAGGCCCCCGAAGGATTCGAACACTGGCTGCTCAAATTCGACGGCATGGGACACGATCGGGAGCTCGGCACCTCGCAGGACTATGGCCGCATTGAATACGCCTACCACCTGATGGCCACAGCTGCAGGAATTCAAATGAGCGACTGCCGCTTACTGAAGGAGAATGGGCGCGCGCACTTCATGACTCGCCGATTTGATCGTGACGGCAACATACGGCATCACATTCTGTCGTTGTGCGCGATGAGCCATCTCGACTACAAGAAGCGCGGCGCGAACTCGTATCGGCAACTGTTCGACGCGATGAAGCGGCTTGGGCTGCCCTACCAGCAGCGCGAGGAAGCATACCGTCGCATGGTGTTCAATGTAATGTCCCGCAACTGCGATGACCATACAAAGAACTTTGCGTTCCGCCTTCAGCGAGACCAGCAATGGGAGCTTGCACCGGCCTTTGATATTACGTATGCGCACAATCCGAATGGGAAATGGACACACCAGCACCTCATGTCAGTCAACGGCAAGTTCAAGGATTTCGTCGAACGCGACCTGCTGGAGGAAGCTGACGTTCTCGGCATCGGGACAGCGCCCACAGTGATTACGCAAGTGCGTGAAGCGGTGAGGCAATGGTCGAGATTTGCTGACGCGGCCGATGTCAGCGAAACCGAGCGCGAACGGATTCGCGCCAACCTCCTGCCATTGAAGGCGGCGTAGGCGAAAACTGAGCGCTGTCCGCCCCCTTCTGCCCTACGGCGTCATTAAATTGACTACCGCAAGCGCTCAACAATCGGATTGGATCATCAGAAAGATCACCTGAGCACCGGAGAACGGCCAAGCCGACAAGGTCCGCGCAAGCGGCTCTTGCCTTTTCACGCCTGTCAGCTCTGCGGCAGGGCCTCGGCCTCAGATGCACCGGCTGGTGCGAACGCGGGTCGCGGCTGGCGCGTCGCCCACCAGTCTTCGAGCAGATACAGCAGCGCGGGCAGCACCACCAGCAGCAACGCGGAACCGGTCAGCAGGCCGCCGCCGAATCCGACCAGCAGCGGTTTGAATATCTGCGCATTGGGCGAGGGGTCGAGCAGCAGCGGCACGATGCCCAGTACCGTGGTCAGCGTGGTCAGGCATATGGCGCGGAAGCGGTCCGAGGCCGCCTGGACCACAGCCTGGCGCACCGGCATCTCAAGTCGTAATTTTCGATAATGCGACATATATACAATCGCGTCGTTGACCACCACGCCAGACATGCCCAGTACGCCGAACATGCTGAAGATGCTGAACGGGATGCCGCAAAGCAGGTGCGCGAACACCGCGCCGGCGACGCCGAGCGGAATCATCGCGGTGATCAGCAGCGGCCACCAGAAGGATTGCAGCGACCAGACCATCACCAGGTAGATGGCCGCGCAGCCGATGAAGAACGAGCCGAGCAGGCTGGCGACAACCTGGTCGCGGTCGCGGTCGAACAGCGAGTAGGAACGCTGCAGTTTGTGGCGCTGCTGCACGCCGGAAAGAATGTCGCGTTCCAGGCGGCGTTTGATCTCGGCGCGCTTGCCCATGCTGCTGGGCTGCAGATAAGCGGTCACTTCGACCACGGGCTGGCCATCCACGCGCAGCAGGTTGGACATGCTGGCCTGGCGGCGCAGATCGGCGACACTCCACAGCGGCACGCTTGTGCTTCGCGCGGTCTGCACGGGGAAGCGCGCGACGCGGTCGAAGCGGCGCTCTTCCAGCGGCAGCTTGACGCGCACTTCGGCCTCGCTGCCCGCGTATTGGATCTGCCCGACACGGATGCCTTCGAAGCCCGCATGCAACTGCGCGGCGATGGTGGCCTCGTCCAGGCCCAACGTGCGGCCCAGCAGCTTCATCCCGAATTCCACCTGCTGCGCGCCCTGGCTGAAACTGTCCTCCACCTGCAGCACATCCGCTTCGGCCATGAGGCGCGCGCCGAATTCTTCGGTAGCGGCCTTGAGCTGCTCCAGGCTCAGCTGGCCAGACAGGCGCCAGCTGATCGAGGTGGAGGGCTTCTCGGCGTCGGTTTCCATGCCGTAGCGGATCACCCAGGTATTGGGCTTGAGGTGGTGGCCCCACCGGGCCAGGAAGTCGCTGCTGGTGAGCGGCCGCTCGGTGCTCGGCGACAGCGAGACCACAGTTTCCAGCCAGGGCCGGCCCGAGGTCTGGTGCTCCACCACCGACCAGGACCTCACCATCGGCTTGATGTCGCCGATCCCCGCGATGGTGCTGCGCAGGCTGTCTTCCAGGTGGTCAACGATGAGCAGGCGCTCGCTGTCCGGCGTGGTCGGTTCCAGGAATGCGATGACGCGAAGGTTGTCGGTATCCATCTGGCCTTCGTCGTTGTTGTACAACAACACCACGCCCGGTACCGACAGAACGATGCAGGCCATGGCCAGCAACACGGTGCGGCCTCGATGGGCCACGGCACGCTCGATCAGCGGCAGCACATGGCGGATACGCACCGCCTCCAGCCATTGATTGCCGATACGCCGTCCGGGCCTGGCGAGCGCGCGTGCCTCGCCGTGGCGCAGATGGGCGGGCAGAATCAAAAAACACTCCAACAGCGAAAGCAGCATGGCGCTGATCACGACGATGGCGATGGGCGCGATCATGGCGCCGAAATAGCCGGGCAGGAACAGCATGGGCACAAAGGCGACGACCGTGGTCAGTGACGAAGCCACCACCGGCACCGACATTCGACGGGCTGCAACCAGGCTCGGGATGCCGCGAGAACCGGGCTTGCGCATCTCCGTATCGTGGTCTTCGCTGATCACGATGGCGTCATCGACGATCATGCCCAGCACCATGATGAAGGCCGCCACGGTGAACATGTTGATCGACTGATGGGTGATCAGCATGACGATGAAGGTGCCGAACAGGATTACCGGTATGCCGGCCGTGGTCCAGAACGCCGTATGCGTGCCCAGCGCCAGCCACATCACGCCGTAGACGATGAACAGCGCCATGATGGCGTTGCTGATCAGCATGCCGCGGTTGGCCAACACGGTTTCCGAGGCGTCGTCCAGCACGCTGACGGTCGAATCCGGTCGCGCAGCGCGATAGCCGGCCAGCCATTCGCGGTTGATCGCGGAGATTTCCAGCGTATCGGTGTCCAGCGATCGGAACAGCGTGATGATGATGCCGTCGCGGCCGTTCACACGTGCAATCTGCTGGGCGCCCTCGCCCCACCCGACCTGGGCGATCTCGCCGAGCCGGAACGTTGCGCCCGTGGCATTTCCGAGTTGCAGGTTGGCCAGTGCGTTCTCGTCGAGCCGATTGCCGCGGCTGCTGATGACGAGATCGTCGCCATTGCGGCGCAGGTTGCCGGCGATGTTCACGGTGAGCTGGGCGCGCAGTTGGTCGGCGATCTGCGCCAGTGACATGCCCAGTGCCTGCAGGCGGTCGCCACTGACGGTGATCTCCAGCTGCGGCTCGCTCCAGCCATCGATGTCGACGCGCGGCACGCCGCGGTCGAACAGGGTTTTGCGGATTTCCAGTGCTTCCTGATAGAGCTCGGCCTTGGAGCTGCCGGTCAGGCCGAGGCGCAGCGCGCGCTCGTCGAAAACGGCGGTCTGGATGCGCGGCGGCAGGATGCCCACGGGCAGGTTGCGCAGGCTGTCGATGGCGTTGGTGACGGAATACTTGACCTCGGCCGGGTCGGCGTCATGTGCCAGTACCAGGTTGATCGAGGCCAGGCCCAGCGCGCTGACCGAGGTTGTGGAACGCACGCTGGGCAGTTGGCGCAAGCGGTTTTCCACCGGTTCGATCAACTGCCGCGTGATGGCCTCGGCGCCGGCGCCCGGCCACTCGATGATCAGTTCCAGCGCGGGAAAATGTACATCCGGGGTCAGCGTGTTCTTGAGCCGGGGCGCCAGCATCGCACCCAATCCGATGATCAGCAGCATGAGCAGATTCGCGGCCACCTTGTGGTGCGCGAAGTACCCGATGATGCCGCGATTGTTCATTTGTTTACCGACGCCTGCTTGAGCTGCGCCTCGGGTGCATCGGCTGATGTATGCGTGGTGGCCAGCACGGGCAGGCCTTCGGCCGCGGCGGCCAGTCGCGTGGTCAGCAGTTTGTCGCCGTCGGCCAGCTCGGGCGCTGAGACGATCCATTCGATACTGCCGTCACGGCCGTAGCGCTGCCCGTCCACCTGCACCTTGACGCCATCCAGTGCGCTGCCGGCCGGATCAAGGCGGAATACGCGCTCGCCCGCGTACAGCGAGGCTTCCGGAATCACGAACGCATTGTCGATGGGCGCCAGCTGGATGCGCACCGGCACGAAGCTGCCCAGCGCGAGCGCCGCAGGCAGACGGCCCTGGGCATTGAGCACCGCATGCGGCGTGGAGCGTCCGGCCTCGATCACCGAACCCACTTCAGCCACGCGCAGCGCGATCTGCTGTCCGCCGCTGACCGCATAGGCAGCTATCTGAGCCGCGGCGCCGTGGTCCACCGGCCACGGTACGGAAATCTGCAGGCCGTCCAGCGGCGCCAGCAATACCAGCTTGGCACCGGTTGCGACCCGGCCGCCGGGCTCGACGGCCACTTCGAGCACGACCGCATCAAAGGGCGCGACGAGCTCGGCGTGCTGCAGGTCGCCTTCCAGGCGCGCGATCTGGCCGCGCAACTTTTCCCCGTCGTTGTGCAGGCGGCGCCGTTCCAGCGGCAGGCTTTTTTTCTCGCGCTGCAGTTCCAGCACCTGCAGGCGCCGCACGTCGACCGAGGAGAGGTGGGTTTCATAGTCCATGACGGTGATGACGCCGCGCGCGCGCAACTGCGTGGCGTTGTCCTTGACCAGTTGCAGGCGCTTGAGCATTTCTTCCTCGATGCCCAGGCGCGCTTTCAGGTAATCCTCGCGTTCTTGTACTTTGACAATTTCCAGTTCGATGCTGTCCAGCGCCAGCTTCGCCTCGTGCAGGGCGTCGGCGATAAAACGCTTGCCCAGGCTCAGCAGTGGCGTGCCGGCTTTCACCTCCTGGCCGGCGACAACGCGCACCTCGTCCACCCAGGCGTCGAAGTACGCGATCAGCGTCTGCTTGCGGCCGGCTTCGATGCGGCCGGACACCTCGATCTCCGGGCGCGCTACACCGCGCTGCACCTGCAGCGCCTGCACCGGATAGCGGAAGACCGCGCGTGCGGCCGGCGGCGGCGAGCCGCCACCGAACAAACCGAACAGCACCACAGCGCCCAGCGCCAGGCCACCGCCCAGCAGCCAGGGCCGCCGGAAAGTTTTGCGGATAGGGCTCAGCATGGCGGCCTCCTTGCACCGCAGCAGTGCGCGGCGGGTTGACAGAAAGAATACCTTGTACGACGGCGCTTTTTTCACATAGCAACAGGTTGAGCCTGTCATGCCGTGGGTTCGTGACGATGCGCACGGGCGGGGGCGCACGGGCGACTCGATAGTGGCATCGTGGCATGCGTCATATCCCGCTATCGCGCAGGGTTTGATGACGCCGGGACTACCCCGCCGTGAGGCGGCGGGGTAGTCGCCGTTGCGTTGCACACGGGAAAATGCCCGAGCTCCGCTCGCGCTTTTCCGGCGTTTCCTCAGCGCTGAGCCACGGCCGACGTACAGCTGTAGATCCACGACGTACAGATCGAGCAGCCGCAGTCGCAGGTGATGCTGCAGAAGTTGCCGCAGCCGCCCACGCCACCCATCATCTCGCGCAGGCTTTCGTCAGACAGCTCCTGCATCTGGGGTACGGCCGACAGCGCGCTTTCATGGTTGAACATGGATTTCTCCACCAGTTGGTTACGCGCGGTAGCGCTTACTGTACGGCGGCGCTGGTGCAGCCGTAGATCCACGACGTGCAGATCGAGCAGCCGCAGTCGCAGGTGATGCTGCAAATGCGGCCACAGGGCAGGCCTCCCATCATCTCGCGCAGGCTTTCGTCAGACAGTTCCTGCATCTGCGGCACAGCCTGCATCGCGTTGTTGCTGATCATGTGTGTTCTCCCAGTTGTTGGTTGACAACTACCTCGTTGCTCCGCGTGACAGCAGGCCCGCCGCGCCTCCCCGGCCGTGGGACGTTGCGGCAGCCTGCCGCGGAGTGTGTTCGGGTGCCGCGCAGGCGCGCCCCGGATTGCTGCGCCGTTCAGCCGCCATGGCGGCTGCGGTCCAGCGCTTTTTCGATGTGTTCATCCAGCACTTCGGCCTTGGGGCCTTGCAGCACTGCGCCGTTGACGATCACGGTCGGCGTGCTGACGATGCCGATGGAGCTCAGGTAGCGGTTCTGCTCGCGCAGTTGCTGCTGGGATGCCTCATCCAGCGCAGCGCGCGCATCCGCGGGTATAGGGCCGAACTCACGCGCCAGCAGCGCTTCGGCCTCGTCGAGCGACAGTCGCGTGGAATCGGCCTTGTACAGCGCCAGGCTGATGTCGCTGAACGGCCGCTTGTGGAAACCTGCATAAGTCAGCGCCTTGACGGCGAGTGCCATGGAATCGCTGCGCGTGACCGGATAGAGCACGTAATAGACCACCGCCTGCCCTGACGGCGTGTACTTGGGCAGGATTTTCGACAGCACGTCGAGATGGTTGCGCCGGCAGCTGGGGCAGCGCAGATCCTCGATGACGGCGATGCGCACGGGCGCGGTGCCGCTGCCCTCGGCGGTGAAGCGCGCGTAGTCGAAATCGCCGATTTGGGGCGAACCCGACAGCGCCACGTAAGCAAAACCCAGCAGGGCGAGCATCGCGACGGCCAGCGTGGAGATCAGGGACTTAGGCAAGACACGCCTCCGCAGCGGCTTCGCGGGCCGGCAGCATGACGGCCGTCGCGTCGCGCACCTGGATGATGCGGTCGGTGGCCTGGATCCACGCGGTGCGGTGCGTGGCGATGATGACGGTGCAACCGAGCTGGCGCAGGTTGGCGATGATGCGCGCCTCGTTCTCCGCATCCAGGTGGCTGGTGAATTCGTCCAGCAGCAGCATGCTCGGCGACTTGAGCAGCGCGCGCGCCAGCGCCACGCGCTGGCGCTGTCCGCCGGACAGGTTGCTGCCGCCGCGCTCTACCGGCGTGCTGAAGCCCATCGGCATGGCCATGATCTCGGCATGAATGTTGGCGATGCGCGCGGCTTCGCCGACCCGCTCGAGGCTGATGGCCGGGTCGAACATGGTGATGTTCTCCAGCACCGTGCCGCGGAACATGGCCGCATCCTGGATGATGCTGGTCAGCTGCACGGCGCCGCCGCACGGGATCTCGTCCTCGCCGTTGAAATAGCGCACCCGGCCTCGGTGCGGACTCAACGTGCGGGTCAGCAGCTTGAGCAACGTGCTCTTGCCGCTGCCGGACACGCCGGTCAGGATCACGAATCCGCCCGGCGCGATGTCGAGGTTCACGTCGCTGAGCACGTCGCGGCCGTCCGGCGCATAGCTGAAGGCGCAGTCTTCCACGACGATGCGTGTGACAGGCAGGTTGCCCTGCTCCACGGTTTCGGCGGCCGTTTCGGCCACGAACTGGGTGATGCCGTTGACGCGGTCGGTGTGGATGACCAGGTGCTGGATCATGATGCCCGTGCCCAACAGCCCGGCCAGCGGCGCCATGGAGTACTGGATCAACAGGTAGGCGAGGATGGCGTCGGCCGGCGACAGCTGCGCGCGGTTCACCAGCCACAGTGCGGCCAGCAGGATGACCAGCGGCACGCCGCCGCCCAGCACGGCCAGCAGCGCCTCCAGCTTCGCGGTGAGCCGACCGCGCGTGCGCGCCGTGTGCAGATACTGGCGGAAGCGGTCGCGCCAGCGCTGGTAGAAGACCTGCTCGGTGTGATTCGCCTTGATGTCCTGGATGCCCAGCAGCGCATCGGAGAACGTGTCATAGGACGCGGTATACGAAAGCACTTCGTCGCGGAAGCGCTCGCGCAGGCGCGGCCACTGCAGGTAGACCAGCTGCGCGACGATCGCCACTGCGCCCACATAGATGATGCCGAGCTTGTGGTTGGTCAGGAAGATCAGCACCGCGAGCGTGACGACCATCACCGTATCGACGATGGCAGCGGCGATGCGCGCACTGATGAATTCGCGGATGGTGCCCACCGACCCCAGGCGCTCAAGCAGGTCACCGAAGGGCATGCGGCTGAAGAACAGGTACGGCAGGCGGAACAGGGACTCGATGAAGCGCTCGCTCAGGTGGCCGTCCAGGCGCAGGCGGATTTCCAGCAGCAGCGCCTGCTTGGACCAGTTGAAGACGTAGTAGCTCACTACAAAGCCCAGCGCGACACCGATCATGCCCACCGCGCCGAATGGCAGCGTGCCGTTCTCCATGAAGCTGCTGACCACCTTGGAGATCAGCAGAGGCACCGCATAACTGAGCCCCAGCAGCAGCACCGACAGGAAGAACAGCGCCGCGAGCATGCTGGAGAAGCGGCGGATCTCCGGCAGCCACTGGCGCAGGAGGCCGGGCCGCTGGTGAGGCCGGAAGCTCTCGCACGGGGCCAGGAACATGGCCACGCCGGACCAGTATTTCAGCGCTTCGCCAATGTCCAACACGCGCCGGCCGTCGCGCGGATCGGCCAGCTGCATCTTGCCGCGGGCGATGCGCGTGACGACGGTGAAATGCTGTCCGCCCCAGTGCGCGATGAAGGGCGTTGCGAGTTGCTCCAGCTGAGCCGCGTCGCCCTGGACGGCGAACACTTTACTGTCAAGGCCATAGCTTCTGGCGATCAGCTTCAGATCCAGAACCGACATGCCGGCGGTGCTGATCGGATGTCGCATTTTCAACTCGTACAGCGACAGATGGCGGCCATGGTGGGCCAGCATCATGGCCAACACGGCCAGGCCGCAATCGTTCTCGCCAGTCTGGTAGACCACATTCATGCGCGGCTCCTAGCGCTGCAGGGACAGCACACTGGGCAGCTCGGACCGGCGCGCGCGCAGCACCGCGTAGGCCATGCCAGCCAGCCCTGTCATCAGGCCCGGCGCGTCGCAGTCCTGAGTGCCGGCGCGCGCGGGCGCTGCGTCGATCAGCTGTTCCAGCATCCGCTCCACGTCGTGGCTGCCCACGAGGTCCGGCACATGGCGGTGCAGGGTCACCAGCACATCGAGCCCACCGGCCGTTCCATGACAGAGACTTTCGTCCGGGAAAATCGGCGTTGCGAGGAAGCGTTGCACGGCCAGCACGAAGCAGAGCCGCGCACTGGCATCCAGTCGCGCGTAGTGGATGGCGCGCGGAATGAAATAGCCCGGCGCGCCGTTGCACCACGCGTTGTTGAACACTTCGGCCGTGGCGATGCGCACATCCGGCCAGTTCTGCTCGGCCGTATCGAAGCGCAGGTCCTCGAAAGCGAGCGCCGCCAGACCTGCTTCGATGAAATCGCCCCGTTCCAGCAGCTCGCCCGCGCTGAGCAGCGCATGGGCGATGCCGGCATTGCCATGGGAAAATCCGCCCAGCTGCGCGCCGTGGTCGGAACTCCAGCTCCAGCTGTCCGCATCGCGCGCCGCCAGCAGCTGCCCGCCAAGCCTGGCCAGCGCGGCTTCGGCCACCGCGTCCGCGCCACCGCCACGCACCAGTGCACACAGGTAAAGCATCACACCGGCGCTGCCGGCAATCACGTCATTGCCTTTGACGGCGCAGCCCGACAGCAGCTGGCGGGTCTGCGCGCGCACGAAGTCCAGCAACTCGGCATCGCCGTGCAGCAGCGCGTCGTGCAGCAGCGCGTAGAGCGGCCCGCCCGCACCCTGATACAGGCTGGCCTCCTGCCCATCGCGCACCATGTTGTGCGCATCGGCGCGCAGCATGCGGCGCAGGCGCGCGTGGGTGTCACGTTGCACGTCGCTGCCGCCGCGTGCGGCCAGCGCCGAGAATAACAACAGCATGCCGGCCTGACCGGAATACAGCGTCGGCAACTGAGGCCGCGCGTCGCCGCCTTCTTCCGGCAGGCCGATCTGCAGCCAGCACACGCTGGCGTCGCTGTCGGCGTAGTGCGCGGCATCGACGAGATAGCCGGCGCAGGCCTGCACGAACGCATCCGCGCCGTCCCGCGCGCTGGTGCGCGGATAGCTGCTGACGCCGAAGGAGCGTGTGATCCAGCGGCGCTGCGCGGCCTTGTCGCGCAGCGACAGCGACGCGAGGGTTTCCTCGAATGTGTCCAGCGGGCTGCGACCGTGGAAGGGCATGCCACGCTGCGTGTAGCCGTCCAGCGTCGACTCGCCCAGCGTGATGGTGAAGGCCGGGATGTCGAACTGCATGAGCTGGGCGATTTCATCGCTCAGCACGGCGCGGAACGCGGGCTGGAACTCAAGGATGATGCCGAGCTTGCCGAACAGCTGCTGCAGGCGCTCGCCATCGCCCGCGTACAGCGGGTGCGTGCTTTCCATCATGAACATGCCGTACATGAGCGTGTTGCGCAGTACGCAGCGCACACGGCATTTGCTCCGTGCGGCAATCCACTCGCGCAGTTCGTCGCGATGGGCAAGGCCGTAGTCGTAGGCGGCATCGAAGCCCGCGAGGATGTCGGACAAAAAATTCACCGGCCGCGTGCGTTCGCCATCCAAGCGCGGCAGGCTGCTGATGATTTCCATTTTCACCGTGCCGCGCTCAAGGCGGATGGTGTCGGAATCCTGATCCACCAGCGTATCCACGCTGACCAGCGTGTCGCGCTGCTCGGCGTCGGTCAGTGCGTTCATGCCCGCGGCGTTCTTGCTCTGGCTGGGCAGGATGCTGCTCTTGAGCACACTGCGGTTGAGCGCGTCCAACTGCGCCTGCACCGCATCGAAGCTGGCGCGCTCGACGCCCGCGGCACCCGCGGCGTAACTGTTGGCGAAGATGGTTTCCAGATCGAATAGCACCGGCTCGCCGGACCGGGTAGTGAGGATGTTCTCGAAGTGGAAGTCCGTCGCGTTGAGCAGCTGCGCCAACGCGATGAAGGCGCCCATCGAGTAGTAGAAGCGCGCGCAGGCGTCTGCTCCGTCGGCGACGCCGGCCGCAATGAACTCCTGCCAGCCGTAGCCCTCGCGCAGCAGGCATCGCGGCGCACGCAGCACGTGGCGTAGCGTCGGATTGACGCGCGCGACCAGCTCGCCGAACAACTGATCCACGTCGAGCGAGCGCGGCTTGTATACGACCCTGCCCTGTGCAAACCGCAGCATCACCACCTGCCTGGCGCCGAAGTGGGCGTCGCCGCGGCCAAGCTCGGCCTCCACCAGGCTGCCCAGCGGACCGAAGCACTGCTCCAGCGCGGCGCGGTCCTGCACGAGCTGGCCCGCCAGCGCGCCGATGAAGCCACTGAGCAGGTCGAAGTGGCGCAGGATGCGGCACATCAGCACGGCGTGGCGGCGGCAGAACTCCAGCGCAGCCATGTCCTCGCTGATCTGTTCGAAGAATGAGGCCAGGCGCTGTGCGCCGCTGCCGCCTCTCAGACGCTGGCTGTCACGCGCGAGATTGACTTCGTAGACGACGACCTTGGTGAGCCACAGATCCAGGCGCCCGCACACATGCGCGCCCAGCGCGGCGTGCAGCGCGGCACGCTCGGCGACGGCCAGGCCAGGCATCTTCAACGCCTGCACCTGCGCCATTGCATACCGGTACAGCAAGTGGCCGGCGCGTACGCGCGGCGATGGCGCCTCGGGTAGTGCCGCCGCGGGTGGAAATACGCGAAAAATGCTGTTGATACGATCCAGCCATGGATCCTGCGGCGCGCTGCTTGCGCCGCCGCTGCTGCGCGGTTCTGCCACTGCGGACATCAGCCAATCGCTCCCTTTGATCAAGCTGATGTGATCCCCCAATCACATCACCGCTTTGAGCTGCGCGCCGATGCACAGCACGCTGCGCGCGCTGGACACCCTGGTAGCCCGGACATGCCGCGCACATCGCAGGCTTTGCTCATGCATTCATCGACCGCCCACGAGCGGCGTGGTGTGCATTCTTGTCTCGCAACACGTGCAGAACACTTTGTGTACCTGCCGCCTGCAAATCTGTACCAAAGCGCCGAACGGACTGTCAACAACTGTTACACAACTATACCCATCCAATCACGGTTGTTAACCGTGGATCAGGCGATGCCAGCGCCCCGTATTGCGCAGCCCGGCCCGAACAGATCAGTACAATGTCCCAGAGATCACTTTGTTTAATCTCACCAACTTTTGCATGATCGAATTCAGGCTTTCCGTCCATTCGAACGGCACCCTGTGTGCGGCGCAGCAAGCGCCGAAGCTCTCGATGCGTTGGCGCAGGATTTCGACGGAATCGAAGACGCCGCTGCGCATGGCGCGCTGGTTGATGATGCCGAACCAGCGCTCTACTTCGCTGAGCCAGACATCATGCGTGGGCGTGGCATGCAGCAGGATTCGTGGCCGGCCTTCCAGCCAGGCGCGCAGACGCGGATGCTGGTGTACCGAGCGTGCGTCGACGATGACATGTACCTGCAACGATGCGTGCACGGTGACATCCACCTGGCGCAGGAAGGCCAACAGTTCCCCGTGGCGCTTGCGGGGCTGGTTTTCCGTGGCGCTCGCGGCCCGCCGCGCTGCGGCTGGCGCAGCGAGTGCACAGGCGCCATTACCCGCGGCCGGTTCGAACCGGTGCAGCGGCGCAGCGTCCGGCGGCGTCGGCGGCGTCGGCGGACCGTCCGCCTGCGCGCATAGCACCAGCGCGTGGTCGGGCGAGTTCAGGTACAACCCGACGATGTCCCAGACCTTCGCCACAAAGCACGGGTCGGCCGAAGGCATGCACGAACGCGGTGGCCGCGGCGGCATGCCGAAGCGCGCCAGATAGCGCTGCACCGAACTTTTTGTCAGCCCAGTCTCCTGGGCCAGTGCACGCACGGTCCAGTTTGGCGCCGTGCACGGCTCGCGCAGCAGCGCCACGTTGAGGAGTTGCGCAAGCCGCTCGTCATCCAGCGATCGCGGCCGCCCCGACTTGAGCCCATCGTACAGGCCCGCCACCCGTGCATCGCGAAATCGGCGGCGCCAATTCGACACAGCCGCGGACGTGACCCGCGCGCGGCGCGCGATCTCGTCCAGACTCATGCCGTCCTGACTCCACAGGATCATCTGCGCGCGGCGCACCAGACCATGCGGCAGGCTGCGCGAAGCGGCTATCGCTTCGAGTTCGCGGCGTTCTCCCGCGGTTACGCCCAGGCTCAACGATGGTCGTGCCATAGCCCTCTTCGCCAGGTGATGACGACTGCAGCCGCTGCAAAGATCCTTTAGTTTTTTTTGGGACAAAAACTGTTTATAGATATCTATAGATACAAATAGTGTTATCAGATGCCTGAGCGCGTCGCAACATTCGACAAGTACAAATGAATTGACGTTTTGCCACGCCCACGAGTTCTTCCGGCCCTGATTGCGCACGTCTGCGCGCCCTGCGGCCAGCCATGCGCCAGACCTGGCGCAGGAATCCGCCCGTGCTGCACCGTCCGGCGCTGCAGCGCGGAGCGGCATGACAATTGCCAGGGATGACTCAGGACGGCTGTGCGGGCGACAGGCGTGGCGATGCAGGCGGGCGCTGTGGCGCGCAGCGCGGCTGTTGCGTTGGCGGCCGGCACGCATTCGCGCACCAGGCCGGCACACGTTGCGCGGGACAGCCTGCCGTAAAGCACAGGCCGTCAGCGACGCCCACGCTTTTCGGCACCGAGGTGCGGACTGTTCCGTGCGAGCCCGTCCGGAATGCCGGAGCGGCGCAGGGCCGCCCCGGCAAGGGGCGAGCCTACGGCTACTGCTTCGAACGGGCTTGCGGCAATCCCCGCACATCGCGCGAGAGGATGGCCACGGCGTCGAGGATCCAGCCGCGCGAGCGCGAGCCGGGCCACTCCAGCTGCGCCGCCGCGATGGGTTCGCTGAATTCCTGGATGGCCCCGAGGCTGGCCATCACCCCCTCATCCAGCGCCTCGCGCTGTTCGTGCGCCGCCGCTCAACTGCGGCATCAGGCATGCATTGCCCAACGAGCCCTTAGCGATGCGGTAGATAGCATCACACACGGCAAGCACGAAGGTGTCAGCGTCTTTCCAGTACTGCCACTTTCCCCATTGCCAGCGTGAGGTGTGGCAGTCGCGCTTGATCACGATATTTGGCCGCCCGGTACGCCGCCAACTGGCGCGGCCCATCCTTGCTTCGCAGGCACCTGCATCTATTCGGCAGTTCGCAACGGTCGGCGCTGGCGGTCCGCGGTAGGCTCGCTCCAACTCTGGGTTCAAGCCCACCGCCGAGAAAGTTGCGTATCATCCAAGCACCGTCGCGCGGCCGCGGCTTGACACGGCTTCAGAACCCACGTGAATCCTCGTTCTAGCATGGTCATTGGCGCGGTGTTCGGCCTGGCAATCGTCGCTGCGCTGATCGGCTACGGCCTCTGGTTTCTCGCAACGAACGCGTGCCTTGATCGCGGTGGTCGCGCCATCGGCGCCATGTGCGAATTCGGGGAGGGCGGGGTTGCGCTCACTTCCCTCGTTTCACCCATGCTTTGGGGCATTGCAGGCGTGGTGTTTCTTGTCACGCTCGCCGGCACATGGCGCTTGGTGCGCGGAGGGCCGCCGAGTGTTTCGCGCGGTGGGATCTGACCATGTGCTCAAGCCGACCGCTGAGGGCCCGTCGCGTCCATCCAGCCTTGCCACCAGCGGCGGCCTGACTCGGCGGTAGACCGCACCTGGGAGATCCCCTTCTGCGCGGCCTTCTCGTAAGGGTCAGATGCAAACTTCACCCGTACTATCGAATTCGCATCGGCCAGCCCTGCGGCTCGCCGCCTGCCCTAGCCACAAGCTGGGCTAGCACGCGGCCTGGCTGATCATTCAAGCCGACGCCTTCGGCGCGGCTCAACTCAGGCGACAGGACTCACAGGAAATAGCGGGCATGCGTGTTTTCCTCGACGATGAGCGCCAGACCCCCGAAGGGTGGGTCCGCGTCTACTGGCCGGACGAAGTCATTGCGCTCCTGGAGTCGGGGCATGTCGAAGAACTCAGCCTGGATCACGACCTCGGCGATGACTCGCGTGGCACCGGCTACGACGTCGTGGTGTGGATCGAGGAAGCCGTCGCATTGCGAGGGTTCCGGCCACCAAAAATCGCGGTCCACTCGGCTAACTCGTCGGCGCGGCAGAAGACGGAGTCTGGCATTCAGTCCATCGCCCGGCTCGCGGCCTCGGCGTCTGGGCGGTAGGCTTTGGGCTGCAGGGTGGCAGTCGGTGCACGTCAACTGTTCATTCAAGCCGGAGTCGCTCCGCGACGCGGCTCAACTCAAGGCGCTAGCCGTCATGACCAAACCAGATCGAACGACTGCGCCGGCCAAGGCGCGTCGCAGCCCCCCTCAGCGGGACTATTTGCTCCGAGAGGTGGCCCGTGCGTTTCTTCAACCAGACGCTGTCACTGATGCCACGTTCTCGATAGTTGACGCACTTGTCATGAAGTGGCAAACCGGCAAGGGTCAACACCATGACCCGGCGGTTCGCGGCAAGCTTCGAATGGAAAAGGTCGGCGAGTCTGAGGTCGAATTATTGAAAGGCTATCTGTTGGCGTTCGCCTCAGCCACAACATGCACGTCGCGTTTCTCCCAGGCAATCTGGTGTCTTGAAAAGTTCAAAGATCCACGTCTTGTCCCACTCTACCAAGGTTGGTTGAATGAGCATCTTCGCAAAGCTGCGCTGCATTCCTTCGCGACGGAGCGACTGGTTGTGGCTCTCGAAGCCTGCGGCGAGTCCGTCCGCAGCTGCCAGTGGGACACGACCCGACCAAACGAAGGGTTCGATGGCGCGCGCGCCTATCTGTCAGAGAAGATTGGCGTGATCCTATGAAGGCTAACTATGCTTTCGGGCAGACCGCGGGAGATGCTTTCCTGCCCACGCACCCTAGTCGAAGTCGTTGGCAAAAATCAGCTGGGGAAGCAGTGCCACTTCATCCGTCCAATAGGTCGGGAGTGTGTCGTAGGGCGTTAGCGATGTGCCGTTGATGGTGTCATCCGTGATGTACACCCACGACGCTTGGCGCTGAAGGGCCAACGACAGGTCGCTGTGCATCCGCGACACGGTCGGCGCGTCGTATACCACCATGGCCAAGGTCGAGCTCGGGGACGCATTGAGCCACGTCGGCGCGGTGTAGCTGCTGCGGAAGTGCGCCTCGTCATACTCGTACATCATCAGCGTGTTGAAGACGCTGGCGTAGTCGTGCTCCGAGTACACCGTTTGGTTTGTCGGGTTCACGGTGCCGGACGCGCCGGGGTTTCCGACAGTCCAGGCTGCCGGGTCGTGCAGCAAAACGCGGTCGCGAAGCTTCTGGTAGAACCCAACGTCCTGCAGGTCCGGCGACATCAAGTCGAAAAACACTCCTTTGAGCCGGACGGGGTGGTTGTTCCAGTACGACGGCGTGTAGTACAGGTCGATGTCGGCGTATACCTCAGCGAGGGTGCGCGACTTACAGTCCGGACGGTTCGTGCAGCCGTTCACGTACCCAATCACGCGTGCACCCGTGTTGATCAGCGTGACCAGGGGGCCGGTGCCATTGGCGAACACGTAATTGGGATCGACGTGCCCGCTCGTACCGAAAGTGGGCGCGGTGATGACCACTAGGTTTTCGTGTTGCGCGTTGCCCAGCGTGGCGAGCATTGACCATTGCGGGATGCCGCCCGCGCAGCAGGGGTTGCCGTAGGCCGGAACGATGAAGCCAACTGCGTTGTCGGTCGCGACGGCAGAAGTGCTTGTGGCGAGCGCTGCGCCCGTCAGCAACACGTTAATCGATAGGCTTGCCCATCTTGAGCGCTTCAGATCGTCGCTCGGGCTCGCGAACGCACCTTTTCGGCCACCTCGCATCAACCCTGTATCGGCGCGGGTCCTCTGACTCGAGCGCCAAGTCCTACTCCGATGCATCGCCATCACCCACCCACAGACGTTCAGCGCGTACCACGCGCCGTTCGCGAACAGCGTATAGCAGGTAGGGCGCTCGGTGGGCCGAAAACAGGACACCCATAATTCAGATACTTCCGCCCCCTCTCTCGCCATTCACGCCTATGCTGTCATGAGCAACCACCTGCATGTCGTCGTACAGGTCGACCCTGTCGCCGTATCTTCCTGGAGCGATGACGACGTAGCGGCGCGCTGGTTTCGACTATTTCCACCGCCCGACGCGGAGGCCCCGTCCATGGAACTCAAGCGTCAAAGTTTGCTCGCCGATCCGGGCCGACTCGAGGTCACCTGCAGGCGCGTCGGCGACTTGTCCTGGTCCACTTTGCCCCTTACCTCTACCGTCAGATTTCACTGGACTGGTTATCGCGTTACCATGCGCCGCGCGCATCGGGGAAGCCCACCGTCATGAATACTCCCAAATCCGAAGTTGCTGAATTGCTGAGCTTGCTTCCCGAGAGCGCGAGCTACGAGGACATCCAGTATCACTTGTATGTCATTGAGAAGATCAGGCGCGGCGCTGAACGGGTTGAGACAGAAGGTGCGCTGAGCCATGAAGAGGCGAAGAAGCGGCTCAGTCGATGGCTCACGAACTGACCTGGTCACCCGAGGCAGTCGAAGATGTTGAGCAGATCGCCAGCTATATAGAGCGAGACTCTGCCTGGTACGCGCAGGCAGTCGTTGCCAGGTTCGTTTCAGCTGCAGAGTCGCTCAGAGAGCTTCCCGAGCGCGGCCGTATCGTTCCGGAGTTGCGAGACCCATCGGTTCGCGAATGCTTCGTCTACAGCTATCGGGTCATCTACAGGGTCGGTGCCACTGGGGTGCTCATCCTTGCCGTTGTTCATGGCCACCGCCTGCTAGAGCCAGTGCTTCCGCGTCTGGGGGGCGAAATCTAACGAATAGACCCTGCGGTACAGCTGGGCACACGGCCTACCCACCTGTAAACGCTTGGCCTCACCGTCACCGGTTCCGGCCCATGAACCATTGCCTCGGCGGGTTGCTTGCCTTTCCGGGTAGCGGAACGCCCGTCCCCTGTTCTGCCGGCCTCCTTCCGGCGCACTGGATGCCCTGATCCGGCGCAGACCGTTCCGTACGAATCCCGTCCGGAATACCGGAGCGGCGCAGCGCCGCCCCGGCAAGGGGCGAGCCTACGGCTCCTGCTCCGAACGGGCTTCCAGCAATCCCCGCACATCGCGCGAGAGGATGGCCACGGCTTCGAGGATGCCGCTGTGCGAGCGCGAGCCCGGCCACTCCAGC
The DNA here is from genome assembly GCA_038207515.1 of Lysobacterales bacterium. GTDB lineage: Bacteria > Pseudomonadota > Gammaproteobacteria > Xanthomonadales > Rhodanobacteraceae > Tahibacter. The sequence goes on along the minus strand of JBBQZR010000020.1, from coordinate 3,475 downwards.
TGCGCCGTCGCGATGGTTTCGCTGAGCTCCTGGATCGCCCCGAGGCGGGTCATGATTTCCTCATCCAGCGCTTCGCGCTGTTCTTCCGCGTCGATGATGTAGGCGAACATCACGGGATGATCGCCGCGCGCGTCGCGGCGCAGGGGATAGAACGAACCATGAGGGGTCATGGCGCGCGCCTCCCGGAACAGGGAACAACGCCGCCAACGCGGACAAGGAAACAACGACGCGGCCCAGTGCCGCCAACTGCATGAACGGGGCCAGGTTAACGTAGTGACGTTGGGCAGTTAGTTAACCTGACCGCGTTACTGCGGGAAGCGGCATGTCCTCGAATGCCACCACTTCGACTAGCGCGCGCTCCATTACCGCGCGAGCCTGCGCGGTGCTGGCTCGCAGCATGGAGTGCAGAGCCGCCTCGTCGGCACCACGGTGTTCGCAATTGGCGCTGTAAAACTCGAACTCGTTCAAGGTACGGATGATGCCGACCAGATGGTGCGGGCATTCGCAATCGACTGTCGTTGTGCGTCGCGCAATCTCAAGCAAGGCTGCATCTTCGAACATGCGCGGCTCAAGGACCGCGCGCGTCGTGGCGGGTCGCGGATGCGCCTCGTTGGGTGATCGCCGCAATTCGCGAATGATCTGGGAAGAGCCAACGGGTGACTGCAGTGCAATCACACCTTCCGCTTCGAGTCGCCGCACCTGCGCGGCTTGGGAGAATCCATAGCAGACGACCACGTGCACGAAGGACGATCGCCAGAACAGCCGCAGGATGTCGTCCACACGCTGCGGCATGAGCGCCGCCATTTCGATGACCATTGCTGCCGGTGAGCGCTCCATGACGGCGGTTTCAAACGCCATCCAGTTGTTGTACTGCCCAAGTACCGTCACGCCTTCGGACGCTGCCTTCTCGGTATCCATGGAACTCGGCGAGTCGCTGTAGCAGCAGACTTCGGTGCCGTCAGTCTCGCCTCGAATCTGCGCGTGCGCCGGCGCCTCGTGTAGAGCAAGCATCGCTTCCAGTTCCGCTCGCGAAAGGTTCGCCACGGAACCAATGGCGTGCCCCACGTCGACAAGTCGCTTGATGCGTACCAGCCGTTCGACATCGTCCTGGTCGTACAGGCGCACCGGAGACAGATCGCGGTTCGGGGCGACGACTGCGTACCGACGCTCCCACACCCTCAGGGTATCCACCGGGACCTTGGTGAGCCGCGATACCGCGCCGATACGAAACTTCGGAGGCGGATCGAGAACGCTGGTTTTCGACGCTTTTCTGGACATGTTTCCAACTCTGTAAGGGTGCGGCACCACGGAAATTCTGCACGCGGACGCGCTAACGCGGTGCCTTGATTGTCGCCGGGTGGGCGGATTCTGTACCGTGGCGGCCTCTTGTGTCCAACTTTTGTCTAGTTCACCACCTCTTCACCGAGAAGGTGGCTAACTGCCGCCGCGGCCTGGGTAGTGACGGGCGCCTCGGTGGCTCCTGCCGACGCGCCGCTTCATGGGTCGCGCTTCTTTCTTCACACCTGAACGACTTTCCCCCATCCCATTTTTCATCCTGATTCGCCACCCCAAAGGACACATCATGAAGAACAAACTGCTCGCACTGGTTGCAGGCTCCCTCTTCGCAGCGGGCGCGTCTGCGGCGGACATCGTCGACACCGCGGTCGCGGCCGGACAGTTCAAGACGCTTGCCGCCGCACTGACCGAAGCCGGCCTGATCGATACCTTGAAAGGCCCGGGTCCCTTCACCGTGTTCGCGCCGACCGATGCCGCGTTCGCCAAGATCCCGAAGGCGGATCTCGACGCACTGCTGAAGGACAAGGCCAAGCTCACTGCCGTGTTGACCTACCACGTCGTGCCGGGCGCGCTGATGTCCAAGGATGTGAAGGCCGGAATGGTCAAGACGGTGCAGGGCTCGAACCTCAACGTCACCACGGACGGGGGAGTCAAGGTCAATAACGCCAAGGTAACGAGCGTCGACATCGTCGCCGACAACGGCGTGATCCATGTGATCGACACGGTGGTCATGCCGAAGTAAGCAGCCAGCACCACTTGAGCAAGTTCCGGCCCGGCAACGGGCCGTGAGCTCTCCTCCCCTGGCCTCAACTACCCGACAGCTATCCATGCCATGCAAACGACGTTAGAGCGGACCGACGAGGTTGTTCCGAACCAGGGCGAGCCCGTTCCGGTTTCGGAGAGGATCCGAGGTCGGCTGCGGGCAGCGCAACAGCGCTTCCATGCCAACGACAACATCGCGCCTCACATCGAGGCGGCGGAACTGCCCCTCTTGCTCGAAGAGGTGACGCTGAAGATGCAGGGCGTGCTGCAGAGCCTGGTAATCGACACCGAAGGTGATCACAACACGCGGGACACGGCGCGGCGCGTCGCGAAAATGTACCTGACTGAGGTCTTCAGAGGCCGCTACCACCCGCAACCAGACGTCACGGAATTCCCCAACGTCGAACATCTGAACGAGCTGATGATCGTAGGACCGATCACGGTGCGCAGTGCCTGCTCGCACCACCTGTGCCCGATTATCGGCAAGGTCTGGATCGGAGTCATGCCCAACGAGCATTCCAATCTCATAGGGCTGTCGAAGTACGCACGCCTGTGCGGATGGGTGATGAGCCGCCCGCAGATCCAGGAAGAGGCGGTGAAGCGACTTGCAGATCTGCTGCAAGACCGCATGCAGCCGGACGGGCTTGCACTCGTGATGGAAGCCGACCATTTCTGCACTCAATGGCGCGGCGTGAAGGATGCGGACTCAAAAATGATCAACAGCGTGATGCGCGGCTCCTTCCTGAAGGACTCGAACCTCCGCCGCGAATTTCTCGCCCTGCTGCAACGCCGGAGCACCTAGGGAGACTCTGACCAAGCTGCCGCCAACGCATACACGAAGGCCATTTCTACTCTGAAGAAATGCTTTTGGAGAGGAATTCTCAAATAGATGCCGAAAAATGCGGCGTTTTCGGCGCAATTTGGCTTGAGTAGGCTGTCAGCGGATGCAATGACCCTGTCATCGCCAATAGCTGCTTCCGAACACGGTAGAGATTGCCGATCGCGAACAGCGTCACGACCTGAGCCGTGTCCTTTGCCAGTCCTTTGAAGCGAGTCTTCACGTAGCGCCACTTGCACTTGAGCGTCTGTATGAACGGGGTCAGTTTTGCACTGACACCAATACCGGACCGTCACCGCCTGCGGCCCATTACCCGGTGCCTCTGCGGGTTGCTTGCCTTCCCGCGTAGAGGAACACCCCTCCCCTGTTCTGCCGGATTCGTCCCGGCGCTCTGGGTGTCCTGATCCGGTGCAGACCGTTCCGTGCGAATCCTGACCCCGGAACGTGTCAAGCCGCTTGAGACAGTGTTTTTTGGAAACCTATGTAGCGATGGTGCGGTGTTGGCGGGCGCGCAAGGTGAGGAGCGACTCCGCGGGAACGATCTCGTTTTCGAGCGGTTTAGAAGCTGAGCGCGTGACC
>JBBQZR010000019.1:0-84823 GCA_038207515.1 Lysobacterales bacterium | reverse complement strand
AACTCTTCCGCAAAAAGCCTTCCATCCTCGACGGCCTTCACCGTCTCCCCGCCTCAGCGTCTCCGCCTCAACAGGGCCGCGAATCATACAACCAGTCCTCGCTTCGTCAACCCCCAGCAACGATCACTTTCCTCGTCACCGACAACGCCGCTCATACCACCGCACAACTCACCCCCTTCACCTCTACATCACCTCGGCGAAGGGGCGCGAATCATACTCGGCGAAATCGGGGATGGGAAGGGGTTTGCGCAGAAGAATTCAGCCGATTTTTCGTGGGCCTACTCGCTGCTACAGGCTGGACCAAGGTCACATGAGCTGACGGAACCCTATGTTAGGATCCGGCGACGCTTTTCGGCATGGTGGTTTACATGGGTGAACTGTACGACGACCGTCGCCAGGAACCGCGCTACGCTACTTCCGGCATCTACTACATGCAGTCAGCCGGACGTGGTACGCCCGGTCGAATTCTTGACCTGTCGGTCAACGGCGCCATGCTCGAGCAGGTCGAGGGGCAGCCTCTGGTCGAGGGCAGCCGAGTCAATGTCGTGCTGAGCTTTTCCGGTCAGTCCGAGTTCGTGGCCGACGTGCTAGTCCAGCACATTGTCAGCGGACACGTCGGTGTCGAGTTCTATGACATGTCGCCAGAGCACTTCTCGACCCTGGCCACGCTGATCGATCAGCATCAGCGTTCGCGCTAACAGCAGTAGCGCTTTCACCTTCTCTCTCTACAGAAACTGCAGCAAGGAATTCCTCATGTTTCGTCGCGCTATGCGGGCGCTGGCCGCACTGAGTTTCGTCGCGTGTTCGAGCGCCAACGCACAGGCCATTTCCTACGTCACGCTCAAGGGCAAGACGTTCTATGTGGAACTCGCCGAAAACGATGAGCAGCACGCAAGCGGGCTGATGTTCCGCGAGCACATGGCCGCCGACCGCGGCATGTTTTTCATTTTCCGGAACGAATACATGCAGGCGTTCTGGATGAAGAACACGCTGATCCCGCTCGACATGCTTTACTTCGACAAGAAATTCCGCGTCGTGTCGATACAGAGCAACGTGCCGCCATGCAAAGCCGACCCCTGCCCGTCCTACCCGAGTAGCGGTCCTGCCATGTATGTGCTCGAACTCAACGGCGGTACTGCCGACAAGCTTGGCGTCAAGCCGGGCGATTCGCTCGAATTCCACCGCTGACCCAGAGTTTGCGCCGGCAATGTCGGCATCGGGTCGCCCATCGCGTGATGGCAAGGCAGGCCGACCTGGTACGGGACCAGCCTCAGCGGCTGGGTGTCGGCTTCGTACAGGTCATCGTCGGACAACGGCACGAACAGTTTCATCGCATTGGCCTACAGGCTCCGCATCCGGCTTGGATGCAGACGTAGTAGGCGCCTCTCCCATGCCCACACGCTGTCTGCGAAATGGCGCGATCATGACGGTCGGATTAGCGCGAGCGATCGCATCGGTTACCATCCGGTGCAAGCTGCTGGAGGCGCCGAATGACCGACCCTTGGCTAGGCCTGCAACACGCCGTCGACCATGACATCTCCCTGCTCTCAGCCGCCTTGCTGATCGCCAAGGACGAGTACCCGACTCTTTCCTGCGCGGCCTACGAACAGCGCATGGACGAATACGCCGAGCATCTGAGCACCAAGCTGCCCGGTGATGCGTCCGAGGCGCAGCGTCTGAGCCGTGTCAACGATTTCCTGTTCGATGAACTCGGCTTCGCCGGTGACGAGCACAACTATTTCGATCCGCGTAACAGCTATCTCAACGATGTGCTGGACCGGCGACTGGGTAATCCGATATCGCTCGCCATCGTTCAGATCACCCTGGCGCAGCGCCTCAACCTGCCTCTGGAAGGCGTTTCTTTCCCGGGACACTTCCTGGTCCGGATGCCGCTGGAAGACGGCATCGTCGTGCTCGACCCATTTCATCGTGGCCGTACGCTCGACCTGCCCGAATTGCGACGGCGGGCGCGCAGCGAGCTTTCGGCTCGGGATATCGACGACCAGCGACTGGCCAATTTGCTGGAGCCCGCGAGCCATCGAGCGATTGTGACGCGCATGCTGCGCAATCTGCGGCTGGGCTATGTCGAAAAGGAGGCGTGGGACAAGGCGCTGCGGTGCACCGACCGCATCGTCACACTGGATCCGTTCGATATCGCCGAATGCCGTGAGCGCGGCAATCTGTATATGAAACTGGGCCACCATCGCGCCGCCCGGGAGGACTTCAAGCGTTATCTCGCCCTCGCCCCACGGGCCGATGACGCCGAAGCAGTCATGGCGCAGCTGATAGCCAGTTCAGCACAGAGCGGACGCGTCCACTGACAGGTTGTCGAGGAAAGGGCTCCTGCCCTTTTCTCCATCGAATGGTGGCAAGCGGAGCTTGCCCATCCGAGAATCTCACCGCTGACGCAGTCGACGCCACCGTTTCCCGAGTCGATCGCTGACGCGTCGACTCTCGGGAAATCCAGCCCAGGTCGCGCTAGCTAGTGGGCTGTTTCACAACCTGCCGAGATGCGCAGATGGCTCATCAACCGACTTCAACCATTTCGAAGTCGGACTTGGTGACCCCGCAGTCCGGGCAGGTCCACGTTTCCGGCACATCCTCCCAGCGCGTTCCCGGTTCGATGCCGTCCTGAGGCCAGCCTTCGGCCTCGTTATAGAGATAGCCGCATACGACGCACATGAAGGTGCGGAACGGCGCGTCGGTCGCTGGCGAAGCTGCTGGCATGGGGCACACGGACCTGAAAGAGCGGGCGCGCATTGTCGCAGCGCAACGCGCCCGGCTTCAAATCGGCCAGAATTACAGGTCTTCTTCCTGCCAGGCTGCTTCCGTCATGCGTCATCCCCTGCTGCCTGCCGCCGGGCTCTACGCGATCACTGACGGTCCGCGTCCTGACCTGCTGGACGCCGCCGCGGAAGCGCTGCGTGGAGGTGCTGTGCTGCTGCAATATCGCGACAAAACCGAGGATGTGACGCGCCGACTTGCCGAGGCCCGCGCACTGGCCGCGCTGTGCGCCGAGGCAGGCACCCTGTTCGTCGTCAACGACGATGTCGAGCTGGCGGTGGTCTGCGGCGCCCGCGCCGTGCACCTGGGCGAAAGCGACGCCGACGTATCGACCGCGAGGTGCCGCCTCGGCAGTGACGCAGTCATCGGCGTGTCCTGTTATGACGACCTCGGTCTGGCGCGCCGCCTGGCGGCCGCAGGCGCCGACTATCTGGCGTTCGGCGCCTTCTTTCCTTCGCCCACCAAGCCGCAGGCGCGGCGCGCCGGTCTCGATCTGTTGCGCGCGGGCACTGAGCTGGATGTGCCGCTCGTGGCAATCGGCGGCATCAGACCGGACAATGCCGCGCTCCTGATCGGGGCCGGCGCCAGCTATCTGGCTGTGATCAGCGAAGTGTTCGGCCAACCCGATATCTGCGCAGCGGCACGCCGCTTCGCCTCCCTGTTTCCCGTATCCCGGAACCCTCCCGCATGACCAGCAATCACGACCTGTTCGAACGCGCCCGCCAACTGCTGCCCGGCGGAGTCAACTCGCCAGTGCGCGCGTTCAAGTCCGTCGGCGGCGAACCGTTCTTTACCGCCCGCGCGGACGGCCCCTACCTGTGGGACGTGGAAGGAAAACGCTACATCGACTACGTCGGTTCCTGGGGGCCGATGATCGTCGGCCACAACCATCCGGTGGTGCGCGAGGCGGTGGCGCGCGCGATCCAGGACGGACTGTCCTTCGGCACGCCATGCCCGGCCGAGGTGAGCATGGCCGAGACCCTGACGCGCCTGCTGCCTTCCGTCGAAATGGTGCGCATGGTGAATTCCGGCACCGAAGCGACCATGGCGGCGATACGGCTGGCCCGCGGCTATACCGGCCGCAACAAGATCGTGAAGTTCGAAGGCTGTTACCACGGCCATGGCGACGCGTTCCTGGTCAAGGCCGGTTCGGGCGCGCTGACCTTCGGCGTGCCGACGTCGCCCGGCGTGCCCGCCGGTCTGGCCGACCTGACCCTGACCCTGCCCTACAACGATCTCGCCGCAGCCGAAGCGTTGTTCGCGCAGCAGGGCGAGGAGATCGCCGGCCTCATCATCGAACCCGTCGCCGGCAACATGAACTGCATCCTGCCGCGCCCCGGTTATTTGCAGGCGCTGCGCGAGCTGTGCACACGCCATGGCACGCTGCTGATCTTCGATGAGGTGATGACGGGTTTTCGCGTTGCGCTCGGCGGTGCCCAGGCGCTGTACGGCATCACGCCGGACCTGAGCACGTTCGGCAAGATCATCGGCGGCGGCATGCCGGTAGGCGCCTACGGCGGCCGCCGCGAGATCATGCAGCAGATCGCGCCGAGCGGTCCGGTCTATCAGGCCGGCACGCTGTCGGGCAATCCGGTGGCCATGGCCGCGGGTCTCGCCATGCTCGAACTGATCCAGACTCCGGGCTTCTACGCCGAGATCGACCGCAAGACGCGACTGCTCACCGACGGCCTGAGGGCGGTCGCGCTCGAAACCGGCGTGCCGGTGACGACCAACCGGGTCTGCGGCATGTTCGGCCTGTTCTTCACCGACGAAACGGTCGAAACCTTCGCCCAGGCCACAGCCTGCGACACCGCGCTGTTCAACCGCTTCTTCCACGGCATGCTGCAGCGGGGCGTGTATCTCGCACCGTCAGCATTCGAGGCCGGTTTCCTGTCCAGCGCGCACAACGACGACGTCATCGGCGAAACCCTGGTCGCCGCCCGCGCCGCATTGCGCGAAGCCCGCCGCTAGCTCTGCACGAAAGTCTGCAGCGCCGCTGACAGGCGCTGCAGACCGGTTCCGATTTCGGTGTCCGTGATGTTGAGCGCAGGCACGAAACGCAATACGTCCGGCCCCGCCTGCAGCAGCAGAAGTCCCTGCGCCGCGGCGAGATCGAGGATCGCGCCAGCCCTGCCGCGCCACGGCTCGGCGAGCACCGCGCCGAGCATCAGGCCGCGACCGCGCACCTGCTCGAACAGCGACAGGCGCTCGTTGATCTCACCGAGCCCGCGACGCAGTGCCGCCGACTGACGCGCCACGTTGCCCAGCAATTCCGTTGCCGCCAGTCGACGCAGCGCGACGCGCGCGACGGCCGCCGCCAGCGGATTACCGCCGAAGGTCGTTCCGTGTGCGCCGAACTGCCATACCCGAGCTGCGCGAGGACCGACGAGCATCGCGCCGACCGGAAAGCCGGCGCCCAGCGCCTTGGCAATGCACAGGATGTCCGGCGCGACGCCTTCGTTCTGCCAGGCCCAGAGTTTGCCGGTGCGCCCCATGCCGCACTGGATTTCGTCATAGACCAGCAGCGCTTCGTGCCGGTCGCACAGCGCACGTAGTCCGGCAAGAAAGCCGTCCGCCGCCGGCACCACACCACCTTCGCCCTGAATCGGCTCCACCATCACCGCCGCCACGTCGCCCGCCGCCATGGCCGCTTCGGCGGCGGCGAGGTCGTTGTAGGCGCAGTAGCGGAAACCGCCCGGCAAGGGCTCGTAGCCCTGCTGGTACTTGGGTTGCGCCGTCGCGGTGACCGCGGCCAGCGTACGGCCGTGGAAGGAACCGTCGAAGGTCAGGATCACGCGCCGTTCGGGTGGCCGGCCCGCGGCCGTAGCCCATTTGCGCACGAGCTTGATCGCCGCTTCGTTCGCCTCAGTGCCCGAGTTGCACAGGAAGACGCGCTCGGCGAAACCCGAGGCTTGCACCAGCTCTTCGGCCAGGCGCAGCGGCGGCTCGCTGATGAAGACGTTGCTGGTATGCCAGAGCCGACCGGCCTGCTCCTGCAGCGCGGCCAGCAATTCCGGATCCGCATGCCCCAGCGAATTCACCGCGATGCCGGCGCTGAAATCGATGTAGTCGCGACCTTCGCTATCCCAGACGCGGGAACCGCGGCCGCGTTCCAGCACGATGCGGCGCGGCTGGTACACGGACACGTAATAGCGGTCGGCGCGCGCAAGCAGCGCGGCGGATTCGGCGGAAGCGGGCGAAGAACTCACGATAGCACCGGTGCGGACAAAGGGAATGCCCATTATGCGCGCGCCGGCCCAGCGGCCAGGTAGCACATAAGTCGGGTCGTCGCAGCACAATCGGATTCGACCTTGGTCTTTTGTCTTTTCGCCATCGCCTGCTCACACTGCCGCGATTGCATAGCCGGAAACCTGCCCATGCGTTTCGAAACCCTGGCCGTCCACGCGGGCGGCGAACCCGATGTTGAAACGGGCGCGATTGCGCCACCGATCCACATGGCCACGACCTTCCGCCATGGCCCCGCCGGGGAGCGCCAGGCCGGCTTCGAATACGTGCGCGAAAGCAACCCGACCCAGGAAAGACTGGAAACGGCCCTGGCTGCGCTGGAGCAGGGCGAGGCGGCGCTGGCCTTCGGCTCCGGCATGGCGGCGATGACGGCCTTGCTCGAATCGCTGCCGGCCGGAACGACCGTGCTGATTCCCGCCGACTGCTACACCGGCCTGCGGGTGCTCGCCGACGAATTCCTGCCTCGCGGCGGCGTGCGCGCGATCGCGACCGACATGGCCGACCTTGCCGCCGTCGACGCGCACCTGCGCGCCGGCGCGCAGGCGGTCTGGCTGGAGACACCGTCGAATCCGCAGCTGCAGGTCGCCGATATCGCCGCCATCGCGACGCTCGCCAGGAACGCCGGTGCGCTGCTGTTCTGCGACAACACGTTCGCCACGCCAGCGCTGCAACGTCCGTTGAGCCTCGGCGCCGACGTGGTGATGCACTCCACTACCAAGTATTTCGGCGGCCATAGCGACGTCATGGGCGGCGCTCTGGTCTTCGCGCGCCGCGACGCACTGTACGAACGGGTTTCCCATCGCCGCCACGTGACCGGCGGCGTGCTGGCGCCGTTCAATGCCTGGATGACCTTGCGCGGGCTGCGTTCGCTGCCGGCGCGCATGAGCTGGCACTGCTCAAATGCGCGGCGCATCGCCGAATTCCTCGCCGGCCACGCGCGCGTTGCGGCGGTCCACTATCCCGGACTCACGGGTCACGCCGGCCATGCGGTCGCACGGCGGCAGATGGCCGATTTCGGCGCGATGCTGAGCTTCCGCGTCGCCGGCGGCCGTGATGCCGCACTCGCCGCCGCCGGACGTTTGCAACTCATCCACAATGCCACCAGTCTCGGCGGCTGCGAAACCCTGATCGAACACCGCGCGTCGGTCGAAGGTGCGAATCCGGTTTCGCCGCAGGATCTGCTGCGGCTCTCGGTCGGACTCGAACACGCGGACGACCTGATTGCCGATCTCGACCAGGCCTTGAGCGGCTAGGGCCGCGCCGTCGCTACCAGGTGCCGATGTTCGGCATCGAGACCCACGGCTCTTTCGGCGCGAGCGCGGCGCCGTTCTGCAGCAGCTCGATCGAGATCTGGTCGGGCGAGCGCACGAAGGCCATGCGCCCGTCGCGCGGCGGCCGATTGATCGTCACGCCATGCTGTTGCAGGCGTTCGCAAGCGGCGTAGATGTCGTCGACGCCGAACGCGAGATGGCCGAAGTTGCGTGCGCCGCCGTAATTTTCGTCATCGTAGTTATAGGTGAGTTCCACTTCTGACTGCGGATTGTCCGGCGCGCCGAGGTAGACCAGGGTGAATCGGCCTTGCGGATAATCGTTGCGGCGCGTCTCGACCAGGCCCAACGCGTCTCGGAAGAAACGTAGGCTGGCGTCGAGGTCGCGCACGCGCACCATCGCATGCAGGTATCGCATTGGCTTGCTCCTTGAGTGAGTGGCTGGCGAGCGATGGGGCCGGATCAGTCGAGGAACAAGTCCGGCAGCAGCGTCTTGCCCGGTGCCACCGCGTAATGGCTGAGATCCTTGACGCCAGCGCGCTTGAGCACTTCATCGTCGAGCAGGAACTGGCCGCTGAGCTGGCGCGCCGGCTGGGTGAAGATCCAGTGCGCCGCATCGGCCATGATCTCGGGCTTGCGGCAATTCTCCGGGCGCGCCATGCCGCCGAGCATGGCCAGCGCCGCTGTATCGATGACGGTGCGCGGCCACAGCGCATTGACCGCGATGCCGTCCTTGGCGAGTTCCGCCGCGAGCCCGAACGCGGCCATGCTCATGCCGTACTTGGACATGGTGTACGCGGTGTGATGCTGGAACCACTTGCTCGCCATGTTCAGCGGCGGTGCCAGCATCAGCACATGCGGGTTCAGCGATTTCTTGAGTTGCTGCAGGCAGGCCTGGGTGCACAAATAACTGCCACGCACATTGACCTGATGCATCAGGTCGTAACGCTTCATCGGCGTGCCTGAGATACCGGCGAGCCAGATCGCGCTGGCGTTGTTGACGAGGATGTCGATGCCACCAAAGCGCTCCACGGCCTTGGCCACGGCCGCGTGGACCTCATCTTCCTCGCGCACGTCGACCTTGAGCGGCAGCGCCTTGCCACCGGCGGCTTCGATTTCCTCGGCCGCCGAATAGATGGTGCCGGGCAGCTTCGAATTGGCCACGCTGGACTTCGCCGCGATCACGATATTCGCGCCGTCGCGCGCGGCGCGCTTGGCGATGGCCAGGCCGATGCCGCGCGATGCGCCGGTGATGAACAGCGTGCGGCCTTTGAGATGGCTCATGGATTTTCCAGTCGCGGATCAGGGCGAGTGAGCATCCGCGACTCGCACGGATCGGGCAAGAGCCTGCCGCGGAGGAACGCCTAGTGGCCTGTAGCCGAAGAATCGGCCGTGAATGGCGAAGGGCTGGCCGTGTGTCGGGCGCCGCTTCAGAGTGAGGCCTGTAGCAGCGCTACAGGCCGAATGAGAAGCAAGTCCGGCGCGGCCAGAACAAGCCAGTCACTGCCGATTCGAGAGTTACAGGTCACTAAGCCGACTGGAATCGCGGAATGCAACGCATCAGGCCATCCAGCCGCTGCAACGGATCGGTCAGCTGCAACCAGTGCTGTCGTTCGGCCACCTCGACCGGCAGCAGTTCCGCCAAGCGGAAGCCGACCCAGCTTGCATCGTCGAAGCGCTGCCGATCGGCACGTGCATGCTCACCGCCGACCTGCTCGAGCAGGCGCTCGAGAATGACCGCCAGCAAGCCGTATTCCGGCGGCATGGTGATTTCAGGTTCGTCCGGCCACCAGCGCACGAGGCCATGAACCAGGCCATTGTCGCGAACGCGCGTCGTTGCGGCACGGAAGCGACGGCTGCCCCGCGCGCGGATGCCGAGCAGGCCATCAGGCAGGGAATAGAAATCTTCGATGCGCGCCAGCGTACCGACCGCAGCCGGCGTGGCCGGCTCGCCGGCTCCGCGCCCGGCCAGGATCAGGCAGACACCGAAACCGCAGTCGTTTCGGCTGCATTCGCGAACCATGTCGAGGTAGCGCGGCTCAAAGATGCGCAGAGACAACTGGCCGCCGGGAAACAGCACGGTGTTGAGCGGAAACAGCGGGATATCGTCCTGATTCACGCGCGCAGTGTAGGTGCATGCGTGCGGCGAGGCGATGGCCGGCAGGCCGGAGCCGACGCACTGACGGCCTCAAGCATCATGTTGCGCGAGCAGTGCTGCGAAGCGCCGCGGCGCATTCTCGAAGCCGCCATTGGACATGAACACCACATGGTCCCCGGCGCGCGCCTGCGCGCGCAGCGCGGCCAGCAGCGCATCAACCGTCGCCGCGGTCGCACCGCGACCGTGCAATGCATCGGTGACGCGCGCCGCATCCCAAGGCAATTCGGCGCGTTGAAGCAAGACGACGGCATCGGCATCGCGCAGCGACGGCGCGAGTTCATGCGCATGCGCGCCCTGGCGCATGGAATTGGAGCGCGGCTCCAGCCCGACCAGGATGCGGTCAGTGCCGACGCGCGCGCGCAACCCGGCCAGCGTGGTCGCAATCGCGGAGGGGTGATGGGCGAAGTCGTCATAGACGCTGATGCCCGCGGTGTCGGCGACCCGCTCCATGCGGCGGCGCGCGCTGCGGAACGTCGCCAGCGCAGCGATCGCCGCGCCGGTGTCGACACCGGCCGCATCGGCTGCCGCCAGCGCGGCGAGCGCATTCATCACGTTGTGCCGGCCGATCAGATCCCAGCGCACTTCGCCACGATCAGTGCCACCGACCAGCACTCGGAACGCCGAGCCGTCGGCCGCGTTCAGACGCGCCTGCCAGTCGCCGCTGTCGAGGCCGAAGCGCGTGACGGGCGTCCAGCACCCTTGCGCCAACACCTCGGCCAGATGCGCGTCTTCCGCATTGACGATGAGCCGACCGCTGCCGGGCACGGTGCGGACGAGGTGATGGAACTGGCGCTGGATGGCAGCCACGTCCGGGAAAATGTCAGCGTGATCGAATTCGAGATTGTTCAGAATTGCGATCTGCGGACGGTAGTGGACGAACTTGGAACGCTTGTCGAAGAAGGCAGTGTCGTATTCGTCGGCCTCGATCACGAATGCCGCACCGCGGCCGAGCCGCGCCGACACGTCGAAATTCTGCGGCACACCGCCGACGAGAAATCCGGGCTCGCGACCGCAGGCGTCGAGGATCCAGGCCAGCATGGCGGTGGTCGTCGTCTTGCCATGCGTGCCGGCAACCGCGAACACTTGGCGTCCGCGCAATACCTGTTCGCCGAGCCATTGCGGCCCGGACACGTAGGCCAGGCCGGCGTCTAGGAAATGCTCGACCGCGGCGTTGCCGCGCGACAACGCGTTGCCGACGACGACCTGGTCGGGCGCCGGCTGCAGATGCGCCGCGCTGTAGCCGGACTTGAGCACGATGCCGAGCTGCTCGAGCTGCGTGCTCATCGGCGGGTAGACGTTCTGGTCCGACCCTTCGACCGTGTGGCCGAGTTCGCGCGCCAGCGCAGCGACGCCACCCATGAAGGTGCCGCAGATGCCCAGGATATGCAGATGCATGATCAGACTCCGGCGGCGGACTGGCCGAACAGCGCGACGATGAAGACGGCCACGGCGAAATCCATCGCGAACGTGATCGGCAGGGCGAGCAGAAAGCGGATCTCCATCGCGTGCCGCAAAATGTTCGCGTCAACCACGAACTTCCACAGGCCGATCACCGAAAACAGAAGGATCGACAATACCTGCGCACCGTCCAGGTCTTCCGGCTTTGCGTCCGGTCCCGGCAGCGGGCCGGATACCAGCAGCACCGGTAGCAGCAACGCGGCAGCGACAGCCGCGACGAGCAGGCTGGCCAGCCCGGTCTGGACGAAGCGAGCCTGGAACTGCTTGCCCAGCAGCACCAGATAGAGCACTCCGAGGCTAAGGCAGATGCCGACGGCGCTGTGCACCATCGCCATATCAGCGCCGTCGCCCTGCACAGCGTTGATGACGCCCGCGAACACGACCAGCAACACCGCCACCATCAGCAGTGCGGACTGCGAATACGGCAGATCCTGCGGGCCACGCCGCAAGAGAATGATGTCCCGCAGGATCATTGGCAAAGAAGGCATCGCCTCGTCCGAGTCTCGGGCAAGCGCAGCGGCATACGCCGCGACCGTAGGATCGCGCCGACTGCGCCGGAGAAAATACGGCTCAGGCCGCGCGCCGCGACAGCGACGAAAGAATCCGCTGATAGACGTCGCGCAGTTCGCCGACGCCGTCGAGCACGGTGAGCCGGCCTTGCCGCTCATAGAAACCCGCCACGGGAGCCGTCTGTTCCGCGTAGACGCGCAGGCGTTCGCGCACGGTGTCCGGCGTATCGTCCTTGCGGTTCTCGGCAGCCGCGCGACCGGCGAGGCGGTCGACAATCATTTCGCTCGGAACCACGAGTTGCAACGCAACGTCGACCGGTTGCTGCAGACGCTCCAGCAATCGCTGCAGCGCTTCGCACTGGGCCAGGTTGCGCGGATAGCCGTCGAGGATGAAGCCGGCACGCGCATCGGGCTGGGCCAGCCGCTCTTCCAGCATGCCGAGCACGATGTCGTCGGAGACCAGCTGACCCGCATCCATGACCGACTTGGCCTTGACGCCCAGGGCCGTTCCGGCCTTGACGGCGGCACGCAGCAGATCGCCAGTGGAAATGTGCGGAATGTTCAATTCCGCCTTTAACAGACCCGCCTGGGTGCCCTTGCCCGAACCGGGCGCCCCGAGTAGCACGATACGCATGGATGGATGATTCCTGGAGAGGCCGCGGTAGTCCGGGCCTAGGTTAGACTCTGGCGTGAACGCTAGCGGGCGCCACCCGGTTAGTCAAACGAGCGGCGCAGCGTTGCTGCGCTGCGACGAAGCCGCGCCGCGGGCGTCCGGCCCCCGGCATACCGCCCCGAATATCCGCAACCAGGCCGCTGCAGTGGCCGTCCAGGAGTCCTTCATGCCCCAAGGCAAGCTGCTGTATGCCCAGTCCGGCGGCGTCACCGCCGTCATCAACGCCACCGCGGCCGCGGTGATCGAAACCGCGCGCGCCCATGGCGTTCCGGTGCTCGCAGGACGCAACGGCATCATCGGCGTGCTGCGTGAGGAACTCATCGACACGCGCAAGGAAAACGCCGCGGCGATTGCGGCACTGCGCCACACCCCGGGCGGCGCGTTCGGTTCCTGCCGCTTCAAGCTGAAGTCGCTCGAACACAGCCGCGCCCAGTACGAACGCCTGATCGACGTGCTGCGCGCGCACGACGTCCGCTACTTTCTCTACAACGGCGGCAACGACTCGGCCGACACCTCGCACAAGATCTCGCAGATCGCGCAGGCGCTGGGCTATCCGCTGACCTGCATCGGCGTACCCAAGACGGTCGACAACGATCTTGCCGTCACCGACTGCTGCCCAGGCTTCGGCTCGGTCGCGAAATACACGGCGCTGTCGATACTCGAAGCCGGCTTCGACGTCGAATCCATGGCCGAGTCCTCGACCAAGGTTTTCATCATGGAAGTCATGGGCCGCCACGCCGGCTGGATCGCCGCCGCCGCCGGTCTGGCCGGCAGTAACCCTGACGAGCCGCCGCACCTGATCCTGTTCCCCGAAGTCACTTTTGACGAGGAAACCTTCCTGGCCAAGGTCAAGGCGACCGTCGAGCGGGTCGGCTACTGCACCGTGGTCGCGTCCGAAGGGCTGAAGAACGCCGCCGGCGAATTCCTTGCCGAAGCCGGCACGCGCGACGCGTTCGGCCACAGCCAGCTCGGCGGCCTGGCGCCGCTGCTGGCGCAGCTAGTCAAGAGCAAGCTCGGTTACAAATACCATTGGGCACTGCCGGACTATCTGCAGCGTTCGGCGCGACATATCGCCTCGCAGACTGACGTCGATCACGCCAGCGCCGTGGGCAAGGCCGCGGTCGAGCTGGCCCTCGCCGGCAAGAACGCCATGATGCCCGTGATCAAACGTACTTCGGATTCGCCGTACCGCTGGAAGATCGAAGCGGCACCGCTGGCCAAGGTGGCCAACCACGAGAAGAAGCTGCCGAAGAACTACATCCGCAAGGACGGCTACGGTATTACCGAAGCCGCACGTCGCTACCTGGAGCCGCTGATCCGCGGCGAAGCGTATCCGCCCTACGCAAAGAACGGTTTGCCCAAGTACGCGCGGCTCAAGAAGGTGCTGGTCGCCAGGAAGCTGCCGGAATACCAGATCGCCGACAAGTAAGGTCGGAAGCCATCGCGCAGCCGCCGGTAGGCCGGCTGCGCGAGCGCGCAGGTCAGGTCGCGGGATTGCCGAAACGGTTCGGGCCGGGCGTGCCGGGTATGAATCCGTTGAAGATCAGCGCGATCAGGCCGCCGACCGCCGGCACCAGGCCGATCAATATCCACCATGCTGACTTGTCCACATCGTGCCAGCGCTTGGCCTGGACCGCGAGCGCGGGCCAGATGATGGCGAGGCCGGCGAGGCCGAACAGGATGCTGCTCATGCCCCCGGCAGCCTCCGGGTTGCTCATGTCCGTCGTCATGAACACGATGCCGGCGAGGATGGAGAACAACACGATCACCGCCACGGTGAATCCCCAGTACGTGCCGCGGCCAATGCGACCGTCGAACGAAAACAGCAACTGCCCCCAATTCATGGCTGACCTCCATTGAGTAATACGCGCCGGACTGACATTCCGGCGGACGAACCCGCTGCCGCTGCATCGGGCAGGCGGATCAACGCAAGGAACGTGCCTCGAGGGCCAGAACGAACAGGTGCCGACGCAGATGTCGGGGCGCAGTCCTCGGACCCTGCAGCGCAACCGTCGCCGCGCCTATTGCAGCGCAAAAAAACGCCGGCGCGATCCGTGGCTATACTCGCCGGGTAGGTCTGCTGTACTTCCGCTTGAGTGTGCCGTCAGTTCGCCAGCCCCGGGGGAAAGGGTCGTCGAACGGGGGGAGTGCGTGTCCGGAAGCTGACTGCCTCCTGCCAGCAGGAGCAGTCACGGTAACTGCGCGTCCGGATCATCGATTCCACCCGCCTGCCGGCCCATTCGGGTTCTTCGGTACATGGGTGTGATGGGAGGATTCGATGCTGCAACAGTACGGTTTGTGGATTGCCCTGGCGTGTGCGCTACTGGCCCTCGCCTATGGCGGCTGGTCGATTAGCTGGATCATGGCCCAGCCGGCCGGCAACGAACGCATGCAGGAAATCGCGGCGGCGATCCAGCAAGGGGCACGCGCTTATCTGAATCGGCAATACGCGACCATCGCCGTGGTCGGTGTCGTGCTGTTCGTCGTCGTGGGTTTTGCGCTGCACTGGTCCACGGCGATCGGCTTTGCGATCGGTGCGATCCTGTCCGGGCTCGCCGGCTACATCGGCATGAATGTCTCGGTGCGCGCAAACGTGCGCACTGCCGAAGCCGCGCGCAGGGGCATCAGCGCCGCGCTCGACGTCGCGTTCCGCGGCGGCGCGATCACCGGCATGCTCGTGGTCGGCCTCGGCCTGCTCGGCGTTGCGGGCTACTACGCCGTGCTCCTGCAACTCGGCTACAGCGTCAACGACGCGCTGCATGCGCTGGTCGGATTCGCGTTCGGTTCGTCGCTGATCTCGATCTTCGCGCGCCTCGGCGGCGGCATCTTCACGAAGGGCGCGGACGTTGGCGCCGATCTGGTCGGCAAGGTCGAAGCCGGCATTCCGGAAGACGATCCGCGCAACCCGGCCGTGATTGCCGACAACGTCGGCGACAACGTGGGCGACTGCGCCGGCATGGCGGCGGATCTGTTCGAAACCTATGCCGTCACGGTCATCGCGACCATGCTGCTCGGCGGTGTCATGGCGGCAAAGATCGGCATTGACGCAGCGACTGCCGCGCTCTACCCGCTGGTGCTCGGCGGCGTGTCGATCATCGCGTCGATCATTGGTACCTTCTTCGTCAAGACCAAACCGGGTGCCAAGATCATGAACGCGCTGTACGCGGGCGTGATCGTGTCCGGCGTGCTCGCCGCCATCGCGTTCTATCCGATCACGACGGCCTTCATGGCCACGGCCATCGTCGGTCCGATGAAGATCTACGGCTGCGCCCTGATCGGCCTGGCCCTGACGGCGGCCATGGTCGTCATCACCGAGTACTACACCGCGACCGAATACGCCCCGGTACGCCATGTGGCGAAGGCCTCCACCACCGGCCATGCGACCAACATCATTGCTGGCATCGGCATCTCGATGAAGTCCTGCGCCTGGCCGGTACTCGCGGTCTGCGCTTCGATCTGGGGTTCGTTCTATCTCGGCGGCCTGTACGGCATCGCGATCGCCGCGACCTCGATGCTGTCCATGACCGGCATGATCGTCGCTCTCGACGCTTACGGTCCGATCACCGACAACGCCGGCGGCATCGCCGAGATGGCCGAACTGCCGCCGGAAGTGCGCGCCGTGACCGACCCGCTCGACGCCGTGGGCAACACCACCAAGGCCGTGACCAAGGGTTATGCGATCGGTTCGGCCGGCCTGGCCGCGCTCGTGCTGTTCGCCGACTACACCCACAACCTGGAAGCCGCCGGCAAGATCGCGACCTTCGACCTGTCCAACCATCTGGTCATCATCGGCCTGTTCCTGGGCGGACTGATTCCCTATCTGTTCGGCGCAATGGCGATGGAAGCGGTGGGTCGCTCGGCCAGCGCCGTGGTCGAGGAAGTCCGTCGCCAGTTCCGCGAAATCCCCGGCATCATGGAAGGCACGGCCAAGCCCGACTATTCGCGCGCAGTCGACATGCTGACCAAGGCGGCGATCAAGGAAATGATGTGGCCGTCGCTGCTGCCGGTTGGCGCGCCGATCGCCGTCGCGTTCCTGCTCGGTCCGCAGGCGCTGGGCGGTCTCCTGATCGGCACCATCGTCACCGGTCTGTTCGTGGCCATCTCGATGACTACCGGCGGCGGTGCCTGGGACAACGCCAAGAAGTACATCGAGGACGGCCACCACGGCGGCAAGGGTTCCGACGCGCACAAGGCGGCGGTAACCGGCGACACCGTCGGCGATCCGTACAAGGACACCGCAGGTCCGGCGGTCAACCCGCTGATCAAGATCATCAATATCGTGGCGCTGCTGCTGGTGCCCCTGCTGTAACGATCGGCCTTGCGCGCCCGGGCACACAGCCCGGTGCGAGTCATCCAGAACGCCTGCCTCGCGCAGGCGTTCTTCTTTTCCGGACCACCCAGCCGCTACCGCAAGTGAACGACGGATGGCCCTGGAGCCTGCATTGGTGCGTCGCAGCAGGGTTTTGTCTTATCCTTCGCGCCCTTCTGCCCCGTCCGGGGCTCATCCTGGAAACTGCAATGGGTCTGGATCGCGTCCCCACCGGCAAAGATGTGCCGCACGAAATCAACGTCATCATCGAAATCCCCAAGGATGCGGAACCGGTGAAGTACGAGGTCGACAAGGCCAGCGGCGCGATCTTCGTCGACCGCGTGCTGTCGACCCCGATGCGGTATCCCTGCAATTATGGCTATGTGCCGAACACCCTGGGCGGCGACGGCGATCCGCTCGACGCGCTGGTGATCCTGCCGCTGCCGCTGGTGCCGGGCGCGGTGATCCGCTGCCGCCCGGTCGGCGTGCTGCGCATGACCGACGAAGCCGGCAACGACGAGAAGCTGGTCGTAGTGCCGATTTCCAAGGTATTCGCCGGGTATTCGCACATCGAGGACATCAAGCAGGTGTCGACGCACTGGCTCGAGCGCATCGGCCATTTCTTCGAGCACTACAAAGACCTGGAAAAGGGCAAGTGGGTCAAGATCGACGGCTGGGACGGCGCGGATGGCGCCAAGAAGGACGTGCTCGACGGCATCGCGCGTTACGAGGCGGACCAGACTGGCTGAGGCTTGCGTCCGGTACTCCTATGAAAAAAAGCGGCCGATGGCCGCTTTTTTTCCTTTCCGTCCGGTGCGCGCCCGCTCAGCCGCGTTCGAGCAGCGATACCAGATCGATGATCGCCGCGTTCGCGCGCGACACATAGTTCGCCATCACCAGCGAATGATTGGAGAAGAAACCGAACGGCGTGCCGTTGAGCACGACCGGACTGCCCAGCCCCTTCTGCGCCTCTTCCAGCTCACGCACGACCTGCTGCAGGCTCACCTGGGCATTCTTGTCGCGCAGTACCGGTCCGAAGTCGCGCTGCATCGCGTGCAGCTGCTGCAGCAGCGCCCAGGTGTAGCCGCGCGATTCGTAGAAGATGTCGTCGATCTGCAGCCACGGCGTCTGCACGACACGTAAGCCGCCGCCCGGCGTCGATTGCTGCGCGTTGCGGTCGCCGGCCAGATCCGTATCCAGACGCTCCTGCCCGACGCTCGCCGACAGCCGCTGCGACAGCGAACCCAGGCGGCTGGACACCACGCGCAGGTAATTCACGAGATTGTCCGCGCGGGCATAGAACTGCGCGTCGTTCTGGTCGCCGTCGGCCAACCGAACCAGATAACTGTTCAGATGCGACGTGGCCTTGCGGTATTGGCTTTCCGAACTCGGGAGCAGCCAGCGATCGTTCGGACTGGACAGCAGCGGCTCGGCCTCCATCAGATCCTTGTCCTCGGCGCTCTGCGTCTGCGAACGACTGAAGTCGCTGCGCAGGAAGCGGCTGAGGTCGCGGCTGGCGCTGAGCACGCCGAATTCCCAGTTGGGCACGTTGTCCATGAATACGCCCGGCGGCAGCAGGTCGTTGCTCAGATAACCGCCGCGCTTGTCGAGCAGGGTTTCGATGCTGGCGATCAGGGTTGCCGTCGTGACGCTGCCGACGACGACGGGCTGGCTGACCGCCTGCGCGCGGCGATCCGCCTCGCGCTGCACGTCCAGCGATGCCGGCTCGTAGCTCCACCACCACATCAACCCAAGCAGCAGCAGCGCCAGAACGAGCAGCAGCGTGCCTAGGGCGCCGAACCAGGGCAGCCGCTTGCGCGTGGCGATCAGGGCGTCGGTCGGACTCATGGCAGCTTCCTTGGGAAATGAATGGAATTCTTGGGGCGTACATCGCCGACGATCAAGTGCGACGGCGGTGCTGGAATCGCGGCGGATGGTCGCTATGATGCGCCGCCGGGGGGCCGGCAGGCTCAGAGGGGAACACATGTACACCATATCAAGTCGACGCCGCGCGAGCGTCCTGATCGCGTGCGCGCGTATTTTGTTCATTGCCGGCCTGACGCCCGCTGCGGCGGGGGCGGCCACGTTCACCGTATCCAACACCGGCGATGCGGGCGCTGGCAGCCTGCGCGATGCGATCGACCAGGCCAATCGCAGCGCCGGTGCGGACACGATCAGCTTTGGCGGCAGCGTCAGCGGCACGGTCACCTTGTCCAGCGGCGCGATCGACATCTTCGACGCGCTGACCATCAGCGGACCCGGTGCGGCACGCTTGAATCTGAGCGGCAATAACGCCTCGCGCATATTCCGCATCGCGCCGGCAACCCCGGGCGACGCCTTTGCGGTAAGCATCAGCGGGCTCAGCCTGATCAATGCCAGCACACCCGACGACGGCGGCGCGGTCTTCGTCGACGACAGCGACCTGACCGTTTCGAACTGCGTGTTCCGCAACAACATGGCGCAGCGCGGCGGCGGCCTGTACGCGTTTCCGACCGGCTCGACGACGCTGACCCTGCGCAATACCCGCTTTGAAAACAACAACGCGAGTGCCGACGGCGGCGGCTTCGGCGCGCAGGACATCGATTCGGTGATCGTCGAAGGTGTCACGGCTACCGGCAACACTGCGGCGAAGAACGGCGGCGGCGCCTTCATCCGCGCGGTCAGCCTGAACATTTCGCTGAGCGACTTCAGCAACAACACCAGCAGCACCGTCGCGCCGGGCGTGGGCGGCATCTCCGGCGGTGGCGGTCTGCGCGTCGACGGTTCCAAGGCGACAGCGACCGCAACCATCAGCGCGACGCGGCTCAACGGCAACACCAGCCAGAAGGGTCAGGGCGGCGCGCTGTGGATCAGCGCGTTGCCGCCGGACGCGCTGCCGATCGTCGCCACGTCGACGCTGGACCGCGTGCAGGTGAGCGCCAATACGGCAGATCTTGCCGGCGGCGGCATTTTCGGCGGTCAGGTCAACCTCACGCTGCGCAACAGCAGCGTCACCGGCAACAACGCCCAGCAAGCCGGCGGCGGTATCGCCTTCCAGAACGCGGGCGCCTTGTCCCTCACGAACCTGACCCTGGCTGCAAACGCCAGCGCGCTGGCCAACGGCGGCGGCGTGTACAGCGCGAGCGCGACGGCGCTGTCCGTCGCGTCCAGCACTATCGTCGGCAACTCCGCCGCAAGCGGCGGCGGCATCGCCCGGGACGGTACCGGGGCAACGCTGCGCAACAGCATCGTCGCCAACAACAATGCGCCGACGTCGCCCGATCTCAGCGGCGCGTTTACACCTAATTACACATTGATCAAAAATTCTGCAGGCGCGACGCTCGCGGCCGGCAGCGGCAACCTCGCCACCGGCACGGACCCGCTGCTCGGTACGCTCGGCGTCAACGGCGGCCCTACCCTGAGCCTGCTTCCGGTCGTCGGCAGCCCAGTGTTCAACGCCGGCGACCCCGCAGGCACCGGCCTGCCCGCCACGGATCAGCGCGGCCTGCCGCGCGTCACCGCGAGCCGCGTCGAACTCGGCGCGATCGAGCGCCAGTCGCCGGAGGACATGATCTTCCGCAACGGGTTCTAGGGTTCTGGTGCTACCCGTGTTCGCGCAGAAAGAGGCAGCCCGAGGCTGCCTCTTTCTGCGCGGCGATCACGCG
This sequence comes from Lysobacterales bacterium, assembly GCA_038207515.1. Classification (GTDB taxonomy): domain Bacteria; phylum Pseudomonadota; class Gammaproteobacteria; order Xanthomonadales; family Rhodanobacteraceae; genus Tahibacter. The sequence continues at coordinate 64,774 of JBBQZR010000019.1, read as the reverse complement.
GCTTCAGGCGTCGCGGTAAAGCTGCGCACCGCTGTCGCGGAATTCCTGCGCCTTCTGCTGCATCCCTTCCTCGAGTGCGGCCGCTTCGCTGACGCCTTTTTCCGCGGCGTAGTCGCGCACGTCCTGCGTGATCTTCATCGAGCAGAAATGCGGTCCGCACATCGAACAGAAATGGGCGACCTTGTGCGCGTCCTTGGGCAGGGTTTCGTCATGGAACTCCTGCGCCTTTTCCGGATCGAGACCCAGGTTGAACTGGTCCTGCCAGCGGAACTCGAAACGCGCCTTGGACAAGGCGTTGTCGCGGGCCTGGGCGCCGGGGTGCCCCTTGGCGAGGTCGGCCGCGTGGGCGGCGATCTTGTAGGCGATGATGCCATCGCGGACGTCCTGCTTGTTCGGCAGGCCCAGATGTTCCTTGGGTGTGACATAGCACAGCATCGCGGTACCGAACCAGCCGATCATCGCCGCACCGATCGCGCTCGTGATGTGGTCGTAGCCCGGTGCGATGTCCGTGGTCAGCGGCCCGAGCGTATAGAACGGCGCCTCGCTGCAGACGCGCAACTGGCGCTCCATGTTTTCCTTGATGAGTTGCATGGGCACATGGCCCGGACCCTCGATCATGGTCTGCACGTCGTGCTTCCAGGCGATGTGGGTGAGCTCGCCCAGCGTATCGAGTTCGGCGAACTGTGCCGCATCGTTGGCGTCGGCGATGGAACCGGGACGCAGGCCGTCGCCGAGCGAGAACGCGACGTCGTAGGCCTTCATGATTTCGCAGATTTCCTCGAAGTGCGTGTAGAGGAAATTTTCGCGGTGGTGGGCGAGGCACCACTTCGCGAGGATGGAACCGCCGCGACTGACGATGCCGGTGACGCGCTTGGCGGTCAGCGGGATGTGCGCCAGGCGCACGCCCGCATGGATAGTGAAATAGTCGACGCCCTGCTCGGCCTGCTCGATCAGCGTGTCGCGGAATATGGCCCAGGTCAGCTCTTCAGCCTTGCCGTCGACCTTTTCCAGCGCCTGATAGATCGGCACGGTGCCGATCGGCACAGGCGAATTGCGCAGGATCCACTCGCGGGTTTCGTGGATGTGCTTGCCGGTGGACAGGTCCATCACGGTATCGCCGCCCCAGCGGATCGACCAGACCATTTTTTCCACTTCTTCCGCAATGGACGAAGTAACTGCGGAATTCCCGATATTCGCGTTGATCTTGGTCAGGAAGTTGCGGCCGATGATCATCGGCTCGGATTCGGGATGGTTGATGTTGTTGGGAATGATGGCGCGTCCGCGCGCGACTTCGTCGCGGACGAACTCGGGCGTGATCAGTTTCGGCAGCGCGGCGCCGAAGCTCTCGCCCGCATGCTGCACGCGCAGGTGCGCTTCGAGCGTTTCGATGCGCTGGTTCTCGCGCAGGGCGACGAACTCCATTTCCGGCGTGACAATGCCCTGGCGCGCGTAGTGCATCTGCGTGACGTTGGCGCCGGCCCGGGCGCGCAGCGGGCGATGCAGGTTCGGGAAGCGCACGGCGTCGAGCTTGTGGTCGGAGGCGCGCTTGCGGCCGAATTCCGACGTGAGGCCCGGCAGTTCCTCGACGTCTCCGCGTTCGGTGATCCAGCGCGCGCGCAGCGCGGGGAGACCGGAGCTCAGGTCGATCGGGTAGTCAGGGTCGGTATACGGACCGGACGTGTCGTAGACCGTCATCGGCGCGTTCTTCTCGGCACCGAACATCAGCGGTGTGTCCGAGAGCACGACTTCGCGCAGTGGCACACGCAGATCTTCCCGACTGCCGGTGACATGGATCTTGCGCGAGCCGGGAATGGGCCGCGTCACATGGTCGGACAGTTCCTGGGTCTGGCGCACCAGGTCGGAAGGCAGGGCATTCATCGGCATCGTCCTCAAAGGTCGGGGGACGAAGCGGCGGCGCGCAGCGCCGCCAACGGCGCTGCAACGAAGCTTCCTACGCCGGCATGATCCGGGTCAGGTACGAAGGGACTCTCTCAGCCCAAACCTCTGGGCACCCCCGCTTCAAGCGCGCATTCAAGCACGAAGCAGGTACCCGCGGCGAGCGCGGCGCAGCGACCGCGTCGCTCAGGCGCTGCCGCGGCAAGGCGAGTAGGCGCGCAGGAACATGTCCACCGTCGCGTTGATATGGTCTTCGATGGCCGTTTCGCAGAACGGCTCGGAGCAACCGCACATCATGCGCGCGTGCAGTTCGCCCTTGAGCAGACAGAAGAACTGCGAGGTCGCTCGCCATACCTCGGGAATCTCAAGCTGTCCGCCATCCACTTCGGCCTGCAGGAACGCTTCGAACGCCGCCTGCAGCTTTTTCGGACCCGCCTCCCAGAACAGTTGCGCGAGCTTCGTGGGCTGCGCCTGCGAGGTCATCATGCGGTGCAGCGAGATCGACTCCTCGCTCGTGATCAGCGAGAAGAACGCGCGGGCAATCGTCAGCAACTGGCCGCGGATGGGACCTGTCAGATCGGCCATGAACAGCGCCGGAGGCAGCTGCTCCTCGCATTTGGCCTCGATGACCGACTTGAACAGCGTCTCCTTGTCATTGAAATGACTGTAGACGGTCAGCTTGGACACGCCCGCTTCGGCGGCGATGGCATCCATGCTGGTGCCGTCGAAACCGTGGCGGGGGAAAAGACGTTTACCGGCTTCGAGAATCGCCGCGCGCTTTTCAAGATCTTTCGGCCGCCCGGGAGCGGCCTGTTTCATCACTGATGACATGGCCAATAAATACTAGACAGTGCAGTTTAGTAAAGATACTATACCGGGCAGTTCAGGTAAACCCGTTCGTTGTCCCCGTCGAGGATTGTAACAATGCGCGCCTCTGCCGCTCCCAGTCCGCTGAATTCGTTGCGCCGCCTGGGCCTTGCCCTCCTTCTGATTCTTCCCGTCCTCTGGCTTTCCGGCTGTCGTACCCACGCCGAGCCACAGGAACCGATCCGCCCCGCCATCGTCGCACGTCCGCAGTCCGCTGCGGCCGAAGCCGGCACCTTATATAGTGGTGACATCAAGGCGCGTTACGAGAGCGCCCTGGGCTTTCGCGTAGGCGGCAAGATCCGCCAGCGCCGCGTTGATGTCGGCGCCCATGTGAAAGCTGGCGACCTCATCGCCGAACTCGACCCTCAAGACTTGCACCTCCAGGCAGGCAGCGCGCGAGCCGCGCTGGCAGCGGCGGATGCGGATCTGGCTACCGCCAAGTCCGAACGCGACCGCTACGACGCGCTGCGCGGCAAGAACTTCGTCAGTGAAACCCAGTTCGATGCGGTCGACAACCGCCTCAAGGCCGCCGCGGCCCGTGCCACGGAAGCCCGCGCCACGCTGAACGTGGCACAGAATCAGGCTGGCTACAGCGAACTGCGCGCCGATCACGACGGCGTGATCACGTCGATCGTCGTCGAAGCCGGCCAGGTCGTGGCTCCGGGCCAGACCATCGCCACGCTGGCCCGCGACGGCGAGCGCGAAGTCGAGATCAGCGTGCCCGAGAGCCGCATCGCTGACTATCAGAAGGATCAGGCCGCCACGATCGAACTCTGGGCCGAATCCGGTACCCATCTCGCCGGTACGCTGCGCGAGATCGCGCCGGAAGCCGATTCGACGACACGCACCTTCCGCGTCCGTGTCGCCCTCGGCGACAGTTCGGACAAGGCCAAGCTCGGACAGACCGCGCGCGTATTCTTCAGCGGCTCCGAGAGCGATGCCGCCCACCTGATCCCGCTGGCCGCACTGTACGAAAAGGACGGCAAGCCCGCGGTATGGCTGGTCGACGCCAAGACGCGCCAGGTGCATCTCACGTCCGTGGTCGTCAGCGCCTACCGCGAACAGGGTGTCGTGCTGATGGATGGTGTGAACACCCAGGACTGGATCATCGCCGCCGGCGTGCACAAGTTGCGCGAGGGCCAGACCATCCGCCCGGTCGATCACAGCAACAAGCCGCTGTCCTTGTAAGTACCGCGCTACCCGTTTCCCCGCCCGATCGCTGCACCCGCCGCCCCTCCCCTCCCCAGTGGCCGTGCAGCGATCCGGGCACCTCTTACCGAACGTTCCGGGATCGCATCGCCTGCGCTCCTGTCCGACCACCGCCGTCCGGCATTCGCCACAAGAACAACAATGAACCAATTCAACTTGTCCGAGTGGGCGCTGAAGAACCAGTCCGTCGTGCGCTACTTCATCGTCGTGCTCGCGCTGGTCGGGATACTGTCGTACCGGTCGCTGGGGCAGTCGGAAGACCCGCCGTTCACCTTCAAGGCCATGGTCATCCAAACGACCTGGCCCGGCGCGACCGCCGCGGAGATCAACGAGCAGATCACCGAGCGCATCGAAAAGAAGCTGCAGGAACTGCCGGACCTCGAATTCCTGCGCAGCTACGCGCGTCCCGGCGAATCGCAGATCATCGTGGTCGCCAAGGATGCGCTGGAATCGCGCTACGTGCCGGACCTGTGGTACCAGGTGCGCAAGAAGGTCGGCGATATCCGCCACACGCTGCCGCCAGGCGCGCAGGGGCCCTTCTTCAACGATGAATTCGGCGACACCTTCGGCAACATTTACGCACTGACCGGCGACGGGTTTTCCTATGCGCTGCTCAAGGACTACGCCGAACGCCTCAAGCTCGCCATGCTGCGCGTGCCGAATGTGGCGAAAGTCAGTCTCATCGGCCTGCAAGACGAAAAGATCTACATCGAAGTCTCCAATGCGAAGCTCGCTACACTGGGCGTGAGCTTCGCCCAGGTGCAGTCCACGCTCGAAGCGCAGAACGCGATCACGCCGGCAGGCAGCTTCGAGACCGCATCGGACCGCATCTATCTGCGTACCTCCGGCGCGTTCGATTCGGAAAAGGCGATCGGCGACATCGCCATTCGCGCCAACGGCCGCCTGTTCCGCCTGAGCGACGTGGCCGAGGTCAAGCGCGCGTACTCCGATCCGCCGCAGCCGCGCATGCGCTTCATGGGCAAGGAAGGCATCGGCATTGCGGTGTCGATGAAGAAAGGCGGCGACATCATCGTGCTGGGCCGCGACCTCGACGCCGCGACCAAACAGCTCGAACTCGCACTGCCGGCCGGCCTGGAACTGGCCCGGGTCGCCGACCAGCCGCATGCGGTGCAGCGCTCGGTCAACGAATTCGTGCGCACGCTCGCTGAAGCCGTGATCATCGTGCTGCTCGTGAGCTTCTTCTCGCTGGGCTTCCGCACCGGCCTGGTCGTGGCGCTGTCGATCCCGCTGGTGCTCGCGATGACCTTCGCTGCGATGAGTTATTTCGGCATCGACCTGCACAAGATCTCGCTCGGCGCGCTGGTGCTCGCGCTGGGCCTGCTCGTCGACGATGCGATCATCGCGGTCGAGATGATGGCGGTGAAGATGGAGCAGGGCTACGACCGCGTCAGCGCCGCCGCCTTCGCCTATACCTCGACCGCGTTTCCGATGCTGACAGGCACGCTGGTCACGGCCGCAGGCTTCCTGCCGATCGCCACCGCGAAGTCAGGCACCGGCGAGTACACCCGTTCCATTTTCCAGGTTGTCACGATCGCGCTGATCATCTCGTGGATCGCGGCGGTGATCTTCATTCCGTACCTGGGCTACAAACTGCTGCCCGACCTCGGCAAACCGGCCGCGCCGCCGCGGCCGGGTTCGTTCGCCGCGCGCGCCGATTCGCTGCGGCGTCGCGCGATCGGCCTGCTGCCGCGCCGCCTGCGCGGCGCACTGGCTGGCGGCCCGGTTCACGGGCAAGACCACGATCCCTACGCCTCGTCGTTCTACCGTCGCTTCCGCGACGTGGTCGAGTGGTGTGTCTCGCACCGCCGCCTCGTCATCGCAGCGACCCTGCTGCTGTTCGTCGCCTCGATCGTCGGCTTCCGCTTCGTGCAGCAGCAGTTCTTCCCGGATTCGACCCGGCCGGAACTCATGGTCGATATGAAGCTGACCGAAGGATCATCGCTCGAAGCGACCGCCGTCCAGGTCAAGAAACTCGAGCAATGGCTGAGCCAGCGCGCGGAGCTGGAAAACTACGTCAGCTACGTCGGTACCGGTTCGCCGCGCTTCTATCTGCCGCTCGACCAGCAGCTGCCGCAGGCCAGCTTCGCCCAGTTCGTGCTGCTGACGAAGGGACCGCAGGAACGCGAGCATCTGCGCGCCGACCTCCTCAAGCTGTTCGAAGTCGATTTCCCCGAAGTGCGCGGCCGCGTGCTGCGCCTGGAGAACGGCCCGCCGGTCGGCTATCCGATCCAGTTCCGCGTGTCGGGCGAGGACATCGGCCTGGTGCGCAAACTCGCGCGCGAAGTCGCCGACGAAGTGCGCAAGAACCCGCATATGCGCAATGTGAACCTGGACTGGGACGAGCCGAGCAAGGTCATCCGTCTCGACATCGACCAGGACCGCGCGCGCGTGCTCGGCGTCAGCTCGCAGGACCTGTCCAACTTCCTGCAAAGCTCCCTGTCCGGCGTACCGATCTCGATCTACCGCGAAAAAGACGAACTGATCCAGGTGCTGCTGCGCGGCCCGGACGAGGAGCGCGCGAAACTTTCGCTGCTGGACAATCTCGCCGTGCCGACGGCCTCAGGCAAGACCATACCGCTGAGCCAGATCGCACGCCTGCAGTATTCCGTGGAGGAAGGCATCATCTGGCGCCGCAACCGCCTGCCGACCATCACGGTGCGCGGCGATACCGACGGGCTGATGCAGCCGCCGTCGATCACCGCCGCGATCGAACCGACGCTCGAGGCCGTCCGCGCCAAGCTGCCCGCCGGCTATCTGCTCGAGGTGGGCGGCACGGTCGAGGACTCGGGCAAGGGCCAGCGTTCGGTCAATGCCGGCGTGCCGCTGTTCCTGTTCGTGGTACTGACCCTGCTGATGCTGCAGCTCAAGAGCTTCAGCCGCACCGTGATGGTGTTCCTGACCGCCCCGCTGGGCCTGATCGGCGTGACCCTGTTCCTGCTTGTGTTCAACGTGCCGTTCGGTTTCGTGGCCATGCTCGGCACGATTGCGCTGTCCGGCATGATCATGCGCAACTCGGTCATCCTGATCGACCAGATCGAGCAGGACATCGCCAAGGGCCACGCGCCCTGGGATGCGATCATCGATGCGACCGTGCGGCGCTTCCGCCCCATCGTACTCACTGCGCTCGCGGCCATCCTCGCGATGATTCCGCTGTCGCGCAGCGCATTTTTCGGACCGATGGCCGTCGCCATCATGGGTGGCCTGTTCGTTGCAACGGCGCTGACCCTGCTTTTCCTGCCGGCGCTGTATGCCGCGTGGTTCCGGATCAAACGTCCGGACGCGGCGCAGGCACCGGCCGGCGCATAGGACCAGGACCATGTCATCCATACCCGAACTGCAGTTGAGCCAAACGTTCAAACTCGCCCAACGCGCGTTTTCCGAGGTGCTGGACATGCGTCATTTCGACGCCAGTCATGCCATGGCGGCGCGTGTACGCATCGCCGCGCTGGACAAGCTTGACCTCTCCCGCCTGATCCGCTGGCTGGGCTGGCAGACCCATGTGCGCAACCCGCAGGCGCTCACGCGCATCGAACGTGTCGATCAGCGTCTCGCCGCCAGTGTCCTGCATGCCCGTTCGCGGCTTCCCGTGAACGGACGTCCGGCCTTGTCCGGAAGTCCGCGGCGGACAGCGTAAGGTGAGTAATGTCAGGCACTTGCGATGACTTCCGGCACTACGGAAGCCGGCCCGGAACAGCGATGCTGAATTTGCCGTAACGGGCGCCAAAGCCTATGCTTTCGCCCCTTTTCCCGTCGGAGTCGCGCCGTGTCCCTGAATCTCGAAAGGGCTCGTTTCAACATGATCGAGCAGCAGGTGCGTCCCTGGGACGTGCTGGATGCGCGCGTGCTGGCGGTGCTGGGTCAGGTGCAGCGCGAACATTACGTCAGCGACGAGCATCGTCAGCTCGCCTTCGCCGACCTGGAACTGCCGCTGGCCCACGGCGAATTCATGATGAAGCCCGTCGTCGAAGGCCGCGTGCTTCAGGCGCTGGAAGTGCAACCCGGCGACAGCGTGCTCGAAATCGGCACGGGCTCGGGTTTCCTGACCGCGTGTCTCGCCCGCCTCGGCAGCGACGTGGTCAGCGTCGAACAGCATGCCGATCTGGCCGCGACGGCGCGCGAACGCCTGCAGCGCGACGGGATCACCAATGTAAAGGTGGAAGTTGCCGAAGCCGTGCGCGAATTCCAGCCCGGCTGCGAGTTTGACGCCATCGTGCTGACCGGCGCGGTCTTCGCCCTCCCGGAACGCTTCGCGGCCTGGCTCAAGCCCGGCGGCCGCATGTTCGCGGTCATCGGCGAATCGCCGGTGCAGCAGGCCATTGTGTTCACGCGCGACGGCACCCATTTGCGCGAAATCTCTTTGTTCGAAACCGACCTCGCCTATCTGACGAACGCCGCTCCGCCGAAGCGGTTCAGTCTCTGATGTTCCAGGCCGAGCGAGTTCGCACCCCCTTTTGAGCCTTAATCCAGGACGGCTCCCTTCCAGGAAGCGACAATGACCAAGCGAAACCCGTTCAAGCTGTTGCCCCTGTCACTGGCGCTCGCGCTGGTGCCGGCATTCGCATCGGCCGAAGATTTGATCCAGATCTACGACCTCGCGCGCCAGAACGACCCGGTGCTGTCGGGTGCCGAGGCGCAGCGCCTTTCCACCGCCGAGGGTGTCGACCAGGCCACCTCGCAGCTGCTGCCGCAGATTTCCGCGGCGCTCAGTTTCTCCGACAGCAGCCAGGACGACTACACCGCCGGCGTCGGCCGCGACCAGCAGGGTGTCCTGGCACCGCGAGTCACCACGACGACGTCCGACGGACGCGGCACCGTGCTGACCGGCCAGTTGACCCAGTCGATACTCGATTTCAGCAAGTGGACTGCGCGCAAGGCCGCGCAGGAACTGTCCCGCCGCGGCGATTCGCTGTACGTGCAGGCCGAGCAGGATCTTTCGATCCGCGTCGCCACCGCGTATTTCGCCGTGCTGACCGCGGAGGATTCGCTGGCCTTTTCCCAGGCCGAGGAAAAGGCGTTGAGCCGTCAGCTCGACCAGGCTCAGCAGCGCTTCGAAGTGGGCCTCTCGGCGATCACCGACGTCAACGAAGCCAAGGCCCAGCACGACTCGGCCCGCGCCGCGACGATCAGCGCGCAGAACGCGCTCGACGACGCCCGCGAAGCCCTGCGCGAGATCACCGCGAAGGAGCCGGCCGAACTCGCGCGGCTGCGCGCGGATCTGCCGATGCAGGAACCCGTGCCGAACGACATGCAGGCCTGGGTCGACAAGGCTGTCGCCGAGAACCCGGGGCTCAAGGCGCAGGAATACGCCGTGGCCGCGGCCCGCGCCAACATCAATACCGCCCGCTCGGGCCACCTGCCAACGCTGTCGGGCTCCTTCACCTATCGGCGCGCACCGAGCTGGGGCGAGGGCACGTCGACGTTCAATCCGACTCCTGATCCTGTCCCCAGCAACTCGCGCTCGACATCGCGCACCGTCGGCCTGGAGCTGAATGTGCCGATCTTCACCGGCGGCTACACCCAGTCCCGCGTGCGCCAGGCCGTCTACGACCGCGACGTTGCAGAAGACGCGCTTGAGCAGCAGCGCCGCGCGCTGGTGCGCAACACGCGCCTGAACTTCCGCGCCGTCGTCGCCGGCATCAGCGAAGTCGAAGCGCGCAAGCAGGCGGTGGTTTCCGCCAACAGCGCGCTCGAAGCGACCCAGGCCGGTTTTGAAGTCGGCACGCGCACCATCGTCGACGTGCTCCTGTCGCAGCGCCAGCTCTTCCAGGCGCAGCGCGACCACTCGCAGGCACGCCACAATTTCGTGCTGAACCAGCTGCGCCTGCGCCAGTCGGCCGGCAGCATCGGCCCGAACGACCTCAAGGAAGTCAACGCGTTGCTCGAATGATTCGGTTTCACGGGCGCGGATACGAAAAAAGCGGGCATTGCCCGCTTTTTTCTTGCCTGCTCGAATCAGGGCGCTGATCGTCTCTACGGCGCCGACAGCACCGCTTCGATTGCCGCCATGTTGCGTGCGACAGCGCCGCGCTCACGCTCGAACACCACGCGCGCGTGCGCGCCCATGCGGCGGCGGCCGTCCTCGTCAGCGAGGAAACGCACGATGGCTGCGCCCAGTGCGTCCGCATCGCTGATCTGCGCCGCGCCGCCCTGGTCCACCAAGTTGGCCGTGATCGCCTCGAAATTGAACGTATTCGGCCCCACCACGACCGGCACCGACAGCGCCGCGGGCTCCAGCACATTGTGTCCGCCGATCGGCACCAGGCTGCCGCCGACGAAGGCGATGTCCGACGCGGCGTAATAGTGCAGAAGTTCACCGAGCGTATCGACGACGAAGCACTGGCTCGCGTTGCCGGCGTTCTCGTCCTCGCTGCGCGTACGCGTGCTGAAGCCCAGGCTGCGGCAGGACAGTGCGACTGGCCGGAAGCGCTCCGGATGGCGCGGCGCGATCAGGAGCAGCGCATCGGGAAATCGCCGCAGCACCGCCGCGTGCGCCTTCAGTACCGGCAGCTCTTCGCCTTCGTGCGTGCTCGCTGCGATCCAGACCGGGCGGTGCGGCCCCCACCGTTCGCGCAGGTCGCGTCCGACACCGGCGAGTACGTCGGGCACGGCCATGTCGAACTTGATATTGCCGAGCACCGACAGCCGCTGCGGGTCGGCGCCGAGTTCCAGCAGCCGTTGCGCATCCGCATCGGACTGCGCGGCCACGTGACGCGCCGAGCGGATGGCCAGGCGCGCCAGCGGCCGTACCGGTCCGTAGCCGCGCAGGCTTTTCTGGGACAGGCGCGCATTCGCCACGACGACGGGAATCCTGCGCCGCTCGCATTCGTGGAACAGGTTCGGCCAGATCTCGGTTTCCATGACCACACCCAGACGCGGCCGCACCCGTTCCAGGAAGCGCGCGACCGAGGCCGGCAAGTCATACGGCAGATAGACGTGGAAGACCCGCTCGCCGAACAGTTTCTGCACCCGCTCCGATCCCGTCGGCGTGATCGTGGTGATGACGAACGGCAGGTCTGCATGCCGCAGCATCAGCGCTTCGATCAGCGGCACGGCGGCGTTGACCTCGCCAACCGACACGGCGTGGATCCAGATGCTCTCCTTGAACCCCGGCGCCGGAAAGAAGCCGAAGCGCTCGCGCCAACGCCCAAGATAGCCGCGATAGTGCAATCCGCGCCGCGCCAGCCGGAACAGGATCACGGGCGTCAGCAGGTACATCACGAGGGTGTAGAGAGAGCGCGGAAACACGACCTGGCTAGCGGTTGGCGGCGGCGCAGTATAGCGGCCCGGCGCGGACGCCCGCCGGCCGCGGCGCTGCGCACTGCCGGTCCTGCCTCACCGGTCCGTAGCCGGACCAACGGCCGGATCGCCGCTGAGCGATTGCCGCGCTATGGCGTTTGCCAGGGATCGTAGCTGCCGAACCACCACAGCTGTCCTTCCGGATCGCGGCAACCGTAAGCGCGGCCGCCATGCTCGGGACTGTGCAATTCGTCGACGATCTCCGCTCCGGCGGCCTTGGCGCGCTCGTAGTGGCCATCAGTGTCGGCCACGATGCAGTAGCAGCTCTGCGTGACGCGGTTGCCGATGTCGGCCGGCGCGGCGAAACGCGCGCCCCAGGCGTCGTCGCGCGTCGAGCCCAGCATCAGCATGCCGTCGCCGAAACGCAGCTGCGCGTGGGCGATGCCGCCTTCGCCGTCCTCGTAGACCGCGTGTCTTTCGAAACCGAGCACGCGACACAACCAGTCGATCATGGCCGGTGCGTCGCGATAGCGCAGGCTCGGGACGATGTTGCTGGGGCGGGAAGCGGCTTCAGGCATGACGGTCACTCCGGGATGGGCGTGGAAGGACGCTAGCAAAGCACTGTTTCCGGATCGGTGAAAGACGGCGCCTTCCTTCCGCGCGTGCGGGGGCCGGGCCCATTGCCGGGTCACCGGTCAGGCTTACCCATCGCAGGCTTGCCGCTAAACTCCACGCAATGTCCGACCCTTCGCCCGCCGCCGACGCGCCGCCTTCGCTGTCCTCGCCCCGTTACTGGCCCTCGCGCATCGGTCTGGCGCTGGTGCGCGGTGTCGCGCGTCTACCGCTGCCGTGGCTGCAGCGCCTGGCCAATGCGCTGGGCTGGCTCGCCAGCGGCCTGCTCGTGACACGCCGGCATATCGCGGCGCGCAATCTGGCCCTGTGTTTTCCGGAACTCGACGAGCGGCAGCGTGCGGCTCTGCTCACGGCCAACCTGCGCGACAGCGGACGCATGCTGGTCGAATTCGCCCTGGCTTGGTTCGGCAGCGAGGCGAAGATCGCCGCGATCCCCTGCCGCGTGGACGGCCTGGAGCATCTCGAACGGGCCCGCGCCCAGCGCCGCGGCGTACTGCTCGTAGGCGGACATTTTTCCCATCTGGAATTGTGCGCAAGGCTCGTGTCACGGCGCATCCGCATCAGCGGCATGTACCGCGTGATGGACGACGCGGTGTTCGAACAGGCCGTTCTCGCCGCGCGGCTGCGCTACGCGCAGACCATGTTCACGAAGGACGAACTGCGCGCGACGGTCAAATACCTCAAGCGCGGCGGCACGGTCTGGTATGCGCCCGACCAGGACATGCGCGGCAAGGAATCGGTGTTCGTACCGTTCTTCGGCGTGCCCGCCTCCACGATCACGGCAACCCACCATCTCGCACGTCTGTCCGGCGCGCAGGTGCTGCCGTTCTTCCACCGGCGCGAGGCTGACGGCAGCTACACGCTGCGCCTGGAGGCGCCGCTCGCGGATTTCCCGAGCGACGACGTCGTCGCCGACACCGCGCGCGTGAACCAGGCCATCGAAGCCATGGTGCGCGAAGCGCCGGCGCAGTACCTCTGGCTGCACAAGCGCTTCAAGACGCGCGCGCCCGGCGCCGCGCCCATCTACTGATCCGGCCGGTATCGGTTCGCGATACCGGCGCACGAGGGCGCGACGCGGACCGCGCCGGCCGCTAGAGTGTGAACGTCGCGTTCACTTAGGGAAGTCATCATGCCCTGGCTCTTGGGGTTGATCGGTCTGTTCGTCGGCACGTTTCTCGGCGGTACGCTGTTCTCGCATGGCATGGGCATCGGCGCCGTCTTCGGCACCCTGGCCGGTGTGCTGTTCGGGCGCTTGAACGTATTGCAGAGCCGTGTCGCGCATCTGGAAGAGGAAGTCCACACGCTCGAACTCGCACGTACCGCGCAGAACTATTACGGCGATGACACGCCGGCCGCGCAGCGCGAACCCGAACCGCCGCCGCTGCCGCCATTCCAGCCGGCTGCGACGCCCCGACGCGTCGCGCCCGCGACCGCGTCCACTCACACACCCGCGCCCTCGGCGGCAGCGGCATCCACGACCGCACGCGCGCATACGCCGCGCGTACAGGAACCGATGCAGCCGGTCACGCACCCGGCGCCGACCGATCTGCCGCCGCTGGACTTCAACCTGGATCTCAGCGACATGGCTACTCCGCCTCCCCCGCCGTCGCGCCCACAGCGCGCGGTATTCGACATCGGCGCCGCTCCCGAGCCGGTCGCCCGGCCGCAGGCGCAGGTGCCGCCGCGTCCGCGCGTGCAGCGTCCGGCCGGCGGCGCGACCGTGATTCCCGAGCGTGCCCCGCGCAACGACGAGCCCGATCCATTGCAGCGCGCGTTCGCCGCGATCAAACGCTGGTTCACCGAAGGCAACATCCCGGTCAAGATCGGTGTGCTGATCCTGTTCCTCGGCGTCGGTGCGCTGATGAAATACGCCGCCGACCAGGGCTGGCTGACCGTGCCGATCGAGCTGCGCATGGCCGGCATCGCCGCGGCCGCGCTGGCCGGGCTCGTGTTCGGCTGGTTCAAACGCGAGAGCCATCGCGCGTTCGCGCTGTCGCTGCAGGGCGGCGCGATCGGCGTTCTGCTGCTGGTCGTGTACGGCAGCTTCAAGCTGCATGGCCTGATCCCGCCGGGTCTCGCGTTCCTGCTGCTCGTCGTCATCGTCGGCGCGGCCGGCATCATGGCCGTGGCACAAGATGCACTCGCACTCGCGCTGCTCGCGATCGTCGGCGGCTTCCTCGCGCCGGTCCTGACCGCGAGCGACAGCGGCAACCATGTCGCGCTGTTCACTTATTATGCGGTGCTCAACGCAGCCATCTTCGGCATCGCCTGGGTCAAGCCGTGGCGCGCGCTGAACCTGCTCGGCTTCGTCTTTACCTTCGGCATCGGCACGGCCTGGGGTTTCCTCAAGTACCGTCCGGAGCTGTTCGCCTCGACCGAACCGTTCCTGATCCTGTTCTACGCGTTCTATCTCGTGATTCCAGTGCTGTATGCGCTGCGTCAACCGGAGGAACGCCGCGGCTTCGTCGACGGCAGCCTGGTCTTCGGCACGCCGCTGCTTGCCTTCCCGCTGCAGGCCGCGCTGCTCGACGGTGACACGCAAATGCTGGCGCTGTCGGCGCTGGTGCTCGCGTTCGCGCACACAGGCGTCGCCTGGTTCGCGTTCCGCCGTCTGTCGATGACGCTGCTCGGCCAGTCGCATGCGCTGCTCGCGCTCGGCTTCGCCACACTCGCGGTGCCACTGGCCCTGTCGGCCCGCGCCACGGCCTGCGCCTGGGCGTTGGAAGGTGCTGCGCTGATCTGGCTCGGCCTGCGCCAGCAGCGCCGCCTGCCGCGCGTGATCGGCTATCTGCTGCAGCTCGCGGCGGGTCTGTCCGTGTTGTATACCTTGGCAAATTATTCCTTCTCCGCCCCGCCGCCCGCGAACGCGGTGCTGAACGGCGATTTCCTCGCCATCGCGCTGATCAGCGCGGCCGGATTCATCAGCACCTGGCTGCTGCGCCGCGCCAGCGCGACGAGCGCGATGGCACCGCTGCTGCTGATCTGGGCGCTGGGCTGGTGGCTGGTGCTCGGAATCAACGAGATCTACCGCTTCTCGCCGCCCGACATGATTGCGAACTGGCTGCTCGTGTTCGTCGCCGCGACCACGCTGCTCGCGAGCGAGATCGCGCGCCGCCTGGAGTGGTCGGAACTGCGCTGGCCGGCGCTGATTGCGATCTTCATCGCACCGCTGTTCATACTGAGCACGGCGGCCGCCAACCCGGGCGGTCCGCTGTCCGGCCTGGGCCTCGCCGCGTGGCTGGCCTGGTTCGCCGCGAGCCTGCGCGCGCAGCGTAATCTGGACGTCGACCTCGCGCCCGCCCTGCCGGCCGCCTATGCGGTGCATGTGTTCACCTGGGCCGGGCTGCTCGCGACGCAGCTCGTGCATCTGGCGCGCGACAACTGGCAGCTCGGCACGATCTGGCAGGTGCTGCTCGGCCTCGCACCTTTCGCGCTCGCTTTCGCCGGTACGCTGGGCCGCTGGCGTGCGCTGCGCCTGCCGCTGAGCGACGATGCCGAAAAGGCGCGTCCGGTCCTGCTCGGCGTGCTGTCGCTGCTGCTCGGCGCGTGCTGGGTGATCGGGCTCGTCGCCGAAGGCAATCCGGCGCCGCTGGTCTACATGCCGATCGCCAATCCGCTGGAACTCGCACAGATCGGCTTCGTGCTAGCGCTGCTGTTCTGGTTCCGCCAGGCCGGCGGCGAAGGCAATGCGGTGCTCGACGCGCAGTTCCGCGCGCAGGTGCTCGCCGTGATCGGATTTGCGCTGATGACCAGCATCACCTTGCGTGCCGTGCATTTCCTCGGCCACGTGCCCTGGGACAGCGAGTCGATGATGCGTTCGGCGCTGGCCCAGGCCTGCCTGTCGGTGGTCTGGTGTCTGGCCGGACTCGCCGCGATGCTGACCGGTGCGCGACGCCTGTCGCGACCGATCTGGATCGGCGGCGCATGCCTGGTCGGTCTGGTCATCGTCAAGCTGATCCTGATCGACCGCACGCACCTGAAGGACCTGCACGCGATCCTCGGCGTGCTCGCGGTCGGCGGCCTGCTCATGGTCGTGGGTTACTTCGCACCGAACCCGCCCAAGCCGGTGGAGGCCGAACTGTGAAACCCGCGGCCGTCCTGATGCTGTGCGCGCTGGCGGCCGATGCGTTCGCCGGGCAGCGCAGCGACTACGCGCAGGAATGGCCGCTGCGTCTCGCACGGGAGGATGGCGGCGCGTTTCGCGTCGTGCTCAGCGAAGCGATGTACCGCGCCGCGCACGATCCGGGGCTCGCCGACATCGAGGTGTTCAACGCCGCCAGCGAGTCGCTGCCGGCGACCCTGCTCGGTCCCGAAGGCGCGAGCGCTCAGGAATGGCCGCGGCAGGACATCGCCGTGCCCTGGTTCACGCTGCCGCCGGACAATCCGGACGACACCGACGCCGACTGGAACCTGCGCGCCGAGCGCGACGACCGCGGCCGCGTCATGCGCGTCGATGCGACCGTGCAGGATGGCAGCGGCGCGCCCGTCTCTCGCGACCTGTTGCTGGACCTGAGCCAGATCGAGACGCCGCTGGCCGCACTGCGGCTCGACTGGCGCAGCGATATCGAGCCATTCCAGAACACCATCGTGCTGTCGGGCAGCGACGACCTGCAGCACTGGAACCGGATTGCCGACGGCGTGATCGCGGACCTGCGCAACGGCGAGGAACGCCTGCGCCGCAACCGCGTCGAACTCGGCCGCGAACGCAGCTTCCGCTATCTGCGCATCGCGGCGGTCGCGCCGGCGACGCTGCCGGCCTTCAGCGCCGTGCACGCCGAAGCCGCACCGCCGCCGCCCGAACCGGAGTGGCGCTGGATCAGCATCGACGGGCAGGAGCAGCGCGACGGCGAACACGTCTCTTACCGCTACCGCGTGGACGCGCGCATACCGGTGCGGCAGCTCGACGTGCGCGCGAATGCCGGCAACAGCGTCGCGAGCTGGACCGTGCTCAGTCGCGACGACGCTCAGCGGTCGTGGCTGACCCGCGCGGGCCCGTGGACCGGCTACCGCGTCGCCTCGGGCGACAGTGTGGAGAGTTCCACACCGCAACTATTGACTGGCAGCGTGCGCGATCGCCACTGGCGTGTCGAGGCGGTGCCGCTGCCGAATGCGCCACCGGTGCTCGTGCTCGGCTACCGGCCCGAGGTGCTGGTGTTCCTGGCCCAGGGTGAAGGTCCATATACCATCGCCGCCGGCAGCGCGAACGCGCGCCGGCGCGACGCGCCGATCGCCACCCTGCTCGACGCGCTGCGCCGCCGCCATGGCGCCGACTGGAAACCGTATCCGGCCCTGCCCGAAGCCGGCCGCGTGCTCAGCGGCGACGCGGCACTCGTGGCCGCGCCGAAACCCGCGCGGCCGCAGGACTGGCGCAGTCTGCTGCTGTGGATCGTGCTGGTCGCGGGCACCCTGCTCGTCGTCGCGATGGCATTGCGCCTGCTGAGCGCGCAGAAAGACTCGAAACCGTAGGTTGGGGTAAGCCACAAGCGCACCCCAACACCGAGGGGTTGCGCCAACGAAGAACACCTGTCAAAGGAATTTTTTAGCGCACACGGAAAACCGCCATTTTCCGCTCGCATCCCCGCCATTTCGCGGCGATGCCGCAGCAGCAGCGATGCCTTCGACAACGGGTCTTTGCGCCGTCGATGCCTTGATGTCGGGGTGCGCCTGCGGCTTACCCCAACCTACGTTTTTTCCTTACGCTGCGCCTCGTAGACCTTGGCATATTTCAGGAATACGTAGTACGCCGCGCTGACCGCGTTGATGAAGCCGG
The DNA here is from genome assembly GCA_038207515.1 of Lysobacterales bacterium. Lineage (GTDB taxonomy): Bacteria > Pseudomonadota > Gammaproteobacteria > Xanthomonadales > Rhodanobacteraceae > Tahibacter. Next base: position 47,142 of record JBBQZR010000019.1, on the reverse strand, counting down.
CCCAGCCGTCGAGAAACCAGCGCTTGCCGATGTACTGGCGCAGGAAGAACAACCCCGGATACAGCACCAGCCGCGCGAATACGAAGCGCTGGCGCTTGCGGCGCTTGTGCTCGACGAGGCCCGATGAGTAGGCGTTGATCTTGCCGACCTTGGTCGCGATGTCCGGCTCGCCGTAATGCACGAACACCGCGTCACGTAACGTGGACACGGGCTCGTTCGTTTCCGGCGCCGCATGCACCGGCACCGCGTTCATGCGCACGCGTTCGCGGTCGAACAGGCGCAGGTGCGTGTTCAGTCGCACGCCGGCGTGATTGAAGGTCCAGAACACCTGCTCGCGCCGCGGCAGACGGAAGCCGGCGACGGCCGGCACCTGCAGCGCCGCTTCGATCGCAGCCCGCGCGCCGTCGGCCAGCGCTTCGTCGGCATCGAGCAGCAGCACCCAGCGGTGCGCGGCCTTGTCGATCGCGCTTTGCTTCTGCGCCGCATAGCCCTTGAACGCTTCGTGGAACAGGCGCGCGCCGTGCACCGCGGCGATCTGCTGCGTCGCGTCGCTGGAACCGGAATCCAGCACGACCACGTCGTCGGCCCAGTCCGCACTCGCGAGACAGCGCTCCAGCGTCGCCGCATTATTGAGGGTCGTCACCACGAGGCTCAGGCGCTCACGCATGGGCCGCCGTCTTTTCCGTATCGGTACTCGCCAGCGCCGCGCAGAACTGCGCGATCAGCCACCAGAACAGCAGTCCCCACCAGGCCGAATAGAAGGCCATGTGCGTATTCAGTGGAAACGCCATCGCGACCAGCGCGAGTCCCGGCGCCGCGGCGGCGGCGCGCTGCGTTGACGCGGCACACCACCAGGCGCGCAGTGCCGCGCCAATCCCGATCAGCCACAGCAGCAGCCCGAGCACACCGGTTTCGCTGAGCACTTCCAGCACCCACTGATGCGCATGCGCCGCACCGCTGCCGTCGGCCTGCACGAAGCCGTCGCCGGGCCTGGCGTACTGCGCGTAGGCATAGCGGAAACCGCGCACGCCGACGCCGTTGATCGGATGCGCCTCGATCATCTCGACCGAGGTCTGCCAGATCTGTGCACGGCCGGCGAGCGCGAAGTCGACTTCGCCCGGCGAACCGTCCAGCGCCTGCAAGGTGCGCTGCAGGCGCGCGTCGAAGGCGTCGGAGCATTGCCCGGCGACGAGCACGGCCGCGGCCAGGCAGAGCGTCAGTCCGGCCGTTGCGGCGGCAAAGCGCAGCGGCCGCCGCGTCTCGCGCCACAGCAGCGCGAGCGCAACGAGGCCGAGCGCGAACCAGCTCGCGCGCGAGCCGGCCAGCAGCACCGGCACGAGCACGAACACGAAGGCAGCGGCCAGTCCACGCCGACCCCACCGTTCCCGCGCGACGAGCAGCAGGAACGGCGACAGTGTCGCCAGCACGGGACCGAGCTTGAGGTTGTCGCTGCCGAACACACCGCTTAGCCGTTCGGCTTCCGGCTCTCCGGCCAGGCTCCAGCCGGTCAGCGCCTGCACCCAGGCATCGAGCAGCCACAGCGCGAGGATCAGCGCGACGCTGCGCTGCAGCGCCGCATGCCGCGCCGGCGTGTTGGCGACCAGCAACGCGTAGAGGCCCAGCGGCAGCAGACGCAGCGCGGCGAGCACGGTGCCCCAGCTCTTGGAAAGATTGACCGCGTCGACCGCCGACAGCAACGCGGCACCGGCATAGCAGGCCCACAGCAGCGCGAACAGCTGCCAGCGTGTGCGCGGCGGCCAGGCTCGAGGATCGCGCCACAGCAGCGCGACGCTGCCGGCCAGGCACAGCACGACACCGAATTCCGCGCTGCGCCCGAACGGCAGCAGCAGCAGCAGCGCCCATAGCGGCAGCAGCGCAACGGGAAACAGGGACGCGAGGCGTTCGCGCAGCGAGGGAGTGCTCATGCGGGGCGGGATGATAGCCCAGCCGTGTCCGCGCGCCGCCGCCGAAGGCGGTCAGCTCATCGCGTAAGTCGAGCGCAAGCTGCCGGCGTCATCGTTCACGAGCGCGTTGTACAGCGCCAGCGTCGCGCGCTGCATGTCGGCGAGCTGATAGCGCCGCAGTGGCGGAATCGCCGGCGCGAGACGCAGCAGTTCCGCCGCGCGCTCGACCAGCCGGCCGAAGTCGTCGAACGGCACGCGGCCGGACGGATACAGCTCGGTCAGGAGTTCGCCGACGCCGCCGTGGGCGTAGCCGAGCACGGGGCGGCACAGCGAAAGCGCCTCGATGACCGTGCGGCCGAACGCTTCGGGCTTGTTCGACAGCTGCAGCACCAGGGCGCTCGCGGCGTAGACATCGCGCACGTCCGAGCGAGGCTTGGCGAACACCATGTCGTCGGCGACGCCGCGCTCCTCGGCGAGCCGCTGCAGCTCGGCCACGTAGTTGCTGCGCCCGGCTTCGACGACGCCGAGCAGCAGCAGCCGCGTCGCGATGCCGCGCGTCTTCAGCGCCGCGATCAGTTCGATCGCGTCCGCATGTCCCTTGATGCGCGTGCCGCGGCCCGGCAGGGTCAGCAGCGGCGCGCCGCGCAGGCGCGGGTACTCGTCGAAGAACGTGCGCAGCCATTCGTCGTCGGGACGATGGCCGTAGGGAAACTCGTCGAGGTCGATGCCGCGCGGAATGACGACGATGCGCTCCGGATCGATCTCGTAGTGGCTGATCAGAAAATCGCGCACCGTATGCGACACGGCGATGACGCGTTCACCGCGGGTCATGATCGCGCTGTAGCGGCCGGGCGTATTGAGCCCATGCGCGGTCGTGACGAAGTGCATCGAGGCGGGCGCGTTCTTCAACGCAAAATGCGCGAGCCAGGCCGGCAGCCGCGAACGCGCGTGCACGATGTCCGGCTTGAGTTCGTTGAACAGGCCGCGCAGGCCGGAAATATGGCGCAGGCTCAGCAGCGATTTCGCGCCGATGGAGCGCTGGATATGTTCGCTGCCTTCGGCCAGCAGCTGGGGCAACAGCCGTCCGCCGGCGGAGACGACGATCGAGCGGTGTCCGGCCGCGACGAGCGCCGCGCCGACTTCGAGCGTGGACCGTTCCACTCCGCCCGTTTCCAGGGCAGGGACCAGTTGCACTACGGTGAGCCGACGCCCCTGCACGAAAATCCGATCAGGCTTTCAGCACGTAGTGCGCGCCGCAATAGGCGCACACCGACTCGCCACCCTCGTCCTCGATCGGCAGATAGACCTTGGGATGCGAGTTCCACAGGCTCATGCCGGGCATCGGACAGGACAAGGGCAGGTCCGCCTGCGTCACTTCGTAACGGTTCTCGGCATTGGCGGGAAGAGTGTTCGCCGCCGCGGGGTTGGTTCTGGCCATGAAGGTTCCGGAAAAACGAAAGAGCGCGCGAGTCTAGCAGTTCATATCCTGTGATCCGATGCACGCTTTGTGCCGGTAATTGCTCACAGATGGCTTGCGACCACGCAGTCGCATTCCGGTTCCCATACGCGGCTAGAATCGGCGTGTTTGCGCCGGTGGCCGCGCCCCTGAGCCACCCTAGACTGGGGTTGGGAGATCCATGGATATCAATAAGCTCATCGAACGCGTCAAGAACGTATTGCTTACGCCCAAGACGGAATGGCCGGTCATCGCGCAGGAACAGACCGACATCGCCACGCTGTACACCGGCTACATCATGATTCTCGCGGCGATCCCGGCGGTCTGCGGCTTTCTCAGCAACGCCGTATTCACCGGACTCGGCATCGGCCTGAGCTTCGTCATCATGATCCTGGGCTACGCCATTTCGCTGGGCATGGTGTTCCTGATGGCGCTGATCATCGATGCGCTGGCGCCAACCTTCGGCGCTCAGAAGAGCCAGATCCAGGCCCTTAAAACGATGGCCTACGCGTATACGGCAAGCTGGGTCGCCGGCTTCTTCCTGCTTATTCCGATCATCGGCGGGATACTCGCGATGCTTGGCGGCATCTATTCGCTGGTGCAGCTGTATTTCGCGCTGCCGCACACCATGAAAGCCCCGCCCGAGAAGACCGGCGGCTATTTCGCCGTCATCCTCGCGATCTCGATCGTGCTGACCTTCATCTTCTGGGCGATCATCGGCGCGATCACGGTCAGTGCCATGGTGGGCGCCGCCGCGCTGCGCAGCTGACGCGTTACCGCGCAGGTCGCGCCAGGCGCCGCCGAGCAGCGCCTGGCGCGCGCGCAACTGCTGCTGCAGTTCGTCCCCACCACCGGCCGGGCCGCGCTGGCCAACTCGCCGACCGGCGCTATCGTCGCCGTCGGCTTTTCGCCCAGCGACTTGCTGTGCCAAGGCGACGCAGCAGCTCGGTCACGTTGAAGCTGTAGAGCGTGTCTTCACCGCTACTGTAGCCCGCGTGTGCGCCGTCACCGTGGTCGAGATCGAGCGCATCGAAGAACTGATCGTGCCGACGTGGTAGTCGCCTCGCTTATCTGGCGCCGACATTTCCGGCAGTGTCAGGTAGACGCGATACAGCAGTTCCGGCTGCGTCTGGGCCTGCAGCTGGCTCAGAACCGGGAACATGCGCTGATCGCGCGGCGCGGCTTCGATGCGTTGTGCAACGGTTCGACGGTTTCGCTGCAGGCGTCAGCAAGGATCCGTTCATGGCAGGGTTCCTGCTCGGCCAGCGCCAGGACGGCAAGGGAAGCAGTGTGCACAGTGCAGCGGCCGCTGCGTTGAGCCATGTTCCGTGGCGACGTCCGAATCGGTTCATGGCGGTGGCTCCTGTGCGATCGACTCGACCGCGCGGCGGCCGAGTCCGCTACGCAGCCGGGATACGGATCGCGGGTGCATTTTTCCCGGCTCCGGCCTGCGGCCGCGATGGCACTGCAAAATCCATACGCGTGGACAAGCGGCGGTGTGCGCCGGTAAAAAGACTTCCGGCGCATCACGTTCCGTCGGGGGAGGCGGACTTCATGATCTATCTGCTGTTTGTCGCCGTCGCGTTAGTCCTGATCAGCCTCGGCGTCTGGCTGGGCCAGCGCCAGCCGCGCCCGTCGGCGACGACGCGCGTCGGCGGCAGCATGGACGAAGTCGACGACGACCTGCGCGGCGTGTTCATCGCGGAAGTGAGATCCGAGATCGGCAACCTGCGCCGCAACCTGATGCTGTGGAAAGCCGCCCCGGCCAATCTTGGCCGGCTGATGCCGCTGCGCCGTTCCTTCCATACGCTCAAGGGCAGCAGCCGCATGGTCGGCGCGACGACGCTCGGCGACTTCAATGCGCGCTTCGAGCGCCTGCTCGACCGCGTGATCGACAAATCCATGATGCCGGATGCGGCGGTCGTGGCCGTGGTGGACCAGGCCGTCGGCGCGCTGCCCGAACTGCTCGCCCAGTTCGAAGGCCAGCGCGCGCCGCGCGTGGATATCGCCGCCATCATGAAAACCGCGGACCGCCTGATCAAGAGCGATCGCGCCGTTGCACGGCCGCACCGTCCCGCCGACACCGACGCGCCGACCGACGGCGGCGCCGCGGCCGGTGCCGCGGCGCAAGCCGTCCGCGCCGTGCGCACGGCCGTCGCCCGCAACGACGGCGGCCACCCGCCGCAGCGCCACGACCCAGCCAGCACCACCAAGCGCGATCCGGACGATTCCGCGCCGCGCTGAACGTCGCTGGTCGGATAACGGGAGGCCGTCATATCGGCCAACGGGCCAGTGACGAGCCGCTGGCTGCCGGTCGCCGATATCGATGGGGAACATGGCGAAGCTCGCCGCACTCGCGCGACGCCGCGGCACAGCGACACCGGCTCACCGCAACCGTTGCACGTAAGGTATCTGCGGGTAGCCGGCCCACACTGCGCCACGTGCATCGCGCGTGAAGAAGGTGTGACGCCAATAACAGGTTCGCTGGCACGGACCGTTCATCGGAGATTGCGCCGGAAAGGCGCACCAGCGTCGTGAAGGGACATTACTATCCTGTCGCGCGCCGTGCATGGTGCCGCCCGCAGGGGAAGCCGCTGCAGCACCGCGCGCGGACGGACTGGAATTGGCGGTGCTACACCGCTAGAATTTTTATAAAAATCAACTACAGCCGTTGCGGCAGTCGCATTCGAGCACATCGACCCGTGATATCGCATCCATACGCCTGCCTGATTATCGCCAGCGTCGAGGCCACGGCGTCGTGAGAGTGCTCGTGACCGGCGCTGCGGGCCGCATAGGCCGCGCCGTGTACGTGCGCCTCGCGCGTGAGCACGAAGTCGTCGGCCTCGACCGCGTGCCGGCGTCCACGGTCGACCTCACCGGCGATCTCGGCGATCCTTTCCTGCTGCGGCGCGCCGTGCGCGATGTGGACGCGGTCGTCCATGCCGCCGCATTGCACGCGCCGCATGTGGGACTGAATACGGACGCGGAGTTCGAGCGCGTCAACGTGCATTCGACGACTCAGCTTGCACAGATGGCAGTCAATGCCGGCGTGCGCCGGTTCGTGTTCACGAGCACCACCGCGCTGTACGGCGCCGCGAGCCGGCATGCGATGCGGGCGGTCTGGGTGGACGAGGCGCTCGCGCCGCAGCCGATCACGATTTATCACCGCAGCAAGCTCGCCGCCGAACAAGCACTGGCCAGACTGGCTCGCGAGGGCTTGTGCGTGACTGCACTGCGCATGTCGCGCTGCTTTCCGGAGCCGGCGCCGCTGATGGCGGCCTACCGCCTGCATCGCGGCGTGGACGCGCGCGACGTTGCCGATGCGCATGCACTGGCGCTGCGACGCGACACGCCGGGACTGGAGCGGTATATCGTCTCCGGCGCAACACCGTTCGAGGAAGACGATGTCGAGGAACTGCTGCACGATGCACCGGCCGTGCTGAGGCGGCGCGCACCGGCGCTGGCTGCCGCCTTCGTCGCCCGTGGCTGGCCGCTGCCGCGTTCGATCGACCGCGTCTACGCGCCGTTCGCGGCCATGCAGTCGCTGGGATGGCAACCGCGTTACGGCTATGCCGAAGTGCTGCAGATGCTCGATGCGGAATCATCGGAGGTGCTGCCGTCGAAGACGGCAGCACCGGTAGTGCCCTGAGCGACGACGCGGCGCGACGGCCGCGCGGCGCCTACTCTGTTGCGGCGGCTGCCCCGGCGTCGGCCTTGGTACGGCGAGGCCGGCGCGAACGCGCCGGCTTTTCCGCCACGGCCTTGCGCGGCTTGCGTCCGCGTGCCGGCCGCTCTGCCTCGACCTCGGCGGCAGCTTCGCCTTCGAGTTGCGCACGTACCGCTTTCTTGCCGAGTGAACGCAGCTGCGCGAGCTGGGTGAGCTGGGCCGCGCGTGGCGTGGATTTCTTCTGCTCCCAGTTATAGACGGACTGACCCGTTACGCCGAGCAGGGTGGCCAGCTCCGCCGCCGACAGGCCCAGCCGCGTCCGCAGCGACTTCAGTCCCTTGGCGACGAATCGCGTCTGCTTTTCCGGCAAGGCTTCGGCCGACTCCGTCTTGGCCTTCGCACCGCGCTTGGCCAGCGCGCCGAATCGCCGTTCCGACTCCTGCAGCTTGCGCTTCAGCGCGGCGATTTCCTTGCGATAGGCCGCCGAGGCCTTCCGCAGCGGTTCCAATTGCTTACGCATTTCTTTGCGGCAGACGCGAGAAATCTCTTCTTTGAAGGCAGTCGCGATATTCGGCATGGCTGTCTCACTTGGCAGTGGCGGATGGAAACAAGGAATAGTAAACGCCTGGATGCGTGAATGTCTTGCATGGCGTGCGCGTTCGGGATTCCGGCGCAGCGCCGGCGGGTGCCGATCCCGCGAAACCAGCCCATTGACATTTGATTCTCTTTTGGCTGGCGTCCCCGCATTCGGTGCAAGATAGCCGGGCAATGCGCGGATTTTAGCCCCGCGAAACGGCGAACAATGCCGCCATCGACTTTGGTCGAACCGTGGCACGGCTGCGCATTTTTCGACGATATGCGCAGCGGTGCGCACGACGGGAACCTGGTGCTCCCTTGTTGCGCCGCCTGCAAATACTCAAATTTGCGGTCGTCTCACGGCTTCGCGCCCGCAGTGAGAGCAGTGGCGAGGGAAGAGGAGTGAGCAGGAGTTGAACGGCGCCGGCTTCCAATTTTTCGCCACTCTTCTCTATATTCCTGCTCCTGAGCGAGACGGTCTTTGTACAGACCATGCCGAGCGCTTCGATTGAAGCAATATTAGAGAGGGAGACGGGAGAGAGAACGTGTGTGGCTTGCCCCTCGCTGCCACTGTTTCTCGCCCTTCTCGTATATCCGTAAATTATAACTTTACCATTTTCTCAAGCATGCACTCATGTCCGCGTCACCGCGCAGACGAGTGCGGAATTGCGTTCGCGACACGCGGGCGCCAGACAGGCGCAACCCGGAAATCACCAGGGCCAGAAACTCGCGTCTCCGCCGCCGCGCAGCACGTACATCACGCGGGAGGGGCGCAGTGCTGCGCACGCAGCTGCCCAGCGCACGCGACGCCAACCACGCCATCCTGGCCACGCTGTACACCTTGCATTTCGCGAGTTCGGCAACGCCGCTGGGCAATGACTGTATTTCCTGCTCGGCCTCGGCGGCGCCTTCCTGCGCTACTCCGGCAACCTGCTCTGGATCGAAACCCGGCGCAAGCGTCGCCAGACCGAGCAGACGCGCGGCTCGCTCGTGCTGGCCCGCCTCACCGTGGCCGCGTGCATCGGCCTGTGCGCCGCGGTGTCCGCCGCCTTCATCGGCGCGCAGCTCGCGAGTCTGTTTCCCGATCTCGCCGCGCGCGGCATCGCGCTGGAACGCTGGGCCTGTTTCGCCACCTGGGCCGCCTGCGCCGCGTGGACGCTCGCACAGCGCCCGATAGGCGCGGCGCAGGACCTTCTGTGGCTCAGCGCCGCCCTCACCGCGGGCATACCCCTCGCCCATGGCATCGCCAGCGGCTGGTGGCTCTGGCGCAGCGCGGCGGCGGGCCACCACGCCCTGTTTGGCGTCGAAGTCGTGGCGCTCACGATGGCCGTGGGCTTCGTTGCGCTCGCGCGGGCAACGGCTTGGCGCGAACGGCTCGGTGAGGCGAACAGCGTGGGGGCGCAGGGCGCAAGCACGGCGCTGCCGTTTTCGACACTTGTGTCGGGCAGATTCGAGCGACACGAGAATCAAGCGACGCGCTGGATTGCTCCCTCTCCCCCGACTGCGTCGGGGGGTGAGCGGGCGCCGCTAAGAACCGCAGGTTCTGGCGCCCCTCGAACGCCCAGCGGGCCGGAGAGGGTTGGGGTGAGGGGGAGAAGTTCAAAACTGCGGCACCGTCGAATCTTTCGCGAGCCGTAGTTGCGCGGAACCGAGCCGCGTGTTGCGCTGATGTTTCTCCCCCTCACCCAACCCTCTCCCCCAGCGCGTAAACGCGCTGGGGGAGAGGGCTAAGTTCGCACGTACTGACCGCCTTGCCGAACACTGCACGGGCACGCCATCGCGTTCGACACTGCGCGGCGACCAGCCATCGCTGCGACACGACAGCTACTGCGACGCGGCCGCCTTTGTGACACGTCAGCCGACGACACGGCCGCTATTGCTGCGCGCCGAGTTCACCCTGGCGCAGCCGCTCCAAGGTCTCCGCTAGCCGGCGCTGCTTCTCCTCGCCTTCGGCAATCTGCTCGGGTGGCAACGCTGCGGCGCGGCCGCGCTGCAGGTCGCGCTGCAGATCGTTCAGGGCGATCACGGCCTCCTGTTCGAAGGCGCGATAGAGCCGGGCCTGCTGACGCTGCTCGTAGCGCCGGTGGGCGGCCGGATCAACGAGTTCGGTCGGACTCGCGCGTTCGGCGGTCTGATCGGCGGGCGCGATCGGCGGGCTGCGTTCGTCACCGTGGCGCAGCGCGTCGGCTAGGCTTTGCGTGCAAATTCGGCAAGCACGGCCCTGGCGAGATCCGCCAGTTCGCCAGCTACTCCGATCACGCCGTACGCGCGATCAAGCTCGCCGACCGCCTGCATGAACTGCATGTCGGCTTTGCGCGGCTGCCGGACTATTACCGACGGATTGCGGGGCAATAGGCCGGTTCACGACAGACCCCGGATGACGCAAAAAACCGCGCGTCGTCACGAGATGGTCGCGAACGCATTGCCTTTCGCGGCCACGACCGCATTGCGGCCGGCGTCCTTGGCGCGATACAGCGCCTGGTCGCAGCGCCGGAGGCAATCCTCGAGCGGCTCGCCGGCCTGGATCTCGGCCACGCCGAGGCTGACGGTCACGCGCAGGCCACGCACCGGCGTGGGCATGCGTTCGATGCGCGCACGCAGTTCCTCGGCGCGACGGCAGGCCTCCATGAGGCCGGTGCCGGGCAGCAGCAGGAAGAATTCCTCGCCGCCCCAGCGCGCCGCGTGCCGGTTGTCGCCCTGCAGATACTCCAGTTCGCTGGCCGTCGCGGCGAGCACCTGGTCGCCGATGCCATGGCCGTGCATGTCGTTGATGCGCTTGAAATGGTCGATGTCGGCGAGGATCACGCTGAAGCCGCCCTGGCCGCGCGAGGCCATGACCGCCTGTACCAGCATTTCCAGCATGGCGCGTCGGTTCAGCAACCCGGTCAGGCCGTCGGTCAGCGCCGCCTCGGCCAGCAGCGCCTCGACCTGCAGGCGGTTCTCGATCTCGCTCCTGAGTTGGTGGGTGGCTTCTTCGATCGCGCGCGTGCGTTCTTCCACGCGGTTTTCGAGCTGCGCATTGGCCTGCGTCAGCGCTGCCAGCGCGGCTTCGCGCTGCGCCGAGGCCTCGCGCAGGCGCTGCGCGGTCGCATCGAAATCGGTGATGACGCGGTCGAATTCGTCGCCGATCGGCGGCTGACCCGTGGGCTGAGGTTCGCCCGCGGCGAGCGCGCGGCAGCGATCGCCGAGCGAGCGAATGCGGCGCAGCAGGCGCTCGGCCAGCAGACGCGACAGCACCAGAGCCAGCAGCACGCCAAGCAGGATCGCACCCAGCGTCGACAGACGCAGCAGATGCAGGCTGCGCTGGAGGCTTTCCGCGTCCAGGCGCACGCCGACCACATAATGCTGCGGCGCCGTGCCGATCGGCGCGAGCGCCGACAGTTCGGCGCGCTGGCTTGCGGCACTGCCAATGTCGCTGACCACCGCCCGATCCATGCCACGGCGCAGCAGGCTCGTTTCTTCACTGCTCAGGAAATCGCCGCCGTTACGGCCGTCGCCGAGGCTGGTCGCCAGCACGCGCAACGAATCGCCGCGCGGCTCCACGACATAGGCGCTGGCCAGATCGACGTTGAGGCTGATCGCGCGGCGCAGCCGGCCGATCACGCGTTCACCGGCGGCCGAATCGGCGCGATCGCCGAGCGCGCGGATATCGTCCGCGTCCAGGGAGGACTCGATCAGGCGCACGTTGTCCAGCAGGCGCTGGCCGACCGCATCCAGCATCCGGCTGGAAACGGACCAGTACATGTAGGCGCCCAACGCCCCGGCGCCGAGCACGATGACCGCCAGATGGCTCAGCAACAACTGCCGCTTGATCGTTAGCACGCCTTCCCCCCGTCTGGCCCGGCCCCCGCCGCCAACCGCCCCCGAGTATAGGGCTAGCCGCCTTGCCTCGCCGTTCGGGCTTGAACTACGCTCGGCCAACTTGCGCGGCGGGGTTCCCCTGACCGCCTACTCGGGGTTGGGGAAAAATATGCTGGCTGCCCTTGGGCACATCGTGTTCGGCTTTTTCGGCCTGTTCGTGCTGGTCATGATCGCGTTCGCGTTCTCCAACAACCGCCGCTCGGTGGATTGGAAGCTCGTGCTGACGGGCATTTCGCTGCAGATCCTGTTTGCCGCGTTCGTTCTCAAGGTGCCGTTCGGCGAGGCGATCTTCGACTGGCTCGGCCAGCGCTTCGTCGACCTGCTGGAATTCAACAAGGTCGGTTCGGAATTCATCTTCGGCAAGCTGCTCGACGTCAGCGCGTTCGGCTTCATCTTCGCGTTCCAGGTGCTGCCGACCATCATCTTCTTCGCCGCGCTGATGGGCGTGCTGTATCACCTCGGCGTGATGCAGCAGATCGTCAAGGGCATGTCGTGGATCATCACCAAGGTGATGAACGTCTCGGGCGCGGAGACCACGTCGGTCTGCGCCAGCGTGTTCATCGGCCAGACCGAGGCGCCGCTGACGATCAAGCCGTACCTGGAAAAAATGACCGAATCGGAGCTGATGACGGTCATGATCGGCGGCATGGCGCATATCGCCGGCGGCGTGCTGGCGGCCTATGTGGGACTGCTCGGCCAGGGCGATCCGGTGCAGATGGCGATCTTTGCCAAGCACCTGCTCGCCGCCAGCATCATGGCCGCACCGGCCACGCTGGTTCTGGCGAAGATCCTGATCCCCGAAACGCAGGAACCGCTGACCCGCGGCAGCGTGCGCATCGAGGTCGAGCGGCACAGCGCCAACGTCATCGACGCGGCCGCGAGCGGCGCCGGCGAAGGCCTCAAGCTGGCGCTCAACGTGGGCGCGATGCTGCTCGCCTTCATCGCCCTGATCGCGCTGCTCAACGCACCGCTCAAGTCGCTGGGCACGGTGCTCTGGACCGGCTGGCGCCTGCCCGCGTTGGGCATCGTCGGCGTGCTGCTCGTCGCTGGCGCGTTTCAATACCGGCAGCGTGCGCGGCGCACGACGACGAGCGCGCTGGTCGCGGCCGACGGAACGCCGCTGGTCGCGTCCGCGCCGGTGTCGGTGCACTTTCCGATGTTCTGGCTGCTGCTGGTGCTCGGCATCGGCACGCTGCTGCTCGCCGTCGCCGCATTGGCCGCGAACGGCGCGACCATCAACGACTGGCTTTCCGCCGGCAAGAGCTTGCCGGTGACGCTGAGCCTGCAGACCATCCTCGGCTACGCACTCTCGCCGATCGCGTGGCTGATCGGCGTGCCTTGGCAGGACGCGGTTCTGGTCGGCGGCTTCATCGGCCAGAAGGTCGTGCTCAACGAATTCGTCGCCTATGTGGATTTGTCCAAGAACATGCATCTGCTGCAGGAGCACAGCCGCGTGGTCGCAGCCTATGCCCTGTGCGGCTTCGCCAACTTCTCGTCGATCGCGATCCAGATCGGCGGCATCGGCGGACTCGCGCCGGGCCGGCGCGCGGATCTCGCGCGTTTCGGCCTGCGCGCGGTGCTCGGCGGTTCGCTGGCGACCTTCATGACGGCGACCATTGCCGGCGTGCTGAACCTGCTTTGAGACCGTGACCACGCACCGCTTCGAGGATCGCATAAACACCCTGTCCGACCAGGACTGGGCCTGGTGGCCGCTGCTGTCGCTGCGGCCACCGCGCGAGGAAGCCTTGAGCGAGGCGCGCCTGTTCCTGATCGCGATCCTGTTCGGCGGTCTCTGCGCCGCCGCAGCGGTGGCCCTGCTCTGGCTGCTGTTCGGGCCGCCGCTGCCGCTCGCCGCCGCCTCGATCGCCGCGGTGACGTTCGCGCTTTTCTACCTGACTGCGCGGCTCACCTTGTTCCGCAGCTGGAATCGGCGAGCGGCACGGCTGGGCGCAGCGCGGCACCGCAGCGAGGAATGACCGGCGCGCGCCGCGTCGATCCATCTGTCCTTCGCTCTTGGAGCCCCCTTGAGTCAAGGGGGTGAAGGGTGATCGCTCAGAACCGCAGGTTCTGATTAAACTGAACGCCCAACGGGCCGACCGGCCAAAAGCAGGCTTTTGGCCGGGGTTGTGGAGATCTGGTGTAGGTCACAAAAGCGACATTCCAACAACTTGTTCAGAACTTCAGAGGCTGCCCGGCCCATGCACGTCCTCGTCGTCGGCTCCTACAACCAGGACCATGTCTGGCGCGTCGATCGCTTTCCCCAGCCCGGCGAAACACGGCGCGGCCTGGGCTTTTCGACCGGTCCTGGCGGCAAGGGCTTCAACCAGGCCGTAGCGAGCGCGCGGCAGCAGGCCGCCACGGCCTTCATCGGCGCGCTCGGCGAGGACGCGCTGGCCCGCGTCGCGCGCGAACTGGCTTTGGCCGAAGGCATCGAAGCGCGCTGGCAGGTGTGCAGCGACACCTCGACCGGTTCCTGCGGCATCGTCGTCGCGGCGGACGGGCAGAACCAGATCGTGCTCGACCTCGCCGCGAACGAACGGCTGGCCGCCGATTTCGTGCGCGCGCACGCCGACCTGTTCGCCACCGCGCGCGTCGTGCTGGTGCAGATGGAAACGGGCATCGCGGCGATACACGCCGCACTGCAGGCCGCGCAGCCGCACTGCGTGCGGCTGCTCAACCCGGCGCCCGTGCATGCGGACATCGACGCGAGCCTGCTCGCACTGGCCGATCTCGTCACGCCGAATGAGACCGAATTCGCCGACCTGCTCGCGCGTTTTGCGGATACCACCGTCGATGCCGCCACGATCGCCGGGAGCAGCGACGCCGAACTGCATGCGCTGTGCCGCCGCCTCGGCGCCGCCAGCGTCATCGTGACCCTCGGCGCGCGCGGCTGTTTCGTGTCGCACGCGGATGCGGCGCGCTGGCACGATACGGCGCACTGCTACCGTGTCGCCGCCGAGCACGCGCAGGTGCGCGACACCACCGGCGCCGGCGATGCGTTCAACGGCGCGCTCGCAGCACAGCTCGCGAATCACCCGAAGCAGGCGCTGCGCGAATGCGTGATCCACGCCGGTCGCGCCGCCGGGCTCAGCACGGAACAGGCCGGCGCCGCCGTGGCCATGCCCACGCTCGATCAGGTGCGGCAGCGCTTCGGCTGAAGCAAGTCGACGGACAGCCGCCGGCCGGGGACACCGCGCCGCGCGCTCCGTACAATCCGCGCCCATGCACATTGGCCCGTACACGATCTCTCCGCCGCTGATCCTTGCGCCCATGGCCGGAGTCACCGACAAGCCATTCCGCCAGCTATGCAAGCGACTCGGCGCCGGCCTCGCGGTATCGGAGATGACGACCAGCGATCCGCGCCTGTGGCAGACGCGCAAGTCGCTCGCCCGCATGGACCACGTCGGCGAACCCGCGCCGGTCAGCGTTCAGATCGCCGGCTACGACCCGGCCATGCTCGCCGAGGCGGCGCGCTACAACGTCGCCCACGGTGCGCAGATCATCGACATCAACATGGGCTGTCCGGCCAAGAAAGTCTGCAACGTCTACGCCGGTTCGGCGCTGCTGCAGGACGAGCCGCTGGTCGCGCGCATCGTCGAGGCCGTGGTCAGGGCCGTTGACGTGCCGGTCACGCTGAAGATCCGCACCGGCTGGAACCGCGACAACCGCAACGGCCTGCGCATCGCACGCATCGCCGAGGACGCCGGCATCGCCGCTCTCGCCGTGCACGGCCGCACCCGCGCCGATCTTTACGAGGGCGAGGCCGAATACGACACCATCGCCGCGATCAAACAGGCCGTGCGCATACCGGTGCTGGCCAACGGCGACATCGACTCGCCGTTCAAGGCGCGCGACGTGCTGCGCCTGACCGGCGCCGACGGCCTGCTGATCGGCCGCGCCGCGCAGGGCCGGCCGTGGATCTTCCGCGAGCTCGCGCATTTTCTCGAGCACGGCGACGTGCTGGCCGAGCCGGCGATCGACGAGGTGCGCGAGATCCTGCTCGGCCATCTGCAGGCGCTGCACGCGTTCTACGGCGAACCGCAGGGCGTGCGCATCGCGCGCAAGCACCTGGGCTGGTACGCCAGGGACCGGCCCGAGAACGCCGCGTTCCGCGCCGTGGTCAACCGCGCCGAGAGCGCCGAGGCACAGCTTCGCCTGACGCGCGATTATTTCGACGCGCTCGCCGCCGGTGCGATCGCCCTGCCTCACGCGGCCTGAGGTTCCAGGCTTCGCTTGACGCCATCGCCGCCAGTCGCTATTGAACCGGCGACACCGACGCCGCGAGCCGCCATGACCGACACGGAACCGTCCGCCGCCGACAACCGGCGTCCTATCGCGGCGCGCAGCAATGCGCTGATCCGCCGCATCGCCGCGATGCTCGTGCGCAGCGGCATCTCGCCGAATGCGATTTCGGTCATCAGCATCGTCTTTGCCGCCGCGGGTGCGGCCGCCCTGCTCCATCTCGCCTCGCCGTGGGGCGCGCTGCTCTGCGCGGCGGCGATACAACTGCGCCTGCTGTGCAACCTGTTCGACGGCATGGTCGCGGTCGAAGGCGGCCGCCAGACCGTGACCGGCGCGCTCTACAACGAAGTGCCGGACCGCATCGCCGACAGTGTGTTCATCGTCGCGCTGGGCATCGCCGCCGGATTGCCGTGGCTGGGCTGGCTCGGCGCGCTGCTTGCGGCGTTGACCGCGTATATCCGCACGCTCGGCGGCGCACTCGGACTGAAGCAGGATTTCCGCGGCCCGATGGCCAAGCCGCATCGCATGGCGCTGATGACGGCGGCCTGCATGATCGCGCCGCTGGAACTGCATTTCCTGCACAGCCGCTACAGCCTGGTCGCCGCCGCGGCGGTTATCGCCGCGGGCTCGGTGCTGACCTGCGCCACGCGCCTGTCCTCGATCACGCGACAGCTGGAGCAGCGGCCATGATGGAGCGTAGCGCGGCGGCAAGTCTCGTGAGTCTCACGCGCCTGCTCGTCGGCGCGCGCGCGCAATGGCGCAGCGAACCGGGCGACGGGCAATGCCTGTACTTCGCGAACCACTGCAGCCACCTCGACACGCTCGCGATCTGGAGCGCGCTGACGCCGGCCCAGCGCGCGGTGACGCGGCCGGTCGCCGCGCGCGACTACTGGGACAAGCCGGGCCTGCGCACCTACCTGTCCGGCCGTGTGCTGCGCGCGATCCTGATCGAGCGCCGCCGCGACGAGCGCGCCGGCGATCCGCTGGCGCCGGTGTTCGCCGCGCTCGGGCAAGGCGATTCGCTGATCCTGTTCCCCGAAGGTACGCGCACGGCGGACCGCCTGCCGCAACCGTTCCGCGGCGGCCTGTTCCGCATCGCCGAGTCGTTTCCGTCGCTGAATCTCGTGCCGGCCTACCTCGATACCCTGCACCGCAGTCTGCCGAAGGGCTCGCATGTGCCGCTGCCTCTGTACTGCACGGTGCGCTTCGGTGCGGCGCTGGAACGGCCGGCCGCCGAGTCGCGCGAGGAATTCCTGCGGCGTGCGCATGCGTCCGTGTGCGCGCTGGCCGATCCGGCACGGAGAACCCCGGCATGAACGCCGAGCAGAAACTGCTCTGGGTATTCGGCGGCATCGTCGCCCTGCTGAGCGTGGCCTCGGCCCTGGGCTGGCTGCTGCAGCGGCGCAAGGGCGATACCGCCGTGATCCGCAACTTGAACGAACGCCTGCGCGCCTGGTGGCTCATGGTCGCGGTGCTCGGCGCCTGCTTCTGGCTCGGGCCGTCGGCGACGCTGGTCGTGTTCGCCTTCATCTCGTTCTTCGCGCTGCGCGAATTCATCACGCTGACGCCAACACGTGCGAGCGACCACAAGCCGCTCGTGGTCGCGTTCTACGTGCTCGTGCCGCTGCAGTACTGGCTGATCCATCTCGAGTGGTACGGGCTGTTCTCGATCTTCATCCCGGTCTACGCCTTCCTCGGCCTGCCGGCGCTCGCGGTATTCGCCGGCGATACCGAGGAATTTCTCGAGCGCACGACCAAGATCCAGTGGGGCGTGATGATCGCGATCTACTGCATCAGCTACGCGCCGGCGCTGCTCGTGCTCGACCTCGCCGGCTTTGAAGGCCAGGGCGCGCTGCTGCTGCTCTATCTGATGCTGGTCGTGCAGATCAGCGACGTCATGCAATACGTTTTCGGCAAGCTGTTCGGCAAGCACAAGCTCGCGCCGCTGGTCAGCCCGTCCAAGACCGTCGAAGGCCTGGTCGGCGGCGGTGCCGCCGCGGTCGCGATCGGCGCGTCGCTGTGGTGGATCACGCCGTTCACGCCGCTGCAGTCGGCGGCGATGTCGCTGCTGATCGTGATCTGCGGCGTGCTGGGCGGCCTGGCGCTGTCGGCGGTCAAGCGCAGCCTCGGCGCCAAGGACTGGGGCAGCATGATCGAAGGGCACGGCGGCATGATGGACCGCATGGATTCGGTAAGCTTCGCCGCGCCGATATTTTTCCATATTGCGCGTTTTTTCTTTTCCGGCTGAGCGACGCCCGCGGCGCGCGCCACTGATGGAGTTGCCGATGAACGCCATGTTCCGCTGCCTGCTCGCCCTGCCCTTCGCCGCCGTCGCGTCGGCCGCGGCGGTTGCCGCCGACGCGCGCCTGGACCAGATCTGGCCCGAACATCGGGCGCGCCTGCACGATGCGCAGCGGCGTGTCGAAAAGATCAACGCCAGCCCGGAAATTCCCGCCGGCGACGCCGACGCCAAGGCCGTGGTCGAGGAACTGCTGGCCGAGCCGCACCGGCCGCTGACCGCGGCCGAACTGACCGGCGACTGGAAAGTCCGCTCGCTGCAGGGCGCCCGCTACGGCGTCTTCCCCTACCCGTGGTTCAAGGCACGCATCGAACAACGCGACGGCCGCGTGTTCTTCCAGAAACTCACCGGCTCGCAGCGCCGCAGCGGCTGGCTGCTGCCGCCGGCCGACGGCACGGGCGACTGGTATTTCGTCGGCGGCGCCACCGTCAACGAGGACCCGGAGGTCGCATACAGCAAGGTCGGTGGCGGCAGCGCGCGCGACAGCGATACCGTCGGCCAGGTCTGGGGTATCGCCGAGGGGCGCGTGCTGATGCTGCTCGACGTCAGCGACGAGGGCTACGAGGTCTATCAGCTGCAACGCTGAGGCGGTCGGAAGGCTTAGCCGGGATGCGTCCGTCGCTCGCGGCAAAACAAGGAAGTTCAAGACTCTACATGTCCTCGTTTCTCGGGAGCGAACACCGCGCGCGCGCTGAGAATTCGCAAGCACGCCAAACCGGCGTGCACCGGTGCCACACACCCGTGATCAGCCTAGAGAGCCATGGCCACCCGCCTAGGGAACCAGGCGGCAACAGGACTGCAGACTGATCGCGCGCGGCGCAGATCAAAATAACATTCCCCCTAAAGACGCGGCCCAAATACCGGGGCATGGCCGCTCGAAGAAGCTTTTCATCATGGGGGAATACCGCATGTCAACACACCGCCGGGCGTCGCTCGCCCTTGCTGTCGCCTTCGTACTGTGCAGCGCTCCAGCGCTCGCCAGCGAGCCGGAGTCCAGCACACTCGACACAATCGAAGTCACCTCGTCAAAACTGCCGCTGGCGCTGCGCGACAGCGCTGCATCGGTCAGCGTGGTCAGTGGCGACGAGCTGCGTGCTCGCGGCGCAAACGATCTGCGTACGGCGCTGAGCCTCGTCGTCGGCGTCGACGTGGCCCCGGGCGGAGATGGCGGGCCTGCCGCTTCTGTGCCCGCGCTCTGGGGCCTGCGCGAATTCGATGCCTTCCTGCTGGTCGTCGACGGCGTGCCCTGGGGCGGCGCATTCGTGCCGGCGCTAGCAACCCTGAATCTCGCCAATGTCGAACGCATTGAAGTGCTCAAGGGCGCCGCGCCGGTGAGTTACGGCGCGACGAGCTTTGTCGGTGTGATCCACGTTATCCACCACGCTGCAGGACAGGGTTCTGCCAGCATCGAGGCCGGTGTCGGCAGCCGCGGCAATGCCAACGTCGCGCTGTTGCTGCCGCTGTCCAATACCGACGCCGGCATTGCTTCATCGCTGCTGTTTGATGCCGAGAAGCGCGAACTCTCAGCCGACCGCACTGGCTATGATCGCTCCCACCTGTTGTACCGGCTCGCCGCGGCTGCCGGCGAAGGCAAGTTCACACTCGACCTCGACGGCACGGTACTGCACCAGGACCCGGCCAGCCCGCATCCGCGCGAAGGACGTACGCTGAGCAGCCGTTTCCCGATCGATGCCAACGTCAATCCGCGCGACGGCAAGATTGACGAGAACCGTGTGCAGCTCGCGCTGGGCTACCTGCTTGAAACCGGTTGGGGCGAATGGGATACGCGGCTGGCCGCAGCACGTTCGGACGGCGACATCACGCGCGGCTTCCTGCGCAGTGATTTTGCCATCGACGGTAGCACGGTGAATGCCGACGGCTATCGCCAGAATCGCGACACACGCGAGCTCTACTTCGACAGCCACCTGACCACGCGGCTCTCGGACAGGGCGACCGTGGTCTGGGGCCTGGACCACATGCATGGCGAAGGCGAACAGGAGAGCAGCAACTTTGAATACGCGGTACTGCCCAATGGCCGCAACGCGCCGGACTCGCACAGCCTGCGTATCGACGAGGCAACCGAACTCGAAGACCGGCGCAATTTCAGCGGCGCCTACGCCGATCTGCACCTTGCGCCCACCGAGGCCTGGCGCGTAGAGATAGGCGCTCGCTTCAACCGCACGCGCGAAACACGCGCCGGTGCGGAGACCGTATTCAACAGCAACACGCCGGCAGAAACCGAAAGCGAACAGCAGAAGCGTAACGACACGCGCTGGAGCGGCGCGATCGGCACCAGCTATCGCCTCTGGCAGGACGGCAGCGACGGTGTGCACGTATTCGCGAACTATCGCAATGCGTTCAAGCCCGCGGTCATCGATTTCGGTCCCGAAGCCGAATCCAACATCCTCGAACCCGAATACGCGCGCAGCGTCGAACTGGGCGCCAAGGGCGAGCATGCGGGCGGCCGCTTTGACTGGGAACTGTCGCTGTTCCGCATGAACTTCCGCAACCTCGTGGTGGCGCAGAACGTCAATGGCTCACCCGGCCTGACCAATGCCGGCAACGAGCGCTTCCGCGGCGCGGAGTTCGAGGCACGCTACGCGCTGACCGACACGCTGGATCTGCACGCAAACTATGCGTATCACGATGCGCGCTTTACCGACTATGCGCAATTGTTCGGTTCTACCCTTACCCAGCTGCGCGGCAAGCAGCTGGAACTGTCGCCGCAGCATCTGGGAGCGCTAGGCCTGCTCTATCTGCCGCAGCAGGGCTTCAATGCCTCGATCGTTGCAAGCTATGTGGGCAAGCGCTTCCTCAACAAGCGCAACACCGCCCCGACCGGCGCCTATACCGCGGTCGACGCCGGCGTCGGCTATCGCTTCGAAACCTCGGAACTGCGCCTTGACGGCTACAACCTCAGCGATAGGCGTGATCCCGTGGCCGAGAGCGAACTGGGTGACGCCCAGTACTACCGCATGCCGTCGCGAACCTATCAGTTGAGCTTCCGCTACAACTTCGGCGCCAAGTGAATCCGGCAACCTCGAAGGCAGGGCCGACTCAGCGCATGGCGTGCGGCAACCGCCAACTACATGGCGACTTGCCACCATCGCGCCAACGGGTGAACAGGATGGATCGCAGTGCTTCGGCAGCGAAGTGCTGCTTCCACAGTCGCGGCGTGAACCCGCGAAGCCGGATGCGAGCCGACGCGCCGTAGCGCGTCGGCTCGCACTGACGATTGATTTCGCGACAGGTCGTGCGGCGGATCGCCACGTGCCGAGACGGCGTGTTTCACCGCCGCCCATACCAGTTGACCCGGGACAGATGCAATATCCCCCGTCAGCCGCTATGATTCGCGGCCCGTTTTTTTCCATCCCTTTATCCGAATTGAAGGATATGCCGCGATGAGCAGCTACCTGTTCACCTCCGAATCCGTGTCCGAAGGTCATCCGGACAAGGTCGCCGACCAGATTTCCGACGCCGTCCTCGACGCTATCCTGCTGCAGGACAAGCGCGCCCGAGTGGCCTGCGAAACCCTGGTCAAGACCGGCGTTGCCATCGTCGCCGGCGAAATTACGACCTCCGCCTGGATCGACCTCGAAGCGCTGACGCGCAAGGTCATCGTCGACATCGGCTACGACTCGTCCGAAGTCGGCTTCGACGGCGCGACCTGCGGCATCCTGAACCTGATCGGCAAGCAGTCGCCGGACATCAACCAGGGCGTGGACCGCAAGAAGCCGGAAGAACAGGGCGCCGGCGACCAGGGCCTGATGTTCGGCTACGCCACGAATGAAACCAAGGACATGATGCCGGCGGCGATCTTCTACTCGCACCGCCTCGTCGAACAGCAGGCCAAGGTACGCAAGCAGAAGAAGTCGCCGCTGCCGTGGCTGCGTCCGGACGCGAAGAGCCAGGTCACCCTGCGCTATGAAGACGGCAAGGCCGCCGCGATCGACGCCGTGGTGCTGTCGACCCAGCACGATCCGGGCATCAAGCAGAAGGATCTCGTCGAGGCCGTGATGGAAACCATCATCAGGCCCGTGCTGCCGACCAAGTGGATCCACAAGGGCACCAAGTTCCACATCAACCCGACCGGCAAGTTCGTGATCGGCGGCCCGGTCGGCGACTGCGGCCTGACCGGCCGCAAGATCATCGTCGACACCTACGGCGGCTGGGCCCGCCACGGCGGCGGCGCGTTCTCGGGCAAGGATCCGTCCAAGGTCGACCGCTCGGCCGCCTATGCGGCGCGCTATGTGGCCAAGAACATCGTCGCGTCCGGCATCGCCGACCGCTGCGAGATCCAGGTCTCCTACGCGATCGGCGTGGCCGAGCCGACGTCGATCTCGGTGACCACGTTCGGCACCGGCAAGATCAGCGACGACAAGATCGAGAAGCTGATCCGCAAGCATTTCGACCTGCGCCCGTACGGCATCATCCAGATGCTGGACCTGGTCCACCCGATGTACCAGCAGACCGCGAGCTACGGCCATTTCGGCCGCACGCCGTACGTGGTCAAGAGCGACAACGGCGAAACCTACACCGCGTTCTCGTGGGAAAAGACCGACAAGGCCGAAGCGCTGCGCGCCGACGCCAAGCTGAAGTAAGCGAACCGCTTGCGATGTGCTGTATCCAAGGGCCGCCTCGTGCGGCCCTTGGTTTAGATAAAGCAGCCGCCTCGTGCGGCCCTGGTAAGCCCTCTCCTTGAAGGGGAGGGCTTATCGCTCACGCGCGAGATTAGTCGCTGATATTTTGTAGCCGCGCTTTGAATTCAAAATACCGAGCCGCCTCGCGCGCCACGGCACCAACTCCACATCAGCGCACGCGTTCCACCGGTTCTGATCACGTCCCGCACGCTCTACCGGTGTCTTTCCGTCGCGCGGCCGGGATCACTGCCGACCACAGCAACATCCACCGGTATGCACAGCAACGCCTACGTGGGAGAACCGCCGCCTCCGTGACAGGACAGTGCAACGCCGCGTTGCACGAATAGCGTGCTCGACCGGGGCGCGCCGCACGAATGGGGGGTGGCGCCCCGGATTACGTCTTACTAACACTGCGTCCGTCGTACACCGCGTCCGTCGTACACCGCGCCGTCTCACACCGCGTCCGCCGCAACTGCCAGGAACTCTGCATGAATCGTCCTCCGCGCCTCGCTTTCCGCCGCTCCGGCCGGATAACCGTCCTGCTGCTGTGCTGTGCCGCCGCGCCCGCGGCGCTGGCCGTCAACTGGGACCAGGCCCTGCCGAGCAGCGCCAGCGCCGCGGCGCAGGCCGTCGATGTCGCTGTGGTGCCTGGCGCACGCTGGCTGCTGCTGCAACGCAACGGGACAGCCGTGCTGCAGCGCGAGTCGGCGGGCCAGATCACGTTCACGACGACGACGTCAGCGACTGCTCGCCTGATCGCGATGCCCGACGGCGGCGTGCTGCTGGTCGAGACCGATCCGGGCCAGATGCGTCGCTTCGACGCCCAGGGCCAGTTCGTCTGGGAACGCCGCGTCTCCCCGCTGCTCGTGCGCGCCGATGCCGCCGGCGGCAGCTGGATCGAAACCCAGGACGACATCCAGCGCATCGCCGCCGACGGCAGCCTGCGCGCCACCCTGACCGCCAATAACTTCCCGGTCGTCCGCCGTACGGTCGGCGTCGAAACGCCGGCGCTGCGCTTCCAGCGTCCGCAGCGCGACGTCGATGCGCAAAGCGGCGATCTGCTCGTCGCCGGCCGCAGCAGCGTCGTATCGGCGCAGGGCCGCGCCCAGCTTGCGCGCTTCGACCGCCGCGGCAGCCAGCGCTGGACGTGGACCGACAACAGCCCCCAGCCCGGCATCGAGTTCAGCGCCGTCGCCGTCGGCCCGAACGGCAGCAGCTGCGCCGCGGCGCGCCAGCCCGGCGGCAGCGGTGTCGTGCGCCTGTGCCTGGATGCGGCCGGCCAGCAGCGCTGGCTGGTCACGCAGGAGCTCGGCCCGAATTCGGCGACGGCCGTCGTCGCGGTCGGCAACGACGGCAGCCTGTATGCGCTGGACACGGTCAACCGTACCGGCGCGCAGCTCGCCCGCGTCGCCGCCAACGGCACCCCACTGTGGACCCAGCCGCTGCCGGCCGGCATCGGTGATGCCTGCGCCGCGCCGGGTCCGGGCTGTTCGCTGCAGATCGACGCGAACGGCGACGCGACCGTACTGACCTCGGCGCTGAGCGGCGCGGCGCAGCGCCTGCGCCTGATCGGCTACAGCGCCAGCGGCACGCTGCGCTATGACCGCGAGCTGCCGGTATCCACCGTGGTCACGCTCGCGCGCGACAACAACGGCCACTTCCTTGCCATCGGCGCGCGCGAGGCCGGTGTGAGCCGCCTGTTCGAGCTCGACGCCCAGGGCCAGCTCATCGACGACGACATCGACCTGCAGACGCCGCTGCGCGAAGAGACGCGCACGCTCGCCGCCAACAGCAATGGCGACACCTTCGTCGTCAGCAGCGTCGACGGCGCGGCGAGCTATCGCGTCAGCCGCATTGGCGCCGACGGCGCGCTGGTCTGGAATCGGGAATACCCGGGCGCGTTCGACCTCGCTCTGGCGACCGCCTCGTCCGACCGCGTCTGCATCGCCGAGATAGAGGCGGTGCAGGGCGAACCCGACAACCGCATCCGCTGTCTGGCCGCCGCCGATGGCGGCACCCTGTGGGCGCGCACCATCCAGGAACCGCTGAACTTCCGTTCACGCGCGCCGCTGCCCCCGAGCGTGTTTCGCCTGCGCGCGGACAACGTGATGGTGCTGTCCTTCCTCTACGACGGCGTGCGGCTGCTCAATCCCGACGGCACCTCGCTGCGCCAGTACCCGACCGACGAGCGCACCCCGCTGGGCGATTTCAACAATACCGGCGATTCCGTCGTCGTCGAGCGCCTCGCCACGACGCCTCCGACCGGCGACGAGGGCAAGCTGATCCAGCGCAGCAACACCGGCCGCGTCGTCTACACGCTGGACCTAGCCGCCACCGGCATACAGCCGCTGCGGCTGCGCATCGACGACAACGACAATGTGTACATCGTCGGCAAGGAAACCGAATCCTCGTCGGAACTGTACGTATGGATGCTCGACGGCGACGCCAACGTGCGCTGGAGGCGTCCGCTCGAGGCCATCGCCAACACCACGCTCTTCCTGCACCTGACCGACGACTCGCTCGTGGTCGAGCGCCGCTTCGGTACGCCGCTCGTGAATGCGCGCGTCGCGATCGAAGTGCTGCGCCGCGACGGCGGCAACCGGCGCTGGCGCAAGACCCTCGAGGGCGACCAGATCGACTTCGACGCTTCGACGCAGCGCGTCGTCGTGCTCGGCGCCGGCCAGGGACGCTGGGATGTGCACAGTTACAGTCTGGAGAACGGCGCCGAGCTGTCGGCCGCGACCCTCGCCTGCCCGGCGCAGGACTGCAGCCTCGGCGGCGCTGCCGCGCAGGGCGGCGTCGCGCGCTTCGCCGCCCTCGATCACGCCGCCGCCCGCAGCTATGTGCCCGGGCCGGACATCCGTGTCGACCAGTCCGGCATCAACGGCGCCTGGGGTTCGTATTACGGCGAAGGCGAAGGACTGGTGCTGGACTGGCTGCCGCAGGCGCGCCTGATCTTCATGCCCTGGTTCACCTACTCGCGCGAGGGCGGCAACGAAACCGCGCAGCAGCGCTGGTATGTCGCGCAGGCGGCGAACGTGCCGGCCGGCGCGCTCGCCGCCGACATCGAGATCTATCTCGTCACCGGCGGCGCGTTCGATTCGGCCGAACCACGCCTGACCACGCGCGTCGGCAGCGGCACACTGCGCTTCAGCGACTGCGCCAATGGCCGCTTCAGCTACGTTTTCGATCCGCGCCACAACGGCGGCGCCAAGGGCACGATCACGCTGTCGCGGCTGTCGCCGGCGACGCAGCCCTGCCAACTCGCCGACGGCAGCGTGCAGGCGGCTCCCGGCGCGCGCCCGGCAAGCAAAGGCTTCGACCAGCGCCAAAGCGGCTCCTGGTACGAGCCGGCCACCGGCGGCCAGGGCATGCAGCTCACCGTGCAACCCGACGGCGTGTTCTTCGCCGCGTGGTTCGCCTACGACGTGGCCGGCGCGGCCGACGATAACGGCAAGCAGCACTGGTTCACGCTGCAGGGCAATCTCGCCCAGTCGGTCGACGGCAAGATCGACCTCGTCATCGTGCAGACCGTCGGCGGCGCGTTCGACCGCAGCGCCACACGCAACCGCTATGTCGCCGGCCAGGCCACGCTGCAGATGAACGGCTGCGATCGCGCGACGCTGACCTACCGCTTCAACGATGACGAACGCGTCGGCGCGTTCGCCGGCCGCACGGGCGATCTGGCCATGATCAAGGAAGGCGGCTGCGGGCCGTAAGCCGGCAGGCACCTACCCCGTCAAAGCCATCGCCGCGATCGAAGCGGCGGTGGCGTTCGCTGTTTCGCCCAGGATATTTGCGCATGTCTACTCGTGTCGCCTTGGCTTTTTTGCTCCTGCTTGGCGCCGCAGCGCCGGTGTGGCCCTGGGACGGCGCGACTATTTTTCCACAAAGCGAACGCACGGAGCCCGTGCTGTTCGGCGTGTTGAAGCTGTCCGCCGACGGCAGCGGCTGGGGCACCGCGAACAACGGCGTGCTCATTCGCCTGGGCAACGGCAAGGCCCATCACGTCGACGTGTCTTCCGCACCCGGCGGGCGCCGTTACGCCGGGCTGTGGGCGCTGATGCCCGACGGCGGCGCTGTGGCGGAAGTCAGCGCAGACAATGACTGCGCACTCTATCGCTTCAAGAAAGACGGCGACCTGCGCTGGCGCGGCGCACCCTGCGGCTATGTCGTGGCGGCCAGCGACGGCCGGCTGTGGGTCGCGGGATTCAACGCGACTGCCAATGGCACGACGCTGACGCATCTGGACGTCGACGGCCGCGTGATCGCGTTGCCCGATCCGTCGGTGCAGCAAGACCTGGTCGGCCGGTTCGTCTTTGATCTTCCACTGTTCACGAGGCCGGATGGCGGCTTGCTGCATATCGGTGCGGTGCCCGCAGAGGGTCCGGGCCTGCAGCATGCCGTCATCGTCGCGCTCGATCGCGATGGCCGGCGACTCTGGCGCTGGCAGTCGGCCGAGGCCTGGACGAATGGCGGCACCGTCACGATCATGCACGACGGCGACATCGTGCTCGCTGGGACGGCGCGCTATCCGGATTCGAGCACACCCGTTGCGTCGGTCGAGGTACAGGTCGCGCGCGTGTCGGCGGACGGTCAGCAGCGCTGGATCAAGCGCACGATAGGCCCGGTCTCCGGCGGCGTCGGAGCCGTTTTCGGCCAGCGCGACGGCAGCATCCGCTTGCTGACCAGCGGTGCGACCTTTGGTGAGCACCCGATACTGTGGCATCTGCGCGCCGATGGCAGCACGGCCTGGAACAAGACAGTACTCGTCAACGGCTCCGGCTTTTCGTTGCCGTTCGCCGAAACACCCGACGGCGACACGCTGATGCTCGGCACCAACCGGGAATTCTCGGACGACCCGATGCGCTTCCTGCGCGTCGCTCCGGATGGGCGGCTGCGCATCGACCGCGGCGTCGCTCAGGGCACTCCGATCGCCATCGACAACACGCTGTATCAGTTCGGCGCGACGCCGCTCGGGCCACTCGCGCGCATCACCGACACCGGCGAACGTGTCGCGACCGCGTATTCCGGCGCGATGCTGCCGACGGAAATGGACGTGGAAGACGCGCTCAGCGGAAACGACGGTACCGAATTCGTGCTGAGCGTCGACCGCACATTCGACAATCGCCGGGCGCCGCATTTCACGACCAGCCGTGTCGCGCCCGACGGCCGCATCGTTTGGCAACGCGATCGCGCCGTGCATCTCGACGAGGGCGTGATCGCCGCAAACGACCGCCGGGTCTGCACGTTCACGCGACGCGACTATGACAACGGCCGCTTCGGCGGTCATGCCGAATGCCTCGATGCAGCGACCGGTGCGCTGCTCTGGGAGCGCGAAATCGTCGATCACATCGGCAGCGCCATCGGCGCGACCCTGTCCCCCGGTAGCGACACGCTGCTGGTCGGCTACACCCGCGGCGGCAGCGAAAGCCACACGATCGAACTGCTGGCCGCCGACGGCCGTTCGCTGCGCAAGACGTTCGGCAGCGGCTATCCGGTGCAGATGCGTGCCAGCCGTTCCGGCGAGCTGGCCGTAGTGTTCTCCAACGGCCACGGCAGCGCCGCGGCCAGTCTCTACGACAAGGAGGCGCAGCTGCACTACAGCGTCGATAGCAGCGTGACCGGTCTGCTGCGCCCAGCCGCCGCCGTCGCCGTCAGCGACAACGGTTCTATCGCCCTGTTCGGTACGCCGGTCGACGCGCCGACCGGAACAGGCATGGTGACGCGTTCCATCTACTTTACCGACCCCGTGCGCGTGCGCAGCTGGATCACTCGCCTGCCGCCGCTGGATGACAATGGGGAAAACGCGAAATTGTTCATCACCGAGGACGCTCTCCACGTCGCGCAGCGGCATCGGGCCGGCTTCGATCAATGGGCACAACAGGGACGCAACCGCGCGACGCGACTGTATGCACTCGCGCCGGTCGACGGCAGTGTGCGCTGGCAGGCCGAATCCGAGAATCTCGACACCGCCGGACACGTCATGGCGCTGAGCGCCGACGCACAGCGCCTCGTCAGCATCCACGGTGCGCGTTCGCGGCTTCGCGTGGAGCAGTACGACAGCCGCACCGGCGTGCGCCTGGCCGAGCGCTGGCAGGACTGCGTCGTGAGCGCCTGCGACCCGGTCAAGCTCGTCAACGGCAGCGACGGCGTTTCGCGTCTCGTCACGCGTGTTCAGACGCGCGACAGCGGTAGCAATGCCGCGGTATTCCGCCAGCGCGGCCTCGACGCGCCGCACATCGCGACTCGCCTCGACCAGCCCGGCATCGCCGGCGCGTGGTGGTCGCCGTATGCCAACGGTGAAGGCATTCTGTTCGACTGGCTGCCGGCCTCGCGCACCGTATTCGCCGCATGGTTCACGTATTCGACGGCGGGCGGCAACGAACCATCCGAACTGCGCTGGTACACGCTGCAAGCCAACGGCGTAGGCACTGGCGCGACGGCGCTGGAACTGCCGATCGTCGAAACCGTCGGCGGCAATTTCGCGGCGCCGCCGGCGATATCGCCGCAGCGCGTCGGTACGGCGAACGTCACCTTTTCCGATTGCAGCAACGGCACGCTGGACTACGCGTTCGACGCGGGCCACAACGACGCGCGCAGAGGCACGATCACGCTGACGCGGCTGTCGCCGGCGACCGCGCCTTGCCTGCTCGCCGATGGCAGGACCGTGCCGGGCAGCGGCGCACGGCCGCCCCAGAACGGCTTCGACGCGCGCATGTCCGGCACCTGGTTCGATGAAGCAACGCCCGGCCAGGGACTGCAGCTCACCGTGCAGCCCGGCGGCGTGTTCTTCGCGCCCTGGTTCACCTTCGACCCAGCCGGTGCCGGCAACGACACGGGCCGCCAGCACTGGTTCACGCTGCAGGGAAATCTTGCACAGGCGAACAATGGCAGTGTCGAACTGATCCTCGTGCAGACCCTCGGCGGCAGCTTCGACCGCGTGCCGACCTACAACGCGTATGCGGTCGGCGCGGCCACGCTCGTCATGCTGACCTGCGACCGCGCGCGACTCGACTATCGGTTCGATGCCACTGCGCAGACCGGCCTTTATGCGTCGCGCGGCGGCAGCCTGACCCTGAGCAAGGCCGGTGGCTGCACGCCGTGAGTGCGTTCGCCCGGGAGCGTGAAGCCGAGGCCGCCGCAAGGCGGCCTCGTGCGTCGTGCAGCGGCAACGCTGGGCGCGCGCCGGAATTCATCGCATGATCAGCCGCATCCGCACGGAGACCGTCGCGATGGAACCTGTCCAGTCCGGACCGTGCGTCGCTGCCATGCGC
This sequence comes from Lysobacterales bacterium, assembly GCA_038207515.1. Lineage (GTDB taxonomy): Bacteria > Pseudomonadota > Gammaproteobacteria > Xanthomonadales > Rhodanobacteraceae > Tahibacter. The sequence continues at coordinate 17,220 of JBBQZR010000019.1, read as the reverse complement.
TCACGATCGCTTCGCGCGCTGCTCTTCTTCGTCCTGCTGGTGCCCGCTGGCGCATCGGCCGGCTGGCGCTATCTCGAAACCCAGCGCGAGCAGCCGGTGCGGCCGGACCATTATCAGTTCGCGCCCGACGGCAGCCTGTGGACCTTCGCGGACGACGGCGTCTATCGCACCGGCAGCGACGGCGCGACGGCGCTGCTGCATCGCTACGCGCTCGGCACGGACATGCCCGGCGACCTCGCGCGTGACGGCGTGTTGCTCGATGGCGGCGGCGCGCTGCTCGACGTCAGCGGCATCTCGCACAGCGGCGGCTACTGCGCGGTGCAGCGCATCGATGCGCAGCGGCGCGCGACCTGGCGCGTCGATATTCCACTGCAGTACGAAACCTGCCGCGGCCTGTTCGCGAATGCCGCGCGGCAATCCTGGCTGGCCGCGGGCGAGAAGCTCTATCCGGTATCGCCGGAAGGCGCGCTGCAATCGCCCGTCGCGCTGACCGGCGCGACGGGCTATGCGCGCCGGCCCGTCGCGGCCGCGCCCGACGGCAGCGCCGTCGCCGCGACACGCCTGCGCGGCGCGAACGGCACGCGTCTGGCGCGCTTTGCGCCGGGCGGCGGCGAACGCTGGAGCTGGGTCCGCGAGGACCAACGCCAGCTCGATCTCGTCACGCTCGCCGGCGACGGCATCGTCGCCGTGGTCGCGGAACTGTCGCAGGGTTTCGACCGCGAGGTGTCGCGCTGGAGCGGCGATGGCGTGCTGCAGTGGTCGCGGCCGCTGGACAGCGGCGATGTTTCGGCGCTCGACGTGATCGCCGCCGCGCAGGGCGACGCCTACATCGTGATCGGCCCTGACCAATTCAACGCGCGCCGCGTGCAGCGCATCGGCATCGACGGCACCCTGCGCTGGCAGCGCGAACTGAACTGCGACAGCAACGAACCGGCGCCGCGCCGCTTCGCGCTGACCGCTGCCGACGGACTTGCGCTGGTCTGCGCGACGGCCGGCGGCGCGCAACTGCTGCGGCTCGACCGCGACGGCACCGTCACTGCGCTCGCGCTGCCGCTGCGCGATCCGCGGCAGGTCGTGCAGCAGCCCGATGGCCGCTTGCTGCTGCTCGGCCAGCGCGACGCGGGCGTCCATTCGCTCGCGCAAAGTATCGTTGTGGACGGCGATCACATCGCCGCCGCACCGCTGGACGGCTACCGGCAGCCCGCGCCGAGCGCACTCGCGGGCCAGCAGATCCTGCCCGACGGCACCGTATACCTGGCCGTCGCCGCGATCGACGCCGGCAACGACCCGCGCTTCACGCTGAGCCGCGTGAGCCCTGCCGGCGAACGCCTCTGGACACGCGAACTGCGCGGCTTGCCCGGTGAATTGCGCAACGGTTTCGCCGCGGGCGCGGGCCGCGTCTGCGTCGTCGCCGCGACGGCGGGCACACCGTCGCAGCCGAGCCAGCTGATTTGCCTCGACGCCGCCGACGGCAGCGAGTTGTGGTCGCAGAACATCGTCAGCGATTTCGCGCTGGCACGCCTGTTCGTCGCCGGCAACGGCCGCGTGCTGGTCGTGCGTTCGACGAACGACCGTCACGAAGTGCTGCGCTACTCGAATTTCGGCGTACTCGAAGCGATGTCGAGCGGTGCCGGCGGCGCGACGCGCGCGGTCGTCGACGCGGTCGGCCGCGTCAGCGTGACCACGAGCGCGGCGCTGGTCCAGTACGCGATCGACGGCAGCGTGGGCTACCGCGTCGAGGCGGCGAACGCCGCGTTGCGTCTGCAGGACAGCGGCTATCTGCAGGGTGCTGCGAGCGCGCCCGACGGCAGCCTGTGGCTGGCCGGACGCCGCACCGGCGCCGGCGAATTCCAGCGCAGCATCTGGGCGCTCGACCGTGACGGCCGCACGCGCTGGGTGCGCGACCTCGGCGAATTCCGCTACGCCGAACTCGTGCGCGGCGACGACGCGATCTACGCGCTGCAATGGAGTCCGGTGCAGGTCAGCACCGACCCAGCCGGCGCGATCAGCCGCGTGACCAATCTGCGCGCGAGCGACGGCGCGGTCGTCTGGACGTACGAATCGTCCAATACGCCGAGCACCACACTGTCGCCGGCCGGCGGCCGCATCGCCCTGTCGGCCGACGGCAGCGCGCTCGTCATCGCGCATAGCTGGGGCGACCGCCTGCGCCTGCAGCGCATCGCCGGCGACAGCGGCCAGCGCAGGCACGAAAAGTTCGTCGCATGCCTCAAGACCTGCGCGCAACCCGCGGAACTCACGCTCGATGCGCAGGCCACGGCTCGAATCGTGTTCGATGCGCTCGATGCCGGCCGCGGCCAGACCGCCGCCGTCATTGCAACCGACCTGTCCGCGAACCCGACGCGCCTGGACCAGCCCGGCATCGCCGGCGCCTGGTGGTCGCCGTACGCGAACGGCGAAGGCATCACGTTCGACTGGCTGCCGGCATCGCGCACGCTGTTCGGCGCGTGGTTCACCTACTTCACGAGGGGCGGCAACGACCCGGCCGAACTGCGCTGGTACACGCTGCAGGCCAACGGCGTCGCCGAGGGCGCGCGCCGGCTCGAACTGCCGATCCTCGAAACGATCGGCGGCCATTTCGCTGCCGGCCCGGCCGTCACGCCGAGGCGTGTCGGCACCGCGCAGGTCGAGTTTTATGATTGTACAAGGGGAAATCTCCACTATGCGTTCGATGTGGCCGTCAACGGCGGCCGCAGTGGCACGATCACGCTGTCGCGCCTGTCGCCGGCGACGCAGCCCTGCGTGCTCGCCGACGGCAGCAGCGTGCCCGGTTCGGGTACTCCACCGCCGGCAAACGGCTTCGACGCCAGGCTCTCCGGCACCTGGTTCGACGCAGCGACCGCCGGCCAGGGCCTGCAGTTCACGGTGCAGCCCGGCGGCGTGTTCTTCGCCCCGTGGTTCACGTTCGATCCGGCCGACGCGGGCAACGACGCAGGACGCCAGCACTGGTTCACGCTGCAAGGCAACCTCGCCGAGGCGCGCAATGGCACGGTACAGCTCGTGCTCGTGCAGACCATCGGCGGCGCGTTCGACCGCGTGCCGACCTACGACGCGAACGCGATCGGCACCGCTGCATTGCGAATACTCGGCTGCGATAGCGCCGAACTCGACTATCGCTTCGCCGACGAATCGGTTGCCGGCGCGTTCCGCGCGCGCAGCGGCACGCTGCGGCTCACGCGAGCGGGTGGCTGCGCGCCGTAATCGCGGTGCCGTGCTCCCGCCTCCGGCTCACAAGGCGGGCGTGCAGCGGCAGGCCGGAACGACCTTCCTGCGTCGTCAGTTCCGGCGCAGGCGATCCGCCACCCTTTCCGTCAGGTCTTGCCGCTGCGCTTGATCAGCGAATCGATGCCCGTGCGCAATTGGCGCACCTGGTCCCACATGTCGTGGTCGAGCGTCATCTTGTGATGCAGTGCCGACACGAGCGGCACGAGCGTTTCCTCGTAGGCGCGCGCCATCTTCGCTAGCGCGTCGGCGAGTGCCGGCGGCGCTTCCAGCCGTGGCTCGCGCTGCAGCGCGGTGTGGATGTCGGCAAGGCTCTTCAGAGCGCCCAGCGCCTCGCCGAGCCCGTCGCTGCTGCGGCCCTGCTTTTCGAGCTGCAGCGCGATGTCGGACAAGGTCTGCGCCATGCGCGTGGCGCCATCGGCGTCCTTGCCGCCCTGGCGTGCGAGACGGCGGAAATTCTCCACGAGTTCCTTCCAGCGTGCGCTTTCCTCCGTGTCCGGCGCACCGACGAGCTGGGCCAGGCGCAGCAGGTTTTCCTCCGCACGCGCGCCGAGGGTCTGCGCTTCGCCGCGGTAGTGGTCGCGGATCAGCGCGTCGAGTTCGGCGGTTGTCAGCAGAGGGCTCAGCTGCGCGCTGAGCTTGCTCATGTTGCGGTAGCTGCCCTGCAGCTTGAACGCAGGCTCGGTGCGGTAGGCGTCGTCCTGCGCGGCGCTTTCCACATACGCCGCGTTGACCCGCATCAGCACGTCACGCACCGCGACCATGCGCTTGACCAGTTCCAGCGCCTGCGCGCCGCCGGGCAGTTCACCGGGCAGTTCGCTGTCGTCGCGCGCCGCGCGCAGTGTGGCGAGGATCTCGCTGCGCGGCCGCTCGGCCAGCGGCGCGCTCAGCGCGTTGGCGGTCAGGGCGTTCTCGATGTAGCTGTCGGCGAACAGCGCCTCGCGGCCGCTGAGCACATCGCCGAGGTTGTAGACGTCGGCACGGTTCGCGAGCATGTCGGGAATGCGGAACACTTCGCCGGATTCGGTATACGGATTGCCGGCCATGACCAGCGCGAAGCGCTTGCCGCGCAAGTCCAACGTGCGCGCTTCGCCGTCGATGACGGCGTCGATGCGCCGCGTACCGTCGGCGAGAGATATGAACTTCTGCAGGAACTCGGCCGACAGGTGCTGGATGTCGTCGAGATAGAGCATCACGTTGACGCCCATGGCCAGGCCGAGATTGAGCTTGACCAGCTCCTCCGCGGCGCCGCGCTGCGGCACCGCAGCCGGATCGAGCGCGACGATGTCGTGACCGAGTGTCGGCCCGTTCACGCGCACGAAGATCATGCCGAGGCGGTCGGCGATGTATTCCATCAGCGTGGTCTTGCCGTAGCCCGGCGGCGAGATCAGCAGCAGCAGGCCCGAGCGGTCGCTGCGCGCATCGCCGACGCTGCCGATCTGCTTGGCGAGGTTGTTGCCGATCAGCGGCAGATAGACCTCGTCAATGAGGCGATTACGCACGAAGCCGGCCATGGGCTTGGCCTGGAAGCGATCGAGACCGAGCCGGCGGCGCTCGCCTTCGACGATGCCGTGGCGCAGCTTCGCGAACGACTGCCAGTCGCGCTCGGTGGTTTCCGCATAAGCCGTGAGACGGGCGATGAATTCCGGCAGGTCCAGCGCGAGCACGCCGTCACGCACGCGCGCATGCGCGCCGCGCAGTCCGGCGATGTCGACGCGCAGCTGCGCATTGATGCGCTCGCGCGGCAACTCGGCGAACGCGAGCAGCGCGCCGGCTTCGAGTGCCGTGTCGGCATCGGCCGCACCGAGACGCTGGCACCATTCGCGCGCGAGATGCAGCCGCTCGATCGCGCTGAGATCGGACTGCAGCGCAGCCAGCGTCGTGCGCGGCAGTTCGGCCGAGGCACGCTGGCTCAGATCCGACGCCGCCGCACTCGCGGCGAAACGGGCATGGTCACCGCCGAGGCTCGCGACGAGATGACGCGCCGCCGCATCGATCGCGCCAGCACCCACAACTAGGCCGAGTTGTTGCGCGCACGTCTGCAGGCCGCTGAGCCACGAGGCCGGCAGCGGCACGCTTTCCTGCCGCTGTACGAACCAGTGCAACCCGGCCGCATGTGCGCGCACCAGGGTCTGACCCTGCTCGCGCTGCGTCGCGTACCAGACCTGAGCGAGCACGCGCGCCGCCGCGGGCAGGCGCAACTCACCGGCGCCGTCGGCCAGACGCACGAGTTCGCGCAGGATCGCGGCCGCGTCGGCATCGTGCACGCCACGCTGGTAATCCTCGCCGGGACGGCGCTGGGCTTCTTGTGCGACCGCATCGAGCAACGGCTGCGGATCGGCCGCACGCAAGGCATGGCGCAAGTCTTCGTCGCCGCTTTCGAGGCGCCGCCACAGCAGTGCGGCAAGGAATTCGGCGCGATACACCTGCGCGTTCTCGTTCGGCAGCGCCTGGCCCCAGACCGCGCGGAACGCCTCGGCGCGCGGCTCGTCGAGACGGCGGCGATAGTCGGTGCCGGTCAGCTGCAGGGCGAGTCCTTCGGCGTCGTGCAGCAGCGCGAGATCCAGACGGCCGCGCTCGATCGTGAAGCGATGCCGTCCCAGCGCGAGCGTTTCGCCGCTCGCGCCCAGTTCGTTGCGGTCGCGCAGATCGCGCAGGCCGGCTTCCTTGAGTCCGCGCAGGCGGCCGGCGAGTTCGTCCGCGGCGACGGCCTGGCCGATGCCGCGCAATTCCTCGATCTGGCGCTGGGCGCGTTCGACCAGGCTGTCGCCGGCGAAGAACGCGTGCAGTTCCTCAGCCGCGGTGATGCGCGCGATGCGACGCGGCACGCCGTCGAGCACGCGCGCGACGGCTTCCTTGATGCCCTGCGCGCGGCGCTCGCGCTGCCCGGCGATCTGCTCGCGCCGCGCGGCGAATGCTTCCAGCGCGGTTTCGCGGCGCGACGTCAGTTCGACGACGAAGTCGGGCTGCTCGCCGAAACGCGCTTCGAGCTGTTCGATCTGGCTCAGCACCTGGGCCAGCGCCGCGTCGACGCTTTCCGGCGTATCGCAGCGGCCGAGCAGGTTCAGCACCGACTGCTCCAGCACGGTGAGCTGCGCGCCGAATTCGAGTCCCTGCTCCTGCACGAGCAGGCTGTCGCGACGCGTACGCAGCGCCGCGCGAATCCGGTTGACCTCGGCGTAGAGCTGCGAGGTTTCGCCGAGCAGCGCCGCGCGCTGCTGCGCGTCGCTCTGCTCGAAGCCGGCGATCAGGCCGGACAGGCCATCGAGCGATTCGGCCAGCGCATCGAGTTTCTCGGCGACCGGCGCGAGCGCAACCGTCGTGCGCGCCTGCTCCACCGCCGTGGCGCTGTCGGTGAGTCCCTGGCGCAGACTCGCGAACGCGGCCGGTTCGGCGAAGAATTTCAGCGCGCGCGTGCCGATCCGGTCCAGTTCCTCGCGCAGCTTCGCATCCAGCGCCGCAATCGCGGCGGCCTCGACGTGCGGCTGCTCGCCCATGACGGTGAGTTCGCCGCGCTTGCGCTTGAGCAGGCGGATCGCATCGGTGAAATCGTCCGGCTTCTGCCACAGCAGGCTCGCGACGCGCGACAGCAGTTCGTTGACGCCGCGGCCCGCGTCGACGACGAGCTGCGTCGCTTCGGTCTGCGCGCGTTCGAGCTTTTCGTAAGCGCTCAGCGCTTCGCGTCCGCTGCGCGCGAGCAGCGCGACTTCGGCGCCGATGTCGCCGAGTTCGGCCTCCGCCAACCATGGATACGCATCGCTGCAGCGCGCGGCCACGCGCAGCAGGCGTTCGTAGGCGCCGCGGCTGCCGACGTCTTCGGCGAGGCGGCGCAGCTCGCGCAGTTCCGCCAGCGCGCGCACCACGCTCGCGTTGCCGAGGCGTCCGAGCAGACCTGCGACGCGCGGCTGCGCGCTGGCGTATTCCTCGAACGCGAACGGCGTGCGCCACAGCTGCATGGTGTGCAGGCGCGAGGCCTGATCGGGCGCCTCGGGCGTGACAAGGACGATGCGCCCGTCGACGAAGCGCGCATAGCCGTTGCCGAGCAGCGGCTGGCTCATGCTGCGCTCGATCAGGTTGTAGGACAGCAGCGCATAGGAACCGGCGGTCGGCTCGTAGAACACGTACAGCATGTCCTCGCCACTGGGCGCGCGCAGATGGCGCTTGATGCGGTAGGCGGAGAAATCGTGGCCGAGGTCGGAAAAACGCTTGTAGTCGCCGGACTCCAGATAACACCCGCCCGGAAACACCAGGCCGTGGTCTTCCGGCAGCTGCATGCAGGACGCACCGATCTCGTCGATGCGCACGGCGGTCCTGAGGCGCTTGTTGAAGACGAGATAGCGCACCGCGTCTTCGCGGTACGGCCTGACGCGCAGCAGGATCACGCCGCGCAGGTCGGCGTAGGCGATCTCCGCATCGGCGAGCGACTGGTTCTTGTCCTCGACCGGTTCGCTGAAGACGCCGAGCCCGGTTTCGGTATTGTTTTCGACTTTGATCGTGAGATCGCCGGCGATGGTCTCGACGAAGACCGTATCGAGCACATTGACGTGCGGATGGCGGCCCAGCACGTAGTGCTCGCGCGTGACCGGTGTCCATTCGAAATCGTGGCTCGGCGGCAGCACATGATCGCGCTCGCCGCGGTTGTCGATGTAGCTGATCACGCCGTCGTGCCCGATCGCGAAGCGGAACACGCGCTTGTCGCCGGCCTGCGAGCCGGTGCGGAACACCAGCAGCAGGCGTTCGTCGATTACGCGCAGCTGGTCCAGCGTGGTCGCGCGGTAGTAGGTGAACAGCTCGCGGAAATCGGCGACGAAACGCGCATCGGCGAGGAAGCTGCCTTCCAGCGGCAGCGGCGTCAGTTCCGGCGTTTCACCGCTCTCGTCGAGCGCATAGAGGCAGAACACGTCGGCGACGACGGTTTCCTTCTTCAGCCCGATGAAGACGTTGTAGCCGAACAGCAGCCGGTCGCCGACGCGCACGATGTCGCGCGCCACGCAATTGTGCTCGGTGCGCGCATTGAGCCGCGCCAACAGTTTGGACTCGACGCGGCCGAAGGCCTCGACGCGACGCGTATTGAGCGCCTCGGCCTTGCCGTGCAGCGTTTCCGCGGCGGCGACGAGGCGTTTGCGCAGGAGTTCGAATGTTGCGGAATCGGAGGACATGGCTATGCCTTCTAGAAACGAGCGGATGCGGCTGCGCCGACTACTAGCTCGCGCAACACACCATCCCCACACCGCCCTCCCCTTCAAGGGGAGGGCTCAGGATCGTATCGGCTCGCTTTAAGCCCTCCCCTTCAAGGGGAGGGTGGGGTGGGGATGGTGTGCGATTCACTCGCGCTGCACGAGGTCACCCAGGCCGCCGCCCTACGCCCCATCACTGCTCAACCGCTTCAGCGTCTCCACGTCGCTGTGCCTTCCTGACGCCGTGAGCTTCTGCATCAGCCCCGCGATCGACAGGTCGCGCACCGATTCCGCGCCGCCGAGCGCGGCGATCAGTTCGCGCGCATCGGCGATCAGGTCGCGCTTGCCGGACTTGTGGTCGGCGAAGGCCTGGCTCAGCAGCTCGCTCTTGTCGATTGTGCCGTCGATGCCCTTGCCGATGCTCAGGCTGCGCATGAAGCGCTCGAAGTATTCGCCGTCGCCGCCGACGATCTCGATCTTGGCCGCGCCGAGTGCCTTGGACAGCACCTCGGCCTGATCGCGCGCAATGGCCTGGTTGGCCTCGATGCTCTTGAGGCGCTGCGCGTGCGCGTAGTCGAGCTGCATGCGCTGTTCCTCGTGCGCACGCGTGTCGGCGCTCATGGCCTGCATCGCCTCGAACTTTTCCTTGAGGCCGCCGGCTTCGGCCGCGAAGCGTGCCGCGATCGCATGCGCCTCGGCGTCGCCGTGCTTGTGCTTGCCGGTCGCCTCGGCTTCGAGCTTCAGGCGCAGCGAATCGGCCGTGGCCGCGCCGGTCTTCGCGATCGCTTCGGCTTCGGCGAGCTTGACCTTGTTCGAGACCATTCCTTCCTTCTCGCTCGCATCTGCCCGGGCCATGGCGACGCGCGCCTCGGCCAGTCCCGATGCGGCAGCTATCGCCTCGATGCCTTCGGCTTCGCGCTTGCGTCCTTCGGCCGACTTGCTCGCGATGGCCAGGCGCGCCTCGGCCATGGTGAGTTCCTCGGCCGCCTTGTGCTTGGCGCGCTGCTCGTCGGCGAGCGCGATCTTCACGTCGGTGATGTACTTTTCTTCGGCTTGGCCTTCGGCCAGCACGATGGTGCTTTTCTTGGTGCGTTCGGCTTCCGACAGCGCGCGCAGGTTCTTGATCTCCTCTTCCTGCTCCGCCACGGTGCGCTCGACCACGATGCGCTCGCGGATCACGTCGGCGATGGCCTTCTTCTGTATTTCGACGGCCTTGTCCTTCTCGATGCGTTGCAGCGTCACTTCGCGCTCGCGATCGACGATTTCCAGGTCGCGCGCCCGCGTGACCTTTTCTTCCTCGATCGCGACCGCGCGCTGGCGGTTCATCCCGGCGACTTCGGTCTCGCGCTTCATGTTCTCGGTCTGCACCGCGATCTGCTGGTCGGCGAGCAGGCGCGCGCCTTCGGACTTGGCGCGCTCCTCGGCGCTGACCTTGGCTGCCTCAGCTTCCTCGCGCGAGCGCGTGATCGAGATCTCGCGCAGCTGGTTGGCTTCGGCGTGCGCCTTCTGGCGCTCGAGCTCGAGCACCGCTTCGGCGGTCTCGACATCTTTTTTCTTGATGCGCATTTCCTCGTTGCGGCGCAGCTCGTTGGTGAAGATGTTCTGCTCGGCGGTCAGCTCAGTGATCTTGCGGATACCCTGGGCGTCGAGGATGTTGTGCGGATCGAGCTTTTCCAGTGGCGTCTGCTCGAGGTAGTCGATCGCTGCGTCTTCCAGCACGTAGCCCGACAGCTCGTCGCCGATCTGGCGCACGATCTGGTCGCGGAAGCGGTCGCGCGCTTCGTAGAGATCGACGAAGTCCATCGCCTTGCCGACGGTCTTGAGCGCCTCGGAGAACTTCGCGCTGAACAGGTCTTCCAGCGTGGCCTGGCTGCTCGCGCGCTCGCAGCCGATGCCCTGGGCCACGCGCAGCACGTCCTCGCGCGTCTTGTTCACGCGCACGAAGAACTTGACCTTGATGTCGGCGCGCATGTTGTCCTTGCAGATCAGGCCTTCCTTGCCCATGCGCTCGATCTCGATCGTCTTGAGCGAGATATCCATCACTTCGCGCCGGTGCAGGATCGGGATCACCAGCCGGCCGGTGAAGGTGACCTCGGGTTCGGCGCGCATCGTGTTGACGATCATCGCGCGGCCCTGATCGACCTTCTGATAGAACTTGGCCACGAGGGCCATGAAGCCGAGCAGGAACACGACCAGAATGCCGACCGCGGCAAGCAGCGTGGTGAAAGCGATGTCCATGGTGAAGCTCCGGCTGAAAGTTGTAAACGTATACTACGTTCCGGCCTGCAGGCGCCTGTCGAGGCGCAAGCCGCCAGTCCCCACGACGCAGTCCTTCCCCGGACTGGGCCGTCCTCACTGAAAACGTCTGCCGCGGCGGCTTCGAACAGCTACAGCGGCTCGAACTCGGCGACGAGATACCGCTTGCGCCGCGCATCGAACTCGAGCACGACGGCTTGCGAATCACGGCTGAGCCGGTTCGGCTCGACCGCGTAAACCTGCAGCGTCAGGCGCGTGCCGCCGCCCATCACGACTTCGGCCTGACCGAAGTTGTCCTCGACGCTCAACGTCAGGATGCGGCAGCGCCGGCCTATCGCCGATTCGCGCGCGACGTTCTCATTCACGACAAACAACGGCTTGAGAGGCCGCAAGGAGAACGATGCCAGCAATACGGCAGCGACCAGGGCGACGAGCAGCACGAGCGTGCCGCCCAGCCACAACGGCAGTGGCAGCAGCGGCAGCAGCAGCGCCGTAGTCAGCATCGTGATCAGCCACCAGTAAAACGCGACGCCGCTGATCACGATCGAGAACGGCAGCCGGTCCAGCCCCAGCGCAAGCAGCATTTCCGGCAGGCCACTGACGTCGGCTTCGTCGCCGCCGCCAAGCCAGTCCGGACCGATGCTGTCCAGATCGAGCAGGCCGGCGATGGTCAGCAGCCAGAACACCAGCAGCACGCCGATCAGGATGCTCGGCGGCAGGCCGGGGAAGTGGGTCACGAGATCGAGGAAACTCACGGCTTGACACTCCTTTTGCCGGATCGGGTCTTGCGCTGTTTTTCGGCGAAGGCGACCAGGGCGGCGCCAACCCGTTCCTTGATCGCCAGATGGTTGTCGTGATCGAGGCTATAGCGTGCGCCGAGCAACCGATAGTCCTCCTCGCTCAGGCTCACGGTCAGGCGCGGGCGCTTGGCCTGGCGCAGCAGCGGCAGGCCGAGCACGACGCGCACCTGGTCCGAATTGGACAGGTTCGCTTCGTAGGCTGCCCTACGTATCGCCTGCAGCACCGCTTCGGAAACGTCGAAAGCCACCTGGACCGCACGCAGTGCGGGCTGCGACGAACGCCAGCTGCTCGGCAGTTCAGTCTTCATGCGTGTCCCGCTTGCGCCGCTGCGGCAGCTGCTGCAGCGCGTCGATCACGCGGCCGGCGCGCGCACGGCGGAATCCGGGCGCGACGGCCGCATCGGCGTTGGTCGCCGGCTTGGCCGGCTTGGGCGTGACCGGTTTTTTTGCCGGCTTCTTGACCGGCGTCTGGGCCGTCGTTTTCTGCGCGCCTTTCCGGCCCGCGTTCTTGCCGACCTGCGCCGCCGGCGTGCGGCGTCCGCGCGTCGCTCGAGGCAATGCGGACACGGCCTGGGTCGCTTGACCGATCGCGCTCGCGGCGCGCGCCATCGACAGATCATGGTCGAGTTCGCGCAGCTGGCGATTGACCTGGTCGTGCAGCCGATCGAGCTGGGCGAGATGAGACTGGAAGCTGCCGGCGAGATCGTTGTCGCGCGCGATCGCGCGGGCCAGTTCGATCAGGCGCTCGCGATAGCGCGGATGCGGCTGCGGCGCGCGCGTCAGCGCCTCGAGCTTGAGTTGCGCCCGGCCGAGGCGCCGCCGCACCACGTCGGCGCGCGCGCGCGCATCGGCGAGTTCGCGCGCGGTCTGCTGCAGCAGCACCTGCGCCTGGCGCAGCGGCTTGGGCGCAGCCAACGCATCGTTGCCCGACGCGAGCCGGCTGCCCAGTTCCTGTTTCAGCATGTCGCGAATGTCATCCCACCAGGCCATCGCGCACCTCAGACCAGGAAGTCGGCAAGCGCGGTCAGCGCATCGCGGCCGTTGTCGCCGAGCGTGGCCAGCTCCAGCGCCATGTCGGCGGCCGACGCGGCGGGACTCAGCGCCCCGACCAGCACGAAGTGCTCGCCGATGCGGCCGAAGGAGGACAGCGGAACGCTGGGATTGAGGTCGAGCAGGGTTTCGAGCAGCTTGGCGCGAAGACGCGGCCTGACGTCGGCATCGCGCCACAGATAGCTGATGCAGAGCAGCTGGCTGCCGGCGTCGGTGACGTAGATCGGCAGTCGTTCGCTGCCGGGAAAGGCGATCTCGATAACGGGTATTTCACCGGCGACCGGAACGACGTCGATCGCGTCGACGAGGATCTGCCGTTTCAGCAAAGGCACTGCGGCCTTGATCAGATTGATCAGTCGGCGCCGGCTAGCCATGCTCCCCTCCGGGATGCGATCGAGCGAATGCGATGACCCGGACGCTAGCTGCCGCGACATAACATGTCAAGCCATATTATGTCGCCGTGGCCATACTTCGGCGTGCTGGGTATGCTGCCGACAACCGTCCTAAAGCCTAGCCTCATGGCCATCCAAAGAATGATCGCTCTGACCCTTCTGTCGCTGCTTGCGGGCGTTGCCTTCGCCGCCAAGATCAAGCCGCCGGGCGCGGTACTGCGCGAAGCGACCACGAGCATCGCGGCTGTCGAATTCGCCGAGAACGGCCCGAGCGGCCGCATGGTGTTCCGGCGCATCGAGAAGCTCGGCGGCGATGCGGAAATGCCCGAACTGATCGACCTGGCCGTACCCGAGGAACTGCGCCGCATCGTGCTGCCGGGCGAACGCTACCTGATCGCCTATACCGCGTTCCGGCGCGAGGCCGAACAGATCCGCGCCGACCGCCGCGGCGCGCAGTTGCTGGTCACGCCGGGACTGGAACCGGCGCTGCTGCGCGACAGCCCCGAGAATCGCGCGATCCTTGCCTGGCGCGCGGGCGAAGACGCCGCCGCGGTCAAGGCGCGACTGCCGGAGCTGCTCGCCCTGCTCGACGCGCAGGACCCGCAATTACAGAACTTCGCGCTGTCCGAGATCGTCCTGCGGCCGCAGCTAACCGAAGCGCTGGACACGCGCTCGCGCAAGACGTTGCAGCGTTTCGCCGCACGCAGCGAAGCGAATGCGAATGCACGCGCCCGGCTGCTGCAGGCGGCCGTCGTGCTGCCGCAGCATTTCGGTACGGGCGGCTGGAAAGAAATCGCGCTCGACGTGATCGCCACCACGCCGGTGCGGGTGCAGCAGATCGAGGGCAGCGCCAGTCTCGTTCGTTTCGCGTTCGACCTGGTCGAGCGCGACCGGATCAAAGTGCCGCCGGCAACGGTTTCGCGCTGGCTGGCCAGCGACAACGCCGCACTCGCGGAAAAGGCACTGCTGACCCTGCGCGCGCAGCACCCCGCCGAGGAAATGTCGAGGCTGGAGCAGGCCCTGTCGCTGTCGCTGCTGCCGGCCGGGACGCGCGAATTCCTGCTCGACCATCGCCGCCGCGCCGCGCTCGCCCGCCAATAAAGACCGGCACCGCAATTCAGGAACACCATCGATTACGACTCAAGGCGGATATGGCGCAATTGTTTTCCCCCGGAGAACGGGCGTTCGAGACATGAAAGGCGGGTTGGTGCATCATCCGCAGGGCTGATATTCACTCAGCTTCAAGTCTCAATATCTGGGGGTACCGCAATGCTTCTCCGTCCCGGCTTTGTTCTGGCTGCCGCGACCGGATTCGCCACGTTGTTTGCGCCGGCCATCATGGCGGCCGACGGCGTGGTAGTCGGTCATGCGATTCGTTCCGATGTTTCCCCGCCGATGCGCGACGTCCTTGGCGTATATCCGGCACCGCAGGTCGGCGCCGACGGACAGGATGTCTACGTCATACCCAATCAGTTCATCAAGCCCAGCTCGGCCGACATGAGCGCGTTCCTGCACAGCCTGCGTTCGCGCAACGTGCAGGATTCGCCCAGCGGCACGCCGGCTCCGTCGACGATCCTCGCGGCCAACGGCCTGTCGCTTGCCGTCGGCGGCGGCGGCGTCCCGCCGGACACCAACGGCGACGTCAGCCCGACGCACTTCATCCAGTGGATCAACACCAGCTGGGCGATCTTCGACAAGACCACCGGCACGCGCCTTTCCGGCCCGACCGCCGGCAACTCGTTTTTCGCCGGCTTCGGCGGCAAGTGCCAGACCACGAACTCGGGCGACCCGCTCGCGATCTGGGACGACCGTGCCCAGCGCTGGGTCATGAGCCAGTTCACGACCGGCGCGAATTCGAGCCAGTGCTTCGCGATCTCCACGACGCCCGATCCGCTGGGCACCTACAACCGGTACGAGTTCGCCTGGCCGACCACGCCGGTGCAGGTGTTCGGCGACTACCCGCACATCGGCGTGTGGACCGACGAATCGACACGACAGAACGCGTATACGGTCGTCACCCACGAGTTCAACAACGCGACCCAAGCCTTCCTCGGCGCGGCTTTTATCGCGGTGGAACGCGACAAGATGATCGCCGGCGCGCCCGCCGCTCAGGTCGGCATCGTGCGCTTCCCCGGCATCGATGCCTATGGCGCGGAACCGGTGCACCTGGACGGCACGCTGCACGCCAAGCCGGGCAGCTGCGCACCGTTCGTCCACTTCGATTCGGCGACCTCCGAATATCTGTTCTGGGATCTGTGCGTCAACTGGACGACGTTGGCCAGCAGCACGATCTCCGCGATCGAGCGCATCCCGGCGAAGACTCCGTTCGTGCCGAACTTCAACGCCGTGCCGCAGCTGGGCTCGTCGGTGCCGCTCGACTCCTTCGGCACCCACATCATGTATCGCGCCGCAGCGCGCGTGTTCCCGCCGGGCTCGCCGACGCGGCTGTCGCTAGTCGTCAACCACACCGTGCTCGGCAACAGTGATCAGGGCGGCATCCGCTGGACCCATTTCGATCTGTCACAGATCAACCAGCGCTTCGACACGATCTTCGCCGACGCCTTCCAGGTCGGCGCCAACCGGCCGCTGCAGAAGGACATCGTCGACGAAGGCACCTACGCACCCGATACCAACTCGCGCTGGATGGGCGGCATCGCCATCGACAAGGGCGGCAATATTGGCGTGGGCTACAACGTCGGCGCCGCGACCATCAATCCGCGCCTCATGATCAACGGCCGCACGCTGAACGACCCGGACAGCACGCTGCGGGATGAACAGGCCTGTACGCCGGCAACCACCGGCTCGCAGACCGGCTCCTTCGGCGGCCGCGGCCGCTGGGGCGACTACACCTCGATGAGCGTGGACCCGGTCGATGACTGCACCTTCTGGTTCACCGGCGAGTTCTATCCGACGACCAGCACCAACGGGTGGTCGACGCGCATCTGCAGCTTCAAGTTCAGCGAATGCGGCCTGCCCGGCTTCAAGCTGATCAGCCAGACGCCGCGCCGTCTCGAAGTCTGCGGTGCCACACCGGGTCCGGATCCGTCCTGGGATCTGCTGGCCGGCACGGTCGGCGGGTTCAACTCGTCCGTCACGCTGACCCCGAGCGGTCAGCCGGGCGGCACGACGCCGGCGTTCTCCGCCAATCCGATCAACCCGACGCCGGGCTCCAGCGTGTTCACGCTCGTCGGCGGCCGCGGCGCGGCTACCGGCGAGTACGCGATCAACGTGTCCGGCACGGGCGGCGCGATCACGAGTGCGGTCACGCTGGAACTGGGCGTGTCGGTCACGGCGCCTACTGCCCCCACGCTGAGCGCTCCGGCCAACGCTGCGACCGGCACCAAGGTGCGCCCGCTGCTGACCTGGACGGCGGTTCCGGGCGCGCTGACTTATCTGGTCGAGGTCTCGACCAACGTCGGCTTCACCGGCATCGTCGCCTCGGCCACCGTGACCACGAACAGCTGGACCGTCGATACCACGCTGGCCTCGACGACCCAGTTCTTCTGGCGCGTGCGTCCGACCAACTACTGCGGCAACGGCGCGACCTCAGCGGTGTTCTCATTTACCACCGGCACGCCGGGCACCTGCCCGACCGGCACCACGCTGACGAATGTCGTGACCTACGGCTTCGAAGGCGGCCCCGAGCCGGTCTGGACCGCGGGCGCACCCGGCGACGCGGGCGGCACGGCGTGGGCGGCGGGTACGCCGATCGCAGGCACGACCGGCTTCACCGGCAACGTCTGGAAGGTGCCGAACAACATTGTGACCAGCGACCGCTCGGTGCTGTCGCCGAGCATCGCGATTCCGGCGGCGCAGGCGGTGATCCTGTCCTACGACAACTACCACAGCTTCGAAATCGACGGCACCACCGGCTGCTGGGATGCCGGCTCGCTCGAAGCCAAGGTCGGCGCGGGCAGCTTCACCCAGCTCCTCGCCAGCCGCTTCTTCACCGACAGCTACAACGGCACGATCGTCGCCGGCGCGCCGCTGGCCGGCCGCGATGCCTGGTGCCGCCAGCCCAGCACGGGCACGGCCGCCAAGCGCTCCATCGTCGACCTCGACGACATGGCCGGCCAGACCGTGCAGCTGCGCTTCCGTGCGACCAGCGACAGCAACACCGCCGCTGCCGCGCCGAACGGCATGGAAATCGACAACGTCCGCATCGATATCTGCAACTGACAGAACCGAACGCGGGGGGGGGGGGGGGGGCGGCGGCCCCCGGGGGGGCCCGCGCGGGGGGGCGGCCGCGGCCCCCCACAACGCCCCCCCCCGGGCCGGGGGGTTTTTTTTTTTTTTTGGGGAGTA
>JBBQZR010000018.1:0-85703 GCA_038207515.1 Lysobacterales bacterium | reverse complement strand
ACCCGAGCCCTCTTCGACCGTGATCACGCCTTCCTTGCCGACCTTGTCCATCGCCTTGGCGATCAGGTCGCCGATGTTCGGATCGGAGTTGGCCGAGATCGAACCGACCTGGGCGATTTCCTTCGAGGTCGAGCACGGCTTGGACAGCGCCTTGAGCTCGGCGACGGCGGCCACCACGGCCTTGTCGATGCCGCGCTTGAGGTCCATCGGGTTCATGCCGGCGGCAACGGCCTTCATGCCTTCGCGGATCAGCGCCTGGGCCAGCACGGTCGCGGTGGTGGTGCCGTCACCGGCGACGTCGGAGGTCTTGGAAGCGACTTCCTTGACCATCTGCGCGCCCATGTTCTCGAACTTGTCGGCAAGCTCGATTTCCTTGGCGACGGAGACGCCGTCCTTGGTGATCGTCGGGGCGCCGAAGCTCTTCTCGAGCACGACGTTGCGGCCCTTCGGACCCAGCGTGGCCTTCACGGCGTTGGCAAGGATATTGACGCCGCGAACCATGCGGGCGCGGGCATCTTCACTGAAACGGATTTCTTTGGCTGCCATGGGATGAAACTCCAGAAATTAGGGGGTAGAAGTGAGCAACTAGAGAACGCGGGAGGGCTGCGTGTGGCGGAGTGCCTACGCGCCCGGGCCGGAGCGGTCTCAGCCTTCGATGACGGCCAACAAGTCTTCTTCGCGCATGACCAGCAGCTCTTCGCCGTCGATCTTCACTTCGGTGCCGCTGTACTTGCCGAACAGGACCTTATCGCCGGCCTTGACCGCGATCGGGCGGACCTTGCCGTCTTCCAGGATCTTGCCGGTGCCGGCGGCAACGACTTCACCGCGTACGGGCTTTTCGGCGGCGCTGTCGGGGATGACGATGCCACCGGCGGACTTGGTTTCGGCTTCCAGGCGCTTGATGATCACGCGGTCGTGCAGAGGACGAAGCTTCATGGGTTGTTCCCTCAAGGTTTACAAACAATTGATTGGAAAAGGATTTCGGCGGGCTGTTAGCACTCGACGCCGGTGAGTGCCAATTCTAGCCGGTCAAGATGACAAGGCCAATGCCTCGCCGCGTGGCCCGTCACATGAGGCACCGCTCGCCGCTTTCAAGGGCCGGACGCCAGTCCGCCGCTCGCTGGACCGCCGAAACTCCGGCGATCTGGCCATGGGCGGTCGCTGCCGGCTCGGGTTATCGTGCGCGCCCCTGAAGTCAACGCCGGCCGCCATGTCCGCCCTGATCGCCTATTGCTGCGTGCCCGACCAGGACGTCGCCGACCGCATCGCCCGCGCCCTCGTCGAGGAAGGCCTGGCCGCCTGCGTCAATCGCCTGCCGGGCGTGGTGTCGACCTACCGCTGGGAAGGCGAGACCCGCGTCGACGCCGAACTCCTGCTGCTGATCAAGACCACGCGGGCGCGCTTCGAGGCGCTACGCGCGCGGATCGTCGCGCTGCATCCGTATGAACTCCCGGAAGTAATCGCGGTCGATGTGGCCCTGGGGCACGAGCCGTACCTCGCCTGGGTGGCGCAGGCAACGGCTTCCAAGCACTGAGTCACGGTGACGCAAGCTCTTGTTTTGCCGCTCTTGTGATCGGCACCAGATCCCCACACCCCTGCCAAACGCCTGCTTTGCAGGCGTTTGGCCGCCCCCTTGACTCAAGGGGGCTCCACCAGCAAAAGCTAGATTCGTTTTTTCAAGGTTTCGCCGTATATCCGCGCCGCAAGGACCGCGCCCGCACGCCGGTCTGTTCCCGACCCACCGCTGCTGGAGCTGCAATGAGCCGTTTCGCCCGCTATGCCCTGACCGTCGCCGGACTGCTTGGACTCGGCCACGCCCAGGCCCAGTCCGACACGGACCTGCTGCGCGTCGAGGAGGCCTTCGCGCTGACCACGAGCGCGACCGATCGCGGCACGGTCAGGCTCGAATGGAAGATCGCCGACGGCTATTACCTGTACCGCTCGCGCATCAAGACCGGCAAGCCGGCCGAGGGTCTCATTCTCGGCGAGCTGCAATTGCCGCCGGGCGAACCGAAACACGACGAGTTCCTCGGCGACGTCGAGGTCTATCACGACAAGCTCGCCGCAACCCAGCCGCTGACCCTGGCCAGCGGCGATATCGCGGAATTCAGCGTCAGCATCCAGGGTTGCCACGAACGCGAACCCAAGATCTGCTATCCACCGCACGCGACGAAGGTCAGCGTGACCTTGCCGGCGGCGACCAGCGCGCCGAATCCGCTGAGCGGCACGGCCAATCCACTGGCCGCAGCACCGGCTTCATCGGGCGCCAACCCGCTTCAGTCCGCGCTGGGTCAGCTCGGCAAGCCGGCGGTGGATGCCCCGATGGACACGGGTACCGCCAATACCGCTGCCGGCGAGGAAAAACTGCCGCTGCCGCCCGAACAGGCCTTCGTGTTCGAAACCATCGCGACGAGCCCGACCGAACTGCTCGCGCGCTGGACCATGCCCAAGGGCTATTACCTCTATCGCGACAAGACCGAGCTCAGCGTACCGGCCGACAGCGGCATCACGCTCGGCGCAAAGCAGTGGCCGGCCGGCGTGCTGCACAGGGACGAGCACTTCGGCGAGGTCACGGTCTATTTCAACCAGGTCGAGCTGCCGATCCTCATCGATCGCGAGCGCGGCGACGCACAGAAGCTGAGCCTCACCGCTGAATTCCAGGGCTGCGAGGACGACGGCATCTGCTATCCGGTCATGACGCGCACGGTCAGCGTCGATCTACCGACCGCGAGCGAGGCACAGCTCAAGGCCGGCAACGAACGCCACCGGGCAGCGCAGCAGGCCGGGCCGGCCTCCGCCGGCAGCGTGGATCAACGCGCGGATCAGCGCGCTGATCAATCGGAGGAACAGGTGCTGGCGTCAAGACTATCCAGCGACCGCCTGTTCGCGCTGCTGTCGTTCTTCGGCTTCGGTCTGCTGCTCGCGTTCACGCCCTGCGTGTTCCCGATGCTGCCGATCCTCTCGGGCATCATCGCCGGCGCCGGCGACAACGTGTCGACGCGGCGCGCGTTCGTGCTGTCGCTGGTCTACGTGCTCGCGTCCACCGTCGTGTTCACCATTGCCGGGGTGATCGCGGGCCTCGTCGGCGCCAATCTGCAGGCCGTCTTCCAGCAGCCGTGGATACTGATTTCCTTCGCCGTGCTGTTCGTCCTGCTGTCGCTGTCGATGTTCGGCTTCTACGAACTGCAGTTGCCGACGAGCCTGCAGAACCGCATCGCCAACGTCAGCAACCGCCAGCAGGGCGGTTCGCTGACCGGCGTGGCGATCATGGGCGTGCTGTCCGCGCTGATCGTCGGCCCGTGCGTCGCGCCGCCGCTGGCCGCGGGCGTGCTTTACATCAGTCAGACGCGCGATCCGCTGTTCGGCGGCCTCGCGCTGTTCGTGCTGTCGCTCGGCATGGGCGCGCCCTTGGTCGCCGCCGGTACCGCCGCGGGCAAGCTGCTGCCGCGTGCCGGCGCCTGGATGGACGCGGTCAAGGCGGTATTCGGCGTGAGCTTCCTCGCGCTCGCGATCTGGATGCTGTCGCGCATCCTCGACCCGGTCTGGACCATGCTGATGATCGGCGCGCTCGCCGTGGCCAGCGGCATCTATCTCGGCGCGCTGGAACGGTTGCCCGACGGCGCGACCGGCTGGCGCACGCTGTGGAAGGCGCTCGGGGTGATGCTGCTGATCGCCGGCGCGGCGCAGCTAATCGGCGCGTTCGCCGGTTCGGCCGATCCGTTGCAGCCGCTCAAGGGTCTGGGCGGCGGAACCGCGGCCAAGAGCGAGCACCTGCCGTTCCGCACGATCAAGAGCGTGGAAGACCTCGAGCGCAGCCTGGGCGAAGGCAAGCCGGTGATGCTGGACTTCTATGCCGACTGGTGCGTGGCCTGCAAGGAAATGGAGAAGTTCACGTTTACAAAAGCGCAGGTTCACGCGGCGCTGGAAGGCTATACGCTGCTCAAGGCCGACGTGACCGCGAACGACGCGACCGACCAGGCACTGCTCAAGCATTTCACCCTGTTCGGTCCGCCCGCGACGATCTTCTTCGGCGCCGACGGCAAGGAAAAGCGCGGCCAGCGCCTGATCGGCTTCGAAGCGGCCGACAAGTTCGCCGCGCGCGTGGCCAGGGCCGGACGCTGATGGGCTGGAAGCACACCGCCGCCATCGGCGTGCTCGCGCTAGTCGCGGGCGTGGCCGGCCTCGTCGCCGGCAGCATCGTGACCGGCAAGGGCGCGCCGCGCGGCATCACCGACCTGTTGAGCCGCAGTGCGGCGACGCGCTGGCTGGCCGAAGCCTGGATCGACGCGGCGCGGCCGGCCGCACCGGCCGGCGTGACTATCGCGCAGAAAGGCGATCCGGCGCCGGTGGTCGCGCTGCTCGATCGCGCCGGCAAGGCGGCGTTGCTCACGCAGTGGCAGGACCGTCTCGTCGTCGTCAATTTCTGGGCGACCTGGTGCGCACCCTGCCGCAAGGAAATGCCCGAGCTCGACCGCTTCCAGCGCAAACACGCGGCGAACGGCGTGCAGGTCGTCGGCGTCGCGCTCGACGGGACAGCCGACGTCGAAGCATTCCTGCGCGACACGCCGGTCGACTATCCGATTCTGGTCGCACCGAATCCGGCGGCGAATCCGTCACTGCCGTTCGGCAACACCTACGGCGCACTGCCCTTCAGCGTGCTGCTCGGCCGCGACGGCCGGATTCTCGATACCCGCCTGGGCGAACTCAGCGAGGCCGTGCTCGAGGGCTGGATCGCGCCGCACCGCTGATGGCGTCAGTCCGCGCGTAAGCGCATGCGGCGGTTTGCGGCGGGCCGTTGGACTCCGCGCCGGCAGGAACGCGCACCCGGAATGCGCTTGCCTAGATTGGCGCGGTCCACAGGTGCGCGCCATGGCCGACTTCGTTCTGAACGGCAAACCCGCCACGCTCGACGCCGCGCCGGAGATGCCGCTGCTCTGGGCAATGCGTGATGTTGCTCATCTGACCGGGACCAAATTCGGCTGCGGCCTTGCCCAGTGCGGCGCCAGCACCGTACATGTCGACGGTCTGCCCGTGCGTTCCTTCGTGACCCCGCTGTCCGCCGTCGCCGGCAAACGCGTGACGACGATCGAGGGACTTGGACTGCTGCACGCCGAGCACCCGGTGCAGCGCCCCTGGCAGGGGTTTAATGACAACGCCAAGGCGTTGACGTTTCACTGGCGGTGTCGGTTGGTGATGAGCTAGTAGGGAGGGGGCGGGTGGGTGAGGCTCGATACCGCGTCTAACTAGTTCGAGCCATGGCTGTGCTTAGCGTGGCCGAACTAGTTCAACAATTTGCGTCGGCGGGAGTTGTAGTCGTGAATCAATATGGGCCGGAGATCAAGTCTCCGGCCGGGCCGCTGATAGTGGGGAAAATCTATCATCCACACTTCTAGCTAAAAATTCTTGCGCTCAATCCAACTGGAAAATTGACAAATCACTGCTGGCGCGATAGTCACGTCGTTTCAGGCGAGCGTTCGCCAAACGCGGACTTCGCATAGCACGCCTCGTGTTCCGAGCTCACCAAAAGGCTCTTCTCCATGTTTTTCAGTAGCCCATATTGCTCGACAAGCGGCTTGAATTTCTCTCTCCCATATTTTGACAAGCAGTTGTAGAAAATCATCGTCAGCTCATAGCTGGAAAGCTGTGCGCGCACTAGATTTGTGTATCGCTTCTTTGCATCAAACCCGCCACCCTGAACGTCACTCTTGTCAATAAAATTTATCAGGTGATAAAGATTCCTAAAGTAGTGTCCAACTTCGTGTTGTCGTTCCTTGTAGAAGGATTCATAGCATTCGTCGATATTCGCAACATCCCCTTGCTCGCCGCTCTTCCCAGTTTGGGGTTTTCTCTTTGAAAATTCGTTCCGTAAATTTCGATAGAAATAATTAAAGCAGTCGCGAGACTTGGCCTGCTTTTGCGCCTCTATATTCAAGTCCATCGCATCAATAATCTGGTGATGAACCCTAAGAATTGAAAAGAAGGAGCTCTCGAAACGCTGAAGAGCCATCGTACTGTTTTGAGCAGCAAACTCTTTCTTCTGGCCGTTTAGTTCACGCCGAGTTAGACGCAATTCCTTGCGCTGGAGACCAAGCTCCTCTCGTTGCAAAATGATCGTATAGATCAGGCCCGCGAAAGCGAGTCCGGTAAATAGCGCGTTGACGGCTCCAAACATGTCACCGAACTGGCCAGGACTCGGCCGGTCGGACGCGAATACTCCCATCAACACCCAGACGGCAACTACTGCACAGCCAATCAGTACGATTGTTGGAATCGCCATCGTTTCTTTCATCTTTGCTTTCATCTCCCCTCCCATTCGGCTCCCGGCATTGCGTACAAGATCGCCTTGATCGACATTATCGAGCAAGCATCCTCAATCTTTGCGCCCGACCCGCATGATGGTACGCCACGATTAGCTGGGCCAGTCCGTCGTCTTCGGCATAGAAGTACGCGACGGGGCGAGAAAGGACTTCGCCCAGTCGCTTGAGGGTTGCAAAGTCAGGAGTGTGCTTACCTCTCTCGTATTGATTGACTCTCGGGGACGCTACGGACAGGTCCCATCCTGCATCGATTCCTAGCTGTCGTTGAGACAAACCCGCCGCCTCACGGGCTTCCCGGATCCGGTAAGCAACGACTTTTGTATCCGGGCCAATCGTGACGGGAAGCTTCGGCATCGGATGGCGCCTTGAGAGTGGGTTTCACAAAGAGTCGCCTCGTGCACTTGCGTTGTCGTCTAAGGAATCCTTAGAATTACCTCGGGCCTCGGAGCCGGACGCCATGAGCACCACACCGACAAGGAAGTCAGCCGTGGCGGAGGCCGCGGCCTGTGTCGACGCGAGGCGGCTCAGGGAGAGCCGTACGGTGGATCGCGCGTTGCGCATTCTGGAAGCACGCGCCCGTGCTCCGAGCCCGCAGTTCCGCACGCCAGCGACGGCGGCGACGTGGTTTCACTTGCGGCTGAGCGAGCTGCCGCACGAGGTGGTCGCGGTGGCATGGCTGGATGTGCATTTGCGGCTGATTGAATTTTGCGAACTGTTCCGCGGCTCGGTGACCGGCGCGTCCGTGCATGTGCGCGAGGTGGTGCGGTCGGCGCTCGCCTGGAATGCGGTGCACGCGATTTTTGCGCACAACCATCCGTCGGGCATCACCACGCCGTCGCCCGCGGACGCGGCGGTGACGCGGGAGCTGCGCGCGGGGCTGGCGCTGGTGAATGTCGCGGTGATCGACCATGTGATAGTGGCGCCGGGCGCCACGCCGGCGTCGATGGCGCGGCTGGGGCTGCTGGAGGGAGCGGTGCCGCCACTGTCGCGCGGCCGCGGGCGCCGGGCGCGTTCGGTGGCGGGCTAGCCGCCATCCTGGTTTTCGGGCGAGTCGAATGGCGCCCTCGTCCTGCGGTTTTGGACGACGCATTCGTCTTCGACGATGCCCTTCGGGTGGTCTCCGTTGACACTCTTTTCGCCAGCGATGGCGCTCGAAGCCTTTCGATTCCCGCTTTTGCTGGCAGCGATGGCCCACGGGCATGTCTCCGCCGCCGCTTTTTTCGCCAACGGCGCCGCTCTGACCGCCGCCGCTGCCGCTTTGAACGCCACGGTTGAGACTTTTCTCGGCAACCCCGCCGCTATGACCGCCTCGGTTGCGGTTTTTTTCGCGAACGACGCCGCCCTGACCGCCAACGCTGCCGCTCTGACCGCCTCAGTTGCAGCTCTTTTCGCCAACGCCGGGGGTTTGACCGCCACGGTTGGCGCTTTTTTGCCAACAACCGCCGCCAAGTCGTCGCCAATGGCCGTCACTCGCCCCCGCTGCCGCACAGATGACCGCCTCTCGGGCCACCGTCGGGCTTGACGAACCCGCGGGGCTCTAACCCGAAAATCGCCGCGATGTGCACGCGCCGAGGTGGCTCTCGACCCCATCCCGCGCAGCGGGGACGGTCACAGCGCGACGGACGCCTGCTGCGGGGTGGCGCTGGCGCGCTGGCGGCCGGGCAGCGGGTTGCCGCGCACCGACCCTTCGCCGAACATGCCGCTCCCCCACGATGCGACGACGCACTCCATGAGCGACTTTCCGCCCTGCCCGCAGTGCCAGTCCGCGTACGCCTATGAGGACGGCGGCCAGTATGTCTGTCCCGAATGCGCACACGAATG
The DNA here is from genome assembly GCA_038207515.1 of Lysobacterales bacterium. Taxonomy (GTDB): domain Bacteria; phylum Pseudomonadota; class Gammaproteobacteria; order Xanthomonadales; family Rhodanobacteraceae; genus Tahibacter. The sequence goes on along the minus strand of JBBQZR010000018.1, from coordinate 77,565 downwards.
GACGACCGCCACGACGGAAACCGTCGACGCCGCGCGCGTCGTGCGCGACGCCTACGGCAGCGTGCTCAATGACGGTGACACGGTCACCGTGATCAAGGATCTGAAAGTGAGCGGGACATCGTCGGTGGTGAAGGTCGGCACCCGGGTCAAGGGCATACGCCTGGCCCACGGCGATCACGATATCGACTGCAAGATCGACGGTTTCGGCGCGATGCAGCTCAAATCGGCGTTCGTCAGGAAAGCCTGAACCCGGCCGATTCGATTACGCGACGGTTAAACATCGGCGATCATCGCCGAACTGGACAAGATCGGCGGCCAAGCGCAGACTTGCGCGCCCCAGCCGGCACCACGTCGGCAGCGGAGAGCCGGCTTGGCGAAAATCCTGTTGCTGAATGGCCCGAACCTCAACCTGCTCGGCACGCGCGAGCCGGAGACCTACGGGCACGCGACACTGGACAGCATCGTCGGCGATCTTGCCGCGATCGCGCAAGACCAAGGCCATGAACTGGCGCACTTTCAATCGAACGCGGAACACGCCCTGATCGAGCGCGTCCATGCGGCGCGCGACGACGGCAGCGCGTTCATCCTGATCAATCCGGCCGCCTTCACGCATACGAGCGTCGCCCTGCGCGATGCCCTGCTGGCCGTTGGCCTGCCGTTCGTCGAGTTGCATCTGTCGAACGTGCACGCACGCGAGCCGTTCCGTCATCGCTCTTATCTTTCCGACGTCGCCGTCGGTGTCATCTGCGGGTTCGGCGCCGACAGCTATCGGCTGGCGCTGCATGCCGCGATGCGTCGCCTGGCCTGATGTCTTTCGTCTGTCACCTCCCCTGAGGATCCGTCTGTGGACCTGCGCAAAATCAAGAAGCTGATCGACATTCTGGAAGAGTCGAATCTGGCCGAGCTGGAAATCAAGGAAGGCGAGGAAGTCGTGCGCCTGAGCCGCCTGCCGCGCGGCATGACCTTGCCGATGATGGCCGCCGTGACGCCGCAGGCGCCGGTTACGCACGTGCATGTGGAACAGCACCGCGCACCGCAGGCCGGCGCCGCACCGGCGCCCGAAACGCCGGGAACGCCGACCGGCAAGGCACTGCCCGACGGCCACGTCGTGCGCTCGCCGATGGTCGGCACCTATTACGCCTCGCCGAATCCGGAGGCCCCGCCCTTCGTCAAGGTCGGCCAGCAGGTCAAGCCAGGCGAAACGCTCGCCATCATCGAGGCGATGAAGATGTTCAACCAGATCGAGGCCGACGTCGGCGGCACCATTCTCGCCGTGCTCGCGACCAGCGGGCGCCCCATCGAGTTCGACGAACCGCTGTTCGTGATTGGCTGAGTGCCGGGAATCGGGAATGGGGAATCGGGAATCGGTCAAGCGGCCGCACGAGAAGCTGGACGTCTGGAAGGACGCGATGGATCTCGTCGAAGCGGTCTATCGATTTTCGTCCCGGTTTCCGGAGTCTGAGCGGTTCGCGCTGACGATGCAGATCCGGCGAGCCGCCGTCAGCATTCCATCGAACATCGCCGAAGGTGCCGCCCGACGATCCCGTCCGGAGTATCTGCGGTTCCTGTCCATTGCTCGTGGCTCTCTCGCAGAACTGGATACGCAACGACTGATCGCGACACGACTGAACTACGGCGAGCCGCCCGCCTTGCTGGATGAACTCACCGATCGGCTGTTCGCAAAGCTGACGTCACTCATGAACACGCTGGGCAACCCAGGAGTAAAGCAATGAAACGGTTCCGACCAGCGCTGCGCACCCTGTTTCCGACGATTCCCTATTCCCCATTCCCGATTCCCCGCCATGCTCGATAAAGTCGTCATCGCCAACCGCGGCGAGATTGCCCTGCGCGTGCTGCGCGCCTGCCATACGCTGGGCATCAAGACCGTCGCCGTCCATTCCACGGTCGACCGCAACCTCAAGCACGTCGGCATGGCCGACGAATCGGTCTGCATCGGCCCGGCGCCGGCGGCCGAAAGCTATCTCAACGTTCCGGCAATCATCGCCGCGGCCGAAGTCACCGACGCCCAGGCCATCCATCCGGGCTACGGCTTCCTGTCGGAGAACGCCGACTTCGCCGAGCGCTGCGAGAAGTCCGGCTTCATCTTCATCGGCCCGACCGCGAGCGTGATCCGCCTGATGGGCGACAAGGTCGAAGCGATCAAGGCGATGAAGGCGGCCGGCGTACCCTGCGTGCCGGGCTCGGGCGGGCCGCTCGGCGATGATGCGGCCGAGAACAGCCGCATCGCCCGTGACATCGGCTATCCGATCATCATCAAGGCGGCCGGCGGCGGCGGCGGCCGCGGCATGCGCGTCGTGCATACCGAGGCGCACCTACACAACGCCATCGGGATGACCAAGTCGGAAGCCAAAGCGGCTTTCAGCAACGATATGGTCTACATGGAGAAGTTCCTCGAGAACCCGCGCCATGTCGTGATCCAGGTGCTCGCCGACGGCCAGGGCAGTGCCATCCACCTCGGCGAGCGCGACTGCTCCATGCAGCGACGCCACCAGAAGGTCGTCGAGGAAGCACCGGCGCCCGGCATCACGGCCGAGCAACGCGCCGCCATCGGCAAGGTCTGCGTCGATGCCTGCCTGCGCATCGGCTACCGCGGCGCCGGCACGTTCGAGTTCCTCTTCGAGAACGGCCGCTTCTATTTCATCGAGATGAATACGCGCATCCAGGTCGAGCACCCGGTGACGGAACTCATCACCGGCATCGACCTGGTGCGCGAGCAGCTGCTGATCGCCGGCGGCGAGAAGCTGTCGATCCGCCAGGAAGACGTGACCTTCACCGGCCATGCCGTCGAGTGCCGCATCAATGCCGAAGACCCCGACACCTTCATGCCGTCGCCCGGCACGGTGAAGCGCTTCCTCGGCGCCGGCGGACCCGGCGTGCGCCTGGACACGCATATCTACGACGGCTACCGCATCCCGCCGAACTACGACTCGATGATCGGCAAGCTGATCGTCCACGGCCGCGACCGCGCCACCGCGATCGCGCGCATGCGCCTGGCCCTGGCCGAGATGGTCATCGACGGCGTCAAGACCAATATCCCGTTGCAGCAACGCATCATGAGCGACGTGGGCTTCCAGGCCGGCGGACAGAACATCCACTACCTGGAAAAGCGCATCGCCGAACAGAAGGAGAAAGGCATTGCGCTGGGCTGACCATTCGCTTTGCCGGGGCGCACTGGCGCTGTCCGCCGCGCTCGTCGCGGGCTGTGCCGGCAGCGGTGGCGTGCACACGGATGCCGATATGGCAAAGCCGGTGTCCGCCGCAGCCACCGCGGCCGCGCCGCCGCCGCAGGCCGCGACACTCGAAGGGCTGCCGCCGGATTCGCTGCTCATTGTCGTCACCGGCAAGAACGCCTACACGGTGCAGGACGCCACGGCGACCTGTGAGGGACTGGCCGCACTGCTCATGCCGTATCGCCAGACCACGCTCGTCGTGACCGGAGCCCAGGACGTGTCGACCACGATCGCCGACGTACTCTGCGTGGCTACCGTCGCCAAGCAGCGCGGCGGCAAGGCGTACATGGCGCACCCGGACGGCTTGCGCAGCATCGACATCCAAAACTGAGTAGCGCGCACGCCATGCCCTGGATAGAACTCTCGCTGACCATCCACTCCAACGAACAGGAACGCATCGAACTGGCGCTGGAAGACCTGGGCGCGCTGTCGGTGACCCTGCTCGACGCGGAAGACCACCCGATCTTCGAGCCGGCGCCCGGCGAAACGCCGGTATGGCCGACGATCAAGCTCGCGGCGCTGTTCGACATCGCGGTGGATCGTGCCGGCCTCGTGCATGCGCTGACCGACCTCGTGCCCGAGATCGCGCCGGACCAGCTCGATTTTCGCGACGTCGCCGACGCGGACTGGGTACGCGCCTGGATGGATACCTTCCAGCCGATGCAGTTCGGCCGGCGGCTGTGGATCTATCCCTGGAACATCGATCCGCCGGACGACGGCGACGACACCATCGTCGTGCGTCTCGATCCCGGACTCGCCTTCGGCACCGGCACGCATCCGACCACGGCGCTGTGCCTGGAGTGGCTGGACGGCATCGAATTGCGCGGCAAGCGTCTGCTCGACTACGGCTGCGGCTCGGGCGTGCTCGCGCTCGCGGCCCTGAAGCTCGGCGCGGCCGAGGTCGTCGGCGTGGATCTCGATCCGCAGGCGCTCGAAGCCAGCCGCGACAATGCGCAGCGCAACGGCGTCGCCGATGGTCTGCACCTGTTCCTGCCGCAGGACTACAGCAACGAGCCGCATGACCTGCTCGTTGCCAACATCCTCGCAGGACCACTGGCGGACCTCGCGCCGCTGTTCGCCGACGCCTGCAAACCCGGCGCGCCGTTCGCGCTGTCGGGCATCCTCGCCGGCCAGCACGAGGAACTGCTCGTGCGTTATGGCGAGTGGTTCGAAGACCTGAGCATCGCCCAGCGCGAAGACTGGATCCGCATCAGCGGCCGCCGGGCGACTACGCGCGCACCGGACTGAGCGGCTGTCGAGAAAAGGGAAACACCCCTTTCTCGATCGAACGGCGCAAGCGGAGCTTGCCCACGCTCTCCGAGAATCCATCGCGTGTCTGATCGACGTCACCGTTCCCGCGCCGGCTTGAAACCCGGCGCGCGCCAGTCCACTCTGCCTGCCGACTCACTCTGGCCCGCCGCCCTCGCATGTATACGCAATGCCCCGAATGCGCGACCGTCTACAGCGCCGATGCGGCGACCATCGCGCGCGGGCATGGCATGGTGCGCTGCAGCCATTGCGATGCGCTGTTCGACGCGCTGCTCACGCTGGCCGACCATTTGCCGCCGGAGCCGTTCGAACGTCTGGATGTCCATGCGCCCGATCCGGAACCGCCCCGCCTCGGCGTACCGGTGTACCGGCCGAATGCGCAAGCGGTCAGCTTCAGCTTCGATCCCGACGAGCGCCCGCGGGCGCGTGAACCGCGCCGCATGTCCGCGCCGGCGTTCGCGCGCCATGCGCGTCGCAGCAGCGGACGGCGCTGGCCGTGGGTCGTTGGTACCGTGCTGCTTTCGCTGAGCCTGGCCGGTCAACTCGCCTATGCCGAACGCGACCAGCTGCTCGACAACGAACTCGTGCGTCCGTGGCTCGACCGCGGCTGCGCCGCCCTGAATTGCACGCTGCCGCTGCGCCATGCGACGCAGCAACTCGAGTTGCTGTCGCGCGACATCCGACCACACCCTTCGGTAGCGGGTGCGCTGATCGTCTCGGCGACGGTGCGCAATGCCGCCGACTACGCACAGGCGTTCCCGATCGTGGAAATCACTCTTTCGGACCTCGACGAAAACCGCGTCGCGATGCGCCGCTTCCAGCCGCGCGACTACCTCGGCGACACGCGCGCTATCGAACGTGGTCTGGCTGCCGGCGCAAGCTCGGCGCTGGTTTTCGAGGTCCGCGATCCGGGCAAGAACGCAGTCGCGTTCGAGTTCAAGTTTCTTTGAACGGAACACGTGCAACGCCATACTGCGGCGCGATGCGACAGCGTCGTAGTAATCCGCTGACCGCTGAGAGATCTTTGCGTATTGCGACAGTTGGCACTTACCAACGCGCGGTCGCCGCGCTAACATCCCCGCCCCGTCGGCACTCGCATCCGGCGGTCATGGAAGAACAGACCCAGGTTGCTCGCCGCCGTGAATGCCGTCTCCGTATTGCGCCCCGAACAGGCGCCCGATGCCGCTGTGTCCCAACCCGCCCTGCGCGAGTGTGTTGCGCGCGCGGTACGCCGCTATCTCGTCGATCTCGACACGCAACAGGCGGAAGGCCTGTTCGATTTCGTCATGTGCGAAGTCGAGGCGCCGATGTTGCGCGAAGTCATGTCCTGGTACGGCGGCAACCAGAGCAAAGCCGCGCTAGCGTTGGGCATCAACCGTGCCACCCTACGCAAGAAATTGTCCCAGCACGGACTGCTCTGAGCGGCCTTCGCCGCAACCGGAAAAACCGCGATAGCATGACGGCCTGCGGGCTATAATCCGCGACCTTCTTTCGCAACCGGCGATACCCCATGTTCGACGCCACGCTAGTGCCGGTACGCCGTGCACTGATCAGCGTTTCCGACAAGACCGCCCTGCTCGATCTCGCGCGCGGCCTGGATGCCCTGGGCGTCAGCCTGCTCTCCACCGGCGGCACGGCGCGCACGCTGCGCGACGCGGGCCTTCCGGTTACCGACGTAAGCAACGTGACCGGTTTTCCGGAGATCATGGACGGCCGCGTCAAGACCCTGCACCCGAAGATTCATGGCGGCCTGCTCGGCCGGCGCGGCATCGACGACGCCGTCATGGCGCAGCACGGCATCAGCCCGATCGATCTGCTCGTCGTGAATCTCTACCCGTTCGAAAAAGCCACGGCGCGGCCCGACTGCAGCCTCGACGAAGCGATCGACAATATCGACATCGGCGGCCCGGCCATGCTGCGCGCGGCGGCCAAGAACCACGAGCACGTCGCCGTCGTGACCGAACCGGCCGACTATGCCGAACTGTTGCAGTCGCTGCATGCGACGCAGGGCACCACCATGGAACTGCGCCGTCGTCTCGCGGCCAAGGCTTACGCCCATACCGCGCGCTACGACGGCCTCATCGCGAACTGGTTCGGCGTGCGCACTGGCGAACGCGAAGACAACTATCCGCCGAGCCTGCACCTGAGCTACCGCCGCGCGCAGACGCTGCGCTACGGCGAGAACCCGCACCAGTCGGCCGCGCTGTACGTAGAAAGCGATCCGCCGTCGGGCATCGTCGCCACGGCGCGCGTGCTCGCCGGCAAGGAACTGTCGTTCAACAACATCGCGGATGCGGACTCGGCGCTCGAATGCGTCAAGGCCTTCGGCAGCGCGCCGGCCTGTGTCATCGTCAAACATGCCAATCCGTGCGGCGTCGCCCTCGGCGACACGCCGATGCTGGCCTACGAGCGCGCCTATGCCTGTGATCCGACCTCGGCCTTCGGCGGCATCATCGCGCTGAATCGCTCGCTCGACGTGGTCACGGCGCGCGCGATACTCGACCGGCAGTTCGTCGAGGTCGTCATCGCGCCCGAGGTCGACGAAGCGGCATTGGCGGTATTTTCCAAGAAACCCAATGTGCGCATCCTGGCCACGGGACACTGGCCGGAGCAGACGGCGCATACCACCGACCTCAAGCGCATCGCCGGCGGTTTGCTGATGCAGGACGCCGATCGCGACACGCTGCTGCTGTCGGACTTGCAGGTCGTCAGCAAGCGCGTGCCCAACGCGGAGGAGTTGCGCGACCTGCTGTTTGCCTGGCACGTCGCGATGTACGTGAAGTCGAATGCGATCGTCTACGCCAAGGGTGGCCAGACCATCGGCATCGGCGCCGGTCAAATGAGCCGCGTGATCAGCGCGCGCATCGCCGCGATGAAGGCCGAGGAAGCGAGCCTCGATGTGCGCGACAGCGTGATGGCATCGGATGCGTTCTTCCCGTTCCGCGACGGCATCGACACCGCCGCCAAAGCCGGCATCCGCGCAGTCATCCAGCCGGGCGGATCGATGCGCGACGACGAAGTCATCGCGGCGGCGGACGAGAATGACATGGCGATGGTGTTTACCGGCGTTCGCCATTTCAGGCATTAAGAACGTTCTAGACAAGTCTTGATGCCGGCGCTTTTGCGCTCAGCACCAGATCTCCACGACCCCGCCAAAGGCCTGCTGCGCAGGCCTTTGGCCGGTCCGGCCTTTTGGGCGTTCAGAGTGATCAGAACCTGTGGTTCTGAGCGATCACTCTTCGTCCGGCCCGTTGGGCGTTCAGAGTGATCAGAACCTGCGGTTCTGAGCGATCACTCTTCACCCCCCTTGACTCAAGGGGGCTCCAGAATCAGAAACAGTCATCGGTTCTTCGGGGTTGTCGTACCGCTGCTCCACAGTGCGCTGGACAGCAGGCTCAGAAGATCAGTTCCACTCGTACAACTTGTAGTACACCGGCGCTACCGGACCGTCCTTCGGATTGCCTTCGAGGCGACCGTCGCCGTCGGTATCGATATAGGTGCGCGTCAGGCCGCCCTTGCCGGTGATGCGGATCATGCTGACCTTGCCGCTCGTGCGGTATTCCTCGATGGTGTCGTCGCCTTCCTGACGGATGCCGACGTCGGGCTTGTCCGCGCCGCGTGCATCGGCCTTGGCTTTTTCCAGATCGGAGGGTGGCGCGACCTTGGGCTTGACGCCCGGATCGTTCATCGCCGGCGGCGGTGCATCGACGAGATCGGCGCGCTGCACCGGCTGGGTCGCCACCGGCGTTTCGGAGGCTGCCTGGGCCGTTGCGCAACAGGCTGTCAGCAGGATGGCGAGGATCTGATTGCGCTTCATGATGGGCTCCGGAAGTGGCAGAGCCGGCCCCGCGCACCTGCCGGGCCGGTATGCCCGCAGCATAACAAACGGGCCTGAATAGACCGATGTCGTGGCCGCGTGACGAAGCCGCCGTCGCGTGTCCGGATTGAAAGGCCGGCGGCGCTGCGCCAAGCTCGGCGTCTGCAAGGAGTAGACCATGCCCACCCTGGTGCTGATCGACGGATCCAGCTATCTCTACCGCGCCTTCCATGCGCTGCCGCCGCTGAGCAACGCGGCCGGCGAACCGACCGGCGCGCTGTTCGGCATCGTCAACATGCTGCGCACGACGCTCAAGGCGAAGCCCGACTACGCGGCCTTCGTCTGCGATGCGTCCGGCCCCACGTTCCGTGATGAACTCTATCCGGCCTACAAAGCCAACCGCCCGCCGATGCCGGACGAACTGCGCGCGCAGATCGAGCCCATGTGTCAGATCGTGCACGCCCTGGGTTTTCCGATCCTGCGCGAATCCGGCGTCGAAGCCGACGACGTGATCGGCACGCTCGCGCTGCAGGCCGCCGCGCTCGGCATAGACGTCGTCGTCTCCACCGGCGACAAGGACATGGCGCAGCTCGTCGGCCCGCACGTGACCTTGAGCAACACCATGACCAACACGACGCTCGACCCGGCCGGCGTGTTCGAGAAGTTCGGCGTGCATCCGGCGCAGATCGTCGATTTCCTTGCGCTGATGGGCGACAGCGTCGACAACATCCCCGGCGTCGAGAAATGCGGCCCGAAGACCGCGGCCAAGTGGCTGGCCGAATACCAGACGCTCGACAATCTCGTCGCCAATGCCGACAAGGTGGGCGGCAAGATCGGCGAGAACCTGCGCAACGCATTGCAGCAGCTGCCGCTGTCGCGCCGGCTCGCGACGATCAAGACGGACGTCGCGCTCGCCGAAGCGGTCACCGATCTTCTTTTGCGCGACCGCGACACGGAGACGCTGCGCACGCTGTACACGCGCTACGGTTTCAATGCCGCGCTCAAGGAGCTCGACAGCAAGGCGTTCGGCAGCAGCGACGAACTGCGCGGTGCCGATGTGCCGGCGCAATACCGCAAGCCTGTCTTCGTCGACAGCGCGCTGGATCCGGCGCTCGCCGCGCCCGGCAACTACGAGTGCGTCACCGATGCGGAACAACTGGAGATCTGGCTGCAGCGTCTGCGCCACGCCGACGTGATCGCGTTCGATACCGAAACCACGTCGCTCGATCCGATGCGTGCCGAGATCGTTGGCCTGTCGTTCGCTGTGCAGAGCGGGCAAGCCGCCTATGTGCCGCTCGCGCACGACTATCCCGGCGCGCCGGCACAACTGGGTCGCGACGCGGTGCTCGCGGCGCTCAAGCCGCTGCTCGAGGACGAGAACAAGGCCAAGGTCGGTCAGCACGCGAAATACGACATCAACGTGCTGTCGCAATACGGCATCAGCGTGCGCGGCGTGAAGTTCGACTCGATGCTGGAATCCTATGTCTGGAATTCCACCGCGACGCGGCACGACATGGATTCGCTGGCCAAGCGCTATCTCGGCTACACGCCGGTTCCTTACGAAAGCGTCGCCGGCAAGGGCGCCAAGCAGATTCCGTTCGGCCAGGTCGCGCTGGAACAGGCTACCGGCTACGCCGCCGAAGACGCCGACGTGACCTTGCGCCTGCATCAGGTGCTCTGGGACAAGCTGTCGACCGAGCCGCGCCTGCGCGAGGTCTACGAGCAGATCGAGGCGCCGCTGATTCCGGTGCTCGCGCGCATGGAGCAGCGCGGCGTGCTGATCGACATCCAGGCGCTGCGGCTGCAGAGCAACCAACTAGCCAAGCGCATGCACGAGATCCAGCAGCACGCGTATACGATCGCCGGACGCAGCTTCAGCCTGGACTCGCCCAAGCAGCTGCAGGCCATCCTGTTCGACGAGCTCAAGCTGCCCATCGTGGTCAAGACACCGACCGGCCAACCGTCGACCAACGAGGAAGCGCTCGACGCCATCGCCGACCAGCACGAATTGCCGCGGCTGATTCTCGACTATCGCGGCCTGGCCAAGCTGCGCTCCACGTATACCGACAAGCTGGCCGACAACGTCAACCCGCGAACGGGTCGCGTGCATACCAGCTACGGTCAGGCCATTGCCGCGACCGGACGCCTGTCTTCGTCCGAACCCAACCTGCAGAACATTCCGATCCGTACCGAGGAAGGCCGCCGTATCCGCCAGGCCTTCGTGGCGCCGCCGGGCTTTCGCGTCCTCGCCGCCGACTATTCGCAGATCGAGCTGCGGATCATGGCGCACCTGTCCGGCGACGCCGGCCTGCTCAGCGCCTTCGTCGGCGGGCAGGACGTGCATCGCGCGACCGCGGCCGAGGTGTTTGGCCTGCCGCCCGACCAGGTCGACAGCAATCAGCGCCGCGCCGCCAAGGCGATCAACTTCGGTCTCATGTACGGCATGGGTGCGTTCGGCCTCGCGCGCCAGCTCGGCATCGCACGCAACGAGGCCAACGAATACATCGCGCGCTATTTCGCGCGCTATCCCGGCGTGCGCCAGTTCATGGACGACATTCGCGAGCGCGCCCATCGCGACGGCTATGTGGAAACCGTGTTCGGCCGACGCCTGTATCTCGACGACATCCGCGCGCGCAATCCGAACCTGCGCGCCGGTGCCGAGCGTGCCGCGATCAACGCGCCCATGCAGGGCACGGCGGCCGACATCATCAAACGCGCAATGATCACCGTCGACGCCTGGCTCGGGGAGCGTGCCGACGCGCGCATGCTCATGCAGGTGCACGATGAACTGGTGCTGGAAGTGCGCGAGGACTGCGTCGACGAGATCAGCGAAGGCCTGCGCGCGCGCATGAGCGCCGCGGCGGAACTCGCGGTGCCGCTCGTCGTCGACATCGGGACTGGCGCGAACTGGGACCAAGCCCACTAGACCGAATCGCAACCGATTGATTTTCCATTAAATGAACGGATTCTGAATCGATCGGACAGCGCCTGCGAACCTTTCCCACCGTAGGCCGTCTTAATCGCCAGGTGCACGCAACGGCACCTGGTTCATTCCCCTCCCTGGATGAACCACCGGAGTCAGGTTCCTCCCCAGACCTGGCTCCGCACCCCAGACCTCGAAGGCCCTCCCCTGGCCTTCGGGGTCTTTCTTTGTGCGCTTCCCGCAAGGATGCGGCGGTGCCGCCGTGTCTGGCGGTGAAGCTCAGCACAGGTAGCCGCCGTCCGCCGCAAAGCTTGCGCCCGTCACGTAGCTCGCGGCCGGCGAACACAGGAACAGGATCAACGGCGCGATTTCCTCGGGCTGCGCGGCGCGCGCCATCGGGATCGTCTCCAGCAGCGTCTTCATGATCTCCGGGCTCTGCGTCAGCGCGCTCGCGAACTTGGTATCGGTCAAGCCGGGCAACACCGCATTGACGCGGATCGCGGCGGACGCCAGTTCGCGCGCTCAGGCTTCCGTCATGGAAATAATCGCGGCCTTGGAAAACGAGTACACGCCCTGCCCCGCCGCCGCGCGACGGCCATTGACCGAGGCGACGTTGACGATGGCGCCGCCGTGGCCGCTCATGCGCTGCGCTGCCTGCTGGGTCATGGAGAAGTAGCCGCGGATATTCACCTCGACCGTCTTTTCGTAGGCGCTCAGCGGCATATGGAGCATGGGCCCGTAGAGGGATTGGCTGCCGCATTGTTGACGAGCAGGTCCAGGCGCAAGCCCTGCGCCTCGATCTCGGCAAATAGCGCGTCGATGGCCTTGACCTCACCGATGTGCGCAGCGATCGCCCGCGCCTTGCCACCTTCGGCGGTGATCGCTCTGACGATTTCTTCGCAGGCGTCGTGGCGGCGGCTCGACACGATGACCTCGGCGCCGTGGCGTGCGAGCAATTGCGCGGTCGCGGCGCCGATGCCGCGGCTCGCGCCGGTGACGAGGGCGGTCTTGCCGGCAAGATCGAACAGGTTCGGGGACATGGAGGTTCCAGTGGCAACAGGGGTACATTCGTGCCGGGGCACGGGGACATCGCGACGGCAGGCGGACCAGGCCTGCCCGCGTTTCGCTTTTACTATTTTCTCGCCGCATTCCGCTGCTACCGCGCTCATCTGGCACAGTAACCGCACCAGAATCGACGAGGGCGGAGCATGGGTGCGCAACGGGTATTGATCACCGGCGGCGGCAGCGGCCTCGGACGCGCGATCGCGCTGCGCTACGCACGCGCCGGCTGGCACGTCGGCCTGGCGGACATTTCGTTCGAACGCGCCGAAGCCGTCGCCGCCGAGGCCCGCGCGCTCGGCGCGCAGGCGGATGCGTTCCACGTCGACGTGGCGAGCGACGCCTCCGTGCTCGCGCTGCGCGATGAAGTGAACGCACGCTGGGGCGGCGTCGATCATCTGTACAACAACGCCGGGGTGGCGTCGGGCGGCAACCTGCTGCAAACCTCCATCGACGACTGGCGCTGGATGCTCGACATCAATCTGCTCAGCGTCGTGCGCGGCTGTCTGGCCTTTCTGCCTGGCATGGTCGAGCAAGGCGGAGGCCGTATCGTCAATACCGCGTCGTTCGCCGCACTGGCCGGCGCCGGCGGTCTGTGCTCGTACTCGGTGGCCAAGGCGAGCGTGGTCACCCTGTCGGAAACCCTGCGCGCGGAACTGGCGCTGGCCAACAGCGCGGTCGGTGTGTCGGTGCTCTGTCCGTCGTTCTTCCGCACCAATCTGCTGGAAAACTTCCGTGGTCCGGAACGCACGCGCGACATGGCGCAGAAACTCATGGAAAAGGCCGTCGTAAACGCGGACGACGTCGCGGCTGTCGTCGTCGACGCGGTCATGGCCGGAAAATTCATGATCATCCCGACCGCGCCGGAACGCAGGCGGTGGCGCATCAAGCGCTTTTTGCCGGAGTTCTATTTCCGCAAGCTCGTGGCGGCGCTGCGCGCCGCGGGGCGTGCATGAGCCGCTTCCTGATCTACGGCGCGAACGGCTATACCGGCCGCCTGATCGCGGCCGAGGCGCTGCGCCAGGATCTCGAACCGGTCCTGGCCGGGCGCAACGCGGCGGCGCTCGAAGCGATGGGCAAGGAACTCGGACTGAGCTGGCGCGCGTTCGATCTGGGCAACCCCGGCGCGCTCGAGCGCGAATTCGAAGGCCTGCCGCTGGTGCTCAACTGCGCCGGACCGTTCAGCGAAACCGCACAGCCGGTGCTCGACGCCTGCCTCGCCGCGCGTTCGCATTACCTCGACATCACCGGCGAGATCGACGTCTTCGCGCTGTGCCACCGCGCGCACGAGCAGGCCGTCGCTCGCGGCATCGTCGTCGCGCCCGGGACCGGCTTCGACGTGGTGCCTACCGACTGCGTCGCGGCGATGCTCAAGCAGCGCCTGCCCGATGCAAACCGGCTGGTGCTCGCGTTCGAGGCCGGCGGCGGGCCGAGCCCCGGCACGGCGAAGACCAGCGTCGAAGGCCTCGCCAAGGGCGGCCGCGCGCGCGTCGACGGCGAGCTTGTCGAAGTACCGCTGGGCTGGAAGTCGCGCACCTTCTTGCGTGACGGTGAGGCGCGCAGCGCGATGACCATTCCCTGGGGCGATGTATACACCGCGTATATTTCCACCGGCATTCCGAACATCGAAACCTATATGACGGTATCGCCGGCGACGATACGCCGCGTGCGCCGGCTGCGCTTCTTCAAGCCGCTGCTGGGCTTCGCGCCGGTACAGTCGTGGCTCAAGCGGCGCGCCGGGGCGACCGCCGGACCCAGCGCCGAACGGCGCGAGCGCAGCGACTGCCGCGTCTGGGGCGAGGTGCGCGACGCCCAGGGCGGCGAAGCGCGCCTCGAACTGTCCACACCGAACGGCTACGCGCTGACCGCGACGGCCTCGGTCGGCATGGTGCGCAAGCTCCTTTCCGGTGCGACCGACCGCGGCTTCCATACCCCGTCCCAGCTCATGGGCGCGGACTACGTGCTGCGCCTGCCGGGCGTGCGCCTGATCACGCCTTAGCGGCGGTTGCCGGTGCCGAGTCATCGGTTCGGTAGCAGGGCGGCCACGGCGTTGAAAAACGATGGTCGCACCCCCAACCCGGTCGTTCGCCGGATGCCGCTCCTTCTGCGGACCGGCCGTTCTCGCGAGAATGACACTCGCGATTGCTAGACTCCCGCGCCTTTCGCCCAGCATGAATCCTATGAGCACTCCCAAACAGAGCCTCGGGCCGCTGCCCGCCCTGATCTTCTCGTCGCGCTGGCTGCAGCTGCCACTGTACCTGGGCCTCATCGTCGCCCAGGGCGTCTATGTCGTGCAGTTCCTGCGCGAACTCTGGCACCTGCTGCACACGGTGGTCCTGCACGGCGGGCTCTCCGAAGCCGCGGCCGCCGCGGGCCAGACCGCCGAAACCGCGATCATGCTGACGGTGCTGGGCCTCATCGACGTGGTCATGATTTCCAACCTGCTCGTCATGGTCATCGTCGGCGGCTACGAAACCTTCGTTTCGCGCCTCGGCCTGCAAGGCCATCCGGACCAGCCGGAGTGGCTGTCGCATGTGAACGCCGCCGTGCTCAAGGTCAAGCTCGCGACGGCCATCATCGGCATCTCCTCCATCCATCTGCTCGCCACCTTCATCAAGGCACACGAGCTCGATACCAAGACGATGCTGTGGCAAACCGTGCTGCACCTGACCTTCGTCGTCTCCGCGGTCGCGATCGCGCTGGTCGACCGGATCATGTCGCCGCCGAAGGTATTGGCGCCGCCTGTCGCCGAGTGATTCACGCGACGCCGGCAACGGTGCCGGCGCGCGCGGAAGACGCAGCGCATCAACGCCGGCGCATGATCGCGTCGCGCACGGCCGCATCGGGTGCGTCGTCGCGCAAGCGCAGTGCGCCTTCATCGGCGCGCTGCAGGCCCAACTGCCGGTACAGCGCGTCCAACGGCGGGAAGCCGCGCCGCTGCGCATACTCGCGATAGCGCTGCCGCAACACGTCGCTGCCGATCAGTTCGTCGAGCTTGGCGACAAATTCGGCTGCGTCCCATTCGCGCTTGCGCGCAAGACAACACGCTCGGAAGCGCCGCATCGCCTCATCGACGCTGAGCCTGCCGCCGCTCGCGCGGCGCAGGTCCACATCGGCCTGCAGCCAGAACGCCGCGCCCGACCAGTACACGGCGTAATACGCGCGCTTCGCGTGCATCGCGTCGCTGAGCTGCGCTAGGGTCAGGCTGTCGTCGGCAGCGCCGCGACCGCGCCCGAAACCCGCCTCCAGGTCCGTCCACGCCTGCGCCGGCGTGAGCAGGCCGCCGCGCGCGCGCAGCACGTTCTGCCAATAGCTCGCGAGACCTTCAGCCAGCCAGGCGCCGTCGTCGCCGAGGTAGGGATGCGCCCAGTGCGAGAATTCATGCACGGCCGTCCAGTCGGCGTCGAGCGCGGCCAGCGATGCTTCGGGATCGACCCTGATGTGCACCGCATTGCCCTGCCCGCGCAGAGATTGGCCGAAGCCCACGGCCTTACCGCGGCCCCGGCCGAGCAGCAGCACGACCTGCGTCTGCGGCAGCGGTAGTTCGCCATGGGCCGTGCTGACGGCAGCGAGGGCGTGTCGCACCCACTGCTGCAGCGTCGCGTGCTGCGCGGCGCTCGCTTCGCCGAGCACGCTCAGACGCACGCTGCCCCCCGGCAGGTCGATGCGGGTTTCCTCGAAGCGGCCGATGGCGACGAGCGCCGACCAGCTGAACGGCGTCACCGGAATGACGTAGCGGCCCGGTTCGCCGTCGATGGGGCGCCACGGTGGCGCGAACGTGTAGCCGGTGGGCAGGATTGCGCGGACCTCGGCTTCGGTCTCGCCGTCGGTCTGTATCAGCCACTGCTGCGGCGCGACCAGCAAAGCAGCACCGACGCGGCTGCCGACGTCGTGATCGCCGCTCTGCGCGACGTCGCCGAGCCGCGCCGTGTAGCGCAGGCACTCGCCGGCACGCCAGTCCGCCGCGCGCCAGCGCGAATCGCCGGTGCGCTCGATGCGGCCGTGTTCGCGCTGCAGCGCATCGACATGCGCCGCACCGCCGCGATGCAGGCGGAAGTCGCGCTGCGCCGCGGCTTCGTCGACGCACAGGCGTACCTGCAGGCGTTCGCCGTCGGGCTCATAGCTGAGCTCGTAACGCGGCGCCGCGTGGAGTGCCGGCACGAGCCCGCACAGGCCGGTCACCAGCAGCCCAGCCGCAATGCGGCCGCGCCGCCCAGGTAAAATCGCCGGATGGACGTTTCTCATCTGCTCGATCATCTCAATCCTGCGCAACGCGAAGCGGTCTCGGCGCCCAGCGGCCATTATCTGGTGCTGGCTGGCGCCGGTTCCGGCAAGACCCGCGTACTCATCCACCGTATCGCCTGGCTGCTCGAAGTCGAGCGTGTGTCGCCGTATTCCATATTGGCGGTGACCTTCACTAACAAGGCCGCCGGCGAAATGCGCGGACGCTGCGAAGGCCTGATCGAACACGGCACGCGCGGCCTGTCGATCGGCACCTTCCACGGCATCGCGCATCGCCTGCTGCGGCGCCACTGGCGCGAGGCGCGCTTGCCGGAAACCTTCCAGATCCTCGACGCCGACGACCAGCAGCGCCTGATCAAGCGCGTGATACAGGGGCTGGACCTCGACGAATCGCGCTGGCCCGCGCGCCAGGCGGCCTGGTTCATCAACAGCTGCAAGGACGAGGGCAAGCGGCCCGATACGATCGAGCACGGCGACAACTCGACCACGCGCACGCTGCTCGACATCTATTCCACGTACGAAGCGCAATGCCGCCGCTCCGGCCTCGTCGATTTCGCCGAACTGCTGCTGCGCGCGCACGAACTCTGGCTCGAGGACGCGGCGCTGCTGGCGCACTACCAGGAACGCTGGCGCCACCTGCTCGTCGACGAGTTCCAGGACACCAACAGCCTGCAGTACGCCTGGGTGCGCGTGCTCGCCGGGCAGACCGGCAAGGTGTTCGTCGTCGGCGACGACGACCAGGCCATCTACGGCTGGCGCGGCGCGCGCGTAGAGAACGTGCAGCAGTTCCTGCGCGACTATCCGAGCGCCAAAACTATCCGCCTCGAACAGAACTACCGCTCGACCGCGAACATCCTCAAGGCCGCGAACGCCGTCATCGCAAACAACCCGGGCCGCCTCGGCAAGCAGCTGTGGACCTCGGGCGAGGCCGGCGGCGCGATCGAGCTCTATGCCGCCTACAACGAGCAGGACGAGGCGCGCTATGTGATCGAGCGCATCCGCGAATACACCAACGCCGACGGCGCAGCGAACGATATCGCCATTCTCTATCGCTCCAACGCGCAGTCGCGCGTGTTCGAGGAACAGCTCAACCAGCACCGTATTCTGTATCGCGTCTACGGCGGGCAACGCTTCTTCGACCGCGCCGAAATCAAGGACGCGCTGGCCTATCTGCGTCTGGTCGCGAACCGCCACGACGACGCGGCGTTCGAGCGCACCGTCAATACGCCGCCGCGCGGCATCGGCGAGCGCTCGCTGGACCTCGTGCGCCAGTACGCGCGGCGCGACGCGAGTTCGCTGTGGGAATCCACGCTCGGCATCATCGGCGGCAACGAGCTCGCGGCGCGCAGCCGCAACGCCTTGCGCGCCTTTGTCGAACTCATCGAGCAGCTGGCGCGGGAAGCACTGGGTGCGGCGGATGCCGCCGACGCGCCGAACGCCGGCCTGTTCGACGGCAGCGGCGACGCGCTCGACGAAATCGAGGTCGGCCTGACCCTGTCCGAGCAGATGGACACCGTGATCGCACGCAGCGGCCTGCGCGACTACTACGAAAAGGATTCGCGCGGCAGCGCCGAGGCGCGCGTGGAAAACCTCGACGAACTCGTCAGCGTCGCCGGCCGTTTCCAGCTCACACCCGACGACGAGGAAGCCGGCCTGTCCGAACTCGCGGCGTTCCTCGCCAGCGCCGCACTGGAAGCCGGCGAAGGCCAGGGCCAGCCGGGGCAGGACTGCGTGCAGCTCATGACCTTGCACACGGCCAAGGGCCTGGAGTTTCCGCTGGTGTTCCTGGTCGGCCTCGAAGACGGCCTGTTCCCGAGCCAGAAATCACTCGATGAACCAGGCCGGCTCGAGGAGGAACGCCGCCTGGCCTATGTCGGCATCACGCGTGCCCGCGAACGCCTGACCCTGAGCTACGCCGAACAGCGCCGCCTGCACGGCATGGAAACCTATGGGCGCCCGTCGCGCTTCCTCAACGAGATTCCGCGCGAACTGATGCACGAGGTGCGCCCGCGCGTGCAGGTGAGCCGCCCGGCCTACAACAGCCGCTACCACCATCAGGCCGTCGACGAAGCGCCGGCGCTGAAGCTCGGCCAGCGTGTCGTCCACGCCAGCTTCGGCGGCGGCATCGTGATCGACTATGAAGGCGTCGGCGAACACACGCGCGTGCAGGTGAACTTCGAAGACGCCGGCGCGAAATGGCTGGTGCTGGCTTACGCCAATCTGCAGTCCGCCTGAGCCCACCACGCAGCCCGTTCAACCGCACCGGGCTGCGGCGCTGCTCGCTCCGCGATTGACAACGCGCACAACGACGGGCGCGGCCGCTCAGGTCTGCGCCAGATCGGGAAAGCGCAGGGCTCCGGGCCGCAGTGTGTCGAGACCCCGCACGAACAGCGGTGATCCCGTGTACTCGCCGGCATCGGCCGTTTGCAACCACCAGTGCCGCGGCTGGAATCCGAATTCGATCC
The DNA here is from genome assembly GCA_038207515.1 of Lysobacterales bacterium. Lineage (GTDB taxonomy): Bacteria > Pseudomonadota > Gammaproteobacteria > Xanthomonadales > Rhodanobacteraceae > Tahibacter. The sequence continues at coordinate 58,539 of JBBQZR010000018.1, read as the reverse complement.
GTTTCACCGACTGTCGCGCAAGCCGCGGCAGCACCGCAGACAGGTCGAAGCGCTGCGGCGCCAGCAATTCGTGCAGATGCAACGTGCCGTTTTCCTCGCTGACGACCGCCAGCGCATCGACGTCATCCAGCCAGTGCGCGCGCAGCGCGCGGTAGCTCAGATGCCAGAGCAGCGTCGAGTTGTAATCTCCGGCACCGAACTGCGCATCGTGGACCGTAGCGCGACGACACAGCTCAGCGAGGCGCGCGCGGTCTCGCGCGCTGGCCACGTCGCAACACGGCGGCAGCGTAGTTCCGCCGGCAAGGGCAATTTCCGCGACATAACGCTGCTGCGGCAACGGTCGGAAACCGAACCGCGGATAGAAATCGCGCACGTCCTCGTTGGCGAACAACAGCACCGGCGCGGCCAGCGCATCGATGCTTTCCAGCACCTGCTGCAGCAGTTCGCGCGAGTGGCCGCAGCCTCGCCGGTCCGGATGAGTGGCGACCGCGCCGAACTGATAGCCGATGCAGGCGCGACCAGCGACCGACAGCCGCATGCGCGTCACGCCGACGCTGGCAACGGTGTCGTCGCCGTCGAGCAGCAGCCAGGCCTCGTAGTCGTCGTTCCAGCCGCCGCGTCGGTCCCAGAGGCGGAAATCGACGCTGCGGAACGTCAGCGGGACGAAAGCGTGGAAACGTTCCCGCTCAGCGACATCGGCACGGCGGATCCGCAGCAATCGGGTTGACATCGGACAGCACCGGCAGGTGCGGCCGCGCGCGTCGGCCGCACCCAATGATATTTGTTGAAATATTTCCTACGCGATCTTGCTAGTGCGTACGCCGCCGTGAGCTGCGCCGTTTGCCGTCACCCGCCGTTGGCTTGTCGGCGACTTTTGGCTTGGCCTTCGCAGTCCTGGCTGCGGGCTCCGCAGCTGCTGCCGCTGCCGCGCGCGCGGTGGCGGCTTGCGGCGAGGGCGGCTTTTCCGGCGGCACGTAGTCGCCGATGACCGACTTGACTGGACAGACCGAAAACACCGGGCACTTGCGGCACCCGACGGCCAGGGCAACAGGACACACGACCATGGTTTTCCCCTACTGGGTTGTCGAGAGAGGGCTATCGCCCTTTCTCGAATCGAACGGCGCAAGCGGAGCTTGCCCTCGTTCTCCGAGAGTCGATCGCCTACGCGCTCGACGTCACCCTTCCCCGGGAACCGATCGCTTGCGCGAGCGACTCCCGGACGATCCCTCCTGGATCGAGCTGGCAGGTTGTCTATCGACCGCCTGCCACGTGGCACCGGGACGCGCCCGGATCGCTGCGTGAATGGAGCGTGCCGACGATAGCGCGGATACACAAACGAAAAAACCGCCCTTGCGGACGGTTCTTCCGAATCGCGGCGAAACGCGAGCTATTTCAGCCGCGACCGCCGCGCGAGCGGAACTCACCGAGCGCCTGGGCGATGTCGTCGGCCATGGGTTCGATGATTTCGCGCGCCTTCTCCGAGGCATTGAGCGACGTGAAGCTCACCTGTTCGGTCCAGCCGGCACCGAGCGAGCGACGGCCCTTGAGGGCGAACGCACGCATCGAGACCTGCGCCGTATACAGCGTCGAGGCCTGACCGTAGTAGGTCAGCACCTGCGAGCCGACCGGGCGCACGAACACGACGATGGCCGCGTTCGCCTTGCCGGCGAGACGGCCGATATCGCCGTCGCTGTCGTCACGGGTGCGGCCGCCATCGATGACGTTGAAGCCGGAGCGCTGCAGCGCACGCGTGATTTCCTGACGCGCCGGGCCGGCAATGACCGCGTCGCCGCCGACCAGCACCGCAACAGTCGGCACGCGCGGCTCGGCCGGTGCCGCCGGCGAATCCTGCGGCGGGTTGGCGCGGGCGATGCGCGGACCCAACGGCTCATCGTCGCGGGCGACACGCGGGCCGGGGGCGTTCTCGCTGGCGCGCGCCGCAGCGAGGTCGCGCAGCGCGTCGATACGCGAGGCGCGCGGTTCGGGGCCATCACCAGCCGTACCGCTGGTCGGTTCGACGCTCGCCACGGTCTGCGAACCGACCGGCGCGGCATCGGCCGGCAGGTTGCCGACGGGATTGGCGGTCAACGTCGAAGCAGTTGCGGATGGATCGCCGGCCGGCGGCGGCGCGACGGGATTCGCGACAGGCGTCGTATCGGGTGCGGTGGTCGCGCTGGCGGAGAGCGTCGCCGCCGTAGCGGGCGGGGTCGACGCTGCCGTCGAGGCCGCCGGCGTGGCTGCCAGCGTATCGACCGCAGGCGTGGTCGTCGTCGCGACCGTCGTGGCCGAGGTTTTCAGGAACGGGATCTGGTCGCGGAACGCAAATACGCTGCCGCCGAGAGCAAGCAGCACCGCGGCCGCAATCACCCAGGGCAGCGGCGAGGCGCGACGCGCGGTCGCCTGCTGCGGCACGTGGCTCTGCCGCGTCGCGCGCGGCGAGGCGCCGTGCAGCGGCGGCGGTGTGGGCATTGCCGAAGCGCCGGTGCCGGCGTTGAGGTTGCCCGGGCGCGGCGTCGGCGCGGTCTGCGGCAGCGGACGCTGCGCAGAAATCGGCGTCTTCATGCCGATCACCGTGGACGCGGCCGTCGACAGCAACGGCTTGACGCCGATCGTCGGCGCGCCGCTCAGCAGCGGGTGCCGACCGAGATCGTCGACCAGTTCGTGGCAGTTGTTGTAACGCTCGTTCGGATCCTTCGCGATCATGCGCGAGAGGATGCGCGACAGTTCCGCATCGACGTCCGTGTTGAGCTGACGCACGTCGGGGATCTCGGCGCGCACGACTTCGAGCATGAGGCCCAGCGGCGATTCGTCGGTGAACGGCATGCGGCCGGTAAGCATCTCGAACAGCACGATGCCGAGGGCGAAGATGTCCGACCGCGAATCCACCGGCTTGCCGAGGCAGACTTCCGGCGACAGATAGCCCGGTGTACCGACGAATTCGCCGGTCGAGGTCAGTTTCTTGGAGAAGTCCTGGGTGACCAGGGCGATGCCGAAGTCGGCGATCTTGATCGCGCCGCGGCTGTTGACCATGAGGTTGCCGGGCTTGATGTCGCGGTGGATCACGCCCTTGTCATGTGCGGTAGCCAGGCCCATCGCGGTCTGGAAGATGACGCGTGCGGCCTGGTCCGGTCGCAGCTTGCCTTCGCGCTTGAGCAGCGAGCCGAGCGACTCGCCTTCGACGAATTCCATGACGAAGAAGGTCTGGCCTTCGTGTTCGCCGATGAAATAGATCTGGATGATGTGGGGATCGTTGAGTGAGGCCATGCTGCGCGCTTCGCGCAGGAACCGCTCCTTGACGCTTTCGTCGTGGGCGAGCGATTCCGCCAGTACCTTGATGGCGACATAGCGGTTGAGCGAGGACTCGTAACCCTTGTAGACCACGCCCATTCCGCCGCGACCGAGTTCGGCAACGATGTCGTAGTGGCCCAGCTGCGTTTTCATGACGGCTCCGGTTAGGCGATGACGCCTGTTGACTCTGTTGACAAGCTTAGCACCGTATGTTCTCGATGCCGTGGCGGGCTTGGCGCGTCCCGGTACGAATGGCTCACTGAGCAACTGTGACCTGTTCCGCAATCGGGCTCGGCGATGGCCGCCGCGTACCAGCCAATACGCAAAACGGCGCCGGACGCAGGCAGCGAACACGGCGCCGGCGGTGCGCCGGCCGGAATCTGAACGTCGCGCAAGGCAGAACGGGGCTTTGCTGCGGCGGGCTCTGCTTTTTTCCGGTCATGCCACTGACCGGCGACCGCCGCTATCCCGCTCCCCTGCTTCGTCTGCCACGAACCTTTCATCTTGGCGTCGCAGAATCGACAAGTAGCTCGCCAGGCCCGTGTTCACCACGCTCCGGCCGCCGAATTTTTCCGAACCCTAACGTCGCTCGTGGTATCTGCTCGCGGATGATTGCCAAGCCCCACCCCGCCCTCGTCCTCATCGTCCTCGCCTTCGCCCTGGCGCTGCTGCGCGCCGTGCCGCTGCTGTCGCATGCGCCGCTGCTCGCGATCGCCAACAGTTTCGATCAGGCGCGCTATACCGGCTGTTTCGAGCTGTTTCCGGATCGCCCGGCACCGATACGTCCGGATGAGAACAGCCCGAATGCGCCGTTCGAGTTCTACCGGTTCCAGGTCAATCCGGTGCCGCTGTGCTACGGGTCCAGCGAGCTTTTGCAGCAGGCCGCGGTCGTCGCCGTATACAAAGTGGAACAATCCCAAGGTATCGAACGCCACTCGGTGCGCTGGCTCGGCGCGCTGCGGCTGCTGGTGCTGAGCCTGCTCGTCGCGGCGTTCTGCCGCGCCTGGTGGAAGCGCGGCCTGTGGCCGGCGGCGCTGGCCAATGCCGTCGTGTTCGCGGCCGTGCTCAGCGATCCCGCCAACACCCTGTACTTCAATACCTTCTATGCGGAGGCCACGGCCCTGGTCGCGGCGTATGCGCTGTTCAACCTCGTGCTGCTGTATGCGCAGAGCGCCCGCAGCCGCTCCGGGATGCTGCTGCTCGCGCTGGCCGCGTTGCTGCTGGCGACGAGCAAGATCCAGCATCTGGTGCTGCCGCTGTGCCTGGCCGTCGGCGTGCTCGCGTTCGGCCGCTGGCACGCGGGACGCTGGCCCTGGCAAGGCTGGGCGATGCTCGTCGGCGCCGTGCTCGGCAGCGTGTTCCAGTTCGCCCAGCTCGCCCGCGACGACACGATGATGACGTCCATCCGCTCGGCGAACCGGTCCAACATCGTCTTCACCGGCTTGCTCCCGGCGACCAGCGATCCGCTCGCGATGACGCGCCGCCTCGGCCTGCCCGATGCCTGCGTCGCGCACAGCGGCAAGTCCGCCTGGCAATTGCCGGGCCTGCCCGAGGACGTCTGCCCCGGCATGGAAAAGCTGGGACGCCTGCAGTTCCTGCGCGAGTTCCTGCGCGAGCCCATGGCCTTGCTGCGCTTCTTCCGCAACGGCGTGGCCGTGCTGAATCCGTGGCTGCCGCGCAACCTGGGCCATGTCGAAGGGCAGATTCTCGGCAAGCTGCCAGCTGGGTTCGTCAGCTGGAACGGCGTGCTGGACCGCAACGCCGCGCTGCGTACGTCCCTGTTCCTCCTGCCGCTGCTGGCCGCGATATTCGCGGTGTGGCGCCGGGATCGCTTCGCACTGCTGAGTCTGCTGTTCGCGATCCTGATGCCGGCCACGTTCGGCGTCACCATCTTCGGCGACGGTCTGGCCGATGTGGCCAAGCAGGGTCATCTGATCTTCAATACAGCACTGAGCTGGCTGTGCGTCGGCATCGTGCTGGGTGCCGCGGCACTGCTGCGCCGGCGCCGCGTGCTGCCGCGCTCAGGCCTCGGCGGTGTGAATGCCGTCCAGTTCGACCAGCAGCTCGGCGCGGCAAATGTCGCCGAGAAGGACCAGCCGCTTCGCCGCGTCGGGTAGGCGCTGACGCAGGATGGCCGCGACGGCGGCTAGGTCCTCGCGGCGCCGCACATAGGCCTTGAGCACGCTGCCCGCGCCGAAGCCGGACAGATTGCCGGCGCTCGCGAGCAGGCTGTCGAGATTGGCGAAGGTTTCGTCGAGCTGCGCGGCGAGATCGCCGTCGTGGCGGGACTGATGCCCGACGACCGCGGCCGTGCCGGAGATATGCAGCTGCGGTAAGGCGCAGGGACCGCGCATAGCGCGGGCGAAGGTCGGTGAAGTCGGGCCGTATTCGCGCGGATAGCGCCAGGCGCTGACCTGACGCGGATTTTCGACCGCGACGCCGGCTTCGCGTGCGGCCAGCCAGTACACCTGCAGCACGGGCTCGGCGTCGCTACGGCCGATCGCGCTCGCGGCGGAAAAACCGCGCCCCAGCACGCTGCGCATGCCGGCCGAACGGCCGGTGCAGAAATGCCGGTAGCGCTCGTCGTCGCCTTGGCCTTCGTTGATCGCCGCGAGGTAGTTCCAGATCCGCAGCAGATACGGCCAGCGCCGCGACTGCGTGAAGCGCGCAAGTTCCGTATAAGCCGCCTCGGTCGCCACGGAGAGATCGGCGTAGTCGGCTTCCGCGAGTTCGATCGCGCCAAAACAGTAATCGTCCGAGGCCGCCCAGCGCACCCGTCCGTCGAGGCCGTGCGTGACCGGGCCCGGCACGCGCCACACTTCGAATACCGCGGTGTCGTCGATCGGATCCAGGCCGACGCGCAGGTAGCGCGGATCGGCCGTCGCCGGTGCCGCGGCACCGAAACCGAGTACCGCCAGCACGCCGTCGTCGTTCAGCAGTACGTCCAGTTCGGCCTCGACGTAAGCAACATCCAGCGCGGGCAAACCGCGATCGCTGCTCATGCGGGCATCATCCCGCGGGGGCGCGCCGGTCGGCGCGGCGTCGATGGCAAAGGCATGTAAACGGGGTCCCTGAGCCCGCCGGGGTGGCCAGGCAAACCCGTATGATACACTCGCGCGCCGCAGCGGCCGCCGGTCCGGCGCCGCGCCGCCACCTCTGGAAACCCCGATGTCGCAACTTTCTCCCGCCGAGCGCGAGCTCGCCGAGCTCCTGGTCGACAGCCTGAATCTGGAAGGCGTCAGCGTCGACACATTCCAACCCGAAGCACCGCTATTCGGCGGAGATCTTGGCCTGGACTCGATCGATGCGCTCGAAATCGCGCTCGCCGTGTCCAAGCGCTACGGCTTCCAGCTGCGCTCGGACAACGACGAGAACAAGCGCATCTTCAGCTCTCTGCGCGCACTTTCGGCACATATCGAGCACAACCGCGTCAATTGACCGCAGGTCCGGGACTCGTTCCCGCACCGCCCCGCCGCAGGGTCCCGCGTCCCTGGTCGACGTCGCGCAACGGTCGAATCCGGCATGACCTCGATTCGACCGTCCGCCAGTAGCGGACTCAGGCGCAGCCGCCACCTTCACGCTCAGGCGCCGGCTCAGACCTTGTCGACCGGCGTATTGCCGCCCGTGAACTGCGTCGCGGACTGACGCTGACGCTCGCGCAGGTCGCTCCACCAGCGGCGCAGATTCGCCAGCCCGGTCGCCGCGTAGATAACCTTGAACAGATGCAGGCGGCGCATGACCGGGCCACTGTCGAACACGTCGCCGGCGAGCATCGAGATCACGCCCTGCTCCACTTTCAACACGTTGCGCGGCGACGCGAACAGACGGCGCATGACCGGCGAGTTGAAGCGGTAGATGAACCAGGAAAACACGCGCACACCGCGGCGGATGCGTTTTTCGAACTCCTGCTGCAGCGCAGCTTCGCGTTGCGGATTCTTGAGAATTTCGTCGACCAGCGCCGCCGCGTGCCTGCCGCTGTGCATCGCGAGATAGACGCCCGAGGAAAACACCGGATCGACGAAGGCGAACGCATCGCCGACCATGACGAAGCCTGGGCCGGTCATCGCGCTGGAGGTGTAGGAATAGTTGCCGGTCACGCGCACCTCGCCGACGATCTCCGCGTCGGCCATTCGCTCGACCGCGCCGGGCATGAGCTTCAACGTCTCGAGCAGGAATTCGCCGGTACGGCCACGGCGCTGCTTGAGGTATTCGGGGAAACACACGCAGCCGATGCTCATGAGCCCGTCGCTGAGCGGGATGAACCAGCACCAGCCGTAGTCGAAGCGATAGATGCTGATGTTGCCCGCCTCGTCGCCGGGGCGGCGCGTCACGCCCCTGAAGTGGGCGAAGATCGCCGCGCTCTGGTGCTTCTGGTTCTTCACCTTGAGCTTGAGCGCACTGCCGAGCAGCGTGTCGCGGCCGCTCGCATCGACCAGATAGCGTGCCCTGATCGTGAGCTTCTCGCCGCCTGCCGCGGTCGCGTGCGCGAGCGTGCTGCGGTCGGCCTGGATTTCCACTTTGTCCACTTTGACACCTTCGCGCGCATCGACGCCGCTGCGTTGGGCATTGCGGAACAGGATCTGGTCGTAGTCCTCGCGCTTGACCTGGAACGCATACGGCGGGGTTTTGCCGAGCGCGCGCGCGAAACGGTAGGTGTAGTAGTTGTCACCCTGCTCGGGAAAGTCAGCGCCGAGCTTGCGTACGCCGATGCCGCGCACTTCCTCGAGCACGCCGAGTTCCTCGAGGATCGGCATGTTCGCCGGCAGCAGCGATTCGCCGATATGGAAACGCGGGTGGTGATCCTTTTCCAGCTGCAGCACGCGCAGGCCGCGGCGTTTCAACAGCGTCGCCGCCGTCGACCCGGCCGGGCCGCCGCCAACCACGAGCACGTCGCAGCTGACGATGTCGGCCAACATCCGACTGTCTGTCGTGTTTTCCATGTCCCGCCACCCGCCCCTACTTGATTGTCCGGAAAGAGGCTTTGCCTCTTTTCCCGGTCGAAGCACACTGTCGCCCGACACCCTGCCAGCCGACGCAGCGCCGTATCATAGCCGGCTTGCGCGCCGCTCCGGCTCGCCTTTCCGTATCGTCACGCATGAGCTCCGCTACCCCTTCGCTGCGTCCGCCGTACCTTGCGCTGGCCCTGCTGATCGCCTATCCGCTGCTGCTGCTCCCGGCGCTGTGGCTGCAGCTGAGCTGGCTGTCGGCGCTGGCCGCCCTGGACATGATTACGCTGCTGCTGTTCGGTGGCCTGTTGCGCGGCTACCGGCCGGCCTGGGCGGCCTGGATCGTGGCGATGGTCGGAACGGCGTGGCTGCTGCAGCGCAATCAGGTCGAGATCATGCTGATGCTCGTGCCGGTGCTGATCAGCGCCGGCATGGCCTGGTTCTTCGGCAGCACCCTGTTGCCGGGACGGCGTCCGCTGGTGACACGCGCGATCCTTGCGTTCGAAGGCGAACAGCGCCTGGCCCAGCCCGGCGTCGCGCGGTATGCACGCGGGCTGACCTGGGCCTGGACCGTGCTGCTCACGCTGCAAGCCCTGCTGATGCTGGCCTGCGCCACCAGCGCGCAGCCGAACGGCATCTTCGCCCGCCTCGGACTGCCGGCGCCGCTGCCGCTGCCCGAACAGTGGGCCAACGGGTATCTGCACCTGGGCGGCTTTCTCGTGATCGGCGTGTTCTCGGTCGTCGAGTTCGCGTGGCGCAACTGGCACCTGCGTCACCTGCCGCACGACAACCCGCGGCAATACTTCATGAAGATCGTGCAGAACTGGCGCCGCATACTGCACGACGGCGCCGGCAACGACTGAAACTGCGCCCCGCCGCACGGCTTGCCGCCATCCGGCAAACCCGCGATCCTTGCGCGCATTCCGCCAGGGCGTTTGCTGTGCATCACGACGATTTCCGTGTTCCCGCCACGCATCCGTGCCTGGCCGGTCATTTCCCTGGCAATCCGGTGGTTCCGGGCGTGGTGGTGCTCGATGAGGTCGCCGCGGCGCTGCAGCGCTGCCACGGCCGGCGGATTGCCGGCTTCAGCCAGGTGAAATTCGTCGCACCGCTGTTGCCGGAACAGATCGCGGTGCTGCAGCTGGAACTGACGGACGAACGCCTCCGTTTCCGCGTACTGCGTGACGACGTCCTGATCGCCAGCGGCGAGGCGAGCACTGCATGAGCAATCCGCACTGGACCGCTCGCCCCGAAGGCGGCGGCCATTTCGCGATCTGGTTGATCCGCTCGATCGCCCTGTACGGCGGCCGCCCGATCGCGCGCCTGTTCCTGTATCCGATCACGCTGTATTTCTATTTCCGGCGCAAGCCCGAACGCGAAGCCTCGCGCGCATTCCTGAGCCGCGCGCTGGGTCGACCCGCCCGTGCGCGCGACGTGATGCGGCACCTGCACCGCTTCGCCGGCGTGGTCCTCGACCGGGTCTTCATGCTCGCGCGCGACGACGTGCGCCAGTTTCAGCTCGACATCCATGGCCTGGAACTGCTCCTAGACACCTACCATCAAGGCCGCGGCATGCTGCTGCTCGGCTCACACCTCGGCAGCTTCGAGATCCTGCGCGTGCTGGCGCGGGAGAAGCCCGAGGTGCAGCTCAAGGTGGTACTGGACAAATCGCAGACGCCGGCCGTCACGGAACTGCTGCACGCGCTGAACCCGGCGATCGGCCACAGCGTGATCGACGCCGCCGGCGGCGGCACCGCGATCGTGCTCGGCATCAAGGACGCGGTCGAGCAGGGCGCCGTCGTCGCCCTGCTCGGCGACCGCGCGCGGCCGCAGGAACCCACTCGCCGCGCGCCGTTCCTCGGCGAGACCGCGCCGCTGCCGGTCGCGCCCTACCTGATCGCCTCCGTGCTGGATACGCCGGTACTGCTGTGCTTCGGGCTGTATCGCGGCGGCAACCGCTACGAGCTGCATTTCGAGCGTTTCGCCGAGCGCATCGAGATTCGGCGCAGCGAACGCAACGCGCGCCTGGACGATTGGCTGGCGCGCTACGCCGCGCGGCTGGAGCATCATGCGCGCCTGGATCCCTACAACTGGTTCAACTTCTATGATTTCTGGCAAAGCGATCGCGTTGAGCCTGCTGTTGCCGCTGGCGAGCCACGCCGCGCCTGACCAAGCCGCACCCGGCGCGGCATCCAAGCGGGCCGCGCCCGAACCGGCGGCCTGCAGCAAGGACTGCGCAAGCGCGCAGACCGTGCGCCTGATCGAGCGCCTGAAGCGGCCGCTGCCGGCGACGACCGAGTACACCGAAGTGCGCTTCGTGCAGATGCTCGATGCGCCGCTGAAGCTGCGCGGCGACCTGACCTACAAGGGTGCAAACGAACTCGGCAAGCGCGTCGTGTCGCCGTACGAGGAAACCACGATCATCGCCAACGGCCAGGTCGAGATCACGCGCACGGGCAAGCCGGCCAAGCGCTTCAGCCTCAAGCGCGCGCCGGCGCTGGCCGGTTTCCTCGAGAGCTTCAGCGCGACGCTGGATGGCGATGCGAAGCGCCTGGAGCGCAGCTACGTCCTTTCCAGCGAGGGCAACGACAAACGCTGGCAGCTGCTGCTGGTGCCGCGCGATGCGGCGCTTTCCAAGCACGTCAAGCGCGTACTGATCAGCGGCCAGGACACCACGCCGCTGTGCTTCGAGGTCGAGGAAGCCGGCGGCGACAGCAGCGTGCTGCTCGTCGACAAACTGGCCGCAGCGCCGCTGGACGGCGTGCCGCAGCGCACGCAATTGCAGCAGCTCTGCCAGGGCAGACCATGACCTTGCGTGCGCGGCTGGCACTGCTGGCGGTCTGGCTCGCGCTGCTGGCCGGCCTGCTGTTCTACGTACTCAGCGCGCTGAAGGTCAGCACCGATCTGCGCGGCTTCATGCCGCCGGCGCGTACGCCGGAACAGCGCCTGCTGCTCGACGAGATCGGCGAAGGACCCGGTTCGCGCCTGCTGCTGCTCGCGCTGCACGGCGACGAGCCTGACGTGCTCGCCGACATCAGCAAAGCGCTCGTGCTGCGGATCCGCGACGACCAGCGCTTCGTGCGCGCGCTCAACGGCGAAGGCGATCTCGGCGCGCTCGCGCAGGACCTGCTGCCGTATCGGTATCTGCTGTCGCCGACGCTGGATACGCAGGCCTTCGACGCCGACAACCTGCGCAGCGAACTCGAACAGCGCGTGCAGGATCTGGGCTCGCCGGCCGCGGCCTGGCTCAAGCCGCTGCTCGGCAACGATCCGACGCTGGAAATGCTGAAGCTCGCCGAAGCCTGGGCACCGCCCGGCGAACCCGAGCGCTATGCCGAGGTCTGGTTCACGCGCGACGGGACACAGGCGCTGCTGCTGGCCGAAACCGTCGCCGGCGGCTTCGATCCGTCGGCGCAGCGCGAGGCGCAGGACGCGCTCGACGGCTATTTCCGCGACAGCGCAAAAGATACAAAGGCACAACTGACCCTCAGCGGCCCCGGCGTGTTCACCGTGCGCATCAACGCGACCACGAGCGACGAGGCCAACCGCATCGGCCTGTTCGACTCGATCGGCTTCATCACGCTGCTGCTGCTCGCCTACCGCCGCGTCGGCACCGTGCTGGCCGGCGCGCTGCCGCTGGTCAGCGGCGGACTCGCCGGCATGGCGGCACTGGCGCTGCTGTTCGGCGGCGCGCACGGCATCACGCTCGCGTTCGGCTTCACCCTGATCGGCGTCGCGCAAGACTATCCGATCCATCTGTTCAGTCATCTGAGCCGCGAGCGCTCGCCGGTCGCCGTCGCGAAACTGCTCTGGCCGACGCTGGCCACCGGCGTGGCCTCGACCTGCATCGCCTACCTCGCGTTCTTCGCCTCGGGCGTGGACGGGCTCGAACAGCTCGCGGTGTTCACGATCGTGGGACTCGCCACCGCAGCGCTGACGACGCGCTTCGGCCTCGTGCATCTGCTCGGCAACCGGCCGCACGATGCGGCGCAGTCGCCCTGGCTCGCCGCGCTGTGGCGCCGCGTCGCGGCACTGCCGCGGCCGCGCTGGCTCGCGCCGCTGCTGGCGACGGCCGCCGTCGTCGCGGTCTATTTCGCGCCGGGATCATTCTGGGAAAACAACCTCGCCGCGCTGACGCCGGCACCGCCGGACCTCGTCGCGCAGGACACGCGCCTGCGCCAGGAACTCGGCGCGCCGGACGTGCGCCATCTGCTCGTCATCGAAGGCGCCGACGCCGATGCAGTGCTCGCGGCCAGCGAAAAGTTGGACCCGCTGCTGGCGCAACTGCAGCGCGATGGCGCGATCGCCGGCTACGAACTGCCGTCGCGCTACCTGCCCAGCGCCGCGACGCAGCGTGCGCGTCAGGCGAAGCTGCCCGATGCGGCGACCTTGCAGACCGCACTCGATCAGGCACTGCAAGGCCTGCCGTTCAGACCCGGCAGCTTCGATGCGTTCGTGCGCGACGTCGACGCCGCGCGCGCGCTGGCGCCGCTGGACGCGCAACGCTTCTTCGCATCGCCGCTGGGCCTGCGCCTCAAGGCGCAGCTGCAGGCCCGCGACGGCCACTGGATCGGTCTGGTCAGCCTGGTTGGCGTGAACGACAGCGCGGCGCTGATCGCGCTCGCCTCACGCCCGGACGTGCCGGCGCATCTGCTCGATCTGAAACATGCCTCCGAATCCCTCGTCGCGGCCTACCGCACGCGCGTGCTGTATTCGCTGGCCGTCGCGGCGCTGCTGCTGGTCGTCGTGGTCAGCATCGCGCTGCGTCGGCGCCGCCGCGTGCTGCAGGTGCTGCTGCCGATGGCGGTGACGACGCTGCTGATCCTCGCGACGCTCCGCCTCGGCGGCGTATCCCTGTCGCTGTTCCATCTGATCGCGCTGGTGCTTGCTGCGGGCCTGGGCCTGGACTACGCGCTGTTCTTCGAACATGTCGAGGACGACGAGCACGAGCAGCGCCGCACGCTGCACGCGATCCTCGTCTGCAGCGCGAGCACCTTCCTGGTCTTCCTGCTGCTGGCGATGTCCTCGCTGCCGGTGCTGCGCGCGATCGGCACGACGGTGACGCTGGGCGTCGTCTTCAACTTCGTGCTCGCGCTGCTGCTCGCGCGACCGCAGCGGGAGATCCGCGATGCATGACGGGCTGCCGAAGTCGCAGTGGGCGGCGCTGATCCCGCACCAGGGCAGCATGTGCCTGCTCGACAGCGTCGCGCACTGGGATGACGCGCGGATCCATGCGCGCAGCGGCTCGCACGCGCGCGACGACAATCCGCTGCGCCGCGACGGACGCCTGCGCGCCTTGCACCTGTGCGAATACGGCGCGCAGGCCATGGCCGTCCATGGCGGATTGCTGGCGCAGGCGGCCGGCGGCCAAGCCGCGCCGGGGCTGCTGGTTTCGCTGCGCGCAGTGCGGCTGTCGCGCGAGTACGTCGACGACCTGCCCGGCCTCGTCGATGTGCATGCGGAACGGCTGCTGGCCGCTGCGGACAGCTGGCAGTACGCGTTCCGCGTCGAATACCGCGGCGAACTGCTCGCGCAGGGACGCGCTGCGGTTATGGTGCGGCCGTAGGCCGCCTGAAAAGCCCTCCCCTTCAAGGGGAAGGCGTAGAGCGTGAGGAATGACATGACCCCATCCCAACCCCGCGCCCTCGTCACCGGCGGCAGCGGCGACATCGGCGGCGCCATCTGCGCCGCGCTCGCGCGTCAGGGCGTACACGTGATCGTGCATGCGCACAGCGGCCTCGCGCGCGCCGAAGCGGTCGCCGAGGCGATTCGCGGCGACGGCGGATCGGCCGAGGCGGTCGCGTTCGACCTCTGCGACGCCGCAGCCACGCACGCAGCCGTCGAACAGCTGCTCGCCGACGGAACCATTTCTATACTCGTGCACAACGCCGGCATTCACGACGACGCGCCCATGGCCGGCATGCGCGAGGCGCAATGGCGCAGCGTCATCGACGTGTCGCTGCACGGCTTCTTCCACGTCACGCAGCCCTTGCTGCTGCCGATGGCGCGGCAGCGTCGCGGCCGCGTCGTCGCGATCTCCTCGGTCGCGGCCGTCCTCGGCAACCGCGGCCAGACCAACTACGCCGCGGCCAAGGCCGGCCTGCACGGAGCGGTCAAATCACTGGCGCGGGAAATGGCCAGCCGCGGCATCACCGCGAATGTGGTCGCCCCCGGCGTGATCGCCGGACACCTCAGCGATGCCGCCTTCACGCCGGAGCAGATCCGCCAGACCGTGCCGATGGGGCGCGCGGGCAAGCCCGAGGAAGTGGCTGCACTCGTTGCGTTCCTGGCCAGCGACGCGGCCGCCTATGTATCCGGCCAGATCATCGGCGTCGACGGCGCGATGAGTTGAAGCCGCAGCCCCCTCGGCGGTCCGCGACAGCGCAGCCGGCACTCACAGGCAAAGGGGTTTTTCCACCCCCTGTTCGGAGCTGTGCAAAGCCGCACACATGACGCAAGCTGGCATGGCGTTATCTACAATCGGGGGAATTCCATGTTGCAGCGCTGTGTTGTCGCTTCGCTCGTCCTGCTGGCTACTACGGCCCAGGCCGATACCGTCACCCTGCCACGCTCCGCGCCCTACACCGACGAGAGCGAGATCGCGACCAACATCAAGACCGAATGCGATCTGCCGGCGAAGCTGCCGCTGTACATCGCCGAATTCGCCAAGGAACACCGCATCGACACGCGCTTTGCCGAGCAGGTCTCGCGCAACGACGCCGGCAAGGTGCTGCTGGTGGAGATCGACGAAGCGGTCTCGCGCGGCAACGCCTTCATCGGCCACCAGAAATTTTCGCGCGCCAAGGGCACGCTGTATCAGGACGGCCAGGAAATCGGCAATTTCGTCGCACAGCGCTACTCGATGGGCGGCGCATTCGCCGGCTACAAGGGCTCCTGCTCGGTGCTCGGCCGTACGATCAAGGCCATCGGCAAGGACGTGGCCGAGTGGATGAAGGCGCCAACCCGGGATGCGCAGCTCGGCGACCGGTAAACGCGTCCTCCGAAGCAGACCATCGCCGGCCTGCGCCGGCCCGTAGCAGCGACGCCGGCACGAGCTTCCGCGCCGGCGTCCTTGTTTTCAGCTGTTGGAATATTTCGCAGCTACGGAGCACCCGAGACGCGCTGCTTCAAGGTGCCGTAGAACTGCTGCTGTGCATCGTTCTCGAGCGTGACGCGGATGTCGCGGCCGCGCACGTCGCCGAGCGCAGCCTGCACGCTCTCGCGCGTGACAACCGCATCGGCGTAAAAGAACCAGTCGTGCTGCTGGCTCCAGTCGAGCACGGCGACGAGTTCCGCCTTGTCCTTGAGCGCATCGAGCAGGCGCTGTTCGCGCGCCGTGAGTTCCTGCTGCAGCGCCGGGTCGGTCTGGCCGACGTAGGGAATCTTCAGCGCCTGCGACACCACGACCAGCTGCGGCAGCTGGCGCGGCGGGGCCACCGCGAAGTCCTCTCGGTACTGCCAGACGATCGGCAGCTTGTCGCGCTCGGATTCGGCCCGTGCCCATTGGCCGGCGCGGGCGCCGTTGCGCGACGGATCGGACGGTTTCGCAGCGTCCGCCGGCTGGTCCGGCGCCGCGGGCGGTGCGGAATCGGTGCAGCCACCGAGCACGGCCAGCATCAGCACAGCGGCGGCGGCCCGGCGCGCGCTCACGCGGCGAGCTCGAACAGCAGCGGTGCCGCCTTCGCGTCGCCGGTGACCGACAGCCCTTCCAGGTCCGGGCAATCGCTCTGCGCCTGCGCCACCATGCCCGCCGCCAGATTTCGCAACATGTCCACATTGCGACGGATCTGTGCGCGCACGCCGTCGTCGTCGAGCGGGTCATGCAGCGTGCGGTTGAGCTCGTAGAACCACGGCAGTTGGCCCTGGTCGAGCATGGCCGCGGGGTTGATCGGCGGATTGACCGCCATCCAGCGCATGAAGAACGCCTGCATCTCTGTGTTGAGCTGGCGCACCGCTTCGAGTTCGGGCTTCAGATCGCTGAACAGGCGCAGGTCGGTGAGGCGGTCCTGGAACACGATCTGGCACAGCACGCCCCAGTAGTAGGCATAGTCCCAGATCACCTTGGTCGACATGACTTCGGCATCGCCGAACAGCGGGTACTGGTCCCGGTACAGGGTCAGGGTGGATTCGTAGAACGAGAAATAGATCTGCTGGTAGATCTTCGCGTACGGTCCGACCGGATCGCCCTTGCGGTCGTGCTCGATCAGCGCGCAGACGTAGCTGTTGGATATGCCGATGAAATCGCTGCCCGGCGAATAGAACGGATCGAGGAAGACGCCGGCGTCGCCGGTGATCGCCCAGCGGTCGCCGGAGAACACCTGCTTGCAGCCGTGCGAGAAGCCGCGCAGGAACTTGAAATCAAGCAGCTTGTCGCGGCGCGTGTCGCATTCGCGATAGACCAGCGGCTGGAATTTCTTCAGCCACTCCATCGCCTTCTCGAACGTGTTCATGGTTTCCAGCGGGTGCATCTTGGCGTCGCAGACGATGCCGACCGAATGTGCGCCGGAGCCCAGCGGAATCAGCCAGACCCAGTAGCCCGGGCCGCACAGGTGATTGGTCGAGCGCCAGCGCTCCGGCGGTGAACATTCCAGGCGCCAGCGCTCGTCGTTGCACCACTGGTCGATCTCGAGCTTGTCGTCGATGCGGAACCAGACCGAGTTCGCGTCGTGGCCGTTGGCTTGCGCCAGATCGAACTTGCGCTTGAGAATGTTGGCGCGGCCGGCCGCGTCGATGACCCAGCGCGCACGCGCGACGTGCTTCTCGCCGCCGTATTCGTAGCCGACGCTGTGGTCGCCGTCGCCGCTCGCAATGTCGACGCTGCGCACCACGGCGCCATCGAGGAAGTCGATGCCGTGGCGGCGCACTTCTTCGCCAAGGTGGTTCTCGAGGATGCCGCGATCGAGCTGATAAGTGGGCCGCGGCATCACCGCGCGCACGCCCAGCTCGGTCAACGCGGGCAGGTCCTCGCGGCCTTCGGAGTAGAAGAAGCGGAACCCGAACTTGCGGATATGTTTCTCATCGAGGTGCTCGCGCAGCCCGATCACGGTATCGAAATAGTGCGCACCGATCTCGACGCTGGACTCGCCGACCTTGTGCGCGGCCGGTGGTAGCGGATGACCGGACCGCTCGAGCACGCGCACGGCTATGCCAGGAAAGCGTTTGTGGAGCTGCAGCGCGAGGCAGAGGCCCGCCAGTCCGCCGCCCATGATCAGCACATCGTGTCGCGTCTCGCTCATCGTTTGCGTCCTTAGCAGTGCGGTTTCATTGCCGCCGGTGCTGCCGGCGATGCTCGATCTTACCGGCGCGCGCGGTACCGCGCGTGCCCGCGCGCCGCTACCCAGGCGCCTTGTCGCCGCCGGGGATCCCCGCGCCCTGGCCGCGCAACAGCAGGCTCAGCAGCGGGGAGGTCATCAGCGTCGTGATCACGGCCATGAGCATGAGCAGGGTGAACATCTCCTTGCCGATCACGCCGACATCCAGGCCGACCTTGAGCACGATCAGCTCCATGAGGCCACGCGTATTCATCAGCGCGCCCATCGCGAACGCGTCGCGCCAGCCCATGCCGCAGAGGCGCGCGCCGGCCGCGCCGCCCAGCACCTTGCCGAGGATGGCGAACAGCAGGATCACACCGAGCGTCGCCAGTCCCATGCCGACAAAGGCATTCGCGCTGGTATTCAGACCAGCGAGGGCGAAGAACACCGGCATCAGGACCAGGACGGCGACGTGTTCCAGGCGCTCGACCAGGGTGTCCAGGAGCTGGTCGTCGCGCGGCAGGCAGATGCCGAACAGAAAGGCGCCGAACACGGCGTGCAGCTGCAGCCACTGGGTCAGTGCAGCAAAGGCGAACGTGATGATCAGCAGCAGCGCGAGCACCATGCCGTCGGGCCGGCCATCGTTGGCATGCCGGCGCAGCAGCGCCGCCACGGCCGGCCGCACCAGCGTGAAGGCCACGATCCCAAGCACGACGAGGCCGGCGAGCATGCGCGTGAAGCCAAACCAGCCGCCGTCGGCCGCGATCAGTGCGACGACGAGTGCCA
This sequence comes from Lysobacterales bacterium, assembly GCA_038207515.1. Classification (GTDB taxonomy): domain Bacteria; phylum Pseudomonadota; class Gammaproteobacteria; order Xanthomonadales; family Rhodanobacteraceae; genus Tahibacter. The sequence continues at coordinate 40,268 of JBBQZR010000018.1, read as the reverse complement.
GCAGTATCCAGGCCAGCACGTCGGCCACGGCTGCCGCGATCAGGCTCAGCGCGCCGACCGGGGTACTGGCCAGCCCCTTGTCCTTGAGGATGCGCGCGAGCATCGGGAAGGCGGTGATCGCCATCGAAGTCGCAACGAACAGGGCGAACGGAAGGAGCGCGACGCCTTCCGGCGCGAGCTGAGGATGCAACCATGGCGCCATCGCGAGCCCGAACAGGAATGGCAGCAGCATGGACAGCCCGCCGACCCAGGCCGACGCGACCATCTGCGAACGCAGCCCGGTCGGCATGCGCAACTCGGCGCCGACGATGAACATGAAAAGCACGAGGCCGATCTGGCTGATGCCGGCCAGCGCCGGCAGGCTCTGCGGCGGGAACAGCGCCGCGTGCAGGTCCGGCGCGACATTGCCGAGCAGGATCGGACCGAGCGCCAGTCCCGCGATCATCTCGCCGATCACGGCCGGCTGGCCGAGATAGCGCAGCAGCAACGCGAGCACACGCGCGGTGCCGAGGATCACCACCAGCTGCAGCAGTAGCATCGAATGCCCCATTGGCTACGCCCGCTCCGGGGCCGTTGCCGTATCCGTTGGCACCGGATGGCCAGCCGTGTCCGGATCGATGACCTGGATCGGGGTATTGCGCGCAATCCCGTAGGTGCGCACGACCGAGCCAGCCTCGACGACGCGGCCGAAGACATGCGAGGTGATGCGGCAAAAATCGCGCAGCGGCTTGAAGTGGCTGCGGCGGAATTCTCCCGCGTAGCGCACTTCGATCGGCACCGCGGCAACGCGCGTGCGCAGGCGCCGCGCCGCTTCGATGAGGATGTCGGCCTCGAACACGAAGCCCTGCGGCGCCACATCGACCGCCAGCTTGACAACCTCGCGCGGATACCAGCGCTGGCCGCTTTGCGAATCGACGAGACGCTGCCCCACGGCCCAGGCGATGCCCCAGTCGGCGATGTCGTTCGCGACGTGGCGGATCCAGGGCTGGCGCTCACGCCCGATCAGGCGTGCGCCGACGACGATATGGTTGGGCAGGCCAGCGGCGGCGCGCAGGATGCGCGGGATGTCGCCGTAGTGGTGCTGGCCGTCGCCGTCCATGGTCAGCACGCCGTCGACGTCCAGCTCCAGCGCGCGCCGGAACCCCGCGCGCAGCGCATTGCCTTTGCCGCCGGGTCGCTCGTGCCGGATCAGATGGATCGGCAGCCCGGCCAGCGCGGCGACCGTGCCGTCGCTGGAGCCGTCGTCGACGACAATGACCTGATCGCTGTGCTGCAACGCGCCCTGTACGATCGCGCGGATCGCGCGTTCCTCGTTGAGGCAGGGAATCAGCACGGCGGCGCGCAGCGGCGTCATGGCATCACCTGCGCGACCAGCGCAAACGAGGGACCGGCATCGATGCGGAGCGTCGCCGGTTCACCCACGGCCAGCGCCTGCAGCAGCGCGAGGCCGTCGGCGCAGGCATTGCGCGCACGCAGCGCGCGCGCCCAGTCCAGCGTGGGTTCGCTCGCCACGTCCGCCGTGGTCGCAGCGCTCAGGCGCAGGCGCGCGCCGGCGGTGGCCGGCCCGTCGGGCGCCAGCACCAGCGCCAGCGCGAAACCGCAGTCGAACGGGATCGTCGTGCGCAGCGGGCCGACGGCCGCCGCGTCGTAGACGACCAGCAGCACCGGCGCCGCATCGTCGGCCGCCTGCACGGCCGCTTCGAACAGGCCGCTGCCGAAGCTGTGGATCCAGGCGCTGACCGCCGTCGACGGCGCGCGGCAGCCGGTCGCGATGCTCCAGTAGCCCGCGGCCGCGTTGTGCACGGAATTGTGGAATTTTGTCGGCGACAGCTCGCGCGGGGCGGTGGCCAGCGTCGAGCACATGTAGTCGGTGATCGCGATGTCGCCCTGGGTGGAACTGAAAATGCACGGCAGCGTGGACGGATCGGCCTGGGCCATGGCGCAGGCTTCGGCCGCGGCCTGGGCGGCGTAGAGCACCGTGTCCGGCGCGCGCCGGCGTTCGGCCGCGGGCAGCAACGGCGGCGCGGGCCGGGGTGGATCCGCCAGCTCCGGCACATCGCCGCCGCGCAGGGCCGCGGCGGCAACCGGCCAGCCGGTCAGGCCCGGCGCGTAGATGCCGATGCCGGCCACGCGTACGACGACCTCGCTCATGCGCGGCCTCCGCGGCCGAACACCAGCACGGCGTTATTGCCGCCGAAGCCGAACGAGGATGACAGCGCGACCTGCGGCGCGCGGTCGAGGTTGTCCTGCGCGAGTTGCGGACCGCACAGGGGATCGGGCTCGCTGCAGTTGAGCGTGCCCGGAATGAAGCCCTGTTCGAGTGCGATCAGGCAGGCCACCGCCTCGACGATGCCGGCGGCGCCGAGCGTGTGGCCGGTCCAGCCCTTGGTCGAGCTCGCGCGCGTGCCGGCCGGAAACACCTCGGCGACGACGACCGCCTCGACCGCATCGTTGGCCGGCGTCGCCGTGCCGTGCAGGTTGATGTAGTCGACCGCGGCCGCGTCGAGTCCCGCGCGCTGCAGCGCCGCGGTGATGGCCAGGCGCGCGCCGAGTCCCTGCGGATGCGGTGAGGACATGTGATGCGCATCGCTGGATTCGCCCCAGCCGAGCAGTTGCGGCGCGGCGCGATCGACGTCGGCGCGTTCGAGCAGCGCGAACCCGGCGGCTTCGCCGATCGAGATGCCGCGCCGTGCCACATCGAACGGCCGGCACGGCTCGTCGGAAACCAGCTGCAGTGCGTTGAAGCCGAACAGCACGCTGTCGCACAAGGTGTCCACGCCGCCGACCACGGCCGCGTCGGCCCAGCCGTGGCGGATCAGGCGTTCGGCCTGGGCGAACACCTTGGCGCTGGATGAACAGGCCGTCGCGACCGTGCAGGCGGGCCCGGTCGTGCCGAGCACGCCCTGCACGAAGGCCACGAGCGAATGCGGCGAATGCAGCAGGAAATTGCGGTAAAGCAGTGCGAAGCGGCCGTCGGCGTCGAGCTGTCGATAGGCCTCTTCGGTCGCGCCGATGCTGGCGGTGGAAGTGCCCAGCACGATCGCGACGCGGTCGGCGCCGTAGCGCTGCACCGCGGCGCGCGCGGTGTCGAGAAACCCGTCGGCCGTGAGACCTTGCCAGGCCAGGCGGTTGTTGCGGCAGTCGATCGCGGCGAAGGCGTCCGGCACGGCAACCTGTTCGAGGCCATCGACACGGCCGATCCAGCACGGCAGCGGCGCACTGCTGAAATCGTTGGCCCGCAGGCCGCTGCGGCGCTCGCGCAGGGATAGTGCGAACGCGGCCACGCCGGGGCCGGCGGCCGAAGTGGCGGTATGGGCCGTCACGGCGAGCGGTGGAATAGGGGATGGCAAGCGCGGCACCTTAAGGCAGTCCTGAACAAGTCCTTGCGCTGACGCTCTCAGGCTCAGCACCCGATCTCCATGGCTCCGCCAGACACTTGCCGCGCAAGCAGTCTGGCCGCCCCCCGGACCGAGGGGGCTGCAGAAGCAGGAACCGATTCCGGTTTCCACGCTTCCGTGGGGGTTGGCGGTTTCGCCCGGCTTGCACCGCCGAGGGCGCCGACTATACAACGGTGCCTGCATTCATGAATCCCTGTCCCCGCCGCGCACGATGACTGCTTCTTACTCGCCGTTTCGCGACGGCCCCTGGCGCCATCTGGGCGACCGCGATGTCTGGCATTCCCTCCTCGTCACCGCGCTTGCCGTCGTGCTCAGCGGCGGCCTGCTCTGGCTGTATGTTTTCCTGCGCACCGTGCATCTGGCCCGGCGCGCGCCGTTGCGGCCCCACGCCGCCTCGACCTTGCTGCTGTTCGGCAAGCGCCTCGACGCCGGGGCCGTCGACGCCGACTACGCCGCGCGCCTGACCCGCATTCTCACGCTGGTCCGCGAACGGCCCTACGCGTTGCTGCTGCTCGGCGGACGCACCGGCGCCGGGCTCAGCGAAGCCGCCGCAGCCTTGCACTGGCTGCAAGAACACGGCCTGCCCGCGGAAACCGACGTGCGCTGCGAGGACGCCTCGACCGACACGCTGGAAAACCTGCGCAACGCGCGCGGCCTGCTCGGTCCGGACGCGACCGTACGCATCGCCCTGGTCAGCAGCCGCTATCACCTGCCACGCTGCCTGATGCTGGCCCGATCGCTCGGCTTCGACGCGGAAATCGTCGCCGCCGAGCCGCGCCTGCGCTGGAGCACCGGCCTGCTCGTACGGCTGACGCTGGAGGCGAGCTACTGCCTCTGGCTCGGCGTCGGCCGGCGCTGGGCGCGGCTCATCGGCCACCGGCGCATGGTCGAGCGCGTGACCTGAGTCCGGCAACCGCACGATTGCCCGCGTCCACGACGCCGCCTACCTAGTGCGTCAACCCCTAAGTTTCCGAACATTCCGGTGTCTTGACCAGCTTCGCTGTTGAACACCGCCGCGATACGTCGTTGCGCCTCGTCGCCGTGCTGCCAGCACGTCTCCTCGCCGCGCCTAGTCTCGCGACGAAATCCATCCGGAATATCTTGTTCGAAAACTTGGGGGTCGGCACACTCGCCGCGGGCCGGCCGGCCCGACCATCGATGGAGCGATCATGCCGCGTAATAGATTTTTGCTTATTTTGCTTTTGCCGATCCTGTTGCTGCTGAGCGGCTGGCGCGAGGCGCCGCTGGTCAACCCCGACCCGATCGCGATCCCGGCCAAGGCCAAGAGCACCGATGTCGCCCGCATCGTCAAGAAAGCACTCGTCGCGCGCAAATGGATCGTGTCGGAAGACAAGCCGGGCGCGATCAAGGCCACCCTGCTCGTGCGCGAGCACAAGGCGCGCATCGCGATCGACTGGAACGCCAAGGACATCCACATCAGCTACGTCGATTCGGAAAACCTCAACTACACGGAAAAGAAAGGCCAGAAGCTGATCCACCAGAACTACAACGGCTGGATCAACAACCTCGTCGTCGACATCAGCGGCGAACTCACCCTGATGTAAGCGCGCATATGTAAGCGCAATCCGCCGGGGCCGGCCGCGACGCGTTCGCCCGGCCCCGCCTTGCCGCAGCGCCGGAGCCGGCGGCGTCACCCCGCGTCATCGTCCGGTTCGCGCCGCACGCGCCTGCGGCACAGGGACGCGGCGCCGGGCCGGCGAACGGCCGCAGGCTACTATCGGCGTTCTTTCCCATGTCCCTGCCAACCGCGCCGCCATGACCGAAGAAACCGCCGTATCCCGCCTGCAAACCTTCCTGCACGGCCTGCAGGACCGCATCTGCGCCGCTCTCGAGCAGGTCGACGGCGAAGCCCGTTTCAGCGAAGACAGCTGGCAGCGCCCGGAAGGCGGCGGCGGACGCTCGCGCGTGCTCAAGCAGGGCGGCGTATTCGAGCAGGCCGGCGTGGGTTTTTCGCGCGTGCACGGCGAACGCATGCCGCCGTCGGCCACGGCGCAGCGGCCGGAGCTCACCGGACGCAGCTGGAGCGCGCTAGGCGTCTCGCTGGTACTGCATCCGCACAATCCCTACGTCCCCACCGCGCACATGAACGTGCGCTACTTCGAAGCCCACAAGCCCGATGCGGAACCGGTGTGGTGGTTCGGCGGCGGCTTCGACCTGACCCCGTTCTATCCGTTCGACGACGACGTGCGGCACTGGCACGACACCGCGCGCGCCGCCTGCGCACCGTTCGGCGAGGCGGTCTATCCGCGCTACAAGCGCTGGTGCGACGAGTATTTCTTCCTCAAGCACCGCAACGAGACGCGCGGCGTCGGCGGCCTGTTCTTCGACGATCTCAACGACGGCGGCTTCGAGCGCTGCTTTGCGCTGACCCAGTCCGTCGGCAATGCGTTTCTCGATGCCTACCTGCCGATCGTCGAACGCCGCCGCGCCCTGCCCTTCGGCGAACGCGAACGCGAGTTCCAGCTGTACCGACGCGGCCGCTACGTGGAATTCAACCTGGTGTGGGACCGCGGCACCCTGTTCGGCCTGCAATCGGGCGGACGCACCGAATCGATACTGATGAGCCTGCCGCCGCGCGTACGCTTCGAATACGGCTATCAGCCCGAGCCCGGCAGCGCCGAGGCGCGCCTGGCCGATTACCTCATGCCGCGCGAGTGGCTCTGAGCGACCGCGACCTTGGTCGACCCACGGACGACTCGGATACTGCAACCCAAAGCCATGCGCTAACCTCGGCAGGCAGACCGGCCCGCGTAAGGCGCGTGGCGGTCTCAGGGGGCGCGCACCGATGCGCGCACGAACGGCAAGGTCGCGCATGGCATCGGATGGCCGCGCCTGACCGGAACACAGAATCTGCATCGATGAAATCCCGGCTCGACTTCCTGCGCGGCACCGCCCAACTCGCGGGCGAAGGCTTTCTCGGCGCACTCGATGTCGTCGAAGGTGTGCACCAGGCCGTGCTCGATCCATTTGCGCGCCTGCTGCCGTTCGGCCAGCTGATCGCGCGCACCACCGATTTCGTCTATGCGCGGCTGCGTGACGTCGGCCATGTCGCCAGCACCGCGGCGATCGGATCGCTCGGCCTCTACGAGCGCTACCTGCTGCCGCGCAGCAGCGACGAGGCCGACCACAACGTCTCCAACGCCTGGATCAGCGCGCTCAACGGCGCGATCGGCGATCACCTCGAAACCACACGCAATCCGCTCGCGCTACGCCTGGAGTTCTGCCGCAACGGACACGCGCTGACGCTCGACGCGGCCACGCTCGCGCGCGAACTGCCCTGCGCCAACGGTACGCTGTACGTGTTCGTGCACGGCCTCGGACTCAACGACAGCCAATGGCAGGACCGCGAAGGCGACGATTTCGGGACGCGCCTGGAACGCGACCTCGGCGGCAGTGCCGTGCGCGTGCGCTACAACAGCGGGCGGCGCATCTCCGCCAACGGCCGCGAGCTTGCGCGCCGCCTGCAACAGCTGGTCGACACGCATCCCGGCCGCATCGAGCGCATCGTGCTGATCGGCCACAGCATGGGCGGCCTGGTCTGCCGCAGCGCCTGCAGCCATGCGGCGCGCGCGGAACTGCCCTGGCGCGAAAAAATCACCACGGCGATCTGCCTGGGCTCACCGCACCTCGGCGCGCCGCTCGAGCGCATCGGCGGCCGCCTCAGCGCTGCGCTGGAATCACTGCCGTATACGCGCTCGCTGGCCAAGCTGACCGAGCGCCGCAGCGCCGGCGTCAAGGACCTGCGCCACGGCTGGTGCAGCGACCGCGACCGCGTGCGCGGCGAGCGCAAGGAACACGCCCAGCTCGAACCGCTGCCCGACATTTCCGGCGCGAGCTGGTACCTCGCCGCCGCAACCCTGGCCGGCAGCAGCGACGGCACCCGCGCCCGCTGGATCGGTGACGGCCTCGTGCCGGTGCCCAGCGCGCTGGGCCAGCACGCGGACCCGAGCCAGTCGCTGCAACTGCCGGCCGAACAGCGTCACGTGTTCCGCGGCCTGGGACACATGGATTTGTTGATAAATCCGTTCGTATACGAACGGATTCGCAGCTGGATCGAGCCGGGCTAGCGCTGGCCGCGCCTCAGGCGCGGCGGATATCGTGCTTCTCGCGCACCTCGTCGATGCGCGCCTGTACGTTCGGCGGCACGTGACCTTTCTCGGCCTGAGCGAAGATCTGCCCCAGCACGCGCCGCTCGTCCTCGTCGATGAGCTGATCGCGCAGCGCGAGGCCGAGCAGGAAATTGATTTCGCCGATATCGAGCTGGCCGTCGTTGGCGAACACGGGAATCGACTGGAACGCGATCTCGATATGGCTCTTGGCTTGGGGCATCACGGAACTCCTTGCGGCTAGGCATGAAACGCGTCCAGGCCGGGACAATAGCCTGCCGGGACTGCGTGCGGCCAGTAGCCCCGGGATTCCATAGAGAGTCGCGGCGCCCGCGTCCGGTCGCGCCAGGCAACCGGACAGCGTGGGCAACCACCGCCACACCACAACAGGGCAACGACGTTCCGCGTTTGCAGCGCACCCTAAGGCGCGCAGGGTTGCCCGGTTCCGTCCACGCAATGCGCGCGCGCCGACATCGGCAGCGCCGAGGAATAGTTCGCGAGCACGCCCTGCTGCGCGCCGGTGTTGACGTAGTTGGTCAGGCGCGTCGCGACGATCGGCAAGCCGGTCAGCCGCAGGCCTTCGCGCGACGGTCGCAGCGCGACGGGACCATTGCCGAAAAGAGCCTGGCCGAGTTTCAGCGTGACGTTGCCCGCCGCGTTCAGCGGTTCGCCGGGGCCGCCGCCGCAGGTCTGGTTCATCGGACCGTGGAATCGCGTTCCGAGCAACGGATCGGGCGGGCCGCCACCGGGCACGGTCACCGCGAGCGCGGTGGCCGGATGGCGCGCGCTGGCTTCGCAGCCGCCGAACTGCGGCGCACCGGAATCGACGAGCGCGACCGCCTCACGGTCGACGATGAGCACGGCCTCGCGCTCGGTCACGGAGAACGGCGCGAGCGCGTTGTACATGGCGCGGAACGGCGGCAGCGGCGACGTGGTGCCCGGCGGCAGCAGCGAAGGATTGGTATAGAAACGCTTGGTGGGAAACATCTGCACAAATGACGTCGTTGCGCCGATGCCGTCGCGCGTGTCGAAATCGGCGCTGAGTTCGTCCGCGGCGAGCACGGCGCTGACCGCGTCGACGGCGCGCTCCAGCGGATAGGTCAGGGTCAGGGTGCGATTGTCGGCGACGACGCTCGCGAGCACGGAAAGATCCTGTGGATCGGTGAGCGCATCGGCGAGCGTGAGTTGCTGCGCACCCGGCACGAAATGCCTGACCACGCTGGAAAGGCTGCCGCGCGGACGGTCGGCCGGATCGACGCGGAACTCGTCCAGCGCGACGGCAGCGGCGCCGAAGTAGGTGCCCGCGGCCACGTTGATCACGGCGGAGTAGCCGCTCAGACCGCCGCGCGGATTGCCGAGGTCGCGCGTCGGCAGGGTCGTCCAGTAGCCGCCGGGCGCGGTCCACGCGGCGGCGAGCGCGGCGCAGTTGCGCGCCACGCCCGACACGTTGCCGATGGCGCGATCGGTGGCCGTGCCCGGCTGCACTGTGGCGATCTCGATCGCCTCGACCCAGCCTTCGAACGTGCGCGCCTGCGCGTCCGGCGGCGTGCCGGCGACCGCCAGCGGCTGCAGCCGCCGGCCCGGCTGGTCGGGCAGCGCCACGCTGAGCGCCGGCAACAGGCAGCTCGCATCGTCACTGAGCAGGAAGGCGCCGCTGCGCCCTCCGTTCGTACCGATCGCACCGCTCCAGCTGTCACGGCCGGCGAGGTAGATATTGAGCACCAGCGCGGTGTCGCCGATGTCGCCTTCGGCGACACGCAGCTGCACGATCCGGCCCTGATCGCTGTTGTTGGCGAGCGTGATCAGCGTGGTATTGCCCGCGTTCGCGGTGTAATACGGGAAGATAAGCACCTGTCCCTGGTCGCGGGCACCCAGTACGACGGCGTGTCCACTCCCGGCGATGCCGAGTCCGGCGGCCAGCAGCAGTCCTTGCAAACCCTTGTGCATTCCCTGTTCTCCTCGATCACGGCGTCCACGCAACACAGACGATGCCGCGTGCGCGATGACGACACGCGGCGACATGGGCTGAGACGCACGAACCAGGGATTTCCCCCAGTGTTTCACCACCGACGCGGCGAGCTGCGCAAAGATTGACCAGGGCTACGGGTTTTTACGTACGGATCCGTTCGTAGCGCACGCGGGCCGTGTCTGCGTATCGGCCGCGCGCGCGTGCTGATGCTGCGTGTCGGTGTCGGGTCGCGCGCGCGCCGAACGTCTGCAAGCCGGGTCACGCGGCATCACCCCGAAATCGCGAGCCGCTCCGAGCGGTAGACCCGCGCCGTCACGAACGCCGCGAGAGCAGCGGCGGCGCAACCGCAGGCCAGGCACAGCAGCAGTTGCTGCGCGCTGACCGGTTCGGCGCGCACGAGCCGCGTGATGATCAGGTGCTGGCTCAGCAGCGGTACCGCGTACATCCAGGTCTCCGCCTTGATCGGCAGCACCGCGAGCATGGCCGAGGGCAGCATCGGCACTATCAACAGCAGCGACAGGTAGGTCTGCGCTTCGCGATAGCTTTTCGCGAACGCGGCGATCAGCGTCTGCAGGCTGCTCGCGAGCAGCACGAGCGGCACCATCACGAGCAGGGCGATGGCGGCGAAGCGTGGACCGAAGTCGAGCACCATGCCGATCTTCTCGGTCGGGATGAAGCGGCCCGCGCTGGCGAACGCGATCAGCGACAGCGTGAGGCTCGCCATCGCGAACGCGAACGTCGCGGCGAGCTTGCCCGCGAGAATCCGCCAGCGCGCGACCGGGTTGGCGAACAGCGGTTCGAGCGACTGGCGCTCGCGCTCGCCGGCGGTCGTGTCGATGGCGAGATACATGCCGCCCATGAAGGCCGACAGGATCAGGAAATACGGCAGCATAGCGAACAGCAGCGCGCTGCGGCCCTGCGGGGTGGACTGGTCGCGCGAGGCGACCACGAGCGGCGAGGCGACCGCCGGCGACAGGCCGCGCGCCATCAGGCGCATCGCGCCGTTCTGGCTCGAATACGCCTGCAGCAAGCCGCGCAGCCGCTCTACCGGCGTCGCAGCGTCGCGCTGCGACGAATCGAACAGCAGCTCGACCTGGGCGGTCTTGCCGGCGCGCCAGGCTTCGCCGTAGCTGGCCGGAATGCGCAGCACCATGTCCTCGTCCTGCGCACGCACGCGTGCTTCGCCATCGTCGACCGGCGGCTTCGGACGCACGCCGTTCTGCTTGAGGAACTCCACGAGGTTTGGCGCGTGCTCGACCCCGACGATCGAGACCTCGATCGGCTTCTCGCCGCGGTCCAGCTCGCGCGTGATCATCATCGAGGTCAGGCCGGCGAACAGCAGCGGTCCGAGCAGCGGTCCGACGATCAGCGCGTTGGTGATGGTGCGGCGGTCGCGCAGGTTCTCGATGACTTCCTTGAGGAACACGATCATCACGGTATTCATGCGAGTAGTGACTCGGCAGTTCATTGAACGGAGATTTCGGATGGATTTCGCCGCGAGACTAGGCGCGGCGAGGAGACGTACGGGATAGTACGGCGACGAGCTGCAACGACGTATCGCGGCGAAAGACGCCGAAATCGTTCGGTGAACTGCCGAATCACTACTCTAGTCCTTCATCGCTGCCGATGATGCGCACGAACGCTTCCTCGAGATTGTTTTCGCCGGTCTGCGCGCGCAGTTCGTCGGGGCTGCCGCTGGCCACGACACGACCCTTCGCGATCACGACGATGCGATCGCAGAGCGCGGCGACCTCCTGCATGATGTGGCTGGAAAACAGCACGCAGCGGCCTTCCGCGCGCAGCTGCAACAGGAAATGCCGCATCGCGCGCGTGGCCATCACGTCGAGGCCGTTGGTCGGCTCGTCGAGAATGATGTTACGCGGGTCGTGCACGAGCGCGCGAGCGATCGCGGTCTTGACGCGCTGGCCCTGCGAGAAGCCCTCGGTAGGGCGCGCGGCGATGTCGCCCATGTCCAGCGCGGCGATCAGGCTGTCGCAGCGCGTTTTCATCGTCGCCTTGTCCAGTCCCTGCAGGCGCGCGAAGTATTCGATGTTCTCGCGCGCGGTCAGGCGCTTGTACAGGCCGCGCGAATCCGGCAGCACGCCGAGACGGCGGCGCACCACGTCGGGCTGCTTCGCCGCATCGGTGCCGTCGACGCGCACTGCGCCGCGATCCGGCGTCATCAGGGTGTAGAGCATGCGCAGGGTCGTCGTCTTGCCGGCGCCGTTGGGACCGAGCAGGCCGGTGATCTCGCCGTCGCGCGCGACGAAGCTGACGCCGTCGACGGCTTTTACCACACCGAAGGCCTTGTGGAGATCATCGACCTCGATCATGGACTGGCTCCGTTGTAGTCGAGGAAGAACGGCGTCGCGCCCATGTCGCCGATGCAGCCGGCGTCGAGCGTGTCGGTTTCGAGTTTGTCGATGAAGCGCGCGAGCAGGCGCGGGATACAGCCGCGGCCGATGACGTTGTGCCCCTGCCCCGGCGCGACCAGATGCCGCGAGCGGCTCAGTCCCTTGGCGACCTGCTCACCGTAGCGCGCCGGCGTGACCGGATCGTACTGGCCCGACAGCAGCAGACTCGGAATGTCCGACTTCAGCGGCTCGTGGAAATCGGCCGGACGCTGGCCGCGCGGCCACACCTCGCACTGGGCGCGCAGCGCTTCGGTGAAATCGTCGCCGAGGATCAGCGCCGCCTGCTCGGGCTGCGCGACGAGCAGGCCGGCGTCCTCGGCACAGATCACCGACAGACCCATGCCCGAGGTCAGCGTCGCGCCGAGATCGGCCGTGATCAGACTGGCCTGGCCCATCAGCGGCGCGGCGTTGCCCGCGGCGGCCTCGTGGATCGCGAGCGGCAGCAGCGCCGCGGTTTCCGGCGCATAGGCGTAGAGCCGCACGAGTCCGGCGAAGGTGTCCGCGTCGAGCTGGGAACTCAGCAGCGCAAACGTCTGCGGATCGCGGAGGCTGACCGCGAGCGGCTTTTCCTTCAGCCGCGCACGCAGCGCGTAAAGATCTTTGTATACATCGCCGAAACGTTCACGGCAGGCCGCTGCCGCGTCGCAGAGCGCGAAACGCGCGCGCAACGCGTCGTCGAGCGAACGCGCGAAGTCCGCGCCGAGCACGACCTCATTCGGCGCCACGCCATCGAGGACGAGACTGCGTACGCCCGCTGGATAGCGCCGCGCGTACTGCTGCGCGACGCGCGTGCCGTAGGAGATCCCGATCAGGTTGAACCTCAGCCCGCCTAGCGCCTGGCGCAGCGCTTCGAGATCCTCGACCGCGATGCTGGTCGTGTACTGCGTCGCATCGGCCTTGGCCTGGACGCGGCGCAGGCAGTCCTGCGTCATCGCGCGCGCACCGGCCGCATCGGGCGCGTGCGCCTGCGCCGCCTTGATCACGTCACCGCCCTGCTCGTCCGCGTCGTCGTCGCAGCGCAGCGCGTTGGATCCGCCGGTACCGCGCTGGTCGAGCAGGATCACATGCCGCGAACGGCGCGCCAGCGCGAGCGCACCAGCTACTTGAGACCACGATTCGGACGCCGCCTGGCCCGGTCCGCCGGCGAGCAGGACCAGCGGATCGCTCATGACCGGAACCGCGTCGCTCTTGATCAGCGCGAGCCGGAAGGCGATGCGCCGGCCATCCGGCTGGGCGCGGTTTTCCGGCTGCGAGAAGTCCGCGCACCAGGCCGCCGTCGTCGCGGCCGAGCGCGGCTGGCTCAGTTCGCAACGGCGGAATTCGAGGCTGCCCAGCGGCAGCACGTCGTTGGCCGCGGCCGGCTGCGCCAGCGACAGCATCACCGCGCCGAGAATCGCGAGCATCTGCATTCCTTGAGAGGCGAGCGGCGGAGTTTAGCCGCAGTCCCCGCTGCCGCCGCATCCGCCGGCAGTCATGCTCGATCGCGCCGCCGCCGCGCCAGCGGCGCGTGGCGATCCCCAGCAGGTCGCGTCACCGCGTATCAGCACGCGCTCACCGTCGCCGCGGAACCGATCGCCGACAGGAACCCGTTGACGATGCTCGTGCTGCCGCGCGCGCGGTTGAACAGCAGGTCCGCCACAAGCGCACCGACGACCGCGAGATGGACGAAATAGCCCCAGCCGATGTAGTCGCTGAACACGATCGCGTGGAGCCAGTTCTGCTGGAACAGGTACATGTAACCCACGCTCAATGCGGTCAGCAGCAGCACGGCGACCGGCAGCAGCAACTGGGACCGCGCGCCGCGACGCACGTAGAGCACGACGCCAAGCAGCGCGAACATCAGTGCGTTGGCGCCGGTGAAGATGCGGAACTCGCGCAGCAGTGCGACCCGGACCTCGGCGTACTTGCCCTCGATGAAGGTGGTTAGGCGGCCACCGGGCTGCAGCAGGTCGGCGAGCCGCCCGGGCGGCAGCGTCGCATCGAGCATCTGCGAGAGCTTCTGGCGGCACGGGCAGGCGGGATCGCGCATCTCGGCGACCACGGCCTCGACCAGCGGCACGACGCGCTGTGTCACCTGACGCTTCAGCGAGGCAACCTGCTCCGGATGATTGTCCGCCAGCCGTTGCGCAAACTGCCCGACGGCCGAACGCTCCACCGCGCTCAGCGAATCGCCGACGCGTGCGGCGACTTCACGCTCGAGCAGCTCCTGCGCGAACGCCTCGATGCGGATCGGGCTTGCGAACGACAGCAGCAGCGCCGCGCCGAACAGCAGCGTGCCGACGAGACTGATCAGGCCGACGAACAGACGCATGGTGGAAGCCCCCGGGTGCCGAGGGCCGAATGTACCGGACTCAAGAGCGATTGAGTAAGCGGTAGACGGAAGCGAGAAGACAATGGAAAGCAAAGCGCCTCGCCGCCGTCACTCGTTGCTCACTCCTCTTCCCTGTTTTCTAGCTCACCACCGCCTGCTCTCCCTGCCAGCGCGCCAGATCGCCGAGCGTCACGACCTGCCCGCCGCAGACCACGGCCACGGCGTGGCGTACGCCGGCCAGGGCCGGATGCCGCGCATACAGCGGCGCGAGCGCCGTGCCGCAGGCCGGCTCGATCATCTGGCCGTGATCTTCGGCCAGGCGCACGCAGGCGGCGGTGGCCTCCGCGTCGCTGACCGTCAGCGGCACGACCTCGAACGCGCTGCACGCGGCTATCAGCGCCGGTGCGATGCGTTTGACGCACAGGCTGGTCGCGAGGCTGCGCGGCGCACTGAGTTCGACGACGTGTCCGCGCGCCAGGCTCGGCGCGAGCGAGGCCGAGCCTTCGGGCTCGACCGCGAACACGCGCGTGCGCTGCCAGCCGACGCGCCGCAGCCCTTCGAGCACGCCGAGCAGCAGACCGCCGCCGCCGACCGCGACGAGGATCGCCTCGGGCGGCGTCGCGCACTGCAGCGCGAGTTCGTCCACGAGCGAGGCATGTCCCTGCCACAACAGCGGATCGTCGAACGGCGGGATGAAAGCCGTGTCGGGCGCTTCGGCGAGCTTCAGCGCGGCCGCGTTGGCTTCGTCCCAGACGCTGCCTTCGCAGCGCAGCTCCGCGCCGAGCGCACGGATGCGCGCGCGCATGAACGCCGGCGTGGTTTCCGGGATCACAACGGTGACGGGGATGCCGAGCGCGCGGCCGGCCCAGGCCACGGCATAGCCGGCGTTGCCGGCCGAGGAACACACGAAGCGGCGCACGCCGCGGCGCGCATGGTGCTGGCACAGATGGCCGATGCCGCGCAGCTTGAACGAACGCGCCGGCTGCAGGTTGTCGAGCTTCAGCCCGACATCGACGTAGCCTATGCGCGTCTGCAGCAGCGGCGTGACGATATGCAGCGGTGCCGTGCGCATCGCGCCGGCCGCTGCGGTGAAAGCGGGAACGGGTTCAGCGCGATACGGATTTGCAGCGGCGGTGGACAAGGTCATGGCGGCGTTCGCAAGGTGTGGGAGGAGTGCGGACTGCGGACGACACCGGGGTAATTCGAATGCTGTTCTGGTACATGACTTTTTTCTCCCAAGTTATAAGAATTAATCAACAGTAATGTGGACATTACTTTTGAATCGTAGCGCACGGAAAGCACGACGCATTGCGCTCGTCCATTGCCAGGCTGGCGAAAATCGAAAAAATCACGGCGACCGAAAACAACCGAAGCGTGAGAGCCCTCTCCCCCAAGCGCTCTTGGGGGAGAGGGCTAAAAGCTCCGTCATCCCGCCGGACTTTCGCTCAGCAGCTTCACCTCCCGCACATCCACCAGCCGCTCCAGCTGCCGGCACAAGGTTCCCGGGTCGCGCGCGCCGTCCAGCGTGACGCTGACGGTATACGCGTGCGCCGTGCTTGCCGCGTTCACGCTCAGCACGTTCCAGCCGCGCCGCTCGATGGTGCCAAGCACGCGCAGCAAGGCGCCTTCGGCCCGATCCAGCGCGAGCTCCAGGCTGCAACTCATGCGGCGCACCCCATCATTTCGGCGTTCGACTTGCCCGGCGGCACCAGCGGCCAGACGTTCTCGCGCGCGTCGATCTTGACGTGGCAGAACAGCGGACCCGGTTCGCGCAGCAGGCGCTGCACCGCGCCGTCGATCTGGTCGCGCCGTTCGATCGCGAAGGCCGGGATGCCGAACGCACGCGCCAGTTCGGCGAAATCGGGATTATCGGAAAGATCCACTTCGCTGTAGCGCTTGTCGAAGAACAGCTCCTGCCACTGCCGCACCATGCCGAGGCTGGCGTTGTCGAGCAGCACGATCTTGACCGGGATGTTGTAGCGCTTGAGCGTAGCCAGCTCCTGGATGTTCATCATGATCGAGCCGTCACCGGACACGCAGATCACGGTCGCGCCGGGCCGCGCGAGCTGCGCGCCTATCGCCGCCGGCAGGCCGAAGCCCATCGTGCCCAGACCGCCGGAAGACAGGTGCGCCGCCGTATACGGCACACGCCAGTGCTGCGCGACCCACATCTGGTGCTGGCCGACGTCGCTCGCGACGACGAGCCGGTTGCCGCCAGCTTCGGACAGCTGCTTGAGCAGCGCCGGCGCATAGATGCCTTCGCCCGGCGCGTCGTAGCGCCAGGCGTGCTGCTGCTTGAGCACGCGGCAGCGGCGCTGCCACGGCCGTATCGCGACCGGATGCACGAGGCGCGGCAGCAGTTCGCGCAGATCGCCGACGAGACCCGCGTCGCAGGCGCGCAGCTTGCCGAGTTCGGCGGCGTCGGCATCGAGATGGATCACGCGCGCTTCCGGCGCGAACGTGGCCAGGCGACCCGTCGCGCGATCGTCGAAGCGCGCGCCGACGACGAGCAGCAGATCGCATTCCTGCACCGCGAAATTCGCCGCCGGATTGCCGTGCATGCCGAGCATGCCCAGATAGTGCGTGTCGTCCGGATCGCAGGCGCCGAGTCCCTTCAGCGTCGACACGGCCGGAATGCCGGTCAGGCGCGCGAACTCGCGCAGTTCGCGTTCGGCGCCGGCGATGCCGACGCCGCCACCGACATACAGCAGCGGTTTCTTCGCGCGCGACAGCAGCGCGTGCGCTTCGGCGATGCGGGCTTCGGTCGCCGCCGGCAGGCGTGTCGTCACTTCGCGCACGGAACGCGCAACGGCGCGCGCGTTCGCGATGTCCTTGGGCAGATCGATCAGCACCGGCCCGGGCCGGCCGCTGGTCGCGATCGCGATCGCTTCGCGCACGACGGCATAAACGTCCTCGGCGCGGCGCACGATGTAGCTGTGCTTGACGACCGGCAGGCTCATGCCGAACACGTCGACTTCCTGGAACGCGTCCGTGCCCATCAGGCTGGTCGGCACCTGGCCGGTGATCGCGAGCAGCGGCACCGAATCGAGATACGCATTCGCGAGTCCGGTCAGCAGGTTCGTCGCGCCGGGTCCGGAGGTCGCGAGGCAGACGCCGACGCGGCCGCTCGCGCGCGCATAGCCGTCGGCGGCGAGCGCCGCGCCCTGCTCATGCCGCACGAGGATGTGCTTGAGCAGCGAATCCACGAGCGCGTCGTAGACCGGCATGATGGCGCCGCCGGGATAGCCGAAGATCGTGTCGACGCCTTCGGCTTCCAGCGCATCGAGCAGATGCTGCGCGCCGGTGCGCATGCTGCCGGCCTGCGCCGGTGTCGCCGCGGCCGTAGCCGCGGCGGCGGTGTTGCGAGTGTCCCGCCCCCCGTCCATGTCAGGCACTCCGTTTCAGGGGCGCGTCCGCCGCAGGCGGCGCCACCGTGGTCAGGGTCGGCTGCGCCGGGTTCAGCCAGGGCATGCGCGCGCGCAGGCTGGCGCCGACCTGTTCGATCGGATGCGCCAGGTCCCGCTGCTTGAGCGCGCGGTAGTTGCCGTTGCCGGCCTTGTATTCCGCGGTCCACTCGCGCGCGAACTGGCCTTGCTGGATCTCGGTGAGGATCTGCTTCATGCGCGCCTTGGTGTCGGCATCGACGACGCGCGGGCCGCGGGTCAGGTCGCCGTACTGCGCGGTCTCGGAGATGAACTGGTGCATCTTGGCGAGCCCGCCTTCGTGCAGCAGGTCGACGATGAGCTTGAGCTCGTGCAGCACTTCGTAATACGCGATTTCCGGCTGGTAGCCCGCTTCGGTCAGGGTCTCGAAACCGGCCAGCACGAGTTCGGTCGCACCGCCGCAGAGCACGGCCTGTTCGCCGAACAGGTCGGTCTCGGTTTCCTCGGCGAAGCTGGTCTCGATCAGCATCGCGCGTGCGCCGCCGATGCCGGCCGCATAGGCCAGCACTTTGTCGCGCGCATTGCCGCTGGCATCCTGCTCGATCGCGTAGATGCACGGCACGCCGTGGCCTTTCTCGTATTCGCGCCGCACCAGCGCGCCTGGGCCCTTCGGTGCAACCAGGATCACGTCGATGTCGGTCCGAGGCGCGATCTGCTTGAAATGCACGTTGAACCCGTGCGCGAACAGCAGCGCCGCGTTCGGCTTGAGGTTAGTCGCGATCGCCTCGTCGTACAGCGCCGGCTGCACCATGTCGGGCGTCAGCACCGCGACGAGATCGGCGTCCTTCACCGCGTCGGCGGGTTCGGCGACCTTGAGGCCGTCGGCCCGCGCCTTGTCCCAGGACGGCCCGCCGCGGCGCACGCCGACAGTCACATCGAGCCCGGAATCCTTGAGGTTGAGCGCATGCGCGCGACCCTGGCTGCCGTAGCCGAGGACGGTGATGCGGGCGGACTGCAGGGCGGCGGTGGTCGGTACGGTCGTGGTCATGCGGGGTCTCCGGGGAGTTGTGGAATGATGTATTTATTGAAATACAGACTAATCAGGCGTTTGGAAAAAAATTGGGCGGCAAGCCAACTCCCTCTCCCCCAGTTCACTGGGGGAGAGGGTTGGGGTGAGGGGGAGAAGCGGACGATCGCGGCGAAGCTGGGCTTTCGCGACATCGCGCTCGCTCGCCGGCGTCCACGCGACAACCCTGCGCACTCGCGCTCCGGGCTTCTCCCCCTCACCCAACCCTCTGCCGGCCCGTTGGGCGTTCGGGGGCACCAGAACCTGCGGTTCTGAACGGCGCCCCGCTCACCCCCGACGCAGTCGGGGGAGAGGGCTAAAGCGCGGGACAGCTCGCGCAACGGATTAGCCATGCGTCACCGCGCCGTGCGCGGCCGAACCGACGAGGCGCGCGTACTTGGCGAGCACACCGGTAACGACCTTGGCTGCCGGCGGCTGCCACGCGGCGCGGCGCTCCTCGAGTGGCGCATCGGTCGACAACGTGCGTGATTCGGCATCGATGACGAGGTGGTCGCCTTCGTGCAGCAGTCCGATCGGCCCGCCGCGCGCGGCTTCCGGCGCGATGTGGCCGACCATGAAACCGTGCGTCGCGCCGCTGAAGCGGCCGTCGGTGATCAGTGCGACGTCGTTGCCGAGGCCGCGACCGACCAGCGCCGCCGTGACCGCGAGCATCTCGCGCATGCCAGGTCCGCCGGCCGGTCCTTCGTTGCGGATCACGACGACGTCGCCGGCCCTGATCGCGCCGGCCATCACCGCGGCGAAGGCCTGTTCCTCGCTGTCGAACACGCGCGCCGGACCCTCATGGCGCACGCGTCCCTGGCCGGCGAGCTTGAGCACGCAGCCCTCGGGCGCGACGTTGCCGTAGAGGATCGAATAGCCGCCGCGCGGCTTGAGCGGCGCGCTGGCCGGACGCACCACGTCCTGGCCGTCCATCGTCGGCGCCGCCGCATCGAGTTCGGCGAACAGCGACCGGCCGGTGACCGTCGGCGCATCGTCGAGCAGGCCACCTGCGCGCATCGCCGCGGCGACGAGGCCGGCGCCGCCGACCTGGGTCAGCTCCACCGCGGTATAGCGGCCGCCGGGCTTGAGGTCGGCAATGACCGGCGTGTCGCGCGAGGCGCTCTCGAAGTCCTCCAGCGTCAGCGCGACGCCGGCTTCGCGCGCAATCGCGAGCAGATGCAGCACCGCGTTGGTCGAACCGGCCGTTGCCGCGACCAGGCGCGCGGCGTTGCGGAACGCGGTCGGCGTCAGCAGGTCGCGCGGCAGGCGCTGCGTGTTGAAGCATTCGAGCACGAGTTCACCGCAGCGGAACGCCGCCGCGCGCTTGGCCGGGTCGGTCGCGGCGATGTCGTTGAGGCCCAGCGGCGACAGGCCCAGCGCGGTCAGCACCATCGCCATCGTGTTCGCGGTGAACTGGCCGCCGCAGGCCCCGGCGCCGGGGCAGGCGCTTTTTTCCACTTGGCACAATTTCTCGGTCGACAATTTGCCGGCACCATGCGCGCCGACCGCCTCGAACACGTCCTGCACGGTGATCGAGCGGCCGTAGAGACGGCCATGCGCGATGCTGCCGCCGTACAGCGCGACGCCGGGGATATTGAGCCGCGCGAGCGCCATCGCTGCCGCGGGAATCGTCTTGTCGCAGCCGCACAGCACGACCATCGCGTCGAGGCAGTGGCCGTCGACGGCGAGCTCGATCGAATCGGTGATGATTTCGCGGCTGACCAGCGAGGCACGCATGCCCGACGTGCCCATCGCGATGCCGTCGGTCACGGCAATGGTATTGAACTCGATCGGCGTGCCGCCGGCCGCGCGGATCCCGTCGCTGGCCGCGGCGGCGAGGTCGCGCAGATTGAGGTTGCACGGGCTGACGTTGGACCAGGTATGCACGACCGCGATCAGCGGCTTGGCGATGTCCGCGTCGTCGAGGCCGGTCGCGCGCAGCATGGCGCGCGCCGGCGCGCGGTCGGGGCCGTGTTTGATGGCGTTACTGCGCATGAGAAAAACCTTCCGTGGCGGAATGTGCTGGCGGATTGCGTGTCACGAACGGAGCCGCGGCGTCGTGGCCGCGGTGCGCCGACACACGCGCAAATTGGAGATCGCGACAAGTTGCCATCGCGACGGCAACGGCGTCTTGCGCCGCTACGGCGCTGCAACGCCCCAATGCGTCGAAACCGCTCATGCCGCCTCCTGCGCCGCGGCACGCTCGCTCAGCGCGGCGATCACCGCGGCGGTGCTTTCGCGCGTGCCCGCCGTACCGCCCAGATCGCGCGTGAGCACGCCGGCCTCGATCACGCGATCGACGGCGTGCTCGATCGTCGCGGCCCCGGCGTCCAGCCCCAGCGAATGGCGCAGCAGCAGTGCGGCCGACAGGATCGCGCCGAGCGGATTGGCGATGCCGCGGCCGGCGATGTCGGGGGCGGAGCCGTGGATCGGTTCGTACAGGCCGCGCGTGCCTTCACCCAGCGAGGCCGACGGCAGCAGTCCCAGCGAGCCGGCCAGCGCGGCTGCTTCGTCGGTCAGGATGTCGCCGAACAGATTCTCGGTGACGATGACGTCGTACGCGGCGGGCCGCGTCAGCAGCAGCATCGCCATGGAATCGACGAGCTGGTGTTCCAGCGCGACATCGGGAAATTCATGCGCGACGCGCTGCGTGGTTTCGCGCCACAGGCGCGAGGTTTCCAGCACATTGGCCTTGTCGACCGAAGTGACGCGGCGGCTGCGCGTGCGGGCGAGCTGGAACGCGCGGCGCAGCACGCGCTCGATCTCCGCCGTGGTGTAGCGCGTCTCGTCGGTCGCCGTATCGTGCGTGCGCGTCTTCGCGCCGAAATACGCGCCGCCGGTGAGTTCGCGCACGAACAGCAGATCGACGCCGCTGAGGCGCTCGTTCTTCAGCGGCGACAGCTCGGCCAGGCGCGGATGCACGCGCACGGGGCGCAGGTTCGCGAACACGCCGAGTTCGGCACGCAAGCGCAGCAGGCCCTGTTCCGGCCGCAGCTTGGCCTTGGGATCGGACCACTGCGGTCCGCCGACCGCGCCGAGCAGCACGGCGTCGGCCTGCTTGCAAACGATCAGCGTCTCGGCCGGCAGCGGATCGCCGTGCGCGTCGATCGCGCAGCCGCCGATCGCGTGTTCGCTGAACTCGAATTCATGGCCATGGCGCGCGGCGACGTGACGCAGCACGCTGACCGCAGCGGCGGTGACTTCCGGACCGATGCCGTCGCCCGGCAGCACGGCGATGCGCGCCTTCATGCGGCTTCTCCGCGCAGGCGCTCGAAGTCCTCGATCGCGTCGTTGTGCGCGAGCAGGAAGCCGAGCTGGTCGACACCGGCCAGCAGGCAATGCTTGGCGAACGCATCGAGCGGGAAGCTGAAGCGGCCGCCGTCTGGCAGCTCGATGGTCTGCGCGGCGACATCGATCGCGAGTTCGATGCCCGGATGCGCGAGCAGATAGCGGTGTTCCGATTCGCTGAGCACGACCGCGAGCAGGCCGTTCTTCAGCGCATTGTTGCGGAAGATGTCGGCGATTTCGGAACTGAGCACCGCGCGCAGGCCGAAATCGAGCAGCGCCCAGGGCGCGTGCTCGCGCGAGGAACCGCAGCCGAAGTTGCGTCCCGCGACGAGGATCTCGCAGCCGCGCGCGGCGCTCTGGTTGAGCTCGAACGCGGGATTCGGCGTGCCGTCGGCGGCGTAGCGCCAGTCGTTGAAGGCGTAGCGGCCGAGGCCGTCGCGCTGCGTCGTCGTCAGAAACCGCGCCGGGATGATGCGGTCGGTATCGATGTTCTCGTGCGCGAGCACCGCGGTGCGCGAACGGATGTGCGTGATCGGACGGTTTGTCGACATGTTCATGCAGCCTGTTCCTGCAGCAGGGATTGCGGATCGGCGATGCAGCCGGCGACGGCGGACGCGGCGGCGACGGCGGGGCTCGCGAGCACGGTGCGTGCGCCCGGTCCCTGGCGGCCTTCGAAATTGCGGTTGGATGTGCTGACGACGAGTTGGCCCGGCTGAGCCAGATCGCCGTTCATCGCGATGCACATCGAGCAACCCGGTTCGCGCCATTCCGCGCCGGCGGCGCGGAACACCTGGTCCAGCCCTTCGCGCTCGGCTTCGCGCTTGATCGCGAGCGAACCGGGCACGACGAGCATGCGCACGCGCGAGGCGAGCTTGCGTCCGCGCAGCACGTCGGCCGCATCGCGCAGGTCGCTCAGGCGCGAATTGGTGCAGCTGCCGACGAAGACCACGTCGACGGCCATGCCGGCCAGCGGCTTGCCCGCTTCGACGCGCATGTAGTCGAGCGCGCGGCGTTCCTGCAGCGTCGCCGGCATCGGCACGTTGGCCTCGAGCGCGACGACCATGCCCGGGTGCGTGCCGTAGGTGACGGTCGGGCGCACGCGCGTCGCGTCGATGTGCACCGTGCGGTCGTAGCGCGCGTCGGCATCGCTCGCGAGCGTGTTCCAGTACGCGACGGCCTTGTCCCAGTCCTCGCCCTGCGGCGCATAGGGACGGCCGCTCAGATACTCGTAGGTGACCTCGTCCGGCGCGATCAGGCCGGCGCGCGCACCGGCTTCGATGGCCATGTTGCACACGGTCATGCGCTGCTCCATCGACAGTGCGCGGATCGCGCGGCCGCGGTATTCGATGACGTGGCCGGTGCCGCCGTTGACGCCGATCTGGCCGATGAGGTGCAGCACGAGATCCTTCGCGCTGCAGCCGGCCGGCAGGGCGCCGTCGACCTCGATCGCAAGCGTCTTCGGCTTTTGCTGCAGCAGGCACTGCGTCGCGAGCACGTGGCCGACCTCGGTCGTGCCGATGCCGAAGGCCAGCGCGCCGAACGCGCCGTGGGTCGAGGTGTGGCTGTCGCCGCAGACGATGGTCATGCCGGGCTGGGTCGCGCCGAGTTCCGGGCCGATCACATGCACGATGCCGCGGTGTTCGCTGCTCCAGCCGTTCAGGCGGATGCCGAACTGGGCGCAGTTCTTTTCCAGCTCGCCGACCTGGGCGGCCGCGTCCTCGCTCGCGTAGACCGGCTGGCCGAGATCGTCGAACGGCGCGGTCGGCGTCGAATGATCCAGCGTCGCGAGCGTGCGTTCGGGGCAGCGCACGCTCAGTCCGCGTGCGCGCAGTTCGGCGAACGCCTGCGGCGAGGTCACTTCATGGATCAGGTGCAGGTCGACGTAAAGAATGCCCGGCGTGGCCGGCGTCGGCGCTTTGACGATATGCGCGTCCCACAGCTTGTCGAACAGCGTGCGCGCGGCCATCACGCGGCCTCCTGCGCATAGGCGCGGGAGTGCACCGGCGTGAGCCAGCCCCAGTGGTCTTCGGTGCTGCCGTCGAACAGGCCGAAGAACGCCCGCTGCAGCGCTTTCGTCACCGGACCCGGCTTGCCCGTGCCTACCGGCTTGCGATCGACCGAACGCACCGGCGTGATCTCCGCCGCCGTGCCGGTCATGAACACTTCGTCGGCGAAATACAGCATTTCGCGCGGCATTGGCTGTTCGTGCACCGCGTAGCCCAGCTCCTGCGCGAGCGTCATCACCGTGTCGCGCGTGATGCCGCAGAGGATGCTGGCGCCGGCCGGCGGGGTATAGATCTTGCCATTGCGTACAATGAACAGATTTTCGCCGGCACCTTCGCTGAGCAGTCCGCCGGGCGCGAGCGCGATGCCTTCGACGAAGCCGCCGTTGACCGCTTCGCGCGCGATCAGCTGGCTGTTGAGGTAATTGCCGCCGGCCTTGGCGCCGCTGGGATACGTGTTCGGCGCGGCGCGGTTCCAGGAACTGACGCAGACGTCGACACCGTTCTCCAGCGCCGCGGCGCCGTGCATGCTGCCCCACTCGATAGCGATCACCGCGACGTCGACCGCGGTATCCAGCGGCGGCGCGAGGCTGAAGGTGAAGCCCGAGCGGTAGACGATGGGCCGCAGGTAGGCGCTGCCGAGCTTGTTCGCGAGCATCACCTCGGCGCAGGCCCGGTCGATCTCGTCGGCGCTGTAGGCGATGTCGAGGTCGTAGACGCGCGCGGAATGGAACAGCCGCTCAGTGTGGTCGCGCAGGCGGAAGAACATCGGCCCCTGCGGCGTCGCGTAGACGCGCTCGCCTTCGAATACCGACGAACCGTAGTGCAGCGCGTGCGCGCCGACGCTGACGCTGGCGTCCTGCCAGGGTTTGATGCGGCCGTTGTGCCAGATGTAAGCGGGCGTCTTCATTCGGTGTCCTCAGGCGTGGTTCGCGGCCGCGTGCGCGGCCGTATCGGGTTTGCTGCGTTCGATGCGATTGACGATTTCCAACGCCGCGAGCGCAGCCGCCTCGACGATGTCGGTGGAGACGCCGCGGCCGCGCAGTTCACGGCCGGCATGGCGCACGCCGAGCGTCGCCTGGCCCTGGGCGTCGCCGCCTTCGGACAGCGCGCGGATCTGGAAATCGGTCAGCTCGAAGTCCTGGCGTACGGCACGGCCGATCGCGCGCAAGGTCGCGTCGACCGGGCCGTCGCCGATCGCCGCTTCGCTGGACTGGCTGCCGTCTTCGTGCTGCAGCCGCACCGAAGCCGACGCGCTGCCGCCCAGGTGCGAGGCCGCGTGCAGATGCACGATGCGCCACGGTCCGAGCGCCTCGGCGTCACGGCCCAGCGCGAGTGCTTCGAGATCGCTGTCGAACACTTCGCGCTTCTTGTCGGCCAGGGTCTTGAAGCGGGTGAAGATCTGCTCGAGCTCCGCCTCGTCCGGCGTGTGGCCCAGCGCCGCCAGGCGTTCGCGCAGTGCATGCCGGCCGCTGTGCTTGCCCAGCACCAGCTGCGAGCGTGCGAACCCGACGTCTTCCGGGCGCATGATTTCGTAGGTGCCGCGATGCTTGAGCATGCCGTGCTGGTGGATGCCAGATTCATGCGCGAACGCGTTGTCGCCAACGACGGACTTGTTGCGCGGGATCGCGTGGCCGGTGATCTGCGCGAGCAGGCGCGCCGTGGGATACAGGCGCGGCGTGCGCAGGCCGGTTTCCACGCCGAACAGCTCCGCGCGCGTCTTCAGCGCCATCGCGATCTCTTCCAGCGCCGCGTTGCCGGCGCGCTCGCCGATGCCGGTCAGGGTGCATTCGACCTGGCGTGCGCCGGCCGACACCGCAGCGAGACTGTTCGCCACGGCCATGCCCAGGTCGTCGTGGCAATGCACCGACAGCACCGCGCGCTCCACACCGCGCACGTTCTTGCGCAGGTAGCCGATGCGCTCGAACATTTCCGCCGGCGTGATGTAGCCAACCGTGTCGGGCACGTTCAGCGTCGTCGCGCCGGCCTCGACGACGGCGCTGAACACCTCGGCCAGGTAGTCCGGTTCCGTGCGCATCGCGTCTTCTGCGGAAAATTCCACATCGCTGCACAGTTCCACCGCGCGGCGCACGCCGGCAACGGCGGCATCGATGACCTGTGCGCGGCTCATGCCGAGCTTGTGCTCGCGATGCAGCGGGCTGGTCGCGATGAACACATGGATGCGTCCGTGCGCGGCCGGTTCCAGCGCGCGCGCCGCGGTCTCGATATCGCCGCGCTGGCAGCGCGCGAGCGCGCAAATCGCCGCGCTGCGGACTTCGTGGGCGATCGCCTGCACCGAGGCGAAGTCGCCGTCGGAAGCCTGCGGAAAGCCCGCCTCGATGATGTCGACGCCAAGCTCGGCGAGCGCATGGGCGATGCGCAGCTTCTGCGCTCGCGTCATGGAAAAGCCCGGCGCCTGCTCGCCGTCGCGCAGCGTGGTGTCGAACACGCGTACGCGTTCGCGCGGGGCGGGAGTGATGTTGGCTACGTTGGAATCTGTCGGTGTCATGGCTGCTTCATTCCGGTTGTTGAAAAAGGGCTTTTGCCCTTTTTTCAATCGAACGGTGCAAGCGGAGCTTGCCCACGTTCACCGGGAACCAATCGCATCCGCGATTGATCCCCGTGCGATCCATCCATGGATCGCCCCGGCAGGCCGTTTTCAACAGCCTGCCGGCCAGGCCAGGGCAATAAAAAACCCCGCACTCGTTGCCGGGTGCGGGGTTCTTTTAGTGTTCGTGTCGTGGTGTTCTATCGACGCGCGCCCTAACCCGCACCTCCGGTGGTAATAAGAAGTACGAGTACGAGTACGAGCGAAATTCGCGGCTCGACCACGCGCAGGAAGGCCGGCACGAGCGGCTGCTCGGTGCGGGCGATCTGGCGGTGGTTGGTGCGCTGCGTCATTGATCCGACGCTATGCGGCGCGTCGAAGAGGTGTCAAATAGCGCCGATTCTTTTGACGCATACAGGCGCGATGACGGACTTATACGACAAAAAAGGACGCTTATGCCCTTGTCGCGGGAGCGGAAGTTATCCGGACAACCGTTCGCGCCGCGGCGCGCGCGGCCCATGCGATCATCGGCCGGATGAAATCGAAACCCACGTCGTTCGACATCGCCTACCGCGCCGGCGTATCGCAGGCGACGGTGTCGCGCGCGCTGCGCGGCAGCCCGCTGGTCAACGAGGAAACGCGCCGGCGCGTGCAGGCGGTGGCGAAGGAACTCCACTACACGGTCGACAAGCACGCCTCGAGCCTGCGCCGGCAGAGTTCCGCCACCGTGGCGCTGCTGCTGTTCGAAGATCCGACCGCCGACGACTCGCTGATCAATCCGTTCTTCCTCTCCATGCTCGGGTCGATCACCCGCGCCGCCGCGCGGCTGGGCTATGACCTGCTGGTCTCGTTCCAGCAGCTGTCCGACGACTGGCATGCGGATTATCAGGACAGCCACAAGGCCGACGGGCTGATCCTGCTCGGCTACGGCGACTATCTCGTGTCGCGCGGACGCCTTGAACGGCTGGTGCAGCAGGGAACGCATTTCGTGCGCTGGGGCGCGGTTGTCGAGGGGCAGCCCGGCGTATCGATCGGCTGCGACAACCGTCAGGGCGGCGAGGCCGCGACCGCGCACCTGCTCGCGCTGGGCCGGCGCCGCATCGCGTTCGTCGGCACCGCGTCGCCGCACTGCCCCGAATTCTTCGAGCGCTACGCGGGCCACTGTGCGGCGCTGCGCGCCGCTGGAATCGATGTGGATCCGCAGTTGCAGGCCGACGCCGGCGATTCCACCGAACTCGTTGGCCATGCCGCGACGCAGGCCCTACTCGCACGCGATGTCGCGATCGACGCGATCTTCGCCGCCAGCGACCTGCTCGCGATCGGCGCGCTGCGCGCACTGGCCGAACGCGGCCTGCGCACGCCGCACGACGTTGCCGTGATCGGCTTCGACGATATCCCGATGGCGCGTTTCGCCGCGCCGCCGCTGACGACGGTGCTGCAGGACACCAAGCGCGCCGGCGAGCTGCTGGTCGCCAGCCTGTTGCAGCAGATCCGCGGCGAAACCGTGGAAAGCCGCATGCTGCCGGCGACACTGGTCATTCGCCGATCGTGCGGCGCGCCTCCCGCCCCAGCGAGTCCAGCCTGAACCGCAATCGCGCGTCGCTGACGGGCGCATCGAGCAGCCAGACCTCCACACCATGCGCCGGCACCTCCGCGCGCAACATGCCCTGCGGTCCGATGCGCTGCTCGCTGCCGTCGACCGCTGAACGCCAGGTGCCGGCCTGCAGCGGCTCAGTGATCCGGAACGCCTGTGCGGCATCGCCCTTGTTCAGCAGCACCAGCGCGATCTGCTGCGCATCGCCGCGCTGGTAGACGCGGTAGAACGCGGCGCGATCGCCGGACAGCTCCAGGTTCAGCTGCAGGCCTTTCTGCAGCGCCGGCGATGCGGCCCGGATGCGCGCGATGCGGCGCAGGTTCTGGTAGATGGCCGACGACTTCGCCGCGGTTATGCGTTCCTGGCCGAAATAGTTGCGGTTGCCCGCGTGTTCGGCGCGGCCGCGCATGAAGCCGATCTCCGAACCGTAATAGACCACCGGAATGCCGCGCGCCGTAAAAAGGAAATTGTGCGCATCGATGAAGCCAGCGTCGTCGGCGTCCAGCCGCGCCATGTCATGGTTGTCGTAAAACGTCATGAGCTCGTACGGATTGCGGTACGGGCCACCGTCGAGGAACAGCGGTTGCGCGAGGGCCGCGTAGTCGCCGCCGGCTTTCCCGAACACCGTGGCCAGGCCCTGCTTGAGCGGGAAATCCAGCACCGACATGCCGCCGCCATCGGGCAGGGTGTATTGCGCGATGACCGCCGGATCGTAGTTGAACGCCTCGCCGAAAAGAAAATAGCCGGGATGCCTGGCGCGGATGCGTTCGCCGAAGGCCTTCCAGAACGTCGGCGGCATCAGGCTCACGGTATCGATGCGGAATGCGTCGGCGCCCTGCGCTATCCACTGCAGGTAGCCGCCGACGAGATAGTCCATGACCTCGGGCGAAGTCTCGTCGAAGTTGGACAGCTGGGCCAGTTCGACCTCGCGCTTGTAGAAGCGGTGCAGTGGCTCGTGCACGGGATCGAGCTGGGCCGGTGCGAGATTCTGGTGATCCGCGAGCAGCGTGCCGTCGGCGCCGTAGACGCGGCCGAACTTCGGCTGCGGCGGATCCATGCCGAACGCCGGCGAGCCGTGGTTCGCGACGATATCGAGCACTACCTTGAGCCCGTGCGCGTGCATGGCGCGCGTGAAGCCGGCGAAGTCGAGGCCGGGGCTCGGCAGGTGTTCGTCGAGTCGATAGAAATTCACGCCCCAGTAGCCGTGGTAGCCGGTCTTGCCCTGGTCGGTCCACTGGCTGCCCCAGCTTGGCGCATCGCCGCCGCTGAAGGCCTCGTCGGGATTGTCCACGATGGGTGTGATCCAGACCGCGGAGAAGCCGAGATCGCGCAGATACTCCGCGTTATCGAGCACGCCGCGGAAATCCCCGCCGAGGTAGCCGATGTTGTCGCTCTCGCCGTCGGGTCCTGCAATCGGCCGGTCGAAGCTATGCCAGCGGCCGGCCGCCTGCTCGCGCTGGTCGTTGCCGGTATCGCCGTTGACGAAGCGATCGGTGACGACGAAATACACCGCCTCCGCCGCGAACGGTTCCGTCGTGCCGTAGTACTCCCGCGACACGCCGCGCGACGCGCAGCCACCGAGCACCACGCAGGCAGCGACCGCGGCGACGAACCGGGCGGCGGACGCAGGGTGCGACACGCGCAGCGCGGTGCGCCATCGCGCCGACTCGCGGCACCGCTTCACAACGCTACCGCCGTAGGACCCGCGCTCCGCACCCGCAGCATGCACACCGCCGCCAGCACCAGACTGGCGCCACCAAGATTCAATGCCTGCACCGGATCGCCGCCGAAGAACGTATTCAGCACGAATCCCAGCACCGTTGCCGCCACCAGCTGCGGCAGCACGATGAAGATGTTGAAGATGCCCATGTAGACGCCCATCTTGCGCGCCGGCAGGCTGTCTGCAAGCAACGCGTAAGGCAGCGAGAGTATCGATGCCCAGGCGCAGCCGACGCCGATCATGCAGACCAGCAGCCAGTGCGGATCGCGCAGCAGGCCAACGCCGACCAGGCCCACCGCGCCGAGCCCGAGGTTGAGCATGTGCGTCGCGCGCAGGCCGTAGCGCCGTGCCAGTGGGGCTATGACCAGCGCCGCCAGCATGGCAAAGCCGTTGTAGGCCGCGAACAGCACGCCGACCCAGTCCGCGCCGCTGTTGTAGGCTGCCGACTGCACATCGCGCGCGCCGAAATGCTGCTGCGCCACGGCCGGCGTCATGAAAATCCACATTGAAAACAATGCAAACCACGAGAAGAATTGCACCACGGCCAGCTGGCGCATTGCCGCGGGCATCTGGTTCATGTCGGCCAGGATCTGGCCGAACATGCCGCGTACCGGACGTCCCGCGAAGATGAGCTGGGTCAGGCCGACGACAGCGAGGCCGCCCGTCAACAGATACAGCTGCCGGTCCAGCGCATATCGCGCGACGGCAATGCCGCCGAGCACGCCCAGGACGAGCCAGATCGCTCCGTTGCGCCGCAACCGCGTCAACGGCAGCGCAGGTACGGCTTCGACCACCGCCGTATCGGTGGCGACGAGTTCCTCCGGCGGCCGTTCACGGGTGCGCAGCACGGTCCAGCCGACCGTCAGCAACAGCACGGCACCGCCCGCGTAGAACGCGTAGCGCACCACATCCGGCACGGCACCCGGCGCCGCCGTGTTCGCGACACCGGCCTGGGTCAGCAACCACGGCAACGCGCTCGCGACCACGGCGCCAAGGCCAATGAAAAAACTCTGCAGCGCATAGCCGCGCGCACGCTGCGCGCTCGGCAACTGATCGCCGACGAAGGCACGGAATGGCTCCATCGCGATGTTGATCGAGGCATCGAGGACCCAGAGCAGGCCCGCGGCAATCCACAACGTCGGCGACAGCGGCATCGCCACCAGCGCGAGCGAGGCCAGTACCGCGCCGACGAGGAAATAGGGACGGCGCCGGCCCAGGCGCGTCCAGGTGCGATCCGACCAGTAGCCGACGACGGGCTGCACGAGCAGGCCGGTCAACGGTGCGGCGATCCACAGCAGCGGCACCGCGTCGAGCGAGGCACCCAGGGTCTGGAAGATGCGGCTGACGTTCGCGGTCTGCAGCGCGAAGCCGAACTGGATGCCGAGGAAGCCGAAGCAGAGGTTCCAGATCTGCCAGAAGGACAGCGGAGAGCGCTGTCGCGGCGTCGTCACGGACGCGGTCACGCGACGGCCGCCTGCGTGTCGGCCGCCATCGCGGCCCTCTCCCCCGAACGACGTTCGGAGGAGAGGGCGCCGTGCAGACCTTCGTGACAGTACGTCATCGGCAAATCCCGGCGGCGGTTTTCAGAACTTCGCCGCAAACTGTAGCCCGTACGTGCGCGGGTTGTTGAGATAGCGCAGATTGACCGAGTCGTTGATGAAGCCCTTGCCGGAATACGCCTTGTCGGTGACGTTGGAGATGTAGCCCGACAGGCGGAACTGGTCCTGCGCGCCGAGCGTGAGTCCGGCGGATACGTTGAAGACGCTGAAGCCGTCGACCTTGTCCTGCAGCGCGAGGCCGTTGGCGGGCGGACCGACCTGGGCCGGATTCGAGCCGTTGTTGACCGTCATCTGCGCGAGCGGGATCTCGACCACGTTGCCGGCGGCATCGCGGCCGAAACCCCGGTTATTGAACGCGGTGAGATAGAAGTCGGAGCGATACAGCATGTTCACGGTCCAGTCGAACGCGCGCACCGCGCCCCAGTCGAGGTCGATGGTCTGGCTCAGCTGCAGGTTGAGATTGTGCTTGGAGGTGTTCGGCAGCTGGTTGCCGCCGATCGGCACGATGAGGTTGTTGCCGCGCGTGTCGAGGATGAACGCATTCTTGAACTTCGAGTCGACGAAGTTGTAGTTGAGGCCCAGGTCCAGCCCGTTGCTCCAGCGCAGTCCCGCTTCGAATTCGAGTCCGCGCACTTCGGCGTTCGCCGCGTTGTCGCTGAAGACCTGCAGCACCGTCGCGGCCGGATTCGTCGGCGTCGGCGCTGGTATCGCGATCAGGTTCTGCACCACCTTGTTCTGGTAGTCGTAGTAGAACAGCGTACCGTTGAGCCGCACCGGCACGTCGCCCCAGCGCAGGTCGTTCTTGATGCCGACCTCGTAGGACATCAGCTCTTCCGGCTTCCAGGTGCGTGCGAGTACGGTGCCGTTGCTCAGGATCAGCGGCCGGTTGATGCCACCCGAGCGCGTCCCGGTGGACACGGTCGCGTAGAGCATGGAGCGTTCGGCCAGGTCGTATTCCATGCCGGCGCGCCAGTCGACGTAGTTGTCCTTGTACACATTCGTGCTCTTGCCGCCCGGATAATCGGAACGGATGATCACGTCGATCTGGTCGCGGTAGCGGCGTAGGAACTCGTCCCAGTTGTCCTGGTAGCCGAAGCTCTGTATGCCGTCGATGAAGTAGTCGACCGAATTGTCGGTGCCGCCGTTGCAGGTGATCGTGGCCGGATCAAAGCCGTTGCAGATGCGCGGATTGCTCAGCGTGCGCCCGCCCGGGCTTTGCAGCACGAAACCGCTGGAGCCGAGGATCAGCCCGGTCGTGTACGGATTCGTCAGCGTGTTTGGATCGAGGCCGAAATCGGCGAACAGCGCCTCGGGAATGACGAACTGGTACTTCATGTTCGACTCGCGTGCGGTCTTCTTGTCGTCGGTGAAGCGCAGTCCGCCGATGAGCCGGAAGGCGTCGTTGACCTTGAAGCTGAAATCCGCGTACGCCGCATTGGATCGCACTTTGGAATCGTCGCCGCGGTTCTCGCCGCCAAGGCCATCCTGCCAGCCGCAGATAGTGCCGGGCTGCCACCAGTCGCAATCGCCGAAATAGCCGTTGCCGACGTCCCACGACAGATAGTCGTATTTCTCGCCGAAGAAAAAGCCGCCGGCCGACCAGATCAAGCGATCGGTCTCGCCGTGGAAACGCAGCTCGTTGATCGTGGAACTGGACTTTTCGGCCTGGAAGAAGGTGTCGTTCCAGAGCAGGCGTTCGGGGTTGTGGTAGGCCTCGACCGCGGTGCCCGGATATTCGAAGCCGAGCTGCCATTCGCGCGAGGCATTGCGGTTGTAAAAATCGTATTGGCGGTAGGAGCCGTTGTATTCGACCGCGAACGCGCCGAAATCGTAGGTCATCGTCGCGGCGATGCCCTTGATGTCGTTGTCGGTCTGGCCCTGGGTGCGGAAGTACTGCTTGTACGGATCGTCGATGTCGTCGATATCGTAGCCGGCGGCGAGCGCGCGGTTCGCAAACACGCCGGGATCGCCGGTGCCTTCCTCGGCGACGCGGTCGATCATGACGTTCGCGCTGAACTGCTCGTTCGGCTGCCACAGCAGCGAAACCCGCGCGGCCTGGTTGTCCACCGCGCCGGGCGGCTCGAAGCTCGCGGGATACGCGTTGGTGTAGTACGAGTCGTGCCGCTCGGAGAACAGCGCCGCACGCAGCGCCGCGGTCTCGCCGAGCGGGATGTTGATGACGCCTTCCTGCGTGCGTGCGTCGTAGTCGCCGAAGCCTATCTTGACGTTCCCGTTGAACGCGCCGAGCTCGGGCGCGTTCGGGATGATGTTGATCGCACCGCCGGTGGCGTTGCGTCCGCGCACAGTACCTTGCGGCCCCTTGTTCACCTCGATGCGCTCGACATCGAAGAACATCGGACCGATCGAGCGCGGCCGCGGCAGGTAGATGCCGTTGTAGTACGTCGCCACCGACGGGTCCGACGAGAAGTCCGAATCCGCCGCGCCGATGCCGCGAAGGAAGATCTCGTACTTGCCTTCCTGGCGCGTGATCTGCAGGCCCGGCACGGCGGTCTGCAGGTTCGTGAAATCGGTATTGATGCCGAGCTTCTCGATCAGATCACCGCTGAAGCTCTGAATCGTACCGGCGTACTCCTGGATGCTCTGCACGCGGCGGTTCGCGGTGACATTGACGCTTTCGAGCACGGTACTGCCGGCGTCGCCGCTATCGGCGGCCGTTTCGGCCGGTTCGATCTCGGCCGGCGTTCCGGCAAACACGACGCCGCCATGCAGCGCGGCCAGCAACGCCAGGGTCAACAGATTCTTGTTCAAACGCATATCCCCTCCCGGATCGGCGCCGATGCGCCGCGCGTAATGCAACGATGGCGGCGGATCGTAAGGCGCTTGTGCGGCCACGCCCATGCCATTGCATACGTATTCATTGCCGCGGACTCCGCACGACAGTCGCCTGTCGGTGCCGGCGGATTCATGTGCATTCGCAACATAAGAACGGCGCGCGGCGACGAATGACACGGCGCACAGGCACGCGTAATCGCTGTGATCGCGGCACTTCGACGCATGCCGCACCGCGCCAGGAAATATCCACACGCGCGTGAATTTCCTTATCCACGGCACGCATGCGCCGACGCAACCCCGCGTATGAATACGATTGCAGTCGCCGCGGCAGCGGCGCGCGGCGCCGCTATGCTGCGCCCCGAACCCGCACGGCGGGCAGCCACGTCAACGGACGCGCGAACATGAGTCGATCACCGTGGTGGCGCGGCGCCATCATCTACCAGGTCTATCCGCGCAGCTTTCAGGATGCGAACGGCGACGGCGTCGGCGACCTGCCGGGCCTGCTGATGCGGCTGCCTTATATCGCGGACCTTGGCGTCGATGCGATCTGGATCTCGCCGTTCTTCAAGTCGCCCATGCACGACTTCGGCTATGACATCGCCGATTACCGCGCGGTCGATCCGCTGTTCGGCACCCTGGAAGACTTCGACCGCGTACTCGCGCGCGCCCACGAGCTCGGCCTCAAGGTCATGATCGACCAGGTCCTGAGCCACACCTCCATCGAGCACGACTGGTTCAAGGAAAGCCGCGAAGACCGCGACAACCCCAAGGCCGACTGGTACGTATGGGCCGATCCGCGCGAGGACGGCACGCCGCCGAACAACTGGCTGTCGATCTTCGGCGGCGTCGCCTGGCAGTGGGAACCACGCCGGCGTCAGTACTACCTGCACAATTTCCTCGCGAGCCAGCCCGATCTGAATTTCCACCATCCCGAGGTGCAGCAGGCGGTGCGGGACAACGTCCAGTTCTGGCTGGACCGTGGCGTCGACGGCCTGCGCCTGGACGCGATCAATTTCTGTTTCCACGATGCGCAACTGCGCGACAACCCGCCCAAGCCCGCGGAACTGCGCGTCGGCCGCGGGTTCACGCCCGACAATCCCTACGCATTCCAGTTCCATCACTACAACAACACGCAGCCCGAGAACCTCCGCTTCCTCGAACACTTGCGTGCACTCATGGATCGCTATCCCGGCGCCGTTTCACTCGGCGAAATCTCCGCCGAGGATTCGCTTGGGACCACGGCCGAATACACCCGGCCCGGCCGCCTGCACATGGGCTACAGCTTCGAACTGCTCGGTGACGAATGCTCGGCCCGTCACATACGCGACACCGTCGAACAACTCGAGGCGCAGATGACCGGCGGCTGGCCCTGCTGGTCGCTGTCCAACCATGACGTGCAGCGTGTGGTCACGCGCTGGGGCGGCCGGAATCCGTCACCCGAGCTGGCGATCCAGCTGCTGATACTGGTGTGCTGCCTGCGCGGATCGGTTTGCATCTACCAGGGCGAGGAGCTCGGCCTGCCCGAAGCGGAAATCCCGTTCGAGGCGATACGCGATCCTTACGGGATCGCGTTTTGGCCGGATTTCAAGGGACGCGACGGCTGCCGCACGCCGATGCCGTGGGACGACGACGGCGGTGGTTTCAGCACCGCCGAGGCCTGGCTGCCCATCGCCGCGGCGCACGCCCCGCTGTCGGTTGCGCGGCAGCAGCAGGACGGATCGGTCCTGCAGCGCTTCCGGAAGTTCCTGCGCTGGCGCAGCGAACAGCCGGCGCTATGCGTCGGCACGATCCGCTTTCTCGATACGCCGGAGCCGGTACTCGCGTTCGAGCGCGGCAGCGAAGCGCAGCGCCTGCTTGTCGCCTTCAACCTAGGCGACACGCCGCAGCGCGTCGCTTTTCCACTACCGCCGACGACAGCAATCGTGTACGAATCCGCAGCAGCGGCGCAGGACGCCGGCTCGATCGTGCTGCCGCCACGCGGCGCCTGGATCGCAACGTACTGAACCGCGCCTGTGCGATGGCCAACGAGCCGGCGTCGACCCGATCGCCGTCCGCCGGTCTGCGCCGACATGATCGCCTGCCCGCTTGAACAGCGACCGGCCGGAGCCGGTCATGGCTCGTCGCGCAGGTCCTTGCTCGCGCGAACATCCGGTTCAGCGATCCCAGGCGCCGGCAGATAGCGCGGCACGCGAGCTCTCAGCAAGCGGACCAGGCCCTCGTCCATGTACTCGAAGTCATCGGGGATATCGAGGCAGATGATGCGCTTGCCGCGCAGCTGCGGACGGAACTTCTGACTCAGCTTGCTGCGCTGACGTCGCTCCATGACGAAGACCAGATCCGCCCACGCCAGCAGTTCTGGCGAGACCGGGACACCGGCATCCCGATTGATGCCGGCCGACGCGGTTTCAACGCCGGGCCAGTGCGCGAACACCTGCTCGGCGGTCGGACTGCGCAACCGATTCTGCGCACAGACGAACAGTATCTTCAGCACGACGCCGCCTCCGGAACGCCCGCCGGCCGCGTTCGCGCGGCTATGCCAGCGGCTCGACGAGATTGATCAGGTTGCCGCAGGTGTCTTCGAACATGACGAACAGGACCGTCCCGCCATTCACCGGCTCGCCGCGGAACACGACGCCGGCGGCCTTGAGCCGCGCGGTCTCGGCGACGATGTTCGCCGTCATGAATGCGGTCGCCGGGATGCCCGCGTCGAACAGTGCCTTCTGATAGACACGCGCCGGCGCGAAGGCCATCGGTTCGAGCACGAGTTCAACACCGTCGATGCCTTCGGGCGAGGTCACCGTGAGCCAGCGGTATTCGCCCATCGGAATGTCATGGTGCGTGACGAAACCGACGATGCGGGTATAGAAGTCGTGGGCCTTGGCCTGGTCGTCGACCAGGAGACTGGTGAGCTTGATCTGCATGACGCGCTCGCAACGGGTGGCGGAGCATCGGACGATAGCGGCCGCGCGCTGGCCTGGAAAGTTGCAGCGCAGCTACAGGCCGAATGAGAAGCAAGTCCGGCGCGGCCAGAACGAGCCGGTCACTGGCGATTCGATAGTTACAGGCCGCTAGTACGCGAGGGACACCAGAAAGACCACGATACCGATGGCGACGACGGTCAGCCCGACGATGACGAACGCGATCATCGGAAACACGCGCGAGCGACCGTCCTGACGCAGCGCCGCGACCGCGAGTCCCGTGGCGACCAGGTCAAACGCGACCAGTACCGCGATCGCGCCGAAGATCAGCTTGCCCGCGTCCGTCGTCGGGTCGAGCGGCCGCGGGGACAGCGCCTGCAGCACGAGAGCAAGCGGTGTGGCGACCATCGCCGACAGCATCGTGACCAGCGCGATGACGAACGCGGCGATGCCGAAGCCCGAATGCTCGCGGCGCGTAATCCGCTGCTGCTGTGTTGCCGATGGGTGCACGGGTTACTCCCTATTGCCGCGCGCCGCGCGGATTGCCCGGCACGTCGCCGGCGCGATTGCTGCGGAACGGATTGATGTCGAGGCCGCCGCGCCGCGTATAGCGCGCGTAGACGGCGAGTTCGCGCGGTGCGCAGCGCTCGCTCACGTCACGAAAGATGCGCTCGACGCAGTGCTCGTGGAAATCGCTGTGGCGACGGAACGAGACCAGATACCGCAGCAGTCCTGCGCGGTCGATGCGCGCGCCGCGATAGCGGATCTGCACACTGGCCCAGTCGGGCTGGCCGGTGACCGGGCAATTGGACTTGAGCAGGTGCGAGACCAGGGTCTCGGCCGTCTCGGCGCCCGCGTCGGTGTGCAGAAACTCCGGTCGCGGCGCCGCGTATTCGTCGATTGCGACATCGATCCCGTCGATGCAGTCACCCTCGAGTTCGCGCAGCGCAGCCTGCGCGAACGATGCGGCCGGCTGCAACGCGACGTCGACCTCGGCGCCCGCGGCGGCCGACAGATCGCGCCGCAGCAGAGTCGCCACGGCATCCGTATCGACCATGTGACTTTGTGCAAACGTATTCACGTACAGCTTGAATGACTTGGATTCGATGATGTTCGGCGAGTACGCCGGTACGCGGAATTCCGCCAGCGCGACGACGGGTTTGCCGCGCGGGTCGAGCCAGGACAGCTCATAGGCATTCCAGATATCCACGCCGTGGAACGGCAGCGTATCGGCGAGGCCGAGCTCGGCGCGCTGGGTCGCGCGCGGTATCGGAAACAGCGGCTCGGGCGAATATTCGTCGGCGTAGGTGACGCTTTTGCCCAGGGGCGAGTGTTCGGGATTCATCGCGCTAGTCTATCGCGCCGGGGACGGGTGCTGCTGCGCCGAACAATCCCGCTCCAGCGAGACAACCACCCGCGAGGCGCTGACCCGATCAGTGCTGCAATACGCCGCCTATCTGCCAGCGCAGCGCCTCTCGCTCCTCCGCCATCGCTACGTACGCTAAGCGTCCGTCTGGGCTGCTGCCGGCAGCGGCACGACCGCCGTCGGCGTGCCATGCGCATCGAGCGCAATCATCGTGAAGCGGCCACGCGTGCACAGGCGCGAGTCGCCGGTCAGCAGGTCTTCGGCAATCAGGTCGACCTCGACCTGCATGGAGCTGCGTCCGGTCGCGACGACACGCGCGATCAGCTCGACGAGCTGACCCTGTTTCA
Source organism: Lysobacterales bacterium (assembly GCA_038207515.1). GTDB lineage: Bacteria > Pseudomonadota > Gammaproteobacteria > Xanthomonadales > Rhodanobacteraceae > Tahibacter. The sequence goes on along the minus strand of JBBQZR010000018.1, from coordinate 1,464 downwards.
CCGGCAGGCGGAAATCCACTTGTTCCGAACGCGCCGTGACCACGGTGCGGCGCGCGTAGCGCGTCGCGACGACGAATGCGGCCTTGTCCATCCAGGCCAGCGCCTGGCCGCCGAACAAGGTGCCCAGGTGATTGGTGTGATCGGGAAACACGATCTCGATCACGCGCGCTTCGGTCACGCCGGTGGGGCTCGCGCCGAGTACGGTATTCATGCGTTCGCGTCCCACTCAGAACGCGACGTCGAACGCCACTTCGCCTTCCACGCCGACCTGATACGACGACACGCGGCGCTCAAAGAAGTTGGTCAGCTCCTGCACGTCCTGCAGGTCCATGAACGCGAACGGATTGCGGGCGTGGTAGCGCTTGGGCATGCCGAGCTGGGCAAGGCGCTGGTCGGCGACGTATTCCAGATACTGACGCATGTCGCGCAGCGAAAGGCCGGCGACGCCGCCGGACAGCACGTCCTCGGCAAACAGCTGCTCACAGGCGATGGCCTCGTCGAGCATCTGCGCGATATCGGCCTGCAGCGCGTCGTCGAACAGATCCGGTTCCTCCTCGCGCGCCACGCGGATCACCTCGAACGCGAACGCCATGTGACCCGATTCGTCGCGGAACACCCAGTTGGTGCCGGCAGCCAGGCCGTGCAGCAGGCCGCGCGAGCGCAAGTAATACACGTAGGCGAACGCGGCGAAGAAGAACAGCCCTTCGATGCAGGCGGCGAAGCAGATCAGGTTGAGCAGGAACTGGCGACGCTGCTCGCGCGTCTCGACGCGATCGAGCTTGCCGATCGAGTCCATCCACTTGAAGCAGAAGTCGGCCTTGTGGCGGATCGCCGGGATGTTCTCGATCGCATCGAACGCCTTGGCGCGCGCTTCGGGCTCGGGCAGGTAAGTGTCGAGCAGCGTGAGGTAGAACTGCACATGCAGCGCTTCCTCGTAGAGCTGTCGCGACAGGTACATGCGCGCTTCGGGCGCGTTGATGTGCTTGTACAGGTTCAGCACGAGGTTGTTCGCGACGATGGAGTCGCCGGTCGCGAAGAACGCGACGAGGCGCTCGATCAGATGCCGCTCGGCCGGACCGAACTTGTTGCGCAGATCGTTGACGTCGAGCGAGAAGTCCACTTCCTCGACGGTCCAGGTATTGCGGATCGCATCGCGGTACATGTCGTAGAACTGCGCATACCGCATCGGCCGCAGCGTCAGGTTGAAGCCTGCGTCGAGCAAGCGCGGCGCCTGCGCCACGGTGGCGTTGATGCCGAAAGAGGGAGTCTGCTCGTGCGAAGGCGTGGTCATGATGGCTACCGGTTGGCTGTGGTGCTTGGCTATCTGGCGGTGCTTGCGGTCTGGCGTTGCTGGCCGCTTGGAGATGCTCTGGCTATTTGTCACAAATGTCGCCGCGTGAAACGCAGCTGCGCATTGCTCCCTCTCCCCCGACGCCGTCGGGGGAGAGGGCTGGGGTGAGGGGG